>NZ_JBTOQG010000001.1:0-546348 GCF_055283955.1 Pseudomonas sp. HP_12
AAGTCGTCGACCTGATGGAGATCTCACAATGAGAACGATCAAGGCGCTCGCCAATGTCGCCAGGTGCTTCATCGCTTTCATGGTGGCCGGCTACGACGGGTCTGTGCCTCCAGTTGAATCTCAGTTCGGGGCGTGGATGTGATGACCAAGCAGACGAAGTTCACCAAGGCCGCGCACGGCCGCGACTGCCAGATCCGTGTGCCGGGCGTGTGCAACGGCAACCCGGAAACCACGGTGCTGGCCCACCTGCGAATGGCCGGCACTCGCTGCGGCATGGGGTTTAAACCCCACGACCTGCAGGGTGCATGGGCGTGCTCTGCTTGCCACGTTGCGGTCGACGCGCGCAGCAAAACTGAATTCACCCGCGAGCAGCTCAGCCATATGCACATGCAGGGCATGGTGCGGACCATCGACATTCTGGTCAGCGAAGGGAAGGTGGCCGCGTGACCTGGTCTCAACTCAAGAGGCTGCTGAACACTGCCAAGGTGCTCCATGACGGGCGTGGCGGGTATTCATTCGCAGGAGCTCTGAAATGAATGACGTCCTTTTGATGGTCGTGATTTGCGGCCCGGCGATGATGCTCTTCTCAGTGGGGTTTCTGTTCGGCAGCAATCATCAGCTGAAGAGCATGCTTCCCGAGCTCAACGAGCTGCGCGAGACGGTTGCTCGGCATCGTCTACTTTCTAGGCTTAGTGCCTGCGGCCAGTGTCATGGCGAGCGCATCGTCTATAACCGGATCAGCGAGAGCTTTGAACCTTGCCCTATATGTGGCGGCAAGGACGGTGGCCGGCCATGACCAAGACGCTGATCCTGCCGTGGCCGCCGAAGGTGCTGAGCCCAAATGCTCGCACGCACTGGGCCACGAAAAGCAAGGCCGCCAAGGCCTACCGCGCTGCCTGCTTCCTGCTGTGTCTGAAAGCGGCCCTGCCTGTTCCCACCGGCCGCGCGCTGCTGTCCCTCGAGTTCGTCCCGCCTGATCGTCGCCGCCGGGACGATGACAATTGCATCGCCGCGTTCAAGTCCGGGCGTGACGGCGTGGCGCAGGCTCTGGGCATTGACGACAGCAGGTTCGTCACCCAGCTGCAGATCAGTGAAGAGACGATCAAGGGCGGCGCGGTGCGCGTGCGGATTACGGACTACATCGAGACATCCGCATGAGCAAGACCCGCGCCGTGAAGCTCAGCGATGCAGAGATCCGCCGGCAGTCGGCCGACGTCGCTGTGCACGACCTTCGTGACCCGCGTCACCCGGGCCTGTACCTGCGCTTCGGCAAAGATCGGCAGCGCGGCTCCTGGTATCTGGTCAAAGGCAAGGCGTGGAAGCACCTCGCGCGCTGGCCCGAACTGAGTGCGGCGGCCATCGTCGCGGAGTTGCCTGCGCTCCGTCAGCGCCTGCTTCACGATCCAGAAGCCGCCGTAGCGGTGGGGCAGCTCGCCACGTGCGGACAACTGATCGACTGGTACGGTGAGCGCATGAGCCTGGACCGCTCGCTTTCGGCGAAGCGCAAGGCCGGGGCGAAGTCGGCCATCAAGTGTCACCTCAAGCCCAGGCTGGAGCACGTGCCCCTGCGTGACCTGACCGCCGCAGTGTTGGACCGTGAGCTGATGTGGCCATGCCAGCAAGAGCTGTCGCTGTCGTACGTGCACCAATTGTTCGTACTGCTGGTGGTCGCGTTCCTGCAGGCCTCCAAGCTGGGCCTGATCGATAAAAACCCAATGGCCGAAATGAAGTTCGTTGACTTTACGAAAGCTCGCATCATGCCAAAGGCAGCTCGGTTGCGCGGCGGGCACCTGGCGGAGGTGGTGCCCATGCTGGCCGGCCTGTTCGAGAGCCAGCCCGGCGAGTCCATGTTGGCGCTGATGATGCTGTGCCACGGCACCCGAGTCGGTGAAACCAGAATGGCGCGCTGGTCAGACATTTCCATCCCGGACGGCGAGTGGTTCATCCCAGCCGCGAACACCAAGACCCGGACCGAACACCGCGTGCCGTTGACCGCTCAGGCTAAGGCGCTGCTAGCCCGGTACAGGGCCATTCAGCTGGCTCGCGGTTACGAGGGCATCTACCTGTTCCCGTCACGCCGCGGCCGTGTGCTGAGCGAAGGGCAGGCGAGCGCGGTGTTCACCCGCATCGGCCAAGGTGAGTGGACCAGTCATGACCTGCGCAAGGTCGCCCGAACAGCGTGGACCGACCTCGGCATCGACGGGCACATCGGCGAGATGCTGCTCAACCACTCGCTGGGCAAGATCGCGTCCACCTACATCAACACGCAGGCCTGGGCGCAGCGTCTGGCGGCGTTAGAGAGGTGGCACAACTGGTTAGATGAGCGCGGCCTGAGCGCGATTCACAACCTGACAGACACCCAATATGAAGATTCGCAAAACCCAGCGCAAGCCACTAGCGGCGAGGGCTGCGAGCCTGTTTCCAACATTGTGAATGGCGAGGTTTCAAAAGCATGAAAAAGAGCCATGGCCCTGCCTTCCGCAAGGAATTGAAGCCGCTCATGGAGTGCGCCACCTGCCGCGGCGCCGGCAGCACAAATGGCATTTTCTTCGACATCGATTGCGCTGCCTGCAACGCCTCGGGCTGGGTCGATCAGTCGACCGGCGATGCACTGCCGCTGGAAGACCTGGTGCCGCAACTGAACATGAAGCTGCGTCACATGGCCGCCGAGCTGAATCGGGCCCGACACAGCCAGGGCGGCGCGCACGAACAATACGAACAGAACAACCGCCGCGGCGCCGGCGCATCAAATTTCACTGGGGACTGAGCGATGACCAAGCATGAACGAACTGTAGAAGACCTTCTTGAGCATTGGGGCCGTTGGGTTGTGCTGGGCTCCGGCGTCTCCTGTTGCGCTTCCCGAGAAAATGATATCGCCACTCCGATGATCAGCGATGACCAAGCCCTGCTGATAGACCGGTTGGTGGGCAGGCTGCGCAATCGTTATGAAGAGGCGGGCAACGTGATCATCAAGTACTACACCTGTCGTGATACCTCGCTGATGGTCATCGGAAAAAAGATGGGTTTTGGTGAGGAGAAGACCCGGCAGCTCTGGAAAGCCGGTATCGCATGGATCGACGGCGCGCTAGAATTCAGGAGGCAGGCTGCTTGATCGAACTCAGATAGTTTTGTTGCTAACGGGATAATTAATGCCGACCGGAAAGAACCTAATCACATTTTTGGTTTCGATAGCGGCGCTATTCGGCCCGTTGGCCTATCTATTTTTTGCCCTTTTTGAATCGGCGAGACTTAGTTTTTTTGGTGCGCCTACGGATTTTCTACAAATATCCTCATTTGGCGTCCGTCCGATGGTGGATGCGATTTATCCCGCGCTGTTGGTTACTCTGCTGCTTGCTGGATTGCTTATAGGGTTCGCTCGGCTGCCTGGCTCCTATAAGTATGCAATGGCAGGGGGAGTTGTAACCTATATTTTACTAGTGCTTTGGTATGTGTCTCTGGATCGAACATGGCAGTGGGTCTGGGGCGTTGCGACGATGCTGGCAGCTTTCGGCACTGTGGCGATCAATCGTCCGTTATTAGAAATAGGGAATGAGAATGTAGGTAAGCCAGCCACGCCGCTTTCGTTGACCGATCGGCATACTCTTTTCATGGTTAAAGGACTAATAAGCTGCGTTGTTATTTTCGGATTGGTTGGCATGTGGTCCGCAGTGGGGGTGAAAAAAGCGGCCACCCAGAAGTTATATTGGGTAACGGGTAAAGATGTGATACTTGGATTCTATGGAGACCTAGTATTGACCGGTGAGCTAGATGGCTCAAAAGTCGGGCCGAGCTTCAAAATTATCGAGTTGAAGTCGGTGCCCCAGGCGTTGCGGCTATCGGATATCGGGCAGCTGTCGCCAGCCCCTGCCGCCGATACCGGTGCTCCTGCTCCTGCCCCTTCATCCCCAGCCGCTCCCGCAGCAACTGCAGCTGTTCCAGACCGTAAGAGCTTGCCGCCGCAATAGGCGTTGACAGCCCCGGTCCTAATGTATAGATTTCGCACTACTTTGCGGTTTTTCCGCGAGCAAAGCCCATCCCCGCGATGGGCTTTTTGCTTTCTACTGCTAACTGAGCCTCGCCATCGTGCGGGGCTTTTTCGTTTTCAGCCCCGCCACACCCATCGCTCCAAGCTGGGAGTGCTGCGGGGCTGATTCATTTCCGATCCCGAAAGGGTGGATGTCGGACCGCGACGAACATGCCTGAAAAATCACCTGACTTCTGGGCGCAGGTCTGGCTCGTCCTGTCGAATCCGCTCTGGCAAGGAGCGATCATGGCCGCAACCATTTCACTGCTGCGCGTGCTGTACGAAGGAAAAGAGGCCAACAAGTGGCGGGTCGTGCTTGAGGCGCTGATCTGCGGCGCGCTCAGCCTTTCTGCCAGCAGCGTCATCGAATGGATGGCCTGGCCGTCGAGCCTGTCCGTCGCCGCCGGCGGCACCATTGGTTTCATCGGTGTCACCGCGATTCGCGAACTGATCATCCGATTCCTCGGCCGCAAGGCGGACTCACTATGAGCCTCGAACCAGCTGTCGCAGTAGCCAAGGTTGGCTCGACATTGCGAGCCATTGCGGCGGCCATCGTCATCGTCATCGTGATGAGCCTGCTGATCGCTATCCAGCAGATCCGCGTCGTCACGCTCCAAGGCGCTGTGACCGTCGAGGCTAAAGCCAAGCAGGAAGCGGTGGATGCGAACAACGCCAGCCAGGCGACGATCACCACGCTGCGCGCAGAAGCGCAGCGCAACGCCGACTACACCGCCGACTTGAACAAACGCATCAAGGCCAGCGAAGACAAGGCCAAAAAGGCCAAGAAGGATTTCGATGATCTCAAGCGCAACAGCAAACCGGTTCGTGATTGGGCTGCTCAGCCTTTGCCTGACGGCCTGCGCGGCAAAGCCGCAAGTGGTAACAAAAACCACGGCAATAAGACTGGAAGCCCCTGAGCTGATCCCCTGCGAGCGGGTCAATGCAGACGATACCGATCTACGTGACAACGGCGACGTGTGGGAACTGAAGGATCAGGCCATCAAGCTGCTCGACACGTGCGCTGACCAGGTCGATGCGCAGATCGTGCGCAGCCAAAGCAAGTGAAGAAGTCCTGGTACGTCACAGTACCGGGCTACCCACCATTCCCCATGATCATGCCGGAAGACCACGACCACGCTGGTGCCTTGGCATTCGCGCGATGCAAGTGGCCGGCCTGCACTGTTGAGTAGCTACCGATGAAACGCTCTGATCAATCCCGACTCAGCTATCTGCTGTCGTCACGCCCGTTGGTCATCAAGAAGAACGGCGTGCATGTCTGCGTGCATGACGCATTCAGTGGTGAGGTGCTCGGCGGGCAACTTCGGGTTGAGCTTATCCAGGAGCCGGAATCGTTTGCTGTGCTACGAGTAGAGTTCGCGGTAGATGGGCAGATGGTTCGGCTGGAAGGTGAGTGATGTCACGGCTCAAATCATTAGGGAACCGGGTGAGCACGCAGGGCAACAAGCTGCCGATCATGCAGCCTGGTTCGTGGCGCACCGACAAGGCCACATCCGGCCAGCGCGGCTACACGTACGCATGGCAGAAGGCGAGCAAGGCCTTCATCATCGATAACCCGCTGTGTGTGATGTGTGATGCAGCGGGGCGAGTGACAGCGACAGCGCTGGTTGACCACATCGAGCCGCACCGTGGCGACATGAAGCTGTTCTGGGACCGATCCAACTGGCAGCCGCTGTGCACCACCTGTCACTCGTCCGTGAAGCAGCGCGAGGAGGCCAGCAGCCTGTAGCACGCCAACGCCCCGAGCTGATCGATTCTGGCACGCCACTGACGTGCAACAAGCGCAGGGGTGCCTCGAAAGTTCGGAGCCTTGGCGCTCTAGACCACCCGGTCCCGCATTCAGAGTTTTTTTCCTGTTTTGAGGTTTTTTGTTAATGGCTTTAACACCCAAAAAGCGCGCATTCGCCGACGCTTTGAGGGGAGGTGCGTCCAACAAAGAAGCAGCGATAGCCGCGGGCTACAGCGCTTCCAGCGCATCGGCCGCCGGATCACGGCTTGCAAGAGACCCTCACGTTTTGGCCGAGCTGGCGAATGGGGCCGTTAACAAAAATGTTAAAGCTCAGCCGAAGGCCAAGGCGTCAAAACCGGTCGAGCCTGACGCGGACGAGGAGGACTCGGGCCCGACATTCGACCTGGCCCGCGCCCTGACCTTTACCGATCCCAAGGCCTTCCTGATTGCCGCGATGAACGACCCGGAAGCCGAGGCAAAACTCAGAGTCGACGCCGCGAAGGCGCTCATGCCGTTCATGCACCAGCGCAAAGGCGAGTCTGGCAAGAAAGAAGACAGGCAGACCGCGGCGGAAGAGGCGGCGGCCGGCATGTACGGGACGAGCAAACCACCACTCAGATCGGTGAAGTAAGTGGAGTGGTCTACCGCGTGCCCAGACTGGGAGCGACGGATTCTCTCTCGCCAATCGCTGATTCCGTTTCCGCCGCTGTTCCGTTCTGAGGCTGATGCCGCGCTTGAGCTGTTCAAGTCGCTCAAGGTTGTCGATGTGCCAGGCCAGCCGACCTTCGGCGAGTGCTGCGAGCAGTGGGTATTTGATTTCGTGGCGGCGATCTTCGGCGCTTACGACGCCGAGACCGGCAACCAGAAGATCCGCGAGTACTTCCTGCTGATCAGCAAGAAGAACGCCAAATCAACGATAGCCGCCGGGATCATGGTCACCGCCCTGGTGCGCAACTGGCGCGACAACGAAGAGCTGTTGATTCTCGCGCCGACCATTGAGGTCGCGCAGAACAGTTACAAGCCTGCTGCGGCGATGGTTCGGGCCAATCCCCGACTGGAAAAGATGCTCCACGTCCAGGATCACATTCGGACCATCACGCACCTCACCACCAAGGCGGCGTTGAAGGTGGTCGCCGCTGACTCGGACACTGTGTCCGGTAAGAAGTCCGGCAAGATCCTGGTCGACGAGCTCTGGGTTTTCGGCAAGCGCCCGAACGCTGACGCAATGCTGATGGAAGCCACCGGCGGCCAGATCTCGCGGGACGAAGGTTTCGTGATCTTCCTTTCGACTCAGAGCGACGAGCCGCCGGCCGGGGTTTTCAAGGAAAAGCTCGATTACTACCGCGACGTTCGGGACGGCAAGATTCAGGACAAGAAGTCGCTGGGCGTGCTGTACGAATTTCCGAAGGCGATGGTGGAGTCTGAGGAATACCTGAAGCCTGAAAACTTCTACATCACCAACCCGAACATGGGTCGGTCGGTCAGCCGGGAATGGCTGGAAGACCAGATGGTCAAGGAGGCGAAGAAAGAGCCAGGCGCGCAGCGCAAGTTCCTCGCCAAGCACCTGAACGTCGAAATCGGTATGAACCTGCGGGCCAACCGGTGGGCGGGCGCCGAGTTCTGGCAGGCCCAGGCCAAGGCAAAAAACCTGACGCTCGCCCAGCTCATCGCCCGCTGCGAAGTGATCGACGTCGGGATCGACGGCGGCGGTCTTGACGACCTGCTGGGGTTCGCAGTGCTGGGCCGTGAGACCGAATCACGCAATTGGCTTCTGTGGACTCATGCCTGGGCCCATCCCTCGGTGCTGGAACGCCGCAAGAGCGAGGCCCCGCGCCTCCATGACTTTGCCAAAGACGGCAACCTGACGCTGGTGGAGTACATCGGCAAGGACGTTGCCGAGGTGGCAGAGCTGGTAGCCGAAATCCACGCGTCCGGGAAGCTCGACATGATCGGCGTCGACCCGGCCGGCGTCGGCGGCATCCTGGACGGCCTGATCGAGGCCGAGATTCCACAGGACAAGGTGATTGGCATTTCGCAGGGTTGGAAGCTGGGCGGCTCAATCAAGACTGCCGAACGCAAGCTGGCGGAGGGCGGAATGGTCCACGGCGGCCAGCCGATGATGTCCTGGTGCTGCGGTAACGCGAAAGTCGTTCCGGCCGGAAACTCGATCCTGATCACGAAACAAGCGTCGGGGACGGCGAAGATCGACCCGTTGATGGCGTTCTTCAACGCCGTAGCCCTGTTGTCGCTCAACCCCGTCGCGCGGGGCAACGTCGACGATTTCTTTGATGACCCAATAATGGCAGGGCTCTAATGGCGAGCAAAAACAAACCGGGGCTCATTCGCTCCGCGCTACAGAGCTGGCTGGGTGTTCCTGTTGGGCTCACCAGTGAGGCCTTTTGGCAGGAGTGGTTCGGCACTTCCAATAGCGGCAAACACGTCACCGTCGACGGTGCGGTGCGGCTGTCCACCGTCTGGGCGTGCGTTCGTCTGCTGTCGGAGTCCGTTTCGACGCTGCCCTTGAAGCTCTACCGGCGGATGCCGGACGGGTCGCGTGAATCCGCCCGGGATCATCCTCTTTTCCGGGTGCTGTGCCGCTCCCCGAATGCCGAGATGACGCCGCAGCGTTTCATGCTGCAGATCGTGGCCAGCATCTGCCTGCGCGGTAACGCTTTCGTCGAGAAGAAGTTCATCGGCACCCGGATCGTCGCCCTCGACCCGCTGTTGCCGCAGTGCATGACGGTAAAGCGCCTGGAAAATGGCCGCTTGAAGTACACCTACAACGAAAACGGCACCGAGCGGGACATTCCGGAAAAGAACCTGATGCACATCCGCGGCTTTGGCCTGGACGGTGTGTGCGGGATGCTTCCGGTGACCACGGGCCGCGACGTCATCGGCACCGCGCTGTCATCGGAAGAGGCGGCCGCCAAGGTGTTTGCCAACGGCCTGCAAGCCTCGGGCTTCCTGACAGTCGAAGGCGGCGCTGCCCAGGGCTCCGGCACGCTGACACCGAAGCAACGTGAGCAGTTGAAGAAAAGCCTGGCAGCGTTCAGCAGCTCGAAGAACGCCGGCAAGACGATGGTGCTGGAAGCGGGCCTGAAGTACCAAAGCGTCACGATGAATCCGGAAGCAGCGCAGATGCTAGAAACCCGGGCATTCAACGTAGAGGAGATTTGCCGCTGGTTCCGCGTGCCGCCGTTCATGGTCGGGCACATGGACAAGCAGTCGAGCTGGGCGGCCAGTGTCGAGGCGCAGAACCTGCACTTCCTCACCAACAGCCTGCGGCCGCTGCTGGTCAACATCGAGCAGGAAATCACCCGCTGCCTGATTGGCGAGGCGGATGCCGAAGAGTTCTTCGCCGAGTTTGCAGTTGAAGGCCTGCTGCGTGCCGACAGTGCTGGCCGTGGCGCCTGGTACAACACCGCGCTGATGAATGGCTGGATGTCCCGCAACGAGGTCCGCCGTTTGGAAAACCTGCCGCCGATTCCTGGTGGCGACATCTACACCGTTCAGTCGGCGATGGTCGCTCTGGAAAGCCTGGAGCAGGGCGAGGATATCTCGGCCAAGTTCAACCGCTTCATGTCCAAGGCGCTCCACGCGCACAAGGACGGGAACCGCGAGGCAACCCGCGAATTGCTCCAGGACATCTGCTCAGCGCTTGATGGCGGGGATCCAGACGCCCCGACCATGGCTCACGCCCTTATCTCGATTTCACGCCTCAGCATCACCGAACCAGCGGAGTAACCATGACGATCAGAACCCTGCCTGCAGCGCCGGCGGAGCGACCGCGCGCGAGCGCTTCCTCGGATCTGCTGCCGATGGCGCTCGAGCGCTGGAACCCGGACATCCGCGCTGCGGCTGACGACGAGAACACCATCTCGATGTTTGATCCGATCGGTTACGACTACTGGACGGGCGATGGCGTTACCGCGAAGAGGGTCAGTGCGGTGCTGCGCAACCTGGCAGGCGCTGACGTCACGGTGAACATCAATTCGCCTGGCGGCGACATGTTCGAAGGCCTGGCGATCTACAACATCCTGCGCGAATACAAAGGCAAGGTGACCGTGAAGATTCTCGGCATCGCAGCCTCGGCCGCATCGGTCATCGCCATGGCCGGCGACGAAATCCGCATGGGCCTCGGCGCTTTCCTCATGATCCACAACTGCTGGGTCGGCGTGGCCGGCAACCGAATTGGTTTGCGCGAGATGGCAGACACGCTGGAGCCGTTCGACAAAGCCATGGCGAACATCTACGCAGCGCGCACCGGTGAGGATGTCGCAGCGATGCAGACGCTGATGGATGCCGAGAGCTGGATCAGTGGCGGCGACGCTGTCGATCAGGGCTTCGCTGACTCGCTGCTCGACAGTGCCGAGCTGAAGGAAGGCACCAAGGCCTCCACCCCGCAGCAGATCGCCGCGCGCCGCCTCGATGTGATTCTCGCGAAGCAGGGCATGCCCCGTTCCGAGCGCCGCGCAATGATTCAAGAGCTTAAAACCGGTACGCCCAGCGCTGCCGGCCCTGGTACGCCGAGCGCTACCGAATCCCCGGCCGTTTCGGCCTCCGTAATCGCTGATTTCGAAAAGGCCTTGGCCTCTTTCAAGTCGGCAGCCTCTACCGTACCCGGAGTTTGACCCATGTCCGATACAAACGAATTGCTCAAGAGTGTCTCCGCTGAACTGGCGAAAGCCACCAGTGAGTTCAGTATCAAGGCCGAATCGGCACTGTCCGAAGCGAAGAAAGCAGGCAACCTGTCTGCTGAAACCAAGGCCGCCGTCGACGAGCTGGCGCTGAAGTTCAACTCCCTGACCGAGGCCGAGAAGCAGCTCAAGGCCAAGCTGGGCGAAGTTGAGCAGGAATTTGCACGCCTGCCGTCGGCCAGCGCGCCCCAGAACCGCGACAGCCTCGGCCAAACCGTCATCAAAAGCGAGGCGCTGAAGGCCTTCGCTGCGAGCCTTGAAGGCGGTAAGCGTGTCAACATTCCGGTCAGTGCTGCGCTGCTGTCGACTGACGTCGCTCAGGGCGTCGTAGAGCCGCAGCGCCTTCCTGGCATCGATACGCCGGCGAAGCAGCGCCTGTTCATCCGCGACCTGATTGCGCCTGGTCGCACCACGTCGCCGGCTATTTTCTGGGTCCAGCAGACTGGCTTCGTCAACGCCGCGAAGGTGGTGGCCGAGGGCATGGCGAAGCCGTACTCGAGCATCAACTTTGCCTCCAAGCTGACCGGAGTATCCACGATCGCGCACATGTTCAAAGCGTCCAAGCAGATCATGGACGACTTCGCTCAGTTGCAGTCCACCATCGATGTGGAAATGCGTTACGGCTTGAAGTACGCGGAGGAGCAGGAAATTCTGTTTGGCGACGGCACCGGCGTTCATTTGCACGGCATCGTGCCTCAAGCGTCTGTCTTCGACCCGGCATTTGAGGTCGAGGCCCGCTCCGGGATTGACGACCTGCGTCTGGCGATGCTGCAGGCACAGTTGGCCCGTCTGCCAGCTTCCGGTCACGTCCTTCACTTCATCGACTGGGCGAAAATCGAGCTGACCAAAGATTCGCTTGGCCGCTACATCCTGGCGAACCCGCTGGGTCTGGCAGGTCCGGTGCTGTGGGGCCTTCCGGTGGTGGCTACTGAAGCGGCTGGCTTCCAGGGCAAGTTCTTGACTGGCGCCTTCCAGACCGGCGCTCAGCTGTTCGACCGTGAAGATGCCAACGTGGTGATCTCCACCGAGAACGCCGACGACTTCGAGAAAAACCTGATCTCGGTCCGTTGCGAAGAGCGCGTCGCGCTGGCGGTCAAGCGCCCTGAGGCGTTCATCTACGGCGCGTTCAACGCCCCCGTCACTCCTTAACTCAAGCCGGGCCGCCGTAGAGGCGGCCCACCGGAGGCAATCATGAAGCTGAAGACGCTGAAACCGCTGTATCTGGGCGGACAAACGCTGGTCGAGGGCACGTCCTTCGAAACCATCGAGCAGCACGGACGCGAGCTGATCCAGAAAGGCTACGCCGAGCCAGACTCGGGTGACGACGATTCCGTTGTTGTTCTGAGCGAAGAAGATGCCGCTGGCGCTGGCGTTTTGACCAGCGCAGCGTTGGCCGCTCCTGCGAAGACTGAAAAGTCCAAGAAGCCGGAAAAGCCTGCGAAGGGCGAGTGACATGTCGGTCATCGATATCGGCGTCGCCATGCGGCATTGCCGCGCCGAGGAAGGCGATCGCGATGACGTGCTTTTGAAGCTGGAGGCGGCGGAGGAATCTGCCGCGCTCTACCTGAATCGCTCGTTCTACGCGGATGCAGAAGCCATGGCCGCCGCCGTGCTGGATGGTACGGCCGGCGACGATCCGATCGTTATCACCAAAGCCATCACGGCGGCGTGCCTGCTCATTCTGGGCGACCTTTACGCCAACCGGGAGGATGTTGTGGTTGGCGTCAGCGTCTCAGACCTGCCGCAAGGCTCCCGCTCGCTGCTGAGCCCCTACCGCGTTGATATGGGGGTCTGATGAGAGCAGGAAACCTTCGGCATGAGTGCTCTGTGCAGACGAAGCAGCGCGTGCCTGACGGCATGGGCGGCGGGGTCGACGGCTGGATTGAAGCCCGGAAGATCTGGGCAGAAATCACCGCACCTACAGGCCGGACGTCTCCTGTTTCCCAGCAGCTCACCGCACTGGTGACCGCAGAGATAAAGGTCAGGCCCGCGGCGGATTTGGTGGCCGGGGTTCGCCTGGTCAATTCGGGCGTTACCTACCTCATCGAGGCAGCGCTGCCTGACAACGATCGCTCCATGCTCCGTCTGTTGTGTTCAAACGTTCCACACCCCTGAGGTCCTTATGAAAGTGAAAGCACTGGCAAGCCTGTCCACTGCTCAAGGCTGGAAAGCCGCGGGCGACGAATTCACCGTAAACGCGGCCGAGGCTGAAGAACTGATGTCACGCGGTCTGGTTGAGCGCTCTGACGCCGAGCCTGTTGCCGATCCTGAGCCGGCTCCGAAAGCAGCCAAACCCGCCAAACCGAAGGCCTGACCATGGGCCGGCGCTCAAGCGTTCAGGGTGATATCAAGCTTCGCGGCTTGCTGCGCCGGATCGGCAACGAGATCGAGAGCGACCTGCGCCCGGCCATGGTTCAGGCGGCTGACCTGGTGCTGCAAACTCAGACGTTCCTCATCCCTAGGGATACCGGTGATGCGGCGGAAACGCTGACGTCTTTCGTCTCGAAAAGCGGGCTGGATGCGGAAATCGGTATCAGGGGCAAGAGAAACAACACGCGGTACTTCTACACGAAGTTCCTCGAGTACGGCACCAAGGATTACGCCCGGGGCGAAACGCAGATCCCGGCCAGGCCAGCGCATCCGTGGCTGCGTCCGTCCTACGATCTCAACCGTGAGCAGATCATCTTGCTGATCAGCAGAGCGATCGATTCCACGTTGCGCAAGGCTGCGGAGGCCAAATGAGTGACCCAGGCCTCGCGCTGCAGAAGGCGCTCTTCGAGAAGTTGTCGGCCAGCCTGACGGCACCGGTGTTCGATGCCGTGCCCACCGGCACGCCGTATCCGTATGTGACCTTGGATTATGAGGTCACCGATAACACGACACCGGTCAGCGGTAAGAAGCGCGAAAACCGCCTGTTCTACCTGTCGGTCTGGTCGGACTATCAGGGGCAGGCCGAAGTAAAACGCATCAACGGCGAGATTGCCGAAGCGCTGGACGAAGTTGCGCTGCCGCTGAGCACGGGCACGGCTGTCTCGGTCCGTGTGCTGCGCACGGAAACGAACCGCGAACCGGACGGCAAGACCTACATGGGATCGGTGACGCTTCGGATCATCACCCAGCACTGACACCGCCGAGCAACACCAACACCCGCCATCGAGCGGGTTTTTTATTGCCAAAAAACCACCCGCGCCCTGGAGGGCAACCATGACTATCAAAACTTCTGCCGGCGTTCGAGTCCTGATCGGCCCGGCTGTCAATGTCACCTACGGCGAAGACGCCGCCGGCCGCGCTGCTGCGCTGACCGCCTTGAAGGCCCTGACCTACGTCGAAATCGGCGAAGTGGAAGACGCTGGCGAGCTTGGCGACGAGGCCAGCACCGCTGACTTCACCGCGCTGGCTAACCGCCGCAAGCGCAAAGTGAAAGGCACCTTCGACGCTGGCACCCAGCAGTTCACCTTGGGTTCTGATCCGACTGATGCCGGCCAGAAAGCAGTGAAAGCGGCGGTGTCCAGCGACGCCAACTTCGCCTTCCAGATCGATTACGGCGACGGAACGGCCGATTTCTATCTCGGCCAGGCGCTGAGCTTCCGCAAACAGATCGGCACCGCTGAATCGATCCGCAAGGCTTCGGTGTCGGTGGCGATCAACTCTGCGATCTACGAGCAAGCGGCCGCCAGCGCCTAAACCGAGCGGTTGACGCGATGCCCAGGCGCCGCCATCGCGGCGCCTGTTTTGAATCTTCCTCTTTCTGCAAGGAACACTGATCCATGTCCAAGACTGACCACGGCGCAACTGAAGTAATTGTCGGCTCCGAAACCTACAGCCTGGCTTTCACCCTCAAAGCGGTGAAGAACATCGAACGTCGTTTTGGCGGCCTGTCCCCGGCTTTGCAGGAAGTGCAGAAGCTGAGCCTGAACGTAGCGGCATCCATCATCGCGGCCGGCGCGAACCTGACGCTCAAGCCGAAAGAGTTCGAAGCGCTGGAGGAAGAAATTTACGAGCACGGCATCGGCGAGGTCACGCCGCCGCTGATCCAGTACCTGCTGGCGCTGCTCAACCCTGCCGCCAAGAGCGAAGAAGAGCTCGCGAAGGATGCGGAAGAGGGCTCGGGTAAAGCAAAAAAGTAAGCCGCCCGGGCAATGGCAGCTATGTGGACGAAGTTTTCTGTCTCGCTACCGGCAGCCTTCAGTGGTCTCCGCGCGACGCCTGGGAAACGCCGGTACCGCAAATCTTGATGGCGTGGGAGGCCCGCATGGAGTTTCTGCGCGCCACGAACCCGTTCGGCAAGTCTGATAAACCCGGCGGTCCGCCTCCAGGTGAGACACCGCAGGAAAAGCGCCAGCGAATCAAGGCGCAAATCCGTGGCGCGCGGGCCTGATGCCAGTCAATTACATCGAACCGCCTTAAGAGGCGGTTTTTATTCGCCCGGAGAAAGTGCATGGCAGGTCAAGAAGTTCGCGGGATGCTGATCCGGCTTGAGGCGACGACTGCACAACTCCGTCAAGAGATGGAACGAGCAGACGCCTCGGTCACGAAGGCAACCGGGCGGATCGATGCCCAGCTGAGCAAAGTGGATACCGCGTTTGATCGCGCGGCCAAAAGCGCGCAGTCAGCAGCAGGTATTCTCAAGGGCGCCTTGTCGCTCGCGATCGGCGGCGCAAGCGTAAGCGCCATCATCGATCAGGCTGAGGCATATACCACTGTCGCCAACCGATTGAAGTTGGTGACGTCTTCCAGCAAGGAATTCACCGAGGCACAAAGCGCTGTCTTCAGTATCGCGCAAAAATCAGGGCAGCCGCTTGGCGCGACTGCAGAACTGTATCAGCGCATCGCCACCAATCAGAAAGAACTCAAGCTGAGCGGCCAAGGCGTTGCCGGGATTGTCGAAACGATCTCCAAAACCCTCGTTATCAGTGGTGCTTCCGCTGCGTCGGCGGATGCTGCCCTTGTGCAACTCGGCCAGGCTTTCGCTTCCGGGACGCTGCGCGGCGAAGAGCTCAACTCGGTTCTGGAGCAGGCCCCAGCACTGGCCCAAGCGATCGCTAAGGGCATGGGGAAAACCGTAGGCGAGCTTCGAAATCTGGGTACAGAAGGGAAGTTGACCTCCGCCGCTGTTGTGGCAGCGTTGCAAGCCCAAGCCGCCGCTGTCGACGGTCTCTTCAACCAGATGCAGAGCACCATCGGAACCGCGCTCACCCGCATCCAAACGTCCTTCACGCGAATCATCGGCGAAACGGACAAGCTGTCCGGAACCAGCGTCTCGCTGGCTGGCGCGATAAACCAGGCATCTCGGGCGCTTGACCAGATCAAGGTCCCTGAAGCGTTCGCGGTCATTTCGCAGCACGCCGAGACCTTGTCGACGGTGTTGAACGTAGTTCTGTATGCAGCCCTCGGCAAAGTTGCCGCAGGCCTGGTGCAGTGGTCCGCCGCGTCTGGCGCATCTGTGCTTGCCAACCAGAAAGCGCTCTCCGCTGCTGCGAAGACTGCGCAGCAGGATCTATTGGCCGCAGAGGCAAAGCAGCTGGACGCCCGTGCACTCGTAGCGCGTGCTGGTCAGGAGCTGCAAGCAGCCCAGAGCAAGGTTGCAGCGGATCGCCTGCGCCAAGAGTCGGATCTGGCTGGCGTGCGCTCTGCGCAGGCCGCTTTGGCAGCAGAATTGGCGCTGGAGCAGCAGCGCCTCAAGGCGCAGATTTCTGAAACCGGTCGTAATGCTGCCTTGGCACGGATGGTTGAGATTCGCGGCGCGCAGATTGCGATCACCAAGCAGGTGGAAGCGGCTGAGCGCTCGCTCGCGGCAACGACGGTGGCGACTTCAGCCCAAATCCAAGCGGCCAACGCACAGGTAACGGCTTCGAAAGTCGCCTTGGCGGAAACAACGCTCGCGATCAAAACAGCAACTATCGCCGCAAGTGAGAGCGCCGCTTCCGCTACATTCGCCGCTCGGGCGTGGGGCGGTTTGAGAACAGGCGCTGCGGGGCTGCTCGGTTTGTTGGGCGGACCAGTCGGCCTGGCATTCATGGCTGGCGCCGTAGCATTGTCGTTCATTGATTTCAGCGATAAGTCCAAAACGCTCATGGGCGATTTGGGCGATCTCGGAAAATCGGTGGATCAGGTTCGGACCGAGTTCAATAAGCTGAACGAGGACCAGCAGCGCGCCCAGATCAATACCTGGAAAGACAAGCAGCTCGGGGCAACGCTTGCTGTTGAAAATGCTTACAAGAGCCTTACTGCCGCGGTTCAGGCGGCGATAGTAGAGCCCCCTAATCCGGATATGGTTGACCCGGCGAAGATTGCCGAACAAGTGCGCTCGTTTGAAAGCCTTCTAGCAAAGATGGACGCCGCGCGAGCATCTGGTCAGGCACTCGGCCCCATTCTGCGCGAGGCCGCAGCTAACGGGCAGATTTCCCCGGAGCAGCTGCGTCAGTGGGAGACGCTGGCAGGTTCATTCAGCGACAACGCTGCAGTAGCCGCGCAGGTGAAAGCGCGTCTTGATGAGTTGACCACCGCCCTTAATCTGAACACGAACGCGACCCACGCGAATAATCAGGCGAAAGCTGGCTTTACCACGGAGGGCGAGAAGTATCTGGACACGATCCAGAAACAGCTGGCGGGCCTGCAGGATGGTGGCGATGCAATCAAGGAGGCCAACCGATATATCGCGGATCACAAGACTCTGTCTGAGGCTGATCGTGTTGCAATTCTTTCGACTGCGAACGCCATCGAGGTCAACAAAGCCGCGACAAAAGCTGCGAAGGACGAGACCAAACTCGGCAACGCGGCTGCCCGTGAAGCAGCCACAGAGCTGAAGAACCAGCAAAAAGCCCTTGAAGAACTTACCTCAAAATCAGCCATATCGGCCAAGGCCGCCAACGATCTCGCAGACGCTTATCTTGCTGGGGTCGACAACATCCGCGCGATCACCCTTCAACAAAAGGTTGAAGAGGAACTGCTCAAAACTGGCGCCGCAGCGCGCGGAAAAGTCACGGCAGCCATAAACGCTCAGATGGCGGCGGAAGATCGCCGTGACGTGGCGAAGAACATCGCTGATCTGCGCGTGGAAGCAACGCAGACTCTGGCTCAAGCCACTGCCACGTTGGAGGGCACGGACGCACTTGAGGCTTTTAATGTCCAAAAGGCGATGCAACTGGCGCTGATTGGCAAAAGCATCGAGTACGGTTCCAAAGAGTACGACCAACTTCTGCAGGCAACACGGGCGCAGCTGGACCATAACAAGGCGCTGGAACAGGCAGGCGCGGCGAACAGCATCGTCGACCGGCTTTATCCACAGACGAAGCTTTTACGCGATTACACCCAAGAGCAGGAAGCGCTGAATAAGGCGATCGAGCTCTACCCTGAAAAAGCTGATGCCTATCGCGATGCGCTTCAACGGCTGGGCGTCGAGTACCAGCAGAACAAGAACGCCGCAACAAGCTGGGGCCAGTTCACTGAGGGTGCGATTGATCGAATCGACGACGCCTTTGCGGACATGTGGAAGTCCGTTCTGAGCAAGTCCGGAAACTTCATGGACACCCTCAAGGACAGCTTCAGGCAGTTCCTCGCGGAAATGCTTCACATGGCGATCACCAAGCCGATTTTGGTTCAGTTCGCCAGCGCGCTGGGTGTTGGCGGCGCGCAGGCTCAATCCTCCGGACTGTTTGGAGATTTGACTGGTGGTAGTGGAGGCGGGCTGACGTCGTGGCTCGGCACCGCGAAAAACGTGTTTTCGGTCGCTAGCAGCAATTTCGGGCAGTCCATCATGGCTGGCTGGAATGCAGGCGAGGGGATTGTCGGCGGTATCCAAGGCGCGTTTGGTAATGGTGCTTCCTACGTCAAGGACGCGATCGCCAGCGGCTTCACTGCGGGCTCGGCGCTGCCAGCGCCGTTGCCTCCACGACCGCTGAAAGCCTGACGTCGACCCTCGCCACTTCCTACGCTGGTTATGGCGCACAGTTTGGCACCGGGGTGGCGCAAGGTTCTTTCAGCGGCGCCGCCGCGTCCTATTCGGCGTCTGCTGCTTCCTCCAGCCTCAGTGCGTTAAGCGCAACTCTGAGCTACGTCGGTGCGGTGTACGCCGTCATTCAGTCGTACCAGGCGTACGGTGCAAAGGGCGCTGCCACAACAGCAGGATTCGCAGCGGCCGGCGCCGCTATCGGCTCAGTGGTCCCTGTCATCGGCACGGCGCTCGGTGCAGCAATCGGCGCCGTGATCGGTTCGATTGCTTCCAGTTCGCTGTTCGGCAGCGGGGAGAAGTACCCCGACCTGAGCACGTCGGCCACGGGTCATTACGATAACGGCGTGTACACGGATCAGGGCATAGCAACCACTTGGCAGCGTAAGGCCCCGAAGTATGGACCTGCAGCCGATAACGCCATGTCTTCCACACTGAACAAATTCGCCTCAACGCTGGGCAACCTTTATGAGGCGCTCGGCAATGGGGCGGAGGTTTCGGCTTACAGCACCCTGCAGCAGCGCAAGACCTCTGGGAAATATTCGAGCACTTTCGGCGTTCAGTTGGACGATGGTTCGGTCATCAGCGCGAAGCAGCAGTTCAAGGCGAATGACATCGCCTCGGCATTGACCGCTGACTATGACGACATCATGGGCACTTTCCTTGCGAAGGCGATCGTGAGCTCGAAGTCGCTGCCGGAGTACTTCAAATCTCAGTTCACGGCCTTTGCCAATGACTGGAACACCACCGCTGACCAGGTCATCAAGGCAATCGAGGGAGTCTTTACCCGCTTCAACGGGGTGAACGACGCGCTGTCCTTGATCAACGTCGCGAACCTGAAGCTGGATAACACCGGCCTCATTGCCTCCGATGCGATCCTGAACATGATCGGCGCGCTCGCAGATCTGGACACCACCACCGCAACTGCGAAGGAAAAGGTCGACGCGCTCAATAAGAGCGTGGGCACCTACTACCAGGCTTTTTTCAGCGCCGACGAGCAATTTGCCGACCTGACCAAAAGCCTGCAGGGTGCGTTCGCTGGCTTCGGCCTGAAGCTGCCGGACACGCGTTCCGCCTATCGCAAGATGGTTGAAGACATTGACGTCACGACCACCGCGGGACAGGCGATGTTCGCGACGATGATGGGTCTGGCAACCAACGCGGACGCCTACTACACGCAGATCGACAAACAGGCGCAGGCAGCAGTGGATGCAGCCAAGGAGGCAGCACAGGCGGCCGCAGATGCATGGTCGAACTACTACGGCCTGTTCACTTCTGACACCCAGAAAGCCGCCGACACGTTGTCGCTGGTCGGTCAGCAGTTCGCCGCGCTGGGCTTGGCGATGCCTGCAACCCGGGACGGCTTCACCGCAATGGTGGCGTCTATTGACCAGACGACCGAGAAGGGCAAGGCGATGTTTGCCTCGCTGCTCGGGCTGGCGACCAACGCTGATGCCGCCTTCGACATCATTGAGGCACAGACCGCAGCGGCCAACGAAGCTGCCGCCGCTGCGGCACAGGCGGCCAAAGAGGCAGCAGAGTCAGCCGCGCAAGCCATCAAGGACGCTTTGAATCTCGCGGTCACTAATGGCTTTTCCGCACTGCAGCGCGCAATCACTGCCCAGCAGAAAGCGGCCGAGGATGCTTACAACGCTCGCGTCGCATCGCTGAACGACATGCTCAGCACCGCGAACACGCGTGTTTCGGATCTCACATCGATCAGCAACTCGCTCGATAGCGCGTTGAAGTCGTTGCGCGGCACTTCTGACGACACAGTGAAGATGCTTCGACGCCAGGCGCAAGCGACATTGCAAAGTGCGCTGGCAACGGCGCGAGCTGGCGGGTCGTTGGCGAACTTCAGCGGCCTGGACGACGCGCTGAATGCGGTCACCAGCAACACCACCGGCCTGTACTCATCGCTTGAGGACTTCAACCGCGATCAGGGCCGCACGGCCAATGTGGTGGCGCAGCTCAGCCTGCTGAACGGGAAGCAGCTGACCAGCGCCGAGAAATCGGCAAAGGCGCTGCAAGATCAGCTCGATCAGGCGAAGAAGACGTATGACGCGCAGGTCGCGCAGTTCGATTCGCAACTGGCATTTGCTCAGTCGCAGTTGGATGCGTTGAACGGCGTCGACACATCGGTGCAGTCGGTGGCCGTTGCCATCCAACAAATGAACGCCGCCGTTGTGGCTGCGCTCCAGGCGCAGGAAACGGGAGCGGCTGCCGGCAACACGTACGACAACAACGTCGCGTTGATCCGATCGGTTTACAAGCAGGTTCTCGGTCGGGATCTGGATGGGAACGGGCTTGCGACCTGGACGGCGGGCCTGGCTAACGGGACGGTCACCTACGCCAACCTGGTCGACATGATCGCCAAGGGCGGCAAGGCGAACGGCGAAACCGTGAAAATCCCAGGCTACGCCGCCGGCGGCAACTTCGGCGGTGGTCTGCGCCTGGTTGGTGAGAACGGCCCGGAGCTTGAAGTAACGGGCCCGAGCCGGATCTTCGATGCTCGCACGACGGCAGCAATGCTCAACGGTGGCGGCTCAGACGCTGGCGTCGTGGCAGAGCTGCGCTCTATTCGCGCAGAACTGGAGATGATCAAAGCCAACACCCAGGCCGGCGCGGTGAACAGCAGCAAGCTTGTGAGGATCGTTGATCGCGTGACTGACGGCGGGAACGCCATGCTTACCAAGGAACTTGCATGAAGGTGATTAAGCCGCACGTCATCACGGACATGATGATGCTGAGTTCGTCAGTTCAGGAGAACGACTATCCGGCGTGGGCATCGGGCACCACCTACGCCCTCGGCGCGCGGGTGATCCGGACCAGCGTGCATCGGGTTTATGAAAGGCTGGTGGCGGGGGCGGGGACAGTCGCCCCCGAGCTGGACACCACCAGCCCGCCGGTGTGGATGGATGTCGGCCCGACAAACAAGTGGGCGCCTTTCGATGATGTGGTGGGCACGCTCGCGACTGGCCCGTCTCCGCTCAGTTATGTGCTCAGCGTCGGGTTCACCGACAGCCTGGCGTTGTTTGAGCTGAGCGGCCGGTACGTGGATGTGGTGATGAAGGACGGCACCGGCGGTGTCGTTGTGTACCAAAAGAGGATCGACCTCGAAGTCACCGATATCGAGACGATCTTCGACTGGTTCTTCAGCGATCTGGATCTGCGGACCGACATCGTCATCACCGACCTACCGGGCCAATACGCGAGCGCTGAGCTCTCTGTAACGATTACCTCAACCAGCGGCGGCGCGTCCGTTGGCGTGATCAAGCCGGGGCTGATCAGCGACCTGGGTGAAACCCAATACGGCGCCCGGGTCGGCATCGACGACTACAGCCGCAAGGAGCGAGACCCGTTCGGCAACACGGTCATCACCAAGCGCGCCTACAGCAAGCGCGGCAGTTTCACGATGCTGACCACGCTGGGCACCTTCAACCGGATCTATCGAACGCTGGCGGCCCTGCGGGCAACGCCGTGCGTTTACATCGGCACGGAGGCGGCCGGCTATGAGCCGCTGCTGATCTACGGATTCTTCACCAGCTTCAACATCGACATTTCCTACCCCAGTTACCACCTCTGCTCGCTTGATATCGAGGGCCTCATCTGATGGCAGTTACTCCACTCCCGCTCCTTGACCGGACCGCGGCAACGTTCAAAAACGACGTCGATGCTTTCTTCGCCACCAAGCTGCCCACGTTTTCTGTGCAGGTGAACCAGGTTGCCACTGATGCGCAGAGCGCTGCGGATGCTGCCAACACCTCAAAGAACGCCGCCGGAACCAGCGCGACCAATGCCAAGACCAGCGAAACCAATGCCGCGAACTCGGCCAGTGCCGCTAACACCTCGAAAACGAATGCCGCGACCAGCGCGACGAGCGCTGCTGACTCTGCGACCGCTGCGAATACCTCGAAGATCGCAGCGGCCAACAGCGCGACGGCGGCGGCCACCAGCGCCACTAACTCCGAGGCATCTGCCGTGCGCGCCAAACAGGCGGCGGACAGCATTTCTAGCGGCCCGGTGACCAGCGTCAACAGCAAGACCGGCGTTGTAACTCTGAACAAGGCCGACCTCGGTCTGTCGCTGGTTGATAACCTTTCCATATTTGCGCGAGGAATGACTGCTGGGCCTGCGGTTTTGCCAACCATTGCAAACATGGACGAGTTTATTAATTTGACGAATGGTTGGTATGGGGTTGCAAATACTTCGACCGGTTCAAGGCCGCCGGGAGAATCATGGGGCACGCTTCTTGTGTCCGGTCGAGCGTTTCAGACTGATGCGCGGGTCAATCAGTTCTTCTTTTCTGAAACAACGACACGCGTATGGGTTCGTCGCAACAGTGGTGGCTCCTGGGCTGGCTGGCGCGAACTCCCACGCCCGGTTCCGGGCGCGGCAAACGCTCGTAAACCACTGGTTGCGTCTGCCGATGGTGTTAGCGATGAATGGTCAAACATCCTCAGCATTGCTAACTATCTCGACAGAAGCTTTACCGGCACCGCGGCGGCTGCGCAAACACTGGACGTCAGCGTTTACTCGATATTCGACTTCTTGCTGGCCGCTGCGACAACTTTCAGTTTTGCGAACGTCCCTAGTCTTGCTGGTGAAACCATCACGGTGGTGGTCAGAATTCGGCAAGATTCTACCGCTCGCCTGATTACATGGCCGTCGAATATAACTTGGTTGACTCCGCAAGGCATCAGCCCTCAGACGCCGACTGTTGGTCAAATCGTTGAGTATATTTTTTCGACTGTTGGCTCACCCGCTAACTGGTATGGTCGAGTGGGGGCTTCGACATGAGATTGGCTGCGGCGCTTCTGGGATCGCAGCAAAAAGTCCCGACCAAGCCCGGCGTTCCTTATGCTGGTGGCTACTATGCTGGTCGTATCAAGATCAGTGGCCAGAGCTATGCCCTGATCGTTTCACCGAAGGCGCAAGGCGAAACAACGCTCGCGGTAAAGCCTTCAGGCGGGCCGACGCTGAACGCGACCAGTGCCTGGGACGGCCAAGGCAATACAGCGGCGATGCTTTCAGATAGCGCGACCCATCCTGCTGCCCAGTTCTGCGCCGGCCTTGCTATAAACGGATATGCCGACTGGTTCCTCCCGGCCAAAGATCAACTCGAACTTTGCTATCGGAATCTGAAACCTAAAACCAATCCTAACGATACCGCATCCGGCTATAACGCAAGCTCCGATCCTGTTGGGGCTGTATATACAACAGCCAACCCCGCGCAGACTGCATCTGATGATTTTTTATATACGCTTGCCACTGGCACATATGGCCCTCAAGCATTTCTTGCGGGTAGCGGTCAGACCTACTGGACCTCTACCCAGCTAGGCACAAACATTAATGGCACTCAAGAGTTTCTAACCGGGGCGCAAAGCTCCGCTAACAAAATTACTCAATTGCTTGTCCGTGCTGTTCGGATGATCAAAATATAAGGACCGCTAAAAATGGCCGTAATTATCGAAGAAACTCAGGAAGTTGTTAGTGGTTGGGATTTCAAAATGCGATACCCAAACGTTTCGTTTCCTTTTGAGAGTGACTGGGATGACGAAATGCTGGCTCCTTATGGGGCATTTCGGATCTACGAGGACGTCTATCCGGACCTGCAGATGCTGGAAACTGCAATTCCCGGCGCCATTGAAAAAAGGGAGGATGGCAAGTATCACCAAGCATGGATTGTCCTTCCTGCCGACCCTGATCAGTTGATTGCAGCAATCACTGCCGAATATAAAGGCCAAGTTGAACTGTATATGAACAACACCGCTGTGGCTCACGGCTATTTGAACATGCTGGAAGTCATCAGCTACGCAGATGAGCCGGTTGTTGCCAAGTTCCAAAACGATGGTCTCGCCTTCCGGAAATGGCGCTCGCTGGTCTGGGAGTATGCTCAGGTTCAGATCCCGCTGATCGCGACGAAGCAACGTCCTAAGCCGACGCCGGAAGCCTTCCTCGCCGAATTGCCAGCCCTGACGCTTAGCAAGTAAGCCGGATACCACGCAAAGGTTGCACTGCGCAGTGGCTTATCAGGCGCGCGCCCTTGTCGGGTGCTTCTGCCTTGGTGAGTCCGGGTCGAGGTCTAAGAAATGTAACTGTCGGGCCCAGCGCGCAGCTTCCGAGACCGAATCGAAAAAGAAATGGTTTCCATTGCTGGACGTCACCCTAAAGACCACTTCCACACGGCGATCTTTGAAGTGCGAAGGTCTCTCGGAACCTGTGATTCTTCGGAAGTGCAGCGACATTGTGATCTCCGACTGGAGCATTAGGTTACGCGCCTATTCCAGCGGATTGAACCCCCTCAGAAAGATAGTTTCGTTAGGCCCGCGATGAGCGGGTTTTTTTTGCCTGGAGAAATTGGATGACCGTGATCGAGAGAGATCGTGACGTGCTGGCGCGCACCCTGTGGGGTGAAGCGCGCGGGGAGGGCTTGGCCGGGATGGTGGCCGTGGCGTGGACGATCCGCAACCGCGTGGACGATGGCAGGGACAAGTCCTGGTGGGGCGAGGGTTACGCCGGCGTCTGCCAGAAGCCGTACCAGTTCAGCTGCTGGAACCGGAACGACCCCAACTATCAGTTCCTGAGCGGCGCGCGTGCGATCCCATTCCGCGAACTGGCGCAGTGCCGCATTGCTGCTGACCAGGTGATCGACGGCAAGGTGCCGGACCCCACCGGCGGCGCGACTCACTACTACGCGACCACCATGCCAAAGGCGCCTGACTGGGCGGCGAAGGCGAAACGCACGCTGAGGCTCGGCAACCACGTATTTTTTAAGGACGTGCCCTAAGCATTCGGCGAATGCTGGCGCCTCGCGCACTCAGCACCAACCACCTACCCATCTATGAAGGCCCAGGAGGCGCAGTGCGTACAGATCAATTTGTGATGAAGTACAGCTACGGACCGCACACGCTGTCCGTGAAAGCAAATGGCGGAAGCGTGCTTGTGGAAAAGGCTGTGGGCACTGACTGGGTTACCGCAGACACATTTGCCACTGATGGCGCTTGGCGTCTGGATTTGGGCAACTCGCCCACACGCTTCACGCCTAAAGGCGGCGCGGCTTATGAGGTGGCTAAGTGACCTTGATAATAGGCGCTGCGCCTACCAGCAAAAGACGTATTCGCCGTGGGCTGGGCCTGCTGGGCGACAGCTTCAGCGCGAACTGCCACACGATTGATCCGAAGGCATACGGCACAGAAGCCTACGGTTACGCCGGCGCTATCGCTGCAAAAACAGGTCTGTTTCCCAGCTATCTGGACAATCAGGGGAAGGTGGGCGACCACTCTGGGCAGTTCATGCCAAGGCTGCCATCCTGCCTGACTTCAGCGACGGCTGATTTGTGGATGCTGCTGTCGCGCACGAACGACAGCACGACGCCCGGCATGACGCTCGCCGACAGCAAGGCCAACGTGATGAAGGCCATCACAGCGTTCCAGAACACGCCCGGGAAGTACCTGATTGTCGGCACCGGCACGCCGCGTTTCGGCGCGAAGGCTTTGACCGGCCAGGCGCTGGCGGACGCGATTGCTTACAAGGACTGGGTGCTGACCTACGTCATACAGTTCGTGCCAGTCGTGAACATCTGGGATGGCTTCACCCAGGCCATGACCGTCGATGACTTGCACCCGAATCTGATCGGCGCAGATTTCATCCAGTCTAAGTGCGTGCCGGTCATCAATGCCAACTTCGAGTTCTTCGGCGTGCCACTGCCGACGGACGCCGCCGACCTCTACTCGGCGATTCGCCCGTTCGGCTGTCTGAACGCCAACCCGTTGATGGCGGGCTCGACCGGTGTCATCAACGCATCGGTAAACCCGGTGGCCGGATCGGTGCTGGCGGACAACTATAAAGCCTCCGGCTCAGGCCTGAACGGAATCACTACTCGGTGGTACAAGGAGCCGGCCGCATATGGCGAGGCACAGTGCATAGAGCTGGTCGGTGCTATGGCCGCCGCCGGCGGCTACATCTATGTGCAGCCAGCTGCGAACGTTACGCTGTCGAATGTGCTGGCAGGGGATATGATCGAGATGGTTTCGGCGCCGGAGATTGTAGGCAACAGCCGTGGAATCCTCGGCTGGGAAGCGGAGCTGATTATCACCAAGCCGGTGTCCAGCACTTCCACCACCATCTATTACCGCTCGATGGACAAATACCAGGAGCCGTTCACTCTACCGGCCAACTGGAAGGGCGTGCTGGAGACGCAACGTTACACAGGCGACGTCACGGAAACCGTCATCACCTCACGCATGGGGCTGTACCTGGCTGCCGGCATCGCTCAGGACTCCAGAGTGAAGGTTGCGCAGTTCGGCATCCGCAAGGTCTGATGGCCTCCGGTCGGCAGTAATTGACGTCGGCGGCGGCGCTGCGATTAACTGTATATATATACAGTTAATCCAAGCGACCAAGCATGTATGTCCTCATCACCCCGCGTCGCAATCTCGGCGTCGCCGTCCCCAAAGACCAGCTCAGCATAATCACCCCGTTCAGGGGCGACGTGCAGATTGTCGAATCTCAATGCTCAATCCTTGGCCGGATCACCCGTGAAGCTTTCATTTTGAACAGTGCCAGCCACACCCCAGATCCGCTGCCAAGGTTGCTGGACGCTGGCGTGACGAGCATGGGCACCAACGGGTTCACCATCTCCGGCATCGAGCAGATCGGAGAGGCGTTCTACTTTCAGTCATGGTGGTGCCGCTTTGAATGAGCACGTCGCCGACCCTCTGGCTACATGGCGGCTCATGGTCGAGGACATGCAAGACCTTGTCACCGACCCTGACGGCCAGCGGGCGAAGCTGCGGCAATTGGCAATGCTTGCCTATCAACGGTATCAGGTTGATGCCGATGAGCTGTCGGACATGCTTGAGGTTACGGACGCCGCGCGGGAGTGGGGTTTGTTGGAGCTGGAGCACGGCCACTTTCTGGGAATGTTCCGTACGCCCGAGCATAATCTTGAGCCCGGGACGCAGTGTTTCTGTAAAGGAAAGCTCGTCAGGGTTTTGTGAACATCGGCAGGACGCCGGGGAGGGGTGAAGCCTCAACGAGGCGTCACATGAAATAGGGTTTGAAAGTGGGCTGAATCCGTTCCGAAACTCAACGCTCGCCCCGCGTGGAATGCGGTCTGTAGCCCAGTGGTTTTAAAAAAGTATGGGAACGTCAATCACCTCCAAGGATGCGGCCCGCTGGGTTTTCCGTAACGGTCTTGAAAACCGCGTCGGTGCTTGTGGCGGTCACCCGTTTTCTAGCTGCTGTAGCGCCATGTGTGAGAAGTTTTCCGCGTAAGACTAAAGTCCAATCCAGGCTTCAGCAGGCCGCCGTCTATGCTCTAGACAACAAGATCACACATTATAAAGGAGGGCAGGATGCCCCAAGTAAATGGACGCAGTCGGAGCCAAATAGCGAGGATTCAGGCAATGGTGGACTGGCATCTTGAGATCGCGGCTGAGTTGGAGCGCTCCGGCAAGTTCGATCAGGCACGCCTTCATCTAATTCGAGCGAACCTGTTGAAGCCTGCCGCGACGACCCCGAATTGACCCAGCAGAGCATGGCCCCGAACATTTGATCGCTGGAATTTGTAGTGGGTCAGGTTGATCGCAGTAGGGGTGTCGACGTGTAATTACGATGCGCAAAACCTCCCCTGGAGGCGGCGTATTTTCGTTTGCAAAATCACAAAAAAGCTCGTGTTTTGCGAAGCTGTTAAGACTCAATTATCTAAGAAAATCAAAGGCTTGCAGGTCCATAGTCCCCAGCATGGGGTGCTAGGGGTCGAGTGTTCGAATCACTCCGTCCCGACCATATTTTTCAATGACTAAGCCCAATCTTCTCAGGTTGGGCTTTTTCATGTCTCGAGATTTTCGGGGCTCATCCTGTCTTCATTGTTGCAGACATAGCAATTCCTCGTCCGCCGTGCGCCGGCAGGCTTCAACGTGGAGGTGTGGACGGCGGCATTCAATGCACTACCGTCAGATAACGAAATTGAAGTGGGTTGGTTTGCGATGCTCGTGCTGCTCGGGATTGCCCAATGAGCCATGGCTCTCTTCTTGCTGTCCTTCGATCTGGATGCTTCAGCCGCAGCCCTGTTCCTTTTCGGTCTGGCCATGATTTGACCAAGCACCTTTACGGTCGCGTCGGTACTTCCCGCGTCGTTGGCTGGTACGAGTCCTTGAAGATAATGGTTGAGGGGCTGGCTCTGGGGACCGATGCGCCAAGAGTTTCGCTCTCCAGCTCGCCTCACACCGGTAGTCATGTGGATAGAGGTAAGAGGGGGATGGCAGGCCTTCGGCGGCAATGGCAGATTCCAAGGCATCAAATTTATGGATGGATGCGCTACCGGGTTGTCTGAGGGAATGCTGCGACCATTCGGGAAACGGGATCATGACTGGCTGATCGCACAATCTTCATCAGCGTGCTCATTGTGCATACTGGACGCGAAGCCTGAGCAGTTGGCCCGATGGTCGCTTTCGACGGTGGCAAATAGCTCGGCGTCTGATGGGTTTCAATGCTGCGTTTTAGAGTGCGGGTCGCCTTCGTAAGTAGCGTGCGCGCCGAACTTTTGTTCATGGGGAGTTTTTGAATGTTGTCGATCAGAATGTCTGCTCTGCCGCTTTGTCTGGCTCTGTTGGGCTATGCCGGCAACTCTTTCGCGAGCCCGGAAGATGAAAAGCAGCAAGGCCTTGTAGTGCTGGTTGCAATGGAGCAGGTCTGCAATAACGCGAATCCTGGCATGAAGAGCGATGTTGAGAACGCCATGGCATCGGATTCCACCATTGATGAGGCAACAAAGGCGGAAGTGAGAAAAATCAAATCTGACCCTGCCTATAAATTCAAGGTTAGCAGCATGGCCGACAACTTGATGCACTCCCCAATGGGGGCGTATGTCGCCAAAGACATGTGCAAGAATTACGGCTCGAAATAGTCAGTTCCACCGCAGCGCACCCGAAAATCACCGAGATCGTTGCTCAGTATTCGAGGCTGACGCTCAGTATTTCGTATGGAGGTGCTGTGCGTCATCTCGTTTCATGGCGCTGATGCGACCGAGCGTCCAGAAGGAAATTCCGAAGAAGAGCAGCGAAATCAGTACGCCGCCGCTCATGATGTAAAAAGCCGGCCGAAAGCTACGGACGTTGGCTGCGACGGCGCTGTAATCCGGAAACCAACGCGAATAGATCAGGGTGACGTCTTCGTCTACTCCGCAGTTTTCCCTCTCGCCGCATCCAGTGTCCAGGTATTGCCCTTCGTGAGGTCGGTTATCTTGGTCCACGTAACGGTAGTGGACGATGTTAGCAAGTCGGTTTCTCGGGATTTCCTCCAGCTGCGTCACCGTGCCGGTCACTTGGGCCCCATTCCACTGAAGGGCTGCATAGGTGAAACCTTCATGTCTCGCCATCGCGGCAAATGCTAATAAAACACAGCATGCGATAGTTAGCAGGACGACCCGGTTGTACAGATGGTCTAGTTCTGCCTCACGTGGATTAAACATCCAATGCTCCATGGCTTACGGGGGAATGTGTACCTATCGGCGAGGTACACAAGAACTTTATCGTCATGGTCAGCCAGGGCCAGGCCGCTTCTCTTCTGCTTCATGACCCGCGCAGTGCACCTGAACCGCCAGCAAGTTGGAAACTGTGGCCAGCCTGTTGCCCCGACTGCTTGCAATGGTTCAGAGGGCCATGTACCGATACGGAGAGTTGGCACTGAACGGGCGCCCCTTTCGAAGCGCGGACGGGCAGGGGGGATCGCACCTTATATGAGCAGTAAGAGAAATGTAGCATTAGGCCATCTATGGGCGATTTAAGTGTGTACAATGCGCGGCGCTCAGTTCCAGCTATGGCTGAGCATTATTTATATAGGGAATTCAGATGTACGCTCTTCGCAACTTGTCAGCAGCCGTTCTGTTAGTTTTGACTGCTGGCTGTGCCTCCGGTTTGGATCACACGCAGGAATCTGAACTGGCTGGCTATCGTGCCAACCATCTTGACGTTCAAGAAAAAAGTCCAGGCCTGGCCGCAGGACTGGGCCTCCTGCCTGGCGGTGGATCGTTCTACGGGCGCGCTTACGGCTACGGCGTTGTCAACCTGCTGCTGTGGCCATTGTCCATTATCTGGGATCCTGTCAGTGGCTACGACGCAGCTGAGTCCATCAACTATCAGGCATCAAAAGCTCATGTAGCCAGCTTGAAGCGCCGGGACATGGATCGTCTTGACGCCAAGCTTTCAGCTAACGAGATTGATCTGAAAACCTACACCCTGGAAAAGCGAAAAGTCGACAATCTGTACTAATTATCCTGAACAGGGGGAGAGTCTGCTGTGATGAGCTGAACTTCAGGCTCGGTACTCATCGTGGCCGAAATTGCCTTATCCTTTCCCAGCGGCAGGCTAGTTGTTCTGCCGAGCTGGGTATAGCCTCCCCGATGAAGGCGCCGAGGCTCGTCGAAACGATATTGCAGTAAAACCTCGACGAGCTCGTCGACATGAGTTGCATGAGCCGGTTGAATGCATTCATCTTGCTGCGAATGAAGGCACCACGTGTGCCTTCAATAACATCCTGGCTGATTCGGCGGTGTGCCATTGCAAGGAATGGTTCCGGCTCTGTGTATGCCCCGATAATCGCCTTGGCTAAAGTGGTTACACCCCGACAGCATAGCGACTGCAATGACCAGTAAAGCCAGCATCCCAGATTTCATCTTGTTTTCCCTATATGTGTAAGTTTGACTTGCATTCGCAACCCCTGATTCCTCACATTTCCCACTTCCGTCACACTTCGAACCCAGCGAATTGTCCCGCCGGCGTGCCGCACATCGCCATACCCTCAATACGAGCCGCCGGCGCGACATCGTAAGCTCGATCAGCCAAAAGTCGTATCCATTAATGACCAACTGCTCTGGCACAAGCCCCTCAGAGCAACGGTCCGCAGACTCGTAGATCGAGTAGCGTCCGCACCTACGGTCACCCGTCGAAATTCCTACACTGTACATTGACCGGAGGCAGGCTAAAACGTTAACTGTATATGCGTACAGTTATTCACGGCAAGGCTTGCATCATGAGCGTCACCTTTCTTGGCCCATCGTCGGCCGGCGCCGAAAAGCTGCGTCTTTACTTCTTTCACGTACCGGCCGATCGGGTGATCTGGGGCGTGGTGATTCAGCGTTCGCGATCATGACAAAGCCTGAGCCCGTCTTTGCGCTGATCGACTGCAACAGCTTTTATGCAAGTTGCGAGCGTGTCTTTCGGCCTGACCTCGCCAAAACGCCCATCGTGGTGCTGTCCAATAACGATGGCTGCGTGATTGCCCGAAGCTATGACGCAAAGCCCTTCGTGAAAATGGGTGCGCCTTACTTTCAGATCAAGGACCAGTTGCGCCGAGACGGTGTGATCGCGTTCAGCAGCAATTACGCGCTGTATGGCGACATGAGCGAGCGGGTCATGAGCATCATCGAATCGATGGTCCCCGCGCTGGAGGTCTACAGCATCGACGAGGCCTTTGCTGACCTCTCGGGCATCCCCGGTGACCTCACGGCGTTCGGAAGGCAGATTCGAAACACCATCTACAAGCGCACCGGCATTCCGGTGGGCGTGGGCATAGCCCGCACCAAAACACTGGCAAAGCTCGCCAATCACACGGCGAAACGCTTGCTGGCGAAGACCGGCGGGGTGGTCGATATCTGCGATCCGTTCAACCGCGACTGGACGTTGCGTAACACGGACGTCGGCGAAGTGTGGGGCGTGGGCAAGCGCATGAAGGCCCATCTCGAAGTCATGGGGATCAAGACCGCGATGGATCTGGCGAAGGCCGATCCCTGGACGCTGCGGCAGAAATTCAGCGTTGTGATCGAGAAGACTGCGCGCGAGTTGTCGGGAACTCCATGCCTGGAGTTGGGGGAGGCCGATCCGCCGAAGCAGGAGATCTGCTGCAGCCGAATGTTTGGCAGCCGTTTGACAACTATCGAGCCCATCAGGGAAGCCGTCGCCACCTATACCCAGCGCGCCGCGGAAAAGCTCCGGGCACAGAACTCGTTGTGCAAAAAAATCCGGGTCAGTATCCGAACGGGGATGTTCAATCCTGAGGAGGCCAAATATGCCAACGGCGCTCTGGTCGAATTGCCCTACCCCACCAATGACGTGCGCTTGATGACGAAAGCGGCAACGGAAGCGGTCAACCGGTTATTCCGGGAAGGCTTCAAATACAGCAAGGCCGAAGTCCTCTTGATGGACCTGCGGCAGCCCGGCGAATTTACCGACGACCTGTTCGCCCATTCGCAACCCGTGGAAGCCGAGAAGGTGATGAACGTGCTGGATGAGATCAATGCCAAGTGGGGGCGTGGAACGCTGCGCGCGGCGAGTGTGCCGGCTGCCCCTGAGTGGGCCATGCGGCGGGATCTGATGAGTCAGAGCTTTACGACACAAATCGGTCAGCTGTGGATCGTGAGGTGCAATTAGGGTCATCGCTGTCAGAAACGAGCGTTGCACGTGGTTTCCCTTAATTCCACCGTGGCACCCGCTCCCGAATGGCGAAAATCAGCCATTCGAATGAGGTTGGGCGTGCCCTTCAAGCCTCCCGAACGAAGAGCCCGGATTCTGAAGCCTGGCCGGGGGCCGAGGGTGATCAACCACGATCGATAGAGAAATTCGAACTAAATCATCAGTTTTAACGATGATCCTTTTGATTAACTTTTTATATAAGGAGTCGATAACAGAGCATTACGAAAAAATCAAAGGTTAAAAGGCGATGAGATCCAACTGGTTGGATAATTTGAAAGTAAGCAAGAAGCTCGGCTTGGGCTTTGGTGCCATTCTGCTGGGCGTTCTGGTGGTTACCGGGATTGGTTATGGCAGCGCGAACCTGCTTATCCAGCGACTGGAGAAAGCAGCCAGGGTCGCTGAAGTGAAAGCCGATATGCTCGACGTTAAAGTGGCGTCGCAAACCTACGCGGCCAGCCCCAGTGCCGGCGCTGCGGAAGCGTATAGCGTTGCCCTTGCGTCATTGAACAGCACCATCAATAAAGGTTTGCAGATCCTGACCGTCGCCAAAAACGTGGACATGCTCAGGGGGATCGCTAACCAGGCAGCAGAACTCAAGAAAACCTTCGATCAACTGGTCAGCAACAACCAGAAAATCGATGGGGCGATGAAACCGTTGATCAAGGTCTCGGATGAAGTAAGCGCGACCTTCGAGGGCCTGCTGCAGAAGACGTTGGACGATGCTTCAAACTCGCCAGACCAGGCCGGTATCGACCATGTGAGAATTGCAGGCGACCTGCGCAATGGTATGACCAACTTCCGTCTGGTATTCCGTCGCTACTTGAGCATTCCTACCGAAGACAATCGCCAGGCCACTTTTGCGACTGCCGACGCGCTGGTTAGCCAGGTGGCTGAAGCCCGAAGCCAGTTACCCGCGCAGTCAACTGCAGCCGTTGACACCTCGCTTGTCGCGCTCCGGCAGTACAAGGAGAACATGGCGACGATCTCGCAGATGCTGCAACAAAATGACCAGATACGTGACGCGTTACAAAAGCTCACGACCGACACCGTAAAAAGTGTCGAGGACTTGATGGCCTCCCAGGTCGTTGCAGCAAACAATGAAAAGAGCAATGCGATCATCCAGTTGTTCAGTGTTGCGTTAGTGGTGCTGTTACTGGGTGTTCTCGCCGCAGCATTGATCACCCGCCAGATCACTCGTCCACTGAACGACAGCGTCATCGCTGCCCGTCGCATCGCCGATGGCGACCTGACCTACGACATTGGCACAGACCGGAAAGACGAACTGGGCCTGCTGCAAAACACCATGCAGCACATGACGTCTTCCTTGCGTGAACTGATTGGTGGCATCGGACAGGGCATTACCCAGATCGCAACCGCCGCCGAAGAGTTGTCGGCCGCGACCGAACAGACCAGCGCTGGCGTCACCCAGCAGAAACTGGAAGTGGACCAGGTGGCAACTGCCATGAATGAAATGGCTTCAACCGTGCAGGAAGTTGCACAAAACACCGAGGATGCGTCGCGTGCGGCCCGGCAAGCGACCGAGCGTGCGGCCCATGGCAGCACGGTCGTACAGCATGCAACCAAGGAAATCAGTCAGCTGTCTGGAGAGGTCGGGCAGTTGGGCGTGGCAATGCAGCGTCTGACCCATGACAGCGATAAGATCGGCAGCGTCATCGACGTGATCAAGGCCGTGGCGGAGCAGACCAATCTGCTCGCACTCAACGCCGCCATCGAAGCTGCACGCGCCGGCGAACAGGGTCGCGGCTTTGCAGTGGTGGCCGACGAGGTCCGGTCATTGGCCCAGCGGACACAGAGCTCGACCACTGAAATCGAAGCGCTGATCCAGGCCCTCCAGCACGGCACTGTGGAAGCGTCGAGCTTGATGGACGCCAGCATGCGGCGAACAGAGGGCACCGTCGAGCTGGCGCGGCAGGCCGAGCAAGCCCTCGTAGAGATTACGCATTCCATTGGCACGATAGAGCAGATGAGCCAGCAAATTTCGGCTGCGGCCGAGGAGCAGAGCGCGGTGACCGACGAAATCAATCGCAGCGTGATCAGTGTTCGTGACGTCGCTGACCAGTCTGCTACCGCGACGGAGCAGAGTGCTGCCTCGACATTGGAACTGGCGCGCCTGGGCAATACGCTGCAGAACATGGTGGCTCGCTTCAAGGTGTGACGACCCCCACGGTGGGCTGCACAAAAGAAACCGCTTCGGCGGTTTTTTTGTTCGTAGCATTCAGTGCGTTGCTCAGTGTACAGGCTTGTTGAAGAGTCATTTCGAGCGACTGGCTGGGCCGAAGGCTGGGCAAAGGGGGGAGCCGGGGAACAGACTGGCGCCGGGGGCAGATCTTGAAATGCGCCTGTGGAGGCCGGCCTGATCGCGATGACCGGCAGATCAGTTTCCATCGGCTTCACGCGCCATTCATCTTCCACCGGGCACTAATCCTTCCTGATGCACCTCTGTCCTGTAAGCGCAGATTTCCTGCGACTCGTACTGGAGGTCATCATGGGTATCGAAGACAACGGGCCAGATAACGCATATCAGGGTCCAGCGGAGCCGGGCAGCGAAGAAGAGATTTATCCCGACACGCACGCTGATAACGAGTCAGCCCGGCAGGGTGAAGACGCGGCAACTGCAGCCCGAAACAAGGGGCTGGATGAGATGGAGATTCCTGACAATCCGCCTGTCGACGAGGACGAAGAGCCCTCTCCCGGTAACAGCTAGCGGCCGATGTCACACCAAACCCCACCCAGCGTGGGGTTTTTCTTACAACACGACGAATGTGTTACACAAGCGAGCCACTCGTCGGAACGCGAGCACTAACAAGGGGTTGGGCACTCCATTCATTAATCAAAAAACAAGGTGCCCCGGATGAGACCTCAGACCAACGATATTCCTAACGCACTCGACCTGATCAGCGAGCTGGATCAGGCAACTGAGCAGATGATGTCTATCCCCGTCGAGCACATCGGCGGCATGCAATGGGAAGAGGCCTTCGTGCGGCAGCAGAGCGCTTTTAGAAAATGGCGAGACTATTTGTACTGCAAAGCCGATGAACGCCCGGCGGTTCGCCTGCTTAACATCGCCTGATCTGCGTACAGCTCCACCCGCATCAAGCCAAGCATGGGCGCGCATTTCTGCACAATGCGCTAGCGACGTCCTGCAATCCGCTCCACCGCGGCTAGTACCCTGGGCCGCTGCGCCTGCCATTCACTTTTGGTGATACCCAGCAGCACGGCGTCGATACGCTTGCCATCGCGCACGATGTGTTCCCGCCGTACGCCCTCGATCACAAAGCCGAATTTCTGGTGCATCTTGATCACCGCCGGGTTGATCTCAAGCACTTCGCAATTGAGTTTTTCCAGTCCTGCGGCGCCGAACGCGTGGTCGAGCATCCACAACTCCACCTGACTGCCGAGGCCTTTGCCCTGCAGCGTGGTGTCGAGGTAAAAGGCCCAGTCTGCCGTGCCGTGGGTGGCGTTGATGGCGCTGAGGGACACAACACCGACGGGCGTAGCGTCAATCACGATGACGAAGACCTGCTGCCGGGCGCTGTCACGCAGCCCCTCGAGCCAATTCAGATGCTCGGCCTCGCCGATTTCATGGTCCGTGTACATGAACTTGCGCACGTCTGGCTGGTTGCGCAGTTGCCGAACGCTGGCCTGTTGATCGGCGGGCAGTTCGAGGATCGGCACGGCTTTCATTTAGTCCCTTTTAAACACGTCATACGGCTGTTGAATCCCGATTCAGGCTGCACCGCGAGCGGTGCATGATCAATTGCGGTGCGTCGAAAAGAGGTTTTTTCGAAGTCACTGGAACGAATCGATTGGCGATTTAGTCAACCTTTCTCACACCCAGGAGGCAAAACTATTATGGCAAGCGATATCACCGAACAACTGCGTGACGATCTTTATCAGAAAACCCGTTCCGAGCTGAACACTTTTCTCGACGAGACCAATGCCTTGCTGGCGGCAGGGGATGCCTTGAATGAGGATCGCACCACCCAGGCCCGTGAGCGGCTGAAGGATTTTCTGGCCCGCGGCACCAGCGCAGTGACCGAGATCGAGATGGAAGCCCAACCTGCGTTGACCCGTGCGGTGGGTAATGCCAAATCCTACGTGACGACCCATCCCTGGGCCGCCGTTGGCGTGGCTGCAGGCCTTGGCCTGGTTGCCAGCCTGTTGCTCAAACGCAACAGGGATTGAGGAGGCCATCGTGGTTCGCCGCCGATTTCCGGTGGATCCGTTAAGTCCGACCAGCGGCCGGCTTGCGTTCGCCGGCCTTTGCACGCCCGTCATTTACCCTCGTTATCGGCTGGTACTATTCATGGCGGGTACCGTAGCGGACGCTGGATTCGGCACCGCTCTGGCGCCGGCCAATGTCCTGCGCAAGCATCAATGGGGGATACGCATGAATGTCGACGAAGACACTGTTCGTCAGTTGGCCCAGTTGATCTGGGAGTCCGAAGGCAAGCCTGAAGGGCAGGAATCCCGTCACTGGGAAATGGCCACACGCCTGGCGGAGTCCGCTGCCATGGCGCCGGTTCGCACTTCAAGCAAGCACAAGGTCGATACGTTGTTCCCGTCGCCCGATGAGGCAGACCCCAACGTGTGACAGGTCTGGAGCTCGCCCGGACGCAGTGTCAGGGCAGAGCTCGGATCAACCGCGCAATCAAACAGCTCTCGGCTTCAGACTGACCCGGAAGCCTGCCGGGCAACGCGGCGATCACCTTGCCGTGCATCCATCAGCGCCCAATACCACATGCCCAGACCGCCCAGCGTCAATGCCGCTGCCGCATAGCCCGTGGCCGGCAGACCGTATCCCGCCGCAATCACGGCGCCACCCGCCAGCGGCCCAATGGCGTTGGCCATATTGAACGCGCTCTGCACCAGTGCGCCCGCGAGAGATTGCGCATGGGGCGCAACGTCCATCAAGCGGGTTTGCAGGATCGCCGCCAGGCCTACGCCACAGCCTATGAAAAACACCAGCGGAATGAGCAGCCACAGGTTATCGGTGGCCGAGGGATACAGCGCCAGCACCAGCGCGGTGAAGCCCAGCGAGACGCCAGCGGCGAGCATGGTGGCGCGGTCGGCGGCCCAGCCGCAGATCAGATTTCCCACCGTGGTACCCAGACCGAACACCGCCATTACCACCGGAATCATGAAGCTCGAGGCATGGGTGACCTCGATCAGAGTGGCGGCCAGATAGGTATACACGCAGAAGATCCCGCCGAAGCCGATCCCGGCGATGCCCAGGGTCAGCCACACCTGCCGCGAGCGCAGGGCGTTGAGTTCGCGCAACGGGCTGGCGTCGGCCTGGGCAGGGGACGCGGGCGCGAGGCAGCGGATCAGCACCGCCGTGATGGCAGCCAGCCCGGCAACAATGGCCATGCCCCAGCGCCAGCCGATGGTCTGGCCGATCCAGGTGGCGAACGGCACGCCGATGATGGTGGCGATGGTCAGCCCCATGAACACGCGGGAGACGGCTTGGGCGCGGCGATTCTTCGGCACCAGAGACGCGGCCAGCAGCATGGCCACGCCGAAATACGCGCCATGGGGAAACCCGCTCAGAAAGCGGAAGAACACCAGCCACGGCAGCGAAGGCGCCACGGCACTCAGCCCATTGGCGATTCCGATGAAGGCAGCGAGGGCCACCAGTAACGCCCGTCGCGGCAGGCGTACGCCGAGGACCATGATCACCGGTGAGCCAATCACCACGCCCAACGCATAGGCACTGATGGCGTGCCCGGCGAGCGGCTGGGTGACGTGGAAGTCGCCGGCAATAAACGGCAGCAGGGTCATCGAGGCAAATTCGGTGGTGCCGATGGCAAACGCGCCCATGGCGAGGGCGAAGAGCAGCCAGCCCATGTTGAATTCATGCGGGGTGTGGGAGGTATTCATGGGAGATCGAGAAGGGTTTCCGGGAAGAAGCATGCTGTGATACCTGAAACCGATTTCAGTTCAACCCGCGATACACGCCGACTGACGCGGGAGGCGCATCAGTCGGCGGTTCAGCTCGATCAGTCCTTGGGTTTGGCATCCGGCAGGGCCGCGCCTTTAGGCCATAGCATCCAGATCTGGCCTTGCTGCTTCATATTGCCAGCCAGCTCGCCGGCCGCGTCGCCGGTGCCCCAGAACATATCGGCGCGGACTTCGCCGGCGATGGCGCCGCCGGTGTCCTGTGCAGCAACCGGACGTACCAGCGGCGTGCCGTCGGGGCGGGTCGACGACAGCCACAACAGGCTGCCGAGGGGGATGACCTTGCGATCAATCGCCACGCTGTAGCCAGCGGTCAGTGGCACATTCAGCGAACCGCGCGGGCCTTCGGTGCTGTCGGGGCGCTGAGTGAAGAATACGTAGCTCGGGTTGCTGCCCAGCAGTTCATTCACGCGTTCGGGGTGCGCAATCGCCCAGTCGCGGATGCGGCCCATGGACACTTCGTCCTTGGTCAATTGCCCTTGCTCCACCAGCCAGCGGCCGATCGGCTTGTACGGGTAGCCGTTCTGATCGGCATAGGCGATGCGCAGCTGACGGCCGTTCTCCAGCTGAACCCGACCCGATCCCTGGATTTGCAGGAACTGCAGGTCGATGGGGTTTTCCAGCCAGGCCAGCACGGGGGCATTGGCGCCTTTGTTGCCGATGGTGGCGGCGTCGTCGTAGGGACGCAGCACGCGGCCGTCAAGGCGCCCGCGCAGGCGCTTGCCCTTGAGCTCGGGATAGATGCTGTCGAGGTTGACGATGATCAGGTCATCGGGCACGCCATACACCGCGACCGGGTGTGCGTCGTTGCGCTGCTCGCTGCCTTTGTAGATGGGCTCGTAATAGCCGGTGATCAGGCCGTTGGCGCCGTGCTCGGAGGAACGCAGGCTGTAGACCTGCAGCTGGTTCTTGAGAAAGTCGCGCACCGCCGCAGGATTTTGTGGCACCTGGGCGGCGAGGGCGCACGTGCCACCCCAGACCGGGTCCTTGGCCAGACGCTTGCACGCCGAGAACCAGCTGTTGTAGCCCGCCATCAGGTCGGTGTCGTTCACCGCCGGCAGTTTGTCCCACTCGACGCTGACGTAGGTCGTCGCTTCGGAGGGCTTGGTCTTCGGCGCACCGCCGTCACAGGCGGCGAGCAGGGCGATCAGGGGAGCGAGGCAAAATACGAAACGGCGCCAGTGCAGGCTTGTGGTCATCACGCGGGGTGTTTCCTGAGAATCATGCGAAGGCGGCTAGCTTGGTGAAAGCGGACGGCGGCGTCAAATGGATGAGGGAATCATTTGCATGAAAGCTCACATGCCCGCCGAATCGCTTTAAACGCGGATTTGCCGCCGACATTGCACTTTTTTGCCTTCAGCCGTTCTGACCTTGGCCGGGACGCGGCGATTGACGCGGTGTCCCGTTCGTTGAAACCTGGGATTGATGCTCGCCGTGTTCACTGTTTTATCCGTTTGCCGTCACCTGCGCCCGCTGTTTGCCCTGTGCATGCTCGGGCTCTGCGCGGCGGGTTGTACGCGCCAGGACGGCCGGGATGTCGCCACGCAGTTCAGCGAGACCCGCCCCCAGGAGTTCTTCCAGACCAGCGTGGACCGCATGGCCACACTGGCCATGGCCGACAACCTCGACAGCCTCTATCTGCTGATGAACAAACTCTACCTGCGCAATCCCGCCGAGTGGCGCAAGTCCGGCTTCGTTGACGCCGCAAGTGCGGAGCGCAACGTGCGACAGGCCATCGAGCAGCAGAAGCCGTTGCCGCAGTTGGGCACCCGGCGTGACCTCGCCGCGCTGAGCTACGCCCTGAGCCCGGAGTTTCTTGGCGACCGCGTCGGTGCGTTCATTTATGCCATCGGCAGCATGCTGGTCACGGCCCACGGCGGGCGCCTGGAATTTTTCATGACCGACCAGATCAACCCGACCTTCGTCAGCAACGCCGCGCGCAATATCGAGAAGGCCACCTGGCTGCTGAGCCAGCGACAGAACGCCAATGGCGAGCTGCTGCTGTTCTCCAACGAAATTTCGGAGGAGGGCAGCAACCTCAGTTTTGCCACCGAATTCGGCAAGATCGTGGCGCTCCTCGACCTGCTCACCCAGATGCTCGACGAGCGATATAGACGCATCGGTTTGAATTACGCCCAGAGCCTGCTGTTCCTGAACTTCCTCCCGGTGCAATAACGCCCCGCCGGGCCGGGGGAAAAACCTTTTTTTGCGCCCCTCATCCTTGGCGACTTTCGGTCGATAGCCCATCAGGAGTATGCAAAACAATTACAAAATATTTGGCATGGGGACGACGATGTTTAAAACAGTGCAGGCGCGCTATACGGTCATATTTGTGGCCTTGATTGTGGTGATCGCGGTGATCACCGAGCAGGGCATCGTTCACTTGGTCACGCCCAAGGTCCGCGCGACCCAGGAGCAGGTAGTCCTGAGCCAGGTTGATCAGATCGGCACGCGTATCCTGTCGGACCTGGCCCGCGTAGAGGCCCAGTCCCGGGCGATCACCCAGGCGGTGCCGCTGCTGGACAGCGATGGTATCGACAAGGTGCTGCCAGGTCTGGTTGACCAATACGGCGATCAGAAAGTATTTGGCGGCGGCGTCTGGCCGATGCCGGACAAGCGCACCCCGGGGCGCAACAAGCACAGCTCGTTTTTCCACCGTGACGGCAGCGGCCAACTGGTGGTGAGCAGCTTCTGGAACTCCGACCCTGCGCCCAACTACTGGGAACAGCCATGGCACCGCGCCGGGCAGAACGCACCCAAGGGCAAATGCGCCTGGGCCGCTGCCTATCAGGACGAAGCCAGCCCGCAGCCGCGCACCAACTGCGCCATGGGCATCTACAAGGATGGCGCGCTGTACGGCGTTTCGACCATCGACGTCACCCTGGGCTTCTTCAACGGCCTGATCCAGGAAAAGGAAAAAGACATTCAGGGTCAGGTGATGATCGTCGAGCGCGACGGCAAGATCCTGACCAACCAGAGCCGCATCCCCGGCGAAATCATCCTCAAGAACATTTCCGGTTTCAGCGGCCAGTCGATGTTCGCCAAGGCCATTCAGGAGGGGCTGGGCAAGATATCCGGCGACGCTGTGTATTCCCAGGAATACATCGACCCGCAACTGGGTGATCTGACCTTCTTCCTGCGTCCGGTCCCGGGCACGCCGTGGGTCATCGCCACGTCGCTGCCGACCGCCATGCTCACCGCCAGCAGTACCGAAGTGCTGAAGACCCTGGGCTGGTTGCAGATCCCGCTGGTCATTCTGTTGCTGGTGGTGCTGGGCTTTGCCTTCCACCGTCTGCTGGCACGCGTGACCGTTCTGCGCACCAACATCGACGCGCTGTCTTCGGGTGAAGCCGACCTGACCCGCCGTATTCCGATCAAAGGCCAGGACGAACTGGACGCTGTTGGCCATTCGGTCAACAAGTTCATCGCCTTCCAGCAAGCCATGATTGTCGAGGTGCGCAACGGCACCGAGCAGATCTCGGCCGGGCTGGTGCAGTTGCAGGATCAGTCGCGCAACATCAACCAGATCCTCAACCGCCACGCTTCGGAAACCGATCAGGCGGTGACCGCGATCAACGAGATGAGCGCCACCGCCGACAGCGTCGCCGAGAGCGCGACGCAGACGGCGAGCTTTACCCAGTCGGCCAATGACGCAGCGCAGCGTTCCCGTGACGTCGTCGACGAAGCGTCGGTCAGCGTGCGGGCGTTGGTGGCGGAAGTTGAAGACGCGACGAAATACGTGCAGGAAATGCAGGTCGATGCCAAGCGCATCACCGATGTGCTCGGGGTTATCGGCGGCATCGCCCAGCAAACCAACCTGCTGGCCCTCAACGCGGCCATTGAAGCGGCGCGGGCAGGCGAGCAGGGCCGTGGCTTTGCGGTGGTGGCCGATGAGGTGCGGGCGCTGGCCGGTCGTACCCAGCAGAGCACGTCGGAGATCAACGAGATGCTCGCGCGGCTGGAGCAGGGCGTGAGCACCGCCGTGGGCGCCATGGAAAAAACCAAAGTCAGCTGCCAGTCCACCGCCGACCGTACATCGCGGGTCAACGAAGGCCTGGATGGCATGGCCGGGTCTGTGCTGCGCATTCATGACCTGAGCGCGCACATCGCAACGGCGGCAGAGGAGCAGAGCGCGGTGACCGAGGAGATCAACCAGAACATGATCGCCATCCGGCACATGGTCGGTGAACTGGTGGGCTGTGGTCAGCAGACCGACACCAGCGTTGACGCGCTGATGGCGTCCAACGAGCGACTGGTGGCGATGATCGATCGCTTCAAGGTTCGCTAACCGGCGATTCATTCACTCGCACAACACAAAGCCGGAGCCCTTAAAGCTCCGGCTTTTTCGTGTGGATGCTCAGTAGCTTTCGCCGCGAATGTATTCCTGCATTTTTTCGATCAGCCTGGCCTGCTCGGCGATGGCCGCCTTGACCAGGTCGCCGATGGACAGCAGACCGATCAGCCGGCCTTCGTCCACCACCGGCAAATGGCGCAGCCGGCGGTCGGTCATGATGTTCATGCAGTGCTCGACGGTGTGCTGCGAACCCACGGTCTGTACGTCGTGGGTCATGATCTCGCTGATCGGCGTGCCGGCCGAGGCGCGGCCCTTGAGCTCCATCTTGCGGGCGTAATCCCGCTCGCTGACGATGCCAACCACCTTGCCATCGCGCACCACCGGCACGGCGCCGATGTTCTTTTCGGCCATCAACTTGATCGCCTCGAGGACCATCTCCCCAGGCCCGACGGTGTGAACGTCAGCGTGATGCGGGTCTTTCAACTTCAGTAGTTCGGCTACGGTCGTCATGCTGGCCTCTCCGGCGCGTTTCTTGTGAGCACGGCCTGTCTGGCCGTGCATAGAGAATCGTCGAGAGATGGCATTCCGGCAAGTTTGAAAGCGCCATGCCCGGCCCTGAAAACGTCACCGGCCCGGTTTGCCGATGCAGCATCGGCGCGCCGGCACGATGTCAGCCGATCCGCCGCGACAGGCCACCTTGTCCCTGGGCATGAGTCGGTGCCTTTGCCGGCGATGAAGGGCGCTGTTGCAGCAGGCCGGCAACGTCACGGGTCTGCAGGACGAACCCTTGCACCCAGTCCACGAAGGTCAGCTCATCCAATGCCTTGAGTGGCAGTTGCGTGCACAGGCGAACCGAGTGTTGTTCATCCAGCGCCAGCCAGCAGCCGCTCATGGCGCCGCTGTCGAAGTTGAGCCTCATCAGCCGCTCGTACAGGCTCGGGTCGGGGCGCAGCGACAGTTTGCAATGCAGGATCGCGACGTCGCCGCCCGCCGGGATCTCGATGATGACCACCTCGCGGCCCTCGTCGAACAGCGCGCACACGCCGTTTTCGAGTTGCAACGCCGTGCCCAGTTGTTTGCCCAGTGCCTGAATGCAGGCGTCTGCTTGTGTCGTCGTGTTCATCATCTGCGGTGTCCTGTCCGGGGTTTCGATTGGATCAATGGAAAGTCATGGGCGTCGGCCTAGCGCGGCCGGAAGGCGCCGTTGCCGACCTGGCCCAGTTCAAGGGCGGGCTGCGCGTCGCCACGGTCGGCAATGTCGCCGTCGGCGGTGGCCTTTTTCGGGTTCGTCGGGTCCATGCCGTACTCGAAGGTGACTTCGCCCATCAGGCGTTCGATGCTCAGGGCGCTGCCACTCTTGTAGCTGACGAACGGGAAGGGCGTGCCGAACGAGTCTTCCTTGGCTGCGGTCTTGAACACCGCGATGCTCTTGATGCGCAGATTGTTCTTGTCGCTGAGCATGTCCTTAAGCATCGCGTCGGTCAGGCTTCCGTCCAACGCGCTGGTTTCGATGCGTTCCTTGATGTCGTCGCGGACCTCAAGCTTGATTTCCGCGCGAGTGGTCCCCTTGGTGTCCTTCATCGCGTCGAGCAGGCCTTTGAACTGCGGGTCGGCACTCATCATGTCGTGAATGCGCTCGGCGTTGCCTTCGTTGCAGTCGCGGCCGAGCATCTGTTTGACCCGGTCGATCTGCCGCTTGGACGGCGCCGCCTGATCCAGCCGGTTGACGTTGTTGTGCTTGACCACCATGTCCATCAGGGACATCAGGCTCGAGCCCTGGCCGGCCGCGGTGTTCTGCCGGTCGAGCTGGCGCAGGCTCTGGCGCGCGGCGTATTGCGCGTCGTTCTCGTCTGGCGTGGCCGTCAGGTATTTGCTCTTGAGGTCCTGCAGCACCTGCTCAGGATTCTTCCCTTCAGCCGACGGATTCTTGCTCATGCCGGGGAAGGCCTTCTCCAGTGTTTCGCCCAGGGTTTTGACGTCGGCGGTCTGCAGCGGCAGGGCGTTCTTGAAGCGCACGTCGTAGCTCTTGCCGGTCTTGTTGTCGAACGCCAGTGTCGCGCTGACCCCCAAGGGTGCACCGCCAGCCACGAACAGGTTGCTGGGGCGCGACGTAAAGACGGTGCTGAACATCCGCGCGTAGCCGGTCACCGAGCCTTTTTCGAGGAAGCGGGCGCGGTTGCTGCTGTAGATATCGGTGTGCAGGCCATCGCTGCCATGGCCCTCGGTGCGTTCCCGTTCGGCGCTGAGCAGTGACACGGTTCCCAGCAGGCCGGCGCCGAAGCGCATGAAGCCGGCGACGGGCTCCGCATCGGTCTGGCCCTTGTTGGTACGGGATTCCAGGTTGACCCCTGCATCCAGGTCGAACGCGTGCTTGCCGGTGGTGCGCACTTCCTTCTCGACGCCACGATCCATCAATTCCATCGGTTTGAGGCCACCCTGGGTCGGGCGCTTGCTGCTGGCCAGCGGCGTCTGCATCAGGTCGGCCATGAAATCATCGATTTCGTCGTCACGGATGAAAAAGCTCAGCGCCGTGCCGTTGGCGTATTTGTACTTGGCGTCCAGGCTGCCGCCGAACCAGCCCCCGTTGGACTGGATGTTGGCGTGGCTGTCGCCCGGCGTGGTTTTGGTGTCACTTTTGCCGCCACCAAAACCGAAGCTTCCTGTGCCGCTGATGGCGCCTTCGCGGCTCATCGACACTTTCAGGCCGCGATCAAAGCGGGTAAAGGTCAGGCCGTAGGTGCGCTCCGGATCGATGTTGCCGCGAAAGCCGAGGAAGGCCGGTTCCGCCGGGCCCGCGACGCCGCCGGTGATACCGCCGCCGTAGTTGCGGTTCAGCTTGACGCTTTCCCGGGGTTCAAGATCGCGAAGCGCCTGGGTCAGGCTGCGCGTGACATCGGCGTTATTGGGGCCGGCAGGGGTTTCCAGGCCCTGCAATATGTTGCGCTTGAGCGGGTGGTTGTCCTTGCGCAAGTGCTTGAGCAGGTTCTTGGTGGCGTCGTAACTGGCTTCGAGGGAGGCGTGGTCACGAAAGCCCGCGTCGGTGTAGCGTTTGACCGGGCTGCCTTCGTAGGTGTCGTTGTGCAGGGCGGCCAGCGCCGTGGCGATGGGGGCGAAATCCTTGGCGCCCGGTTTTTTCACTTCATCGGCGAACCCGTCGAGGGCGGTGCTGATGTCGTTGAGCACCTTGACGTCCAGGGCCAGGCGGGCGCGCAGCAGCGCCTGTTTATCGCCCTGGGTGCGGGACCCATTCAGCGGTTTCTCCGTGTTGCGACGCTCCAGGGTGAAATGCGCATTTTCCAGCGAATTGAGCAACTGCCCCAGCTCATGGGCGTTGTCGATGCCGCTGTGGCGCAAGACGCTGGCCACTTGCGGCAGCATGTCGTTGGTGCGCGGCTTGCCCCGAAAGGCCGGATTGACGGCACCGTTCTTTAGCAAGGCGCCCTCGTCCTGGGCCAGTTCACGAAGGGTTTTCTGCAGGTCCTCGGTGACGCTGGTCTGAAACCAGTTGAACAGCTCTGCCAGCTCGCCCGATTCAGGTGACGTCATTCGGGGCGCCAGGTCATCAATGCGCTGTGCCATTGGCCGCCCCGGTGCTCCGGTCGCCGCCGTCGCGCGGGTGTGGAGTTCGCGCAGCAGCGTGGTTTCTTCGGTATAGATCGGCCTCAGGCCTTCGCGGCCTTTCCAGGCGTGCTGGAGGCTGTCGGCCGGCACTTTCGCCGCGCCGGTCAAGGACAGATGAGCCGTCAGGTAATTCTGCCTGAGGGTGGCGGGGGCATATTGCTTCACCTTTGTGCTCTCGACGTTGTTGCTGCCCATCACGTTGACGGTGAGTTTGGCCGAGCCTCTGCGCAGGGTTTCCGGCTCGGCCGCTGCCAGCCGATTGAAGGCCGCGTGGTCATTGCGCGGGGCCGCAGGGGCGGGTGTTGCGGCTTCCCACCCGGTCGCGGTTTTGACGAATTCTCCCGCGCTGGTGGTAGCCAGCAAACGTCCGTCGTGATTGGGGCGCAGGTCCTGAAGAACGGCCCCCGGCGGGGTGGCCGGGCCCTGAACCGCTTGCCAGGTCCGCTGAGGATTGAGCTTTCGAGCGTTGGCATCGTCGCCGCTCAGCCGAAACAGGGCGCCGCCGCGCAGGGCGAACCAATCCTTGCCGCCCGTGCTGATCGCCTGGATATCACCGGTGCCGGGTGGCTTGGGCAACTGCGCGCGTTCGCCGTTCTGGTCATGCAAACGCAGTTCACCGTCGCTCAGGGTCATGAAATTCTGATCGTTCTGTACCGCCAGCTTGTCTGCCACCAGATGCTCGGCGCCGCGCAGGGCGGTGCCCTTGGCTTCGGTCCCGCGACCCTGCAGGGCCAGATCGGCGCCGCGATCCATGTCATGGGCGGCGGCCTGGGGCACCACTTTCAACTGTTTGAGCTTGCCGTCCTTGTCGATGATGTAAGCGAAGCCGTCCTGGCCTGCCTGCAGGGCTTTGATGTCCTTTTCGGTGGTCTTCTTCCATTCCTCGGTGCGCGGGTCCTGGACCAGCAGCGTGTTGTCGTGGCTGGCGATTTTGCCCCGTGGCAGCTGGATCTGCGCGGCGGCGTCAGGTGTCAGGACCGGCAAGCCGTGCTGACGGTCCATGACCAGCGGCGCCATGGACCAGCCGGGGACGAAGTCCTGTCTTTTGTCATCCCATGCGGCGCTGTGCTCCAGGCCTTGCTGGTCCTTGACTCGGGCGTGCAGGACATCTTTATCGTCGTGGAAGAAGTCGCTGACGGTGTGATTGCCGAAGGCGGCCAGCAGGGCGGGTGAGGGTGGCGCTGGCTGCAGCGTGAGCTCGCCGGTGACGAACATCGTTTTCTTGCGATCATCTACCGCCGGCATCGTCGCCTGCAGCAGTTTGCCCGACGCCGTGGTCGCCAGCAGGCGCTGCCCCGCGATGGCCACCGATTTGGGTTTCAGGGCTTCGTCGTTGTCCGTGCCGGTGGGCGTGATCAAGTGGTGCACATCGTGCACGCCCGCGCCCAGGGCATTGCGCTGCACCAGCAAGCGCTGGCCTTGAGTGTCTTCGCTGAGCGCCATCAGTTGACCCTCCGGCGAGCGCCCCAGTGCTGTGACCTTGTGATCGAAATTCAACGGGGTATTCAGATCATTCAGCGAGTACACCTTGCCCTCGTCGTTAAGCCCGAACAGGTTGCCAGCGCCGATGTTGTGCAGGGTTTTCAGCGTTGCGCCTTGGGTGTTCTCCTGCCACTGGCCCCCTTGCAACGCGTACAGCTTATTTTCGTGAATGCGCCAGGCGGTGTTGTTGGCGTCTTTGTGCACGCCGGTGACCTGCGCGCGGTGGGCATCGGTGGGCATCGCCACATCGAAGGCGTTGTTGGCGCGTTTTTCACTGCTTTTGAACAGGGAAATGGCCGCGTCACTGGCATGGGCGTGGAGCAGCCGGTTCTGGGTGTCGACCAGCAGGTATTCGGTTTTCTCTGCAGTCTGATTGAGCTCCGCCAAGCCCTGATAACGCTGGTCGTGCTTGCTCAGAATGCCTTCGAGCAGGCGCTCGGTGCGGTTGGGCTGGCCGGAGCCGCCAAAAGTGAGTTGCTGATTGTGCAACGCCATGCTCAGCCGGGGTGTCATCGCCATGGCGGGTAGCTGGGTTGTCGCAGGACCGGTGGGCGGCACCGGCGCGTTCGCCTGTGGCGCGGCTGATGCAGCGGCCGTAGTTGATGCCGCCACCGCGTTGGGTGCGAGCGCAGTGTTGGTGGTGTTCCCGGCCCCGGAGGCGCGTGGGATGGACGAGGCATCGCCCGGCCGGGCCTTGAACAGACCGCCTGCGAAGTGGCGGCTTTTCTGCAGCGTCGACCGGCTGGCAGTGGCCATGCGCGCCAGAACGTTTTTACGCTGCGTGGGGCCGGTTGCCGTTGCAGCGGCAGGATTCAGATGGGTGGTGCCGACATTGGTGGTCTGGCCACGTGAGACTGGAGATAAAGCCATGCTGACGCCGTCCGTGCAAGTGAGTACTTTGCAGGGTGAGTGGCGTCAGGCAGGCAGGTGGTTCCCGATTTCCGGAAAGATCAGACAGGCCCGTCAGAGGGTTTGCGCCGGGGGCGGGAGATCACCGATTCGATGTTCTTGCGCCCGATCAGCAACGGGCTTTTGGCTTTGCGCGAGGACGGCATGTCCGCCAGCCATTTGTACATCACCAGACAATCCACCAGCCCGAGCCGGGCATGGCGATAAGCGCGGGGCAGACGGCCGACGATCTCAAAACCGAGTTTCTGCCAGAGCGCGACGGCGACGTCGTTGGTGGCGACCACGGAGTTGAACTGCATGGCCGAGAAGCCGCTGTCCAGCGCCAGTTGCTGAGAGTGCTCGCACATCAGGCGCGCGACGCCACGACCGCGCGCGGCCGGGGTGACCATGTAGCCGCAGTTGCTGACATGGCTGCCAGGGCCGGCCGCGTTGGCCTTGAGGTAATAGCTGCCCAGCAATATGCCGTCTTCTTCGGCGATCAGCGTGTGCAGCGGGTATTCCAGCCACAGGTGCCGGGCTTGCTCGACGCTCAGGTCGGGGGCGTAGGCGTAGGTTTCCTGCGCCAGAACGACGGCCTGAAAGGTGGGCCAAAAGACCGCGAAGTCATCGGCGGTCATGGGGCGGATGTGGATCATGGATGGGTTCCGGAATTTCGGGGAGATGCAGGTGTGGAAATAAGTCTTCCAGGCACAACGGTTTTCTGCAGCGAACGAAATACCTGTGGGAGCGAGCTTGCTCGCGAAGAGGCCCGTTCGGCCTGCGCATCTCTGGCGGCAGTGATGCCGCCTTCGTGAGCAAGCTCACTCCCACAATTGGGCGCCCACAAGGGTGATGCAGTATCGTGCCTGAAGTATGACCTCAGGCCATGCGCCGTTAGGAAACCACTCGATAACACGGCACATACGCCGCGCCGCCCGGCAGTTTCATCCGGTGCTGCTCGACGAAGGCCTGCAACAGCTTGTCCAGCGGCTGCATCACTTCCGCGTCGCCGTGGATTTCGTACGGGCCGTGTTCCTCGATCAGGCGAATGCCCTTGTCCTTGACGTTGCCCGCCACGATCCCGGAAAACGCCCGGCGCAGGTTGGCCGCCAGTTCGTGGGGCGGCAGGTCGCGGCGCAGTTGCAGGCTGGCCATGTTGGCGTGGGTCGGGTCGAAGGGACGCTGGAAGCTCTCTTCGATCTTCAGCAGCCAGTTGAAGTGGAACGCGTCGGCGCGGTCGCGGCGGAACTGGCGCACCGACGCAAGGCCCAGGGTCATCTGCCGCGCCACTTCAGACGGGTCGTCGATGATGATCTGATAATGCTTGTGCGCGGCGTCGCCCAGTGTCGCGCCGACGAACGCGTGCAGCTGCTCCAGGTACGGCGCGGTGCTTTTCGGGCCGGTGAGAATGACCGGGAACGGCAGGTCCTGGTTGTCCGGGTGCATGAGGATGCCGAGCAGGTAGAGGAATTCCTCTGCCGTGCCTGCGCCACCCGGGAAAATGATGATGCCGTGGCCGACACGGACGAAGGCTTCCAGGCGCTTTTCGATGTCCGGCAGGATCACCAGCTCGTTGACGATCGGGTTCGGCGCCTCGGCCGCGATGATGCCCGGCTCGGTCAGGCCCAGGTAACGGCCGCCGGTGATGCGTTGCTTGGCGTGGGCAATGGTCGCGCCCTTCATCGGGCCTTTCATCACGCCGGGACCGCAACCGGTGCAGATGTCCAGTTTGCGCAGGCCCAGCTCGTGGCCGACTTTCTTGGTGTATTTGTATTCTTCTGTGTTGATCGAGTGGCCGCCCCAGCACACCACCATCTTCGGTTCGACGCCGGGGCGCAGGGTGCGGGCGTTGCGCAGCAGGTGGAAAACGTAATCGGTGATGCCCTGGGAGCTGCTCAGGTCGATGCGCTGGCTGTCGAGCTCGCTCTCGGTGTAGACGATGTCGCGCAGGGCGCTGAACAGCATTTCCCGGGTGCTGGCGATCATCTCGCCGTCGACGAAGGCGTCGGCCGGGGCGTTCAGCAGTTCGAGGCGCACGCCACGGTCCTGCTGGTGGATGCGCACTTCGAAGTCCTGGTAGGCCTCGAGGATGGTTTTGGCGTTATCGACATGGGCGCCGGTGTTGAGAATAGCCAGGGCGCACTGGCGGAACAGGGTGTAGATGCTGCCGGAGCCTGCGGCGCTGAGTTGCTGGACTTCACGTTGCGACAGTGTTTCCAGGCTGCCCTTGGGGCTGACCGAAGCGTTGATGACGTGTCTTGGAGCCATGCTTGATTCCTTGAAAGCGGTGCCGGCCGCCGCGAGGGGCAGGGCACGAATACAGTGAACGTCCGGGACGCTCACCCATGGGGCCATTTTTTACATCGGTTGGTCAGGAAAGCAAACGTTGTGAGCGCGAATCTGGAAATTTCCCGTGACCCCGGTATGCTGCACGTCGACGTCCAGACCCATCGGCCTTCCCGACGCTATGATCTTCAACTTCACGATTTTTCTCCTCACCCTTGTCACCATGGAAGGGGTCGGCTTTCTCGCCCACAAGTACGTCATGCACGGCTGGGGCTGGTTCCTGCACAAATCCCACCACGAAGAACAGCTCGGCGCCTTCGAAACCAACGATATTTATTTGCTGGCGCTGGGCATGGTGGCGGTCGCGCTGATCGTTGCCGGCAACCACGGCCATGACCCGCTGCAATGGGTGGGCGCAGGCGTCGCGGCGTTCGGCCTGATTTACATGCTGGTCCACGACGGAATGGTCCATCGCCATTGGCCTGCGCGACCACGGCCGCGCAATCGCTACCTCAAACGCCTCTACCACGCGCACTTGATGCACCACGCGGTGAAAGGCCGACGCAACAGCGTGTCGTTCGGCTTTCTCTACGCGCCTTCGGCGGCCACCCTGAAAAAGCAGTTGCGCGAGCATCGCGCTGCCCCACGTGACGAGCGTCGTCGAGACATGACCGGCGCTGCCATGGGCACGGATCTGCAGAACGGTTGAACGGGGTCCACGCCGAACCTGTCAGTAATTTCACGTGGGTCACGCTGTTCACCGTCGTGTTGCTGCCGTAGAACTGACGGTCAGTCGTCTTACGCTGTTAATCCAACCGAATTTCTTATCCGGAGAACCCCATGACTCAAGCATCGACACAGGCAACGGGCAAGACCATCACGTTCAAACGCCCGGACGGCAAAGAGTTGAGTGGCTACCTGGCCAGCCCGGCCAAGACCGAAGGCGCACCGGCCGTGGTAGTGATTCAGGAGTGGTGGGGCCTCAACGACCAGATCCGTGGCGTGGCCGATCGTCTTGCGGCGTCCGGGTACCTGGCGCTGGTGCCTGATCTTTATCGCGGCGAAATGACGGTCGAGGAAGAAGAAGCCCATCACCTGATGGACAAACTCGACTTCGCCGATGCCGCCACCCAGGACATCCGCGGCGCCGTGCAATACCTCAAGGGTCACAGCCAGAAAGTCGGCGTCACCGGGTTTTGCATGGGCGGCGCGCTGACCCTGCTGGCACTCAACTTCATCCCCGAGCTGTCCGCCGGCGTGGTGTTCTACGGCATGCCGCCGCTGGAGTTCCTCGACCCTGCGGCGATCAAGGTGCCGGTGCAGGCGCACTGGGGCACTCAGGATGAATTCTTCCCGGCGGACGGCGTCGATCAGCTGGAAGCCAAACTCAGCGAAGGCGGCGTCGACCTGGAATTCCACCGCTACCTGGCGCACCACGCCTTCGCCAACGAAGAAGCCGTCGGCCCTGGCCGCATTCCGGGCACGCAATACGACCCGGTCTGGGCGCAACTGGCCATGGACCGCGCGCTGACGTTCTTCGGCCGCACCTTGTGGGGCTGAGCGCCGGTTTAGACGTGCGCCTCAGCCCGCGCTGAAACCGCCGTCTACGGTCAGGGTCACGCCGTTGATCATGCCGGCGTCGTCGCTGAGTAAAAAGGCGATGGTCGCAGCGATTTCCCCGGGCTGAACGAAGCGGCCCAGGGGAATCCGCGACAGCATCGCGCCGACCTTGACCGGGTCGCTCCAGGCCTTGTCTGCCATCGGCGTCAGTGTCACCACCGGATTCACACTGTTAACCCGTATACCGTAGGGGCCAAGCTCAACGGCCATCACTCGGGTCATGGCATCCAGCGCCGCTTTCGACGCACAGTAGGCCAGATGATCCCGTGTGCCCACCGCTGCCGCCAGGCTTGAGACGTTGACGATGGCGCCCGGTACGCCGCGAGCGATGAGGTCGCGGGAGACAATTTGCGCCACTACCATGGGCGCCCGGGTGTTCACCGCGATCAGGTGGTCGAAGGTCTCGACCGATGTGTCGAGAAAAGACTCCAGCTCGACCACCCCCGCACAGTTGACCAATAAGTCGATGGGCAGCACCGACGCCACGGCCGCGCGCGTGGCGCTGACGTCAGCGAGGTCCGCCACCGCTGAGTGCGCGCAATAGGCCAGATCCTCCGGATTGCGTCCCATGGCGATCACCTCTGCACCGCATCGCTCCAGCCACTGCACGGTTTCCCGGCCGATGCCCTTGCCTGCGCCGGTGACCAGAATCCGCTTGCCGCCAAAGTCGTGATGGGCCATCGCGATCGCTCCAGAAGGGGGATTTATTTGTCCTGATCGAGCAGTTGCCGCGCCGCGCTTTCGTCGATGACCAGCTCGTGGACGAAATTGCGCAGCAGCACTGCGCGAATGATGTCGGCCTTGTACGGCCCGCCGGAGACCAGCACGACCTTCTTGATCCGCCGCAGTTCTTCGAGGTCCAGGGAGACGGCGCGGCGGTTCAGCGGGTGATTGACTTCGATGCCGTCGCGGTCCAGCCAGCGGCCGAGCAGGTCACCGACGGCACCGGCGGCCCGCAGCGAGCGCGCGTCCTCATCGTTGACCAGCCCCAGTTCCAGCATGAGTGAACGCTCGCTGAGATCACCGACGGTGAGCAAGGCCAGGTCGGCCTGCCGCGCCTTGCCGAGCACGGCCTGCACCGAGGCTTCTTCGAGGTACATGTCGCGGTATTGCTCTGAAGGTGCGAACACCGGCGCGGCGAGGTAGTACCAGGAGCCGCCGAACAGGCCGGCAAAACTCGAGGCGATCTCCACCGTGTTGTTGGCCGAGCCGTAATGCAGGCCGCCGAGCAGCGACAGCACGGTCAGGTTCGGCAGCGCCCGCGCGGACAGTTCGCGCACCGCCTGGCGCAGGGTGCGGCCCCAGCCCACGGCGACGATGCTGCCGTCGGTGAGGTATTCCTCGATGATCGGCGCAATGCCGACGCCCAGCACGCGGAAGATGGTCGACGGATCGTCGGGCGAGGGCACGACGGTGACGCGACGCAGGCCGAAGCGATTCTGCAGACGCTCTTCCAGTTCGATGCAGGCCGCCAGCGGCGAGGTGATGCGAATCTGCACCACGCCGGTTTCGCGGCAGGTCGCCAGGGCCTTGTTGACCCGCACGCGGGTGATGCCCAGCCGGTCGGCGATCTGTTGCTGGGTCATGCTGTTGACGTAATAGGACCAGGCGATGCGGATATTGAGCTGATCCTCGGCGTTCACCGGTTCGGTGGCGAAGGGGGTGTCCGGGTAAAGGTTCTGCACGGCGGTGTCCTTACTGTGGCCGGTAAAGCGGGGCGTCTATTTCACGGCGCCCATGGTCAGCCCTTGTACCAGATGCCTGGATACCATCAGCGCGAAAATGATCACCGGGAACACGATCAGCGTGCCGGTGGCCATGATCTCGCCCCAGGGCAAGTCGTAGCCGCTCATGAAACTGGTGGCGGTCACCGGCGCGGTGCGGGCCGTGTTGCGCGTCAGCACCAGGGCATAGAGCAGCTCGTTCCAGGAAAAGATGAACGAGAAGATCGCCGACACCGCCACCCCCGGCATCGCCAGGGGCAGGGCGATGCGCCAGAAGATGGTGAAGCGTGACGCGCCCGACAGCCGCGCGGCTTCGTCCAGGTCCTTCGGCACGCCGCGAAACTGGTCAGTGCAGATCCACACGACGATGGGCAGGTTGAAGGTCAGGTAGATCAGGATCAGCACCAGATGGGTGTCGATCAGGCCCATGTTGCGCGCCATCAGAAAGATCGGCAGTGCCACGACGATGGGGCTGAGCATGCGGTTGGTGATGAACCAGAACCACAGGTCTTCCTTGCCCTTGAATTCGAACCGCGCCAGGGCGTAAGCCGCCGGCGTACCGAGGCCGACGGCGAGCACCGTGGTGCAGACCGCGACGATCAGCGAGTTGCCGAGGCTATGCAGCACGTCGCGCTCGAACAGCACTTTTACGTAGTTATCCAGGTGCGGCGTGAACGCCCAGATCGGTGGCGAGGCCAGGGCTTCGGCCTGGGTCTTGAGGCTGGTGGCGACCATCCAGTAGAACGGAAACACCGCGAACAGGAAGATCGCCAGAAGACCGACCAGATGCCAGGCATTGACGCTCGCCCGTGGGCGAACCCGGGCGGGGGTGGCCGGGTTTTTCGCAGTCGCAACGGTGGCCATGTCAGATCTCCCGGTAAACGAATTTGATGTACAGACGGGCCAGCACGATGGTCAGGATCAGCATGAGGATCGCCTGCGCCGAGGCAACGCCCTGATCGAACACGCGAAAGCCGATGCGCTGGATATAGACGCTGACCAGCTCGGTCGCCGCGCCCGGGCCGCCGCGGGTCATGGTGAACACGGTGTCGAACATCTTGAGGATGTCGGCGGTGCGCAGAATCAGAATCACCGTCGCGCTGGGCAGCAGAAAGGGCAGTTGCACGTAACGCACGATCTGCCAGCGGCTGCGGGTCTCCAGGCGCGCGGCCTCTTCGATTTCATTGGGCACCATGGTCAGCCCGGCCAGCAGCACCAGTGCGCAGAAGGGCGTCCATTGCCAGATGTCCATCAGCGCCACGGCAATGAACGCGTTGGTGGTGTCGCCCAGCCATTCGACCGGCCCGGTATTGAACACTGAGAGCAGTGCGTTGGCCACGCCGAAATCGCGGTTGAAGATCAGCCGGCCAATCAGCCCGGCCACGGCGGGCGCGGTGGCCAGCGGGATGACCAGGCTCATGCGCGCCAGCAGTTTGAAACCGGACAGGCCGGGCTTGTGCAGCATCAGCGCGATGATCAGCCCAAGCGCCAGCTGGATTGGCACCACGGTGATGAGAAACAGCCCGGTTCGGCCCAGCGCCGCCCAGAACGAAGCGTCGTTGAGCACGTTGAGGTAGTTGTCGAAGCCGATGAAAGGCGTCGCGTCTTTTGGCCGGGCCAGGTTGTACTGGCGGAACGAATTGACCAGCGCGAACACCGTCGGAAAGATGCCGATCAGCGCCAGAGCAACGGTGGCCGGCGCGAGGAAGGCAAAGGCCGCGCGGGTGTTGTTCCACAGGGTCGGGAAGGGTGGTTTTTTCTTGTTCGGCATGTGTTGGGTCTCGAAGGTGCGGGCATCTCACGGCGTTACGCTGAACCCCTGTGGGAGTCAGCTTGCTGGCGAACACGCTCTGCCATTCACCGCAGAGGTGTCAGACATTTTCCATTCGCCAGCAAACCGGCTCCTACGGGAGTGTGGTCAAACCGTCACTTCAGCAATTTGACCTTGCCGTCGTAATACCCGGCCTTCTTCAGGATCTCCTCCATCCTGCTGCCAATCGCCTTGGCCCCGGCCTCCACGCTGGTTTTGCCGAGCATGATTGCCGTGCCGTTCTCGCCGACCACTTCGGAAATCTCCGGCCATTGCGGGAAGCGGGGGCGGTAGTCAGGCACGCCGCCTTCCCACGAGGTCACCATCGGCTGCACGAAGGGGTATTTCTTCTGCACGTCGGCGTCCTTGTACACCGACATCCGCCCGCTCACGCCACCGGCGTCCAGGTACGGCCGGGCCATGGCTTCGGAGGTGACCCACTGAATGAACAGCCACGCCGCGGCTTTCTGCTTTTCATCGGACTTGGCGTTTACTCCCAGCGAGAACCCGCCCAGGGCCGGCTTCAGACCGGCCGGGCCTTTGGGTTCGGTGGCCACGGCTAGGCAATCGGTGATCTTGGATTTGGTCGGGTCGGCCAGGGTGCCGTAGAACGCCGACCATTCGGTGATCATCGCCACTTTGCCCTGGGCGAGGGCGTTGACCGCTTCGTTGTGGTCGTAATCGACGATGCCCGGCGGCATGTATTTCATCAGGTCCTGACGAAATTGCAGGCCTTGCTGAGATGCCTTGGAATTAAGGTTGGATTTGAATTTATCGTCCAGCAGTGAGCCACCGAACGGCCAGAGGAAACGCATGAAGCTGTCCGCCGATTGCGTTTCACCGCGCCGCGATTGCAGGGCGTAGGCGTAGCGGTCCTTGGATTTGTCGGTGAGTTTGGGCGCGTAGTCCTTGAGCAGCTCGTCCCACGTGGCCGGCGGCTTGTCGAAGCCGGCGTCCTTGAGCATGCACTTGTTGTAGAACAGCAGGCCGGAGTAGTTATCGAACGGCAGGCCGTAAGTCTGTTTGTCCCAACTGCCGAACGACTCCAGCAGGATCGGGAAGAAACCCTCCAGCTTGAGGTCCGGGTCGGCGAGCTTCGCGTCCTGGGTGAAGGTGGTGACCGGTTCGAGCCAGCCGTTGCCGGCGAATTCGCCGATCCACACCACGTCCGTCAGCACGACGTCGAGCTGCTCGCCGGAGGTGAAACTCAGCACCTCGCGTTCGCGGCTATTCTCGTAGGGGATGGTTTCGTAGCTGACCCTGATGCCGGTTTTCTTTTCGAACTCCGGCAGCAGTTTGATGGCGGCGGCGTAACCGGGACGGTCGAGGAAAATCGCCTTGATTTCGGTGCCCTTGTACGGCGCCGCGGCCTCTTCCAGCGTCCAGGCCTGTGCGGCGCCGGAACCCAGCGCAATCGACAGGGCGAGGGCATTCCAAACCAGCTTCTTCATTTACGTGACCTCATTATTGTTGTGGGTGAGGGTTACGCGGGGACAGGTGTTAACGGTGCATATAGGTGGATCTACGGGGCAGTCAATCCGGTTCGGGCGAGTTCCTTGACATTTGTAATTTACGAATTACAAATGATCGTAGGACAAAATGCATTGCTGTCAAATCAGCGCGCCGTTGCCATGAAAAATGCCCAAACAACAATAATTCAGGGGATACAATTTTGACTGAGCTCAGTTTGAGTGGCGTCGAGAAGGCCTATGGCGAGATCAAGGTCTTGCATGACATCCACCTGAGTATCGAGAGCCGCGAGTTCGTGGTGTTCGTCGGGCCTTCGGGGTGCGGCAAGTCAACCCTGCTGCGCTGTATCGCGGGCCTGGAGAGCATCACCCAGGGCCAGATTCGCATCGGCGCCCGCGATGTAACCTACCTGGAGCCGGCCGATCGCGGCGTGGCCATGGTGTTCCAGTCCTACGCGCTGTACCCGCACATGTCGGTCTACGACAACATCGCCTTCGGGCTGAAGATGCAAAAGACCCCCAAAGACCAGATCGAAGCCAAGGTGCGCAACGCCGCGCGCATCCTGCAGCTCGAACCGCTGCTCGATCGCAAGCCCAAGGCATTGTCTGGCGGGCAGCGTCAGCGCGTCGCCATCGGCCGGGCCATCGTTCATGAGCCGGAAGTCTTTCTGTTCGACGAACCCCTTTCCAACCTCGATGCCTCCCTGCGCGTGCAGATGCGCATCGAGATCGCCAAGCTGCACGCTGACCTGCAGGCGACCATGGTTTACGTCACCCATGACCAGGTCGAAGCCATGACCCTGGCCGACAAAATCGTCGTGCTCAACAAGGGTTGCATCGAACAGGTGGGCTCGCCGCTGGAGCTGTATCACCATCCGCGCAACCGCTTTGTCGCGGGCTTTATCGGCTCGCCGCAGATGAGTTTTCTACCGGTCACGGCGGTGGCCATCAGTGGTGAAGGCGTCCAGGTCCGCCTGCCGGGTGGCGAGCTGTTGTGGGTTCCGGTGACGGGCGAGCAGGTGAAAGCGGGCGACCCGTTGACCCTGGGCCTGCGGCCCGAGCATCTGTCGGATCGGGGCGAGGGCGATGCGCAGATTCCGGTGAAAACCCTGGTGGTCGAGCATCTGGGCGGGGAGACGTTTACCCACGCGCAGACCGACGATGGCCATGATCTGATGGTCAAGGGCGAGGGAATGTCGGCGGTCAAGGCGGGGCAATTGCTGCGCGTCGGTGTGCGGGGCCACCGTTGCCATCTGTTCGATGAACAGGGTCAGGCACTGGCGCACCGGCGGCATTACACCGAGGCGAACGTGAGTGACGGGCAGGTTCCGGCGTCGGCGATCCACGCGGGATAAGCGGCCTGCGCTTCGATCAAAACGCCTTGGGACGCCCGTTCCAGAGCTCTCGCGGTGTTTTTTTCATTCAAGAGAAAAGTGTCAGCGCCGATACAGCCCCGGGCCCGATCCGTTTTCGGGCCGGATATTTTTCCAAGGAGCTGTAAATGCGCATTACCCACATTCTGGCGTTGGTTGGCACACTGGTGCTGACCGGCTGTTCGTCCATGATGAAACCTGCCGACAACCCAGTCATCGAAGCCAGTCCTCAGGACGGCGCACAGGTCGTCTTCATGCGCAGCGCGTTCATGGCCAAGGCCATCGACGCGTCCGTGTATGACGTGACCGGTGGCAAGACCCAGTTCATCGGCATCCTCGCCAATGGCACCAAGGTCGCCTACCCGACGACGCCGGGCCACCACACCTTCATGGTGGTCTCCGAAGCGGCGGATTTCCTGGAAGCCGACCTGGCCCCGGGCAAGACCTACTATTCGATGGTCATCCCGCGCATGGGCATGTGGAAAGCACGGTTCTCGCCGTGGCCGGTCGCCCGCGATCCGAAAGCGGAATACAGCTCGCAGTCCAGCGATTTCAAGGACTGGATCGCCGACACCAAGCTGATGACCAACTCGCCTAAATCCCTGAGCTGGTTCGAGAGCAACAAGACCTCGGTCGAGTCCAAGCGGGTTGAGTACTGGCCGGTCTGGCAGAAGAAAAGCGCGGCGGACGTTGAACTGCGCACGTTGCACGCCGTTGACGGCCTCTGATCGCAGAGCCGCTTGCCAAGGCAGCTCGCACTAGCGACCCGCGTTACTGCACCCCGAACAGCGCCGTCCAGTAAATGCCGGCGTCGCTCTTCGGGTCGGTGGCGTACGCAGCGCCGAGGTCATGAAACTGCGGGTTCATGAGGTTGGCGCAATGGCCGGGGCTGGCCAGCCAGCCTTCGACCACCTTGCGCGCGTTGTCCTGCCCGGCGGCAATGTTCTCGCCGATCTGCTGGCCGATATACCCGGCCAGCTCCGCCCGATCCCCCGGCGTCCCGCCGTTGCGACCCTTGTGATCAAAATAATTGTTGTTGGCCATGGAGCGCGAATGGCTCTCGGCTGCGCTCATCAGGGTGTCGTTCCACACCAGCGGGGCAGCAGCGGAAAACGACTGAGTGCCACATTGCTGCGGTTGCTTGCGCGCTTCATTTATCAGCCCCAGCAGTTTCTGGCCCTCGGCCTGCGCGTTACCCAGTCCGCCCGCCAGCAGTGGACGCGCCAGCACGATGCGCCAGTCACGGTCGTTGCGGCTGACGCCGATGTCGACGAACTGCGGATTGAGCACCACCTGACAAAAACTTTCCTGAATCGCCGCCATGGCCGCTTGCGCGTCGCGCGGGCCCGAGAGGGTGATGGCCTGAACGCTGACCATCGGATACGACGCCCGGGCCAGCATCGGCTGCAGATCCACCGTGCCACTGGCGGGCAGGTTCAGGCGCGGGTCGCTGTTCAGCGGCGGCAGCTCGGTCGACGCCACATTGGCGCAGGGCTGGGCCTGGCTGCGATAGGTGTTGATTGACTGGATCAGTTGCGTTTCTTCGCTGGCGACGGCCGTCCCTGCCATCAGCAGCGCCAGGGGCACAACAGCGAGACACTGGATGAATGATCTGAAACGCATGGAAATCTCCCTCGAACTGACGCGCCCACGTTGCGCGATTTTACCTGTCGCGAAATAGTCTGAGCCGCACAAACCGTGGAGGTTGCAGCGATGAGCAGGGTTTTTGCAATAGCCGGCGTGAAAACCCGGTGTTTTGCCGCGTGCTGCACGCCGATGCGTGACCGAACGGGCGTGAAGGGAGAGGGCGTTGGTTGATTCTGCGCCTGGGCGGTAGTCGTCACGCGGGCTGAGACACATAATCAGCGCTCGACCCTGCAGTGTGACTTCGATGACCACGACCATTCAGCGACTGACCCCGGAATATGCCTCGGCGTATCGAGCCCTGATGCTTGAAGCCTACGCCCTCCATCCTGATGCGTTCACGTCCGACGTCGGCGAGCGCGAAGCCTTGGTGATCAGTTGGTGGGAGAAACGGCTCGTGGTCGGGCCTGAGGCGACAGAGGTGGTGTTCGGCGCCGTTGAAGCAGGGAACCTGCTGGGGGTTGCCGGCCTTTCCATTGAAACCAGAAAGAAAGCTCGCCACAAATCCACGCTCTTCGGGATGTACGTTCCCCACGCCCATCGGGGAAAAGGCATCGGACATGACCTGGTTGGCAGCGTGTTGGCCTATGCGCGGAGCCTGCCGCAGTTGTTGCTTGTCCAGTTGACGGTGACCGACGGCAACCGCGGCGCCCAGGACTTGTATGAGCGGATGGGGTTTGAGGCGTTTGGGGTCGAGCCGTATGCGGTGGCGGTGGGGGATCAGTACGTCTCGAAGGTGCATATGTGGTGTGATTTGCGGCGTTCCGGGTCAGAGACCGGCTAAAGCCGGTGCCATAGGATACGCGGCACTTGGGTGGGACTGGCTGAAGCTGGTCCTGCAGCATACGCGGCGCGTTAGTGGGACCGGCTTTAGCCGGGAAGAGGCCAGCGTGCGCGCCGTCCATTCTGCGGTATGGCCTCCGACGTCTTCCCGGCTGAAGCCGGTCCCACTATTGGATCGCGGTCGATTAGTAAGACTGACTTTAGCCGGGAATAGGCTAGTGTGTACGCCATCCATTTTGCAGTGCGCCTACTGACGCTTTCCCGGCTGAAGCCGGTCCCACTATCGGATCGCGGTTGATTAGTGGGACTGGCTTTAGCCGGGAAGAGGCCAGCATGCGCGCCATCCATTTTCCGGCATTGCCTCCGACGCCTTCCCGGCTGAAGCCGGTCCCACTGTTGGATCGTGGTTGATTAGTGGGAGTGGCTTTAGCCGGGAAGAGGCCAGTGTGTACGCCATCCATTTTGCGGTGTGGCCTCCGACGCCTTCCCGGCTGAAGCCGGTCCTACACCGGATCGCGGTCGATTAGTGGGACTGGCTTTAGCCGGGAAGAGGCCAGTGTGTACGCCATCCATTTTGCAGTGCGCCCACTGACGCTTTCCCGGCTGAAGCCGGTCCCACTATGGGATCGCGGTTGATGAGTGGGACTGGCTTTAGCCGGGAAGAGGCCAGCGTGCGCGCCATCCATTTTGCAGTGTGGCCTCCGACGCTTTCCCGGCTGAAGCCGGTCCCACGGTTGGATCGCGGTTGATGAGTGGGACTGGCTTTATCCGGGAAGAGGCCAGTGTGTACGCCATCCATTTTGCAGTGCGCCTACTGACGCTTTCCCGGCTGAAGCCGGTCCCACTATGGGATCGCGGTTGACTAGTGGGACTGGCTTTAGCCGGGAAGAGGCCAGTGTGTACGCCATCCATTTTGCAGTGTGGCCTCCGACGCCTTCCCGGCTGAAGCCGGTCCCACGGTTGGATCAGGGTCCCACTTTGATCATCTACCGCTCGATCGAGCGGCTCCAGCGGGCGTTCCATTCCGGGCGGACCTGGTTGACCTGATCCCAATCGATGGTCACGGCGGTTTCCAGGTATTTGTTCATGGCTTCGACCTGACCGCGGGTCTTGTCGGTGGTCGGGGTTTTCGGGTTGGACGGGATCTGGTCGCCCATCTCCAGGGCCGGCGCCTGGGCTTCCGGGGTCAGCAGGAACGCCGCAAGCTTCTGCGCCAGTTCAGGCTGGTCGTTGTTGGCGATGGTGCATTCGGCCACGTTCAAGACCACGCCGCCTTCCTTCGGCGGCGCATATTCCACCGGCACGCCCTTGAGCTTGAGCGCGGTCACCTGGGTCGGCGTCAGCGGGAACAGCGCCGCTTCGCCGGTCTGAACCATCTCCGAGATTTTCGCCGAGCTGGCGATGTACTCCAGCACGTTCGGGCCCACCGTCTTCGGCCATGCCTTGAAACCCGGCTCGACGTTGGTTTCATTGCCACCCTGCAACCGGTTGAACATCAGAAAACCGTGCAGCCCGAAAGTGGAGGAGGCCAGCGACTGGAACACAAGCTTCTCCTTGTACTTAGGGTCCGCCATGTCGGCCCAGGACGTCGGCGCGCTCCAGCCGTTGTCCTTGAACATCTTGGTGTTGTACGCCAGCCCGGTGACACCCAGGCTCACGGCCACCGCTTCTTCCTTGATCTTGCCCTTGGCCGGAATGTCCGCCAGGCTCGCGCTCGGATTCAGCTTGCCGCACAGACCCATGGAAATGGCCCGGTACATGATGCCGTCGTCGAGGAACATCACGTGCATCTGCGGGTTGTCCTTGCTGGCCTGGGCCTTGGCGAGGATGTCCGAGGACGTGCCCGGCACGATCACCACCTTGACGTTGTTGGCCTTCTCGAACGCGGGCAGCACATGGTCGGCGTACAAGCGCTCCATGGTGCCGCCGTTCATGCCAAGGTACAGCGTCGGTTCGGCCTGTGCGGGCATCGAAGCAAGCAACACGGCAAGCGGCAGGCAAGACAAGCAGGTTACGGCAACACGTTTCATGTGAGTCATGGGTTCGACCTTCCTCTGAGCAATGGAATGACGTTATCGGTGCCGGACGGCACGACGATGGCGGGCGATGAAGTGTGCGGTTGCGATTGAAAGCGTGTGATCGAGAACGGGCTCAGCTCGATGTTCGACGCCCCGACGCAGACTATCTGCGCCAAGGCCTCGCCCGCCGCCGGGCCAATCTGAAAGCCCGATCCGGCGAATCCGAAGCCGTGCAGCAGACCGGGTTGGGTCGAACTGGCCCCCAGCACCGGTTCGCGGTCGGGCAGATACCCTTCGGTGCCGCTCCAGGTGCGAATGGCCTGAGCACCGGCCAGCGGCGGATACAGTTCAACGGCGTTGCGCAGGATCTCCAGAATCGCCGCCTGACCCGGGCGGGCGGTGGCCGGGTCCAGCGGAAATCCCTGACCGCCGCCCAGCACGCAATTGCCCCGCGCCACCTGCCGCGCATAGATCCCGCCGCCCTCGACGCCGGTGCTGACGTCCATGAACATCGGCAGCGGTTCGGTCACTAGCATCGCCGGGTGGCCCGCGCGCATCGGCACCGGTTCGCCGAACTGCTGGGCCAGTTGAGCCGCCCAGGCGCCGGCACAATTGAGCAGCCACGGGGCGCGAAAGCCCAGACCGCTGGCGGTCCTCACCCGAAAAGACTGCCCGTCGTGGGCGACGTCACTGACGTGGGCCTGTTCGAACGTCTGCGCACCGGCGCGGCGTGCGGCAGCGGCAAACGCGGGGGAGACGAGGCGCGGATTGGCATGGCCGTCGTCGGCGCACAACGAAGCGCCCACCGCCACATCGCCCGCCCAGGGGAAGCGCGCGCGCAACTGGCCGTGATCGAGCAACTGCAGCTCCATTCCGAACCCGCGCGACGCCTCTTCATACGCGACTAGCGCGGCCATGTCTTTGTCGCTGCGGGCCAGCTTGAGATGCCCCGAGCGCACGTATTCGCCATCAGTGCCAATGAATGCGCGCAGGTCCCCCCAGATTTCGTGGGCGCGCCGGGACAGCGGCAGCTGCGACAACGGCCGGCCCTGACGGCGCACGCCGCCATAATTGACGCCGCTTGAGTGAGAGCCGAAAAAGTCCCGCTCCAGCAGCGCCACGCGTTTGCCGCTCAGGGCGAGAAACAGCGCCGCCGAGGCGCCGACGATCCCGCCGCCAATAATCACCGCATCCACTTCAACGGGCTGGCTCATTGTTCTGCCTCCACGCCAAACGGCAGCGGCTTGATAGGCGCCTGCCCGCGCAATCGTCCGACGCTGGCGATGTCGCGCCCCGACGCCTGAGCGACGATTTCCGTCGCGGCCAGTCCACACATGCGCCCCTGGCAGCGGCCCATGCCGACCCGGCACATGGCCTTGACCCGGTTGATCTCCCAGTGACCCTCGGCCACGGTCTGACGGATGTCGCCAGCGCTGACTTCCTCGCAGCGGCACACCGTCAGGCTGTCCGGCGCCTTGGCCGCCCAGTCTTCGGGGAAGGGGAACGCCGTTTCCAGTCCCTGGCGAAACCGCTGGATGGCTTCCAGTTGCCGCTGCAATTCGATGCTGCGGGCGCGGTCGATGCGGTAACCGATGTCGCCGAGCAAGGTCAGCGCTGCCAGTTCGCCGGCCATTTCCGCAGCGTCGGCGCCCATGATCCCGGCCCCATCCCCGGCCAGATAAACCCCCTCGACGCTGCTGCGCCCGGCGGCGTCGCGGGTGGGCAGCCAGGCGCGATTCAACGGACTCCAGGCGAAGTCGCAGCCGAGTAGATCGGCCAGTTGGGTTTCGCTGCGCAGCGCGTGGGCGAAGGCGACGGCGTCACAGGCGAGGTTTTTCCGCTGATTGCCCTGTTGCCAGCTGACCCCGCTGACCCGCCGCTCGCCCTGAATGCCGTGCAGATGAACGCCCTGATGCACCGGGATGCCGTGGGCCGTCAGCCAGGCGCGGTAATAAAGCCCTTTGGCCAGCGTCGACGGTTGCCCGAGCAGCGCGGGCAGGGCGCGGGTCTGAGCGGAAAAGGGCGAGCTGTCGAGCACCGCCGCCACCGTCGCACCGGCCTTGGCGTACTGATACGCCACCAGATACAACAGTGGCCCGCTGCCAGCAAAGACCACGCGGTGACCGATGGCGCAGCCCTGAAACTTCAGCGCGATCTGCGCTGCGCCGAGGCTGTAGACGCCCGGCAAGGTCCAGCCCGGCACCGGCAAGATGCGGTCGGTGGCGCCGGTGGCCAAGATCAAATGCTTGAACGGCACCTGCGCCGTGCGGCCATTGCGCAGGGTGTCGAGGGTGCGTGCTTCGGCGTTCCACACCAGCGTCTCGGGGCGGTAGTCGATTTCGGTCTGCAACTGATCGAGGGTGGCGTGAACCGACACGGCTTTGCCTGCTTCGAAACCGTACAACGCCTTGGCCGAGCGCTTGAAGTTCTCCGGCTGGCGACGATAGACCTGACCGCCGCCGCGCAGGCTTTCATCCAGCAGACAAGGGCGCAGGCCGTGGGCAAGCAGTGTCTGCGCGGCGCGAATTCCGGCCGGCCCGGCGCCGACGATGACGGTGTTCATGGCCTGAAGGGTTGGCTCATTCATACGCTGCGCCCCGGCTCGCGACTCACGCACACACCGGCTTCCAGCAGCGTCGAGCAGGCCCGCACCCGTCGGCCGTCGCCCAGTTTCACCCAGCAGTCCTGGCACGCGCCCATCAGGCAGAAACCGGCGCGGGGTTCGCCGCTGAAGTCGCTGCCGCGCAGCGAGTCCTCCGCCGTCAGCACCGCCGTGAGCAAGGTATCGCCCTGCAAACCACTGGCCGGCTGGCCGTCGAGGGTAAAGGCGACCACGGCGCGATCGCGTTCGGCCAGTCGTTTCAGCAATGCCATGGCGCGCGCTCCCTGAGACAGATGTCGATGGATGAAAGAGTCATCAGTGCCTCCCCACCAGCACACGGTCGAGCCCATACACCCGATCGAGGATGATCATGGTCGCCGCCGTCAGCGCAATCACCAGCGCGGACACGGCCGCCATCATCGGGTCGATGGATTCGGTGGCGTACACGTACATGCGCACCGGCAAGGTCTGGGTCGAGGGCGAGGTGACAAAGATCGACAGCGTGACCTCGTCAAAGCTGTTGATGAACGCCAGGAGCCAGCCACCGGCCACACCGGGCAGGATCATCGGCAGGGTGATCAGACGAAACAGCGTGAAGCGGCTGGCACCCAGGGATTCAGCCGCTTGCTCGGCGCTGCGGTCCATGCCGATGGAAGCGGCGATCACCAGGCGCAGCACGTACGGCGTGATCACCACCACGTGGGCGAACATCAGCCAGACAAAACTGCCGTTCACCCCCATCAGCGCGAACAGACGCAGCATCGCCACCCCCAGCACCAGATGGGGAATGATGATCGGCGACAGGAACAGGCCGTTGAGAAAGTCGCGGCCGGGAAAGCGATAGCGGGTGATCGCCAATGCCGCCGGCACGGCAATCAACGTCGCCAGGGTGGCCGCGACCACCGCCAGAATCAGGCTGTTGTAGAACGACTGAATGAAGTCGGCGCGCTCGAACACCGCCCTGAACCAGCGCAGGGAAAAACCGTGCCACGGCAGACTGAGGGTGTTTTCCGGGGTGAAGGCCACCAGGCAGACCACCACCAGCGGCGCCAGCATGAACACCACCACCAGGGCATGAAACGACAGGGCCAGAGGACCGTTCTTGGACATCGCTCATTACCCCAGGGATTTTTTATAGCGGCCTTCAACCAGCCGGTTCCACGACAGCATGACCAACAGGTTGATCAGCAGCAGCGCCACGGCAATCGCGGCGCCCATGGGCCAGTTGAGTTCCGAGAGGTATTGGTCGTAGACGACGGTGGCGACCATCTTCAGCCGGCGTCCGCCGAGCAGACCCGGGATGGCAAACGAACTGGCGGACAGGCCAAAGACGATCAACGTCCCCGACAGCACGCCCGGCATGACCTGGGGTAACACCACCATGCGCATCACTTGCGCCTGAGTCGCGCCAAGGGACAGCGCGGCTTGTTCGGCGGAGGCGTCGAGTTTCTGCAGCGAGGTCCATACCGGGATGATCATGAACGGCAGCATCACGTGGACCAGCGCCAGAATCACCGCGAACGGCGTGTAGAGCATCTTGATCGGACGCCCGCCGAGGGCCTGAATCGCCTGATTGATCAGACCGTCGGCGCCTAGCAACAGGCTCCAGCCAAACGCCCGCACCACCACCGAAATCAGCAGCGGCGTGAGGATCAGGATCAGGAAAATCGAACGCCACGGGGTGCCCATGCGGCTGAGGATGTAGGCCTCGGGCACGCCAATGACCACACAGAGCAGGGTCACCAGGGCGCTGATCCAGAAGGTGCGCAGGAAGATCTCGTAAAAGTACGAATCGGTGAGCAGATTGGCGTACTGCGCCAGGGTCCATTCACCGCTTTTGACTCCGACTTCGTAGTCGAACACGTTGAACGACAGTACCAGCGTCAAGGCCAATGGCAGCACCAGCAGGCCGAAGAACAACGCCAGGGCCGGGGCCGACAGCAGATACCCGCGTCCGGTGTCGCGCAGCACACTCATGCCGGCACCTCGTCGACGCTCAACACCCGCAGCAGGTCCGACGGCCAGTCCAGCCCCACCGCGAAACCTTCGTTCATCGGCGCGTCGCCATCGTTGCGGCGCACCACGGTGAGTTCGCCGATGGGCGTTTCGATGCGGTACAGCCACTGGCTGCCGAGGAAGTAGCGCATGACCACGCGGCCTTGCAGGCGACCGGTCCCGGCAGGCACCAGATCGATTTTTTCCGGGCGCAGGCTCAACACCAGTTCGCCATCGCCGGGCTGATGACGGACCTGGGCCGCGCCGCTGGCATCGCGATCGCCGCGCAGCAGATTGGCCTTGCCGACGAAGCCGGAGATGAAACGCGTGCGCGGGTGTTCGTAGAGGGTGTAGGGCTCGTCGATCTGGGTGATGCGCCCGGCCTGCATGACCACGACGCGGTCGCTGATGGACAGCGCTTCGGCCTGGTCGTGGGTGACCATCAGGGTGGTGATGCCGACTTCGCGCTGGATGCGGCGGATTTCGAACTGCATCTCTTCGCGCAGATTCGCATCGAGGTTGGACAGCGGTTCGTCCAGCAGCAATACCGGCGGCTCGATCACCAGCGCCCGGGCCAGGGCCACGCGCTGACGCTGCCCGCCGGACAGCTCGCGGGGGTAACGTTCGGCATGGGGCGTGAGGCGCACCAGCTCCAGCACCCGGGAGACGCGGCGCTCGATGTCGGCGGCCGAGACTTTGCGCATCTTCAGACCGAAAGCGACGTTGTCGCGCACGGTCATGTGCGGGAACAGCGCGTAGGACTGGAACACCACGCCGAGGCCGCGACTGGCCGGCTTGGCGTGGGTGATGTCGCGGCCATCCAGCAGGATGCGTCCGGCGCTGACATCAACGAAGCCGGCGATCATTTGCAGGGTGGTGGTTTTGCCGCAGCCGGAGGGGCCGAGCAGGGAGACGAATTCGCCTTGCTCCACCGAAAGGTCAGTGGCCACGACGGCATTGACGGGGCCGTAGCGTTTGCACAGTGCCTGGAGTTCAAGAAAAGCCATGGCTGCGTTCCACCTTTTTTCGTGCGCACCGAAGGCGCGCGTTTTTTATGGGCAGATGCGAAGAGAAGTGCTGCGTGTGGCCGTGGACGCTGGCGCTCGATCGGTGTCGGCTGCCGCTGTTATTCAAATCGCCCTGTGGACCGATCCTAGGCCCAAGACTAGGATGCGCTCAACGAGCAATTTCATTGAGTGAGTCGTTTTTTTGAATTCATTCATTCAGCGAAAAGAAATGAGGAGCAGAGCGAAATGGATTCCACTGAGCGGAAGAGCGGTGAGAAAGAAACGGGGGTTGGTGCGGTGTCTCGCCTGTTTGCCGTGCTGCGGGCGCTGGGCAATTGTCCCGATGGCAGTGAGCGTGTGACCCAACTGGCTCAACAGGTCGGCCTGTCGCAGCCGACCACCCACCGTTTGCTGCGCAGCCTGATGGACGAGGGCATGGTCGAGCAGGACCTGCGCAGCAAGCGTTACCGCCTGAGCCTGGAATTCTTCGCCCTGGCCGCGCGCGCGGGGCAGTCCGGCAACCTGCGGGACGTGGTGCGGCCGAGCTTGCTGCGCCTGTCGGCCTCGTTGGGGGACTCGTTGTTTCTGCTCGCCCGCAGTGGTTTCGACGCCGTGTGCCTGGACCGCAGCGAAGGGCCGTACCCGATCCGCACTTTCACCGGCGATATCGGCGGCCGCGTGGCGCTGGGCGTGGGGCAGGGCAGTCTGGCGATTCTGGCCTTTCTGCCGGAAGACGAACGCGAGACCGTGATCCGCTACAACCTGCCGCGTCTGCGGGATTTCCATCTGTACGACGAAGTGATGCTGCGCTCGGAAATCGACACGGTGCGGCGTACCGGCTATGCCGCGCGCAACACCGGTGTGCTGGAGGGCATGGCGGGCCTGGCGGTGCCGATTCTGGACCGTGATGGCCGGGCAGTGGCGGCGTTAAGTGTGGCGACCATCAGCGACCGCCTCAGTGCCGACCGCATGCCCACGGTGGTGGACATGCTCAAGCGCGAGGCCGCGGCGATCAGCCAGAAAATCAACCCCTTCGATCCGGTGTTGCGCAGACCCTCCCAGGTGTTCGGTCAGCGGGAGTGATCGCTGCCTGGACGCACTCATCTGAATCCCGTTCAGCACGTCTCGACCACCGTTTGACTGGGCTGCAGCCCTTGCCGTTGGCGCTTTTCAGCCGTTGGTCGGATCTGCCCGACCGGCCTTCAAGAAGCCCTGCGCGGGGTCGAATCACTCTGTGTAGGCGCCTCGTTTTCGGATCGGTCCGACGCGATGGCACAGGGATGTGGCAAGCCGCAAAAAACTCCGGGCGATCCTCGGAGCAGGTTGTCCTCCCTTTTGAGATCCTCCTATGTCGAAATCCCTGAGATTGCAGATCCTCGCGCTGCTCAGCGGCAGCCTCGTGCTGGTCGTGCTGATTGCCCTCGCGTGTTTCCAGTTCCTGTCCAGCAACGTGCACGCCTATCGCGGTCTGCTTGAAGGGCCGCTGCACGCCTCGCAACTGGTCGATCAGGCCAACCTGCAATTCAAGGTTCAGGTGCAGGAGTGGAAGAACGTGCTGCTGCGCGGCAAACAGCCGGCCGATCGCGACAAGTTCTGGGCGCAGTTCGAAGACCAGGAACGTCAGGTGCAGGACACCCTCGGCAGGCTGAGTGCAATGGACGGTCTGGATCCGGCCACCAAAACCCAGGTCGAGGCACTGCGCACCGAGCACCGCACGTTGGGTGTGGCTTATCGCAAAGGCCGTGACGCTTACATCGCTGCCGGCGGTGATCCGGTCGCCGGTGACATAGCTGTTAAAGGCGTTGACCGTGCCGCCAGCGAGCAGATGACCGGCCTGGTGAATGGCCTGCGCAAGCAGAGTGACGAGCAGTCGAAAATCCTCAGCAGCACGGCTGACCGGACCATTCTCATCGGCACGCTGGTCATGCTCGCCTCGGCGCTGCTGGTGGGAGTGTTGACCCTATGGATGGTCAACCGCAACATCGTCGGCCCGATCCGCCTGCTGATCGAATACGTCGCGCAATTGAGTCAGGGCAAGTTCAGCGACCGCGTCAGCATCACCCGTCAGGATGAACTGGGGCGTCTGGCCGTTGCCGCCAACACGCTGCGGGATTTCCTCGCCGACACCTTCACCCGCCTCAAGCGCAGCACCACCGACCTGGACAGTGCCGGCGGCGAGCTGAAAGCGATTGCCGCGCTGATGGCCCAGGGCACCCACGAGCAGTTCGAGCGCACCGACCAGGTGGCGACGGCAATGACCGAAATGTCCGCCACCGCCCAGGAAGTCGCCCGCCATGCGGCTCAGGCCGCCCAGGCCGCCGACGAAGCGGACCGCAGTTCCCAGGAAGGCAGCAAGGTCATGGGCGCGACCATCACCGCCATCACCCAGATGCGCACCGAGATCAGCAACACCGCCAACGTCATTCGTCGTCTGGAAACCGACAGCGGGCGGATCGGCAAGGTGCTGGAAGTGATTCGCGGCATCGCCGAGCAGACCAACCTGCTGGCGCTCAACGCGGCCATCGAAGCGGCCCGTGCCGGCGATGCCGGGCGCGGTTTTGCGGTGGTCGCCGATGAAGTGCGCACGCTGGCCCAGCGCACGGCGGCGTCGACGGCGGAAATCAACCAGATCATCAGCTCGGTGCAGACCGGCGCGGTCGATGCTGCCCAGGCGATTGAAAGCGGGCAGGCCCGCAGCCAGGAAAGCGTGGATCAGGTGGCGCTGGCAGGCTCTTCGCTGGAACGCATTACCAGCGCCGTGGAAGCCATCCGCGACATGAACCGCCAGATCGCCACGGCGGCGGAAGAGCAGACGTCAGTCGCCGAAGACATCTCCCGCAACCTGACCGAAATCACCGCCATCGCCACCACAAACCAGGACAACGTCCAGCGCACCCAGACCGCGAGCCAGGATCTGCATGTGTTGTCGGTGGGGTTGAATGACGTGATCTCGCGGTTGAGTGCCTAAGCGTCTGGCCTCACATGATGATCGTTCCCACGCTCCGCGTGGGCATGCAGCCCCGGACGCTCCGCGTCCTTGTGGGACCGGCTTTAGCCAGGAAAGCGTCGGGCGTCACACCGCAGAATTGATGGCGTACAAACGGGCCTCTTCCCGGCTAAAGCCGGTCCCACTGACACAGCGCGATCACTTAGTGGGACCGGCTCTAGCCGGGAAAGCGTCGGGTGTCACACCGCAGGATTGATGGTGTACGAACAGGCCTCTTCCCGGCTAAAGCCGGTCCCACTGACACAGCGCGGTCACCTAGTGGGACCGGCTTTAGCCGGGAAAGCGTCGGGTGTCACACCGCAGGATTGATGGTGTACGAACGGGCCTCTTCCCGGCTGAAGCCGGTCCCACTGACACAGCGCGGTCACCTGGTAGGACTGGCTTTAGCCGGGAAGACGTCGGGCGTCACACCGCAGAATTGATAGCGTACAAACGGGCCTCTTCCCGGCTAAAGCCGGTCCCACTGACACAGCGCGATCACCTGGTAGGACTGGCTTTAGCCAGGAAGGCGCCGGGCGTCACACCGCAGAATTGATGGCGTACGAACAGGCCTCTTCCCGGCTGAAGCCGGTCCCACTAGGCCACCGTGCGTTGCGGTTAGCCCTGGCGAAACACCAGCGCTTTCAACCCGCCGCCTTCCTCGGCGTCGGCAAATTCCGGCGGGTTTTCCAGGCGCTGTTCAAACTGCAACCCGGGCGCTTCGCGGGTCACGCCTTCGATGAGAAAGTCCGCGCCCAGCAACGGGTCGTTCATGCACGCCAGCACCGTGCCTTCTGCCGTCAACAGCTCCGGCAGTTTGCGCAGCACCCGCTGATAATCCTTGGTCAGCAGAAAACTGCCTTTCTGAAACGACGGCGGGTCGATGATCACCAGGTCATACGGCCCGGTGCTTTTCACCTTGCCCCAAGACTTGAACAGCTCGTGGCCGAGAAAGGTGACCTTGCTCAGGTCATGGCCATTCAGGCGATGGTTGTCGCGACCGCGACTCAGCGCCGCGCGCGACATGTCCAGATTGACCACAAAGTCCGCGCCACCCTCGATCGCCGCGACCGAGAACCCGCAGGTGTAGGCAAACAGATTCAGCACCCGTTTGCCCTCCGCATTGGCCCGCACCCAGTCGCGGCCATAGCGCATGTCGAGGAACAGCCCGGTGTTCTGTTTTTTGCCGAAATCCACGAGATAGCGCAGGCCGCCCTCGGTCAGCGTCCATTCCTCCAGCACCTCGCCCAACAACGCTTCGGTGTGGCTGTCCGGCAGATAGCGGTGCTGCAGCAACAGCGTATGGGCGCGGGATTGCTGCCACGCCGATGACTCGATCAGCCTGAACAATCGCTGCTTCAGCGCTTCCAGCTCATCGGCCGCCGGCTCCTTGAACAGCGACACCAGCACCACGCCCTGCATCCAGTCGACGGTCAGTTGTTCCAGCCCCGGCCAGCGTCGGCCACGGCCGTGAAACAGCCGGCGGGTCTCGGCGGGCGCGTCGGCGAGGGCGGTCTGAAGGTGGGAGTCGAGCAGGTCGAGGGCGGCGGCATTCATCGGTGGGCGGCAGGTCGGCAATGGGAAAGGGCGGCATTCTAGACCAATCGCGGAACCCGCGTTCGTCGCCCCTGCGTCCGCCGCGAAACCCTCGGGCACACGCGGCTAACCGGGTTGCACAGCCCATCGCTTCACGGGCAAGCTCAGCGCTCTCTGCGTTCTGATCCGGAAAAGGAAATGCCATGGCCGACGAACCGATCCTGCGCGACGCTCGCGAGTCCGATATGCCCGCCGTGCAGGCGATCTACGCCCATCATGTGATTCACGGCACCGCCAGCTTCGAACTGGAACCGCCGACCCTCGAGCAAATGCTGCAGCGCCGCGCCGACATCTGCGCCAACGGTTTGCCCTATCTGGTCGCCGAGCGCGACGGTGAGGTGGTCGGCTACGCCTACGCGACCCCGTACCGGCCGCGCCCGGCCTATCGCTTTACCGTGGAAGATTCGGTGTACGTGCGCGAGGGCATGGCCGGGTTCGGGATTGGTCACGCGTTACTGGCGGCGGTCATCCAGCACTGCACGGCATCCGGCCGCCGGCAGATGGTGGCGATCATTGGCAACAGCGAGAACAGCGCCTCTATCCGGCTCCACACGCGACTGGGCTTTCGCCAGGTCGGCGTGTTCGAGTCGGTCGGCTTCAAGCACGGCCGCTGGCTGGACACGGTGATCATGCAGCGCGAACTGGGGGAGGGCGCGAGCACGACCCCCGACTGTTAACCCTGCCGATCAGGTGGCCGGCGCGCCCTCGGGTTGATCCTGCGCCACGCGGTCGCCGGTTTCCGGCACCGCCAGCCACAACAGCACAAACGCCACCGCCGCAATGGCCGCCAACGTCAGGAACGCCGCGCTGTAGCCTGCCTCGCGCACGACCAGCCCGGCCAGGCCGTTGCTCAGCGCCGCGCCCAGGCCGAACACCGTCGAGATGGCACCGAGACTGACATTGAAGCGCCCGGTGCCCCGCGTCAGGTCCTTGACCACCAACGGCAACAGCGCGCCAAACGCCCCGGCGCCGATGCCGTCGAGCAACTGCACACCCACCAGCCAGTAAGGGTTGTCGGACATGACATACAGCACACCCCGCAGCGGCAGGAAAATGAAACCCGCCAGCAGCAAGGGCTTGCGTCCCCACACGTCGGCTTTGGCGCCCACCAGCCAGGCCACCGGCACCATCACCAGCTGCGCAGCAACGATGCAGGCGGAGGTCAGCGGCGTGGCGAGGTTGACGTCGATCTGCGAGAGCTTCTGACTCACCAGCGGCAGCATCGCCGCATTGGCCAAGTGAAACAGCCCGCAGCAGATGGCGAACACCAATAACGGTCGGTTATGCAGCAGGACAGCCCACCCGCTGGGCTGGTCCTTGCCCTGGTCATGGCTGGGGTCAAAGCCTCGGGCGACGTCGTGATCAATTGCCGAGGCATCGACGAACGCCACCGCGACAATGCTCGCCAGTGCCATGAACGCCATCAGGTAGAACACCGCAATCGGCCCGAACATCCATGAAAAGATGCCCGCCAGCAGAGCTGCGACGGCGTTGCCGGCGTGATTCCAGGTTTCGTTGCGCCCGGTCCGGCGGGTAAAGGCTTTCGGCCCGGTGATGCCCAGGGAGATGGCCGCGATGGCGGGGGCGAATACGGAGCCGGCAATGGCGCTGATGCTCTGGGTGATCGCCACCCAGGTGAACGAGTGAATGAACGGCAGCACCAGACAGCCCGCCGTCACCAGCAACGCTGCCACGATGACCACCAGCCGCTTGCTGCGGGTGCGGTCAATCAGCGCACCCGCCGGGGTTTGTGTGACCAGCGCGGCGATGCCGGCGAGGGTCATGACCAGCCCGATGCTCGCCGGATCCCAATTGTGGACGGCCAGTAAATAGATCGCGAGATAGGGCCCAAGGCCGTCGCGCACATCCGCCAGAAAGAAGTTAAGACCGTCCAGAGAACGGTTATTGCGCTGATCGGATGGGTTGCTCAAGGTCGGCCTCACTCTGACGGTGCGCAAGCGAAACGGCTGCGGCATTGCTAAATGACCCGGCGCCATTGTTTTGGTTCTGCGCACTGTTGCGGCTAACGTAACGGACTTTCTTGTCAGGGCGTTTGAATCGAAACCGTCCCAGGCATAAGCTTCGCGCCATTGATATCGCCGGACGTGTTGGGTCCGGCGATCTTCCGGATATTCTTGACTCAGGAACCGCTATGTCCAGCCTGTTTCCCGCTGCCCGTCCACGCCGTCTGCGCAGCAACGAAAATTTCCGCTCGCTGTTTCAGGAAAGCGAATTCACCCTCAATGATCTGGTGCTGCCGATCTTCGTCGAAGAAGAAATCGACGACTTCGTGCCGATCAACAGCATGCCCGGCGTACAGCGCATTCCCGAGTCCAAGCTGGCGCAGGAGGTTGAGCGTTACGCCCGGGCCGGCATCAAGTCGGTCATGACCTTCGGCGTCTCCCACCACCTGGACGCTACCGGCAGCGACACCTGGCAGGAAAACGGTCTGGTCTCGCGGATCTCGCGGACCATCAAATCCGCCGTGCCGGAAATGATCGTGATGTCCGACACCTGCTTCTGCGAGTACACCGACCACGGCCATTGCGGCGTGATGCACGGCGGCCATGTCGACAACGACGCGACCATTGAAAACCTTGGCAAGCAGGCGGTGATGGCGGCCCGTGCCGGTGCTGACGTGATTGCCCCGTCGGCGGCGATGGACGGCCAGGTGAAGGCGATTCGTGCCGCCCTCGACGCCGCCGGTTTCACCCAGACGCCGATCATGGCCTATTCGACCAAGTTCGCCTCGGCGCTGTACGGTCCGTTCCGCGAAGCCGGCGGCTCGGCGCTCAAGGGCGACCGTAAAACCTACCAGATGAACCCGATGAACCGCCGCGAAGCCCTGCGCGAATCGCTGCTGGACGAGGCCGAAGGCGCCGATGCGCTGATGGTCAAGCCGGCCGGCGCGTACCTGGACATCATCCGCGACATCCGCGAAGCCTCGAATCTGCCGCTGGCGGCGTATCAGGTCAGCGGCGAGTACGCGATGATCAAGTTCGGCGCCCAGGCCGGGGCCATCGACGAACACCGCGTCGTGCGCGAAACCCTCGGCGCGATCAAGCGCGCGGGTGCGGATTTGATCTTCACGTACTTCGCGATGGACCTGGCGCTCAGCGGGATCTGATTTTCACTCACTGGAGAGTGTTTGGGCGGGGCAGACCGCGGTTTTGAAACGTGCTGCGGACCCCTGGGAGGGGCCGGGTGTTATGTGGGTCACAGTTCCGGGACAGGCCGCAGATTTTGTGGGAGTGAGCTTGCTCACGAAGAGGCCGGCACATTCAGCAGAGGTCTGTCGCCTGGAGCACCCTTCGCGAGCAAGCTCGCTCCCACATTAACCGCATCCCGGCAGGCACTCCCGGCTGAATCCCAAACTCACGCCGCCGTTCTGTCCGACACCTCTGGCTGCACATGGGCAGCCTGCCAGGCATCCAGCCCACCGATGAGCGCCTTGCCCCGGGTCAGGCCGTGGGCGTGGAGCTTTTCCGCCAGCAATGCCGCCGACAGCTCATTCGGGCAGGCGCAATAGAACACCATGTCCACATCCCCCAGGCGCTCGATCCACGGGGCGATCGGCTCCTCGAGACTGATCGAGACCGCCCCCGGAATGCCTTCGATAACGGCCGCATGGAAACTCGGTCGCACGTCGATGACCACCGGCGCATCGTCGGTGTCGCGCAGGGCCAGCAGCTCGGGAACGGTGATGCGCGGCACTCGCGCCGTGCGCGTTTTGAGCCGGCGGCGCTTGAAGTACTTCCAGCCAATGAACAGCCCCAGCACCGCCAGCACGCTGACGATAGCGATCGGTATGTAACCGCTCAACCAGTCGAGCATCGGGATCAGCGCGTCACTGAAGAGCATGCCCAGCAGCAGCGCCGAGCCCGCCCAGATAAACGAACCGGCGAGGGAATAGCGCACGAACACCCAGACCGGCGTGGCGTTCATGCCGGCCACGGTGGTGACCAGCGCACCGGCGCCGGGGAGAAATTTGGACAGCAGCATCGCCCGCGGACCGACGCGCTCATAAACGGTCAACCCCTGACGAACGCAGGAGTCCTGAGAGAGAGAAATCTTGCAGATGGTTTTCAGCAGCACGCCGCCATAACGCTTGCCGGCCCAGTACCACAGCCCATCGGCAATCAGGCAGGCGACCATCGCCACCAGCACCCCGGCGCCCAGCAGTGGCTTGCTCTGCATGGCCAGCGCCCCGGTGACTATCAGCGTCGGGTACGCCGGCACCGGCAAGCCGATCTGCTCCAGCAGCACGTTGACGAACACCAGCAACAGCCCGTGGCTTTCATTCAGCTGCTGCAGTTCGTTCATGGCGGTGCCTGTTCGGAAGGTTCAGGGAGCGAAAAAGGGCAGGCCGTAACGTCGCCTGAACCGCCCGTTTGTGTCAACGCTGAATGTCTTGGGCCGAGGACGTTTCATAGGCCGCGTCGATGGCCGCGATTGCCATGGCTGATTTCCGTCCCTCGGTCGTCCCCACTAGAATCGACCCCTCAGCAATCAACAGACCTTAGGGAGCAATTCATGGCTATTGAAATCGGAATCAACGAGCAGGACCGTGCAGAGATCGTTGAAGGACTGTCGCGACTGCTTTCCGATACCTACGTGCTGTACCTGAAAACCCACAACTTTCACTGGAACGTCACCGGCCCGATGTTCCGCACGCTGCACCTGCTGTTCGAAGAGCAATACACCGAACTGGCGACGGCGGTGGACTCCATTGCCGAGCGCATCCGCGCCCTGGGCTTCCCGGCGCCGGGCACTTATTCCACCTATGCGCGGTTGTCGTCGATCAAGGAAGAGCCGGGCGTGCCCGCTGCCACTGACATGATCCAGCAACTGGTCGAAGGGCAGGAGGCAGTGGTACGCACCGCGCGCGAACTCTTCCCGCTGCTGGAGAAAGTCAGTGACGAGCCCACTGCCGACCTGCTGACCCAGCGCATGCAAGTCCACGAAAAAGCGGCGTGGATGCTCCGCTCGCTGCTGGAAGGTGACGGGTTCGTTGCCTGAAAGCCAATTCAATGTAGGACCGGCTTCAGCCGGGAAGGCGTCAGGTGTTACACCGCAACATTTATGGTGGACAAACCGGCCTCTTCCCGGCTAAAGCCGGTCCCACTGAATTCGCCGTTTACCTAGCGCTTCTGCAACCACCCCAGAAAATTATTCTTCTTGATCACCACCGGCTTACGCGTCAGCACATGCTGGGTGCCTTGCTGGCGCACTGCTTGCAGCTTGTTCAACGCCGTCACAATTTCAACCCGCTGTTCCATAGCCTGCCGCGTGGCGGCTTTGTCGATGCGGTAAACCACGCAGGAGGTGAGGGCGGTGAAGCTCGCTTGCGAAGGCGTATCGGCCAGCACACTCTGCTCACCCATCACTTCGCCCGGGCCCATGCGCCCGGCTTCCACCATCTCATTCCCGTCCTTGACGCTCGCCGACACCACGCCCGTGGCAATCACCAGCAAGCCATCGGTGACCTCATCGACCTCGATAATCGTCTGCCCGGCCGTGTACTCGCGCGCGACCATGCTCTGGGCCAGCTGATTTTTCTCCTCGGCAGTGCTGGTGCGGAACACCTTGACCTCGTCCAGCAAGGCGCGCGGCCGGGACATCGCTTCGGCGGTGGTTTCCGATTGCCAGGCGATACCCGCGGCTTCCAGATGCCGATAGGCCAGATCGAACAGCAGATTGCGCACGTCGCTCTTGTTGTTCAGGTCGCTGATGAAACCGGTGATCACGTATTCGATGGTGGTCGGGCTGGTTTCCTTGACCACCGCGCGAGGCTTGGGCGTCTGCAGCAACGCACTGCAACCCTGCAGCGCGCGCTCCAGGGCATCGAGCACCCGGCGTGGGCGAATGTGCGGCGACATCATGATGTTGATCGACACGCCATGAATATGGACCGGTCGGCTCAAATTGACGATCTTGGCCTTGGCCGCCACGGAGTTGGGAATGACCACCATGGTGCCGACGCCCGTCAGCAGGTGCGTGGCGCGCCAGTCGATGTCCATGACTTTGCCTTCCATGCCGTCGATGGAGATCGAATCGTCGACCTGATAGGGCTTGGTGGTGTTGAGGATGATCCCGGAGAACACGTCGCTCAGCGTGCTCTGCAGGGCCAGGCCGACGATGATCGCCATCGCGCCGGACGTCGCCAGCAAGCCCTTGACCGGCAGCTGCAGCACATAGCCCGCCGCCGCTACGATGGCGATGAGGAAAATCACCGCACCGATGACTTCCTGCAACAGCCGACCGCTGTGTCCCACGCGACTGGTCAGCGCCAGCCCGAGTACCACGGTGAGGGTGCGTGCGGCGTAGAGCCACCAGACGATTGCCAGCGCGGTCGCGCCGAATTGCAGGGCGCTGTCGTCAGGCCAGGCCGGCGCTTCCAGCGGGCTCACGCCGGCGTTGATGATCACCAGGCTGTAGGCGACGAATGCCGCCAGCCGCGTGGCGATGCGTGCCAGCCGGTTGCGGTCGGCCAGCAAGTGCCAGGCCAGCACGTCAGCGAGTAGAAGGAGCAGGCTCCACGCCAGCGAGTAATGGGGAACGACGGTCGACATGGGAGATATCCGCAGGAAAAGTGCAGGGCTGAAATGCAGGGGCCAAGTGCAGGGCAGGACCGACCCGCGCGAAGGCGCGCGCACAATGTAGGCACCGCTCTGATCGATGTCTATAACCGATGGGGCCTGGTGATCCTGCCAAAAAACACATGGCTTCCAGCACATTGCTTCAAGACCCTTGCCCCTGAGCCGCGCAGTATCGGACGTCTCACGTTCTCCGATTCGAGGCATCCCCATGCGCGCATCCGTTCTTCCAATCGCCCGTTCCGTCGCTCTGGCGGGCTCCGTCGCTCTCGCAGCCGCTTTGTGCTCCGGCGTCGCGCTGGCTCAGGCGCCCGCCCAGCAGAAAACCCAGGTGCCCGGTTATTTCCGGCTGGCCGTCGGCGACTATGAAGTCACGGCACTGTTTGACGGCTACAACGACCTGTCGCCCAAGCTGCTCAAAGGCATGAAGCCCGACGCCATCCGCGCGTTGCTGGCCCGCCGCGCCATCGAAACACCGGGCATGCAGACGGCGTTCAACGCCTTTCTGGTCAACACCGGCGAGCACCTGATCCTTGTCGACACCGGCGCCGGCCAGTGCATCGGCGAGACGGCCGGCATGCTCTCGCAGAACATCAAGGCCGCCGGGTATCAGCCGGATCAGGTCGACACCATTCTCCTGACCCATATGCACCTCGATCACGTCTGCGGCCTGGTCGACGCCGGCAAAAAGCCCGTGTTTGCCAACGCCACGGTCTATGCCGCCAAACCCGAAGCGGATTACTGGCTCGACCCGACCGCCATTGGCCGCGTGCCGGAACAGGCCAGGGCCTACTTCAAGATCGCCCAGGATTCCACCGCACCCTACGTCGCCGCTGGCCGGTTCAAGACCTTCACTCAAGGCCAGTCGCCGGTGCCGGAAGTCAGCACGGCGCTGGAAGCGGGGCATACGCCAGGCAGCACCACGTATCAGTTCAGCTCCAAAGGCCAGACCATCCTGTTCATCGGTGACCTGATCCACAGCCTCGCCGTGCAGTTCGATCACCCGGACGTCAGCATCGCCTTCGACGAGAACAGCCAGAAAGCCATCGCCAGCCGCGATCAGGTGTTCACTCAAGCGGCCAGCAAGAAGATCTGGGTCGCCGCCGCACACCTGCCATTCCCCGGCACCGGCCACATCGTCGCCATCGACAAGCACTTCCAGTGGGTGCCGGTCGAGTACGGCCCGTATCAACGCGCGGCCCATGTGCCGTTGCTGAAATAGCTCGACGATCCAATAAAAACGCCCCGGTCTAAAAGCCGGGGCGTTTTTTATTGCGCGTTTTACTCGAGGCCAGGCATCGGCCACTGCGCGCAACCCTCCTGTTCAGTCATCACCGCTTGCAGCTTGCCGCCTAATCCCTCGGTCACTATCCCTACAGCTAATATCGGTGTCTGGTTTTAACTGGTTAGATGAGCGCTTATTAAAAATGGATAGCTGCGCTGAACGTCTCCGGGATTCAAGCCCGCCCGGACGATGGTCAGCGAATCAGGGCCTGCGACTCCACTTCCAAGGACAGCATGAAATGATAAGTCTCGGTCAGACGATGATTTCCCGCGAGCACAGAGACGTGTTCAAGGACGGCGTCGCCATGCGCATCGGCACCCGCGCCTTCGACATACTCGACCTGTTGCTGCGTCATCAAGGTCAGTTGGTCAGCAAGGAACTGATCCTTCAGAGTGTCTGGCCGGACACCGTGGTTGAAGAGAACAACCTGCAAGTGCATATCTCCGCGTTGCGCAAGGCGCTGGGCACCGACCGCGAGCAGATCCGCACCGTGCCCGGCCGCGGTTACGTGCTGCTGGGCGGGGATGGCGCACAGACCGACACCCGCACCTCGGTCGTGCTTCAGGGCGTCAGCTGTCATCACCCACTGCCCGCCCGCGTCGCCTTGCTCGGGCGTCAGGCATTGCTGGATGAAGTGAGCAACACACTGGCGGAAGGCTGCGCGCTGGTCACGCTGATCGGCCCGGGCGGCGTCGGCAAGACCGCGCTGGCCGCCGAGTTGGGTCAGACGCTGCTGGAAGCCGGCACCACCCCCGTGTACTTCGTGCCGCTGGCGCAACTGCAATGCGCCGAACTGCTGCTGGAAGCGTTTTCCAGCGCGGTCGGCGTGGACTGCAGCGGCGGCGACCCGGATTTGCAAGGGCTGATCCGCTATCTGCAGCAACAGCCGGGTTTGATCATTCTGGACAACTGCGAGCATCTGGTCGAAAGCGTCGCCAGCCTGCTGGAAGTCATCCTGCGTGGCGCGCCGGCGGTCCGCGCGATTGCCACCAGCCGCGAGCCGTTGCGCATTGCCGGCGAGCGCAGCCTGCAAGTGCCGCCCCTCGATATCCCTGAGCTGAACGCCTCACCGGAGACCATTTTGCGCAGTGCGTCGGCGCAATTGTTCCTGCGCCAATGGCGTGCGCTGGACAGCCATCTGGCGGCTGACGGCAACGCCGAACTGGACGACTACAGCGTCGAGCTGGTGGGGGAAATCTGCCGTCGCCTCGACGGGATGCCGCTGGCACTGGAAATGGCCGCCGCCCGGGCCTGCGCGCTGGGGCTGTATCAGCTGGTGGCGAGCCTGGACGGCAGCCTGCACCTGCTCTCGGCGTCGTTGCGCACTGCGCCGCCGCGTCAGCAAACGCTGCAGGCTTCCCTGGCCTGGAGCCTGCGTTTGCTCGGTCGGGAAGAGCGCACCGTGCTGCGGCGGCTGGCCGAGCTGGACGGTCGCTTCACCCTGGAACGTGCCTGCGATGCCTTGCAGCGCACCCGCTTGCCGCGCGCCTGCGTCATGGACTGCATCGTGCGGCTGGCGACCAAGTCGTTGCTGATGGTCAGCGCCCAGGGGCCATTCCGTTTCTACCGGATGCTCGGCACAACCCGCGCCTGCCTGCTGACGGCCAGCGCTCAGGACACCGTGACGCCGGAGCTGAGCGTGCCGCGCGTACAGGATTGCGACGCACCTTCGGCGCTGGCGACCTTGCAAAGCATCAGGGCTGTGCCGGCCGGGCCCGACGGGTATCATGCGCGGCATCAGAGAGCACTGGCCGTTGGCAGTTGATGCAACCCTTTATGAGCCCGTCATGACTGTGAATCCCAAGGTCTATGTGGTGGACGATGACGCCGCCATCCGCACCTCTTTGCAGCGACTGTTGCATTCGGCGGACATCGTCTGCGAGGTGTTCGACAGCGCTCAGGCGTTTCTCGCCCAGCCCCTGAGCCAAGGCCCCCTCTGCCTGCTGCTGGACGTCAATCTGGCCCAGGGCACCGGCTTCGATCTGCAGCAGACCTTGCTGGATCGAGGCCAGACCTTTCCGATCATTTTCATGACCGGCTACGGCACCATCGCCATGTCCGTGCGCGCCATCAAGGCCGGCGCCCGCGAGTTCCTGACCAAACCCTTCGAGCCGGAGCAATTGCTGGATCTGGTGCGCGAAGCACTGACCAGCGACGCGACGAGCCTGGACGAGCGCTGCCTGACCGCAGGCGTCAAAGCGCGTTTCGCCAGCCTCACCCCGAGGGAACGGCAGGTCATGGCGCTGCTGATCACCGGCAAGATGAATAAACAGATTGCCGTGGAACTGGGCACCAGCGAAGTCACCGCCAAGGTTCATAAAAGGCACGTTTTGACCAAGATGAATGCGCGCAATGTGATCGAGCTGCTGAAGATGAGTGACCGGCTGGGCTGTCACGTGAACTGACCCCGGCGCATATGCGTTGTTTTTGCAGGACTGGCTTTAGCCGGGAAGAGGCCGGATTGAGCAACCTTAGACTGGCGGTGTGACGTCCGACGCCTTCCCGGCTGAAGCCGGTCCTACAGGGATCTGCGTTGTATTTGTAGGACCGGCTTCAGCCGGGAATGGCCAGGACGGTGCCAGCAGCGGGATTCCAATAAAGGGGCTTCATGAGCAGCATTTTCAACGGGCCTTACACAGCGATCTCCAGCGCCGGGGCATTCGGGCCTCAGTGGCTGGAGCAGCTCGTCTGGCAGTTGCTGTTTGTCGATGGAGAACTCGCCCATTACCGGGTCACGCAGACGCAGGAAGACCGCCACTGGCGCATCGTCCGTCCCGCAACCGGCGCCGCGATTGCTGCGGTCCGCCGTCTTGAACACGAATTCTCACTCGCCCCCCGGCTGATGCCGCAATGGGCCGTGCAGCCGGTGGCGTTGCTGTCGGGGCCGGACGGCACGCTGCTGGTGCTGGAGGATGCCAGCGGCGTGTCGTTGCATGATCAACCCGACGCGCCGCTGTCCATCGAGGGCTTTTTGCAGCGGGCCATCGCTGCCGCTGCCGCCGTAACGGGCGCTCACCAGGCAGGCCTGCTGCACCGCGATATCAAACCGTGCAACCTGATCGAAAGTGCCGAAGGTGAGGTGCGGCTCAGCGGTTTCGGCTTGAGTGTGGATGTGCAGTCGGCGCCGCAACTGCCGATGTCCGACACGCTTTGCGGCTCGCTCGGCTACATGGCCCCAGAACAGTCGCGCCGGGTGCAGCGTCAGGCCGACCCACGCGGCGACCTCTATTCGCTGGGCATGACGTTTTATGAATGGCTGGCCGGGCGATTGCCGTTCGAGGCCGCCGATGCAGTGGAGTGGGTGTATTGCCATGTCGCGCGCATCCCGCCGCCGCTGAGCCAGCACCGTGGCGACATCCCCGGGCCGCTGGCCGATCTTGTGCATCGGTTGATCGCTAAAAACCCGCATGACCGTTATCAAAGTGCCGCCGCGCTGCATCAGGCGCTAAGCGAGATGCACCAGCAGTGGCAGCAATTCCGGGACATTCCGGATCTGCAGTCCGACCTGCCAGACGGACGACATGGCGCGTCTGCCATCCCGCTCGGTCCGGGTCCGAACCTTGCGCCGGGGCTGGAGAACGTGTCGTCCCCGCGCACATCGATCACCCTGGCCGGACGCGATGCCCTCGACCTGTCCTCCGTCATGAAATCCGCCCACGCCCTGCGCGACGAAAGCGAGCAGGACCGGCTGATCGAGACCCTGCTGCGCAACACCATCGTTCACGCCGGTGCGCAACGGGCCCTGCTGTTGCTGGTGAAAGACGAGGCACCGGTGATTTGCGCAATCGGCCAGAGCGGCAACGACGGCTTGCGCATCGAGCTGACGGACACGGTCCCCGACAAACAGCACCTGCCGCTGTCGATCCTGTATCGGGTGATGCGCACCCGTCAGCGCGTGGTGCTGGACGACGTCTGCGCCGATGCCTATTTCAGTGCCGACGAATACCTGCGTCAGCATCCGGTGCGCTCGGCGTTGTGCGTGCCGCTGGTCAAACAGGGCGGGGTGCTCGGCGTGCTGTACCTGGAAAACAACCTCGCGCCGGGCGTGTTCACGGTCTGCCGCACCGAAGTGCTGGAGTTGCTCGCCAGTCAGGCGGCCATTTCCCTGGAAACCGCGCGCCTGCACCGGGAACTGGAGCAGGAGAACGCCCGGCGTCAGGATGTGGAAATCGCCCTGCGCGGCGCCCGGGCCCGGCTGGCCAGCGTTGCCCAGACGACCGTGATGGGTGAACTGGCGGCGTCCATAGCCCACGAAATCAACCAGCCGCTGGCCTCGATGGTGTCCAACGCTGCCGCCGGCATCCGCTGGCTCAATCGCGAAAACTCGCAGGTGGACGAAGCCTTGTCGGGCCTGCGAGACATCGTGGCCGAAGGCCGGCGTGCCGGGGAAATCGTCAACGCGCTGCAGAGCCTGGCGCGGCAGGGGCCCCATCACCGGCGCAAGCTGCTGGTCAACGACGTGATTCGTCATGTGGTGGCGGTGACCGGCATCGAGGTCGAGCAACAGCGGGTCTTGATGACAACCCACCTGACCTGTTCACCGTTGCGGGTCTGCGCCTCGAGTGTGCAATTGCAGCAGGTGGTGCTGAACCTGATCCTCAATGCGCTGGACGCGATGAGCGCCGGGGATCACGTGCTGCGGCGGCTGTCGATCACCAGTGAAGTGGTGGGTCGCGATTACGTGGTGGTCAGCGTTGAAGACAGCGGGCGCGGGATCGACCCGGTGGACCTGCATCAGCTGTTCAACGCGTTTTTCACCACCAAGGACAAAGGCATGGGCATGGGGCTGGCGATCTGTCAGTCGATCATCAGTGCCCACGGCGGCCACCTCTACGCCATGCCGGCGCGCTACGGCGGTGCGACCTTCGTGTTTACCTTGCCGGTCGCCGCGTAACGCCGACGGCTCATCGAGATGCACCCAGTCAATCGCACGGCTCAATCTTCAAGCCCAATCTCACCGCTCAGTACGGCCACGTCGAGGCCAGCAGTCGTTCGCAGAAGCCGCCCGCGTTCAGGCGATGGGCATGAAACGCCAGCACGTCGGCGTTGGTGGTGCCCAGGGTCGTCTGCGGTCGATGCACCTGACCCAATGCCATCACATGCAGCAACTTGAATTTGAACCCCGGTTCGCGGGGGTACGCGCTCAACACCCGTGCCTGTGCGGCGGGGCTGAAGCACCGGCAGTGGGCGCCGGTCAGGTCGGTTTCGACGCCGGCGCAGAGCAGGGCGGTCAACGGCGGCTTGTGCTGCGGGATGCCCGGCGTGGTGTGCAGCGCGATGGCGTCCCAGACCTGGGCGATGTCATCCCACGAGCGCCCGTGCCCGCGCAGGAACTGGGCGGCGGCATTGGCGCTGTCGACCTCGAACCGTAGTTGCGACCGGGCGTACAGCCGGGTAATGCCGATGCGCAAAAACAGGGCGGCGGTGTACAACAGATCGGCATCGACACGCAGCCCGCGACTGTGCCCCAGCAGGCTGGCAAAGACGAACGTGCGCCAGGCCGCGTTCAGCAGCAGATCTGACTGATGAACGCGCATCAGGTCGGTCGCCGCGCGGGCCATCGCGCCGTCGGGAATCACAATGCCAGCCACGTATCGGGTGGTCACATGCCGTCCCTCGCAGCGAACCGAACCGTTGGAGTGAACAGGGTAGTGTGCAGGCCAAATGCCGTCCTTGGTGCGGTCTTAAATGTTCTGAAGCGTGGCTCGGCGCACCGCAGCGATGCACGTCGTCGTACGACTTTTCAGAACGTTTAATACCCCGAGAAGGACTTTAAGAACGCCGCCGTAGACACTTCTTTCACCGCCAACTGTGAAGCTGGAGTGCCTGGCATGACTGCATTCAACCCCTCGCTGAACCCTGAATCCGTTCTCGAACGCGTCGCCCTGTCGCCGTGGCAGGAGCGCCGGGCCAAGGACTTGATGTCCAGCCAGATGGACAAGGGCCTGTCCATTGCCCGGATTGCCGCCGAGTGTTCGCTGTCACGCAGTCATTTCTCCCGCGCATTCAAGAAGAACACTGGTCTCTCGCCCCGCGACTGGTTTTTGCAGATGCGCCTGGACAAGGCCCGGGCCTTGCTTGGCGAGTCAGTGCTGACCATCTCCCAGATCAGCCTGGATTGCGGTTTCGCCGATCAGTCCCATTTCACCCGGGTGTTCACCCGCGTGGTGGGACTGACCCCGTTCAGTTGGCGTCGCACCATGACCCTTATGCCCGCCAAAGCGTGTGTGGCGCAGAGCGTGCATGCCTCTTGAGGACGGCTATCCTTCCAGCTGCATCGGGCGGGTGGCAGCACCGATGTTCAAGACACCCCCTCGGCGCCTGCGTATACCTGCGCCGGTCTGGCATCGTCAGGCCTCCCGAAAACGCCTACTCCGGAATCCCTGAATGAACCGCAACGACCTGCGCCGCGTCGACATGAACCTGCTGGTGATCTTCGAAGCGCTGATGTTCGAGCGCAACCTGACGCGGGTGGCGGAGAAGCTGTTCATGGGCCAGCCGGCGATCAGTGCGGCGCTGGCGCGGCTGCGCGACCTGTTCGACGACCCTCTGCTGCTGCGCAACGGTCGCGCCATGGAGCCGACCGCCCGGGCGCTGGCGATTCTCAAGGAGCTGCAGCCAGCCCTGGACACCATTTCCGGGGCGGTGAGTCGGGCCAAGGAGTTCGATCCGGCGACCAGCTGCGACATCTTCCGCATCGGCTTGTCGGACGACGCCGAATTCGGCCTGTTTCCGCCTTTGCTCAACCGCCTGCGCGAAGAAGCGCCGGGCATCATTGTTGTCGTGCGCCGGGCGAACTTCCTGCTGATGCCGGCACTGCTGGCGTCCGGGGAGATTTCAGTGGGCATCAGCTACACCACCGAACTGCCGGCCAACGCCAAGCGCAAGAAACTGCGGGACATCGGCGTGAAGGTCCTGCGCGGCGACAAACGCCCCGAGCCGTTGACGCTGGACGAGTTCTGCCAGCGGCCGCACACCATGGTGTCGTTCTCTGGCGATCTAAGCGGCAACATCGATATCGATCTGGCGAAAGTCGGGCGGGCGAGAAGGGTGGTGGTGGCGGTGCCGCAGTTCAGCGGTTTGCGGGCGTTGCTGGCCGGCACCGAGTTGATCGCGACCGTCCCCGATTACGCGGCCTGCGCGTTGATCGAAGGCTGCGCGTTGCGCGCGGAAGATCCGCCATTCCCGATCGCGCCGGCGGAGTTGTCAATGGTCTGGGCGGGTGTTCACGATAACGATCCGGCTGAGCGGTGGCTGCGTTCGCGGATTACCGAGTTCATGTCTCAGGAGACGCGGCCTTTGCCATGAGGCGAGATCTTTAAGATCACAAGCGTCTGCCTGGGGGCAGACTGTTTCGCCTTCGGCGAGTTACTTGATAAAGCCCCAAGTAACCAAGGGCTTGTGCTCCTGGTTGGGCCCTTCCTTCGTCAGGGTTCCTTCACTCCGGTCCCGCTCCGTGGGCCCGCGCCGAACGGGCATCCATGCCCTGACGGCGCTCTCGCCGCATCCATGCGGCTCGGCCCACTGCGCGAGACCTGCGTTCAGCCTGCACCCAAGTCGCGATTGGCGTTGAATGGACATCTTGTGTTTGAAGATCAAAAGCAACGGCAAGAGCAAAAGCAAAAGCAAAAGCAAAAGCTTCCCGGCTGAAGCCGGTCCTACAGTCGGAGGCGATTCCAGAGGGTACGCGATGCTTTTAGTGGGACCGGCTTTAGCCGGGAAGAGGCCAGCTCAGGCGCCAACAATTTTGCTGATTTCACACCCATCCTGTGGGAGCGAGCTTGCTCGCGAATGCTCTATCAAAAACACCAGATATCTGATGGATGTACCGGCCCTTCGTGAGCAAGCTCACTCCCACAAGTCCTTAGCGCTTGACCCTCCCTTGATCTGCACTTGATCTGCACTTGATCTGCACTTGATCTGCACTTGATCTGCTTTTGATCTTCAAACACAAAAATCCCAGACGACGCCAATCGCGACCTGGGTGCAGGCTGAACGGAGGTCTCGTGGAGTGGGCCGAGCGGCATGGATGCCGCGAGAGCCGCCCCCCGCCATGGATGGCGGATGGCGGCGGGCCCACGGAGCGAGACCGGAGTGAAGGAACCCTGAGGAACGAAGGGCCCAACCGAGAGCAAGCACCCTTGGTTACTTGGGGTGCTTTTCCAAGTAACTCGCCGAAGGCGAAACCGAGGCCGTTAGGCCGACGCCCTTGATCTTAAGGATCTTGATCTTGATCTTGATCTTGATCTTGATCTTGATCCGGATCCTCAAAAGCACGTCTGTTCAATACCCATCTCCTTCGCACCGCCACACTGATTTCATCGGCCACGCACACCTGCACCTCAGGCGTCGTGGCCCACGAAATCAACGGTGTGTGATGACCTACTCAACCCTCAACGACCACGCACAAGACCTCGGACTGCTCTTCCTCAGGTCCGCCGGCGCGCTGTTCCTGCTGTTCGTCCACGGCCTGCCCAAGCTCCTCGACTTCAACACCCAACTGACCCTCATCGAAGACCCGTTCCATCTAGGCGCGCCAATGACCCTGAGCATCGCCATCTTCGCCGAAGTCCTCTGCCCCCTGTTGATTCTGACCGGCGTAGTGGCGCGTCTGGCGTGCCTGCCTATTCTCATCCTGCTGCTTGTCGCGCTCGTCGTGGTGCACAGCGAGTGGAGCGTCGAACAGGGCCAGTTCGGCTGGTTGTTACTGATCATCTTCACCAGTGTGCTGATCGCCGGACCCGGTCGTCTGGCGCTCAACCATGGTTTGCCCGGAGCGCTTCGCTATGCCTGATTACGCCACGACCGCCGACGTTACCCCAACGTCGAAACTGTCCGCTGACGAGATCGTCACCCTGGTGGTCAAGCACCGGATCAAGGCCGGCTTCGAAGCGCAATACGAAGCCTGGCTGCGGCGCATCATCGCCATGGCGGCAAGTTACCCCGGGCATCTGGGCGTCGACGTCATACGCGGCAAGGCCGACGGCCTGCACATGTTCACCTGCGTCCTGCGCTTCTGCTCGACCGACGCCATGCACAGCTGGCTCGACTCGTCCCATCGCCGCGAACTGGTGGCCGAAGCGTCGCCCATGCTGGCCGACGGCGATTTCACCGAGGTCAACCCGCACAACGAATTCTGGTTCGTTCCCGCCGCGGAAAACCCGCCGCCGCGCTGGAAACAGGCCTGCGTGACCTTCCTGGTGATCTGCCCGCTGACCCTGCTGGTGCCGCTGGTCTGGGGGCCGGTGTTCCGCCTGTACCCGCTGCTGGCCCATTACATCATCAGCACCGCACTGGTCACCGTGACCATCGTTTTGCTGGTGGTGTATGTGCTGATGCCCCGGGCGACGCGGCTGTTTGCCCCGTGGCTGAATGCCCGGCCGACGCCGGTGGCGGGCGCCGATCATGAAGGATAACGACGCCGATCAACCGTCTTCCAGCGACCGCCGCCGATTCGTCGCCAAGGGCTCGTTGCTCGGCGCGGCCGCCGCACTGATTTCTTCACTGCCTGCCACCGGCCTTGCCGTCGGGGCATCCAAATCTTCCACGAACGGAGGCGCGATGAACGTCGATCTGATTCTCTTCAATGGTAATTTCCACACGGTTGACCAGGAACAACCCAAGGCCAGCGCCGTGGCCATCAGCGGCGGGAAATTCGTCGCCGTGGGCTCCGACGCCGAGATCATGGCCCAGCGCGGCCCGGCCACGCAGGTCATCGACATGCACAAGCGCACGGTGATCCCGGGCCTCAACGACTCGCACTTGCACCTGATTCGTGGCGGCCTGAACTACAACCTCGAACTGCGCTGGGAGGGCGTACCGTCCCTGGCCGACGCGCTGCGCATGCTCAAGGCCCAGGCCGACCGCACGCCGACGCCGCAATGGGTCCGAGTGGTCGGGGGCTGGAACGAATTCCAGTTCGCCGAAGAACGCATGCCGACCCTTGAAGAGCTCAACCAGGCGGCGCCCGACACCCCGGTGTTCGTCCTTCACTTGTACGACCGCGCGTTGCTCAACCGCGCCGCGCTGCGGGTGGCCGGTTACACCCGTGACACGCCGAACCCGCCGGGTGGCGAGATCGTCCGCGACAGCAATGGCGACCCGACCGGCATGCTGGTGGCCAAGCCCAACGCGATGATCCTCTACTCGACTTTGGCCAAGGGGCCAAAGCTGCCGCTGGAGTACCAGGTCAACTCCACCCGCCAGTTCATGCGCGAGCTGAACCGTCTGGGCCTGACCAGCGCCATCGACGCCGGCGGCGGTTTTCAGAATTACCCGGACGATTACGCGGTCATCACGCAACTGGCCGAGGCCAGACAGCTGACCGTGCGCATCGCCTACAACCTGTTCACCCAGAAGCCCAAGGAAGAGCTGGAAGACTTCAAGCACTGGACCAACACCGTCACGCTGCACCAGGGTGATGACTTCCTGCGCCACAACGGCGCCGGCGAGATGCTGACCTTTTCGGCAGCAGACTTTGAAGACTTCCTTGAACCTCGCCCGGATTTGCCGACGGGTATGGAGCAGGACCTTGAGCCGGTAGTGCGCCATCTGGTCGAGCACCGCTGGCCGTTCCGCCTCCACGCCACCTATGACGAGTCCATTTCGCGCATGCTCGACGTGTTCGAGAAGGTCAACCGCGACATTCCGTTCAACGGCATTCCGTGGTTTTTCGATCACTGCGAAACCATCACGCCGAAGAACATCGAGCGGGTCAAGGCGCTGGGCGGCGGCATCGCCATTCAGGACCGCATGGCCTTCCAGGGCGAGTATTTCGTCGAGCGCTACGGTGCCAAGGCCGGCGAGCACACGCCACCGATCAAACGCATGCTGGCCGAAGGCGTGCCGGTGGGTGCCGGGACCGATGCCACCCGCGTGTCGAGCTACAACCCGTGGACTTCGCTGTACTGGATGGTCAGCGGTCGCACCGTCGGTGGCCTGGAGCTGTACCCGGAAGGTTTGTCCCGGGAAACCGCGCTCGAACTGTTCACCCGTGGCAGCGCCTGGTTTTCCTCCGAGCAGGGCAAGAAAGGCCAGATCAAGGTCGGCCAGCTGGCGGACGTGGTCGCATTGTCCCAGGACTTCTTCAGCGTGCCGGAGGAGTCGATCAAGTGGATCGAATCGGTGCTGACCATCGTCGACGGCAAGGTGGTGTACGGCGCCGGCGAGTTCGACGATCTGGCGCCGCCGAGCGTGCCGGTGCTGCCGGACTGGTCGCCGGTTTCCAAAGTTCCAGGCCACTGGCGCCAAGGCGCACCGATGGCCGCGGCGGTTCACCAGTGCAGCGGCCCCTGCGGCGTCCATGCCCACAGCCACGATAAAGCGCGCCAGTCGAAAGTACCGGTCAGCGACTTCCAGGGTTTCTGGGGCGCGTTTGGCTGTTCGTGCTTCGCTTTCTGACCGGCGCCTGAACAGGGCAATTGAAAAGAGCATGAAAGGCCTCGTCGGCACTGACCGGCGGGGCTCTCTGCCAGTGTGATGCGCTGGCCTTGTACTCATCCGTCACCCACTCAATGGAGTCAATCATGACCGTTCCCTACAAGCGTTTGAACAAAGATGATGCCGTCGTTCTGCTGGTCGATCACCAGACCGGCCTGATCTCGCTGGTCCAGGACTTCACGCCGAACGAGTTCAAGAACAACGTGCTGGCCCTGGCCGACTGCGCAAAGTTCTTCAAACTCCCGACCATCCTCACCACCAGCTTCGAAACCGGCCCGAACGGCCCGCTGGTGCCCGAGCTCAAAGCCATGTTCCCGGACGCGCCGTACATCGCCCGTCCCGGCCAGATCAACGCCTGGGACAACGAAGACTTCGTCAAGGCGATCAAGGCCACCGGCCGCAAGCAGATCATCATCGCCGGCGTCGTGACTGACGTCTGCGTGGCGTTCCCGACCCTGTGTGCGCTGGCAGAAGGCTTCGACGTGTTTGTGGTCACCGATGCGTCGGGCACCTTCAACGACGTGGTGCAAAAAGCCGCCTGGGCGCGCATGACCGCAGCCGGTGCGCAATTGATGAACTGGTTCTCGGTGGCCTGCGAGCTGCAGGGCGACTGGCGCAACGACATGGAAGGCCTGGCGAACCTGCTGTCCCAGCGCATTCCGAACTACCGCAACCTGATGAACAGCTACTCGGCCTTCACCGCCAAGTAACACCCCGTGCGCCGCCTTTTTGCGGCGCACACCCTCCCGAATCAGCGGTAACCGTGACAAGATTGCTCGCGTTTACCGCCTATCAGGGAGGGCGCGGCCCGCCACGCCATCCAGCGCTGGCTGATCGGTCGCTGCCCCCCCATTTCTGGAGAAAGCAACATGGCTCAAGCATCTGCATCCATTCACATCCCGGTATCGGCCGACCAGGTCTGGGCATTGACGGGCGGCTTCCTGTCCTTGAACGACTGGCTGCCGTTCATCAAGCAAAGCGAGGCACAGGAAGGCGGGCGCGTTCGTCACCTGACCACCGACGACGGCGCTGAAATCATCGAGCGCCTGCAGACCTACGATAATTCGGCGCGCACTTACAGCTACTCCATCGACAAGGGACCGTTTCCAATCAACGACTATCTGGCAACGTTCAAAGTCAAAGAAGATGGCGCCGACAGCACATGGGTCGAATGGTCAGGGGTATTTACGCCGGACGGTGTTTCCGATGGTGAAGTCGAGGAATTGTTCAAGGGGATTTACGAGGGGGGGCTTGAGGCGCTAAAGGCCAATTTCTGACCCGTCAATACGAGCCACCGATGATTTAACCCGCCGATAATCGCGGGACCGCCAGGCCATTGCGGCCTGGCATTTCGGTGCCTTGCTTGAATCGTTGTTGCGTCACGCTTGAGTACAGCGCCTCAGTGATGCTCGGACACGGTCGCTGCATTGATCAGGTCGTACAGGGCGAGCGCGCGGTTGACCAGGAAAACGGTCACGGCAGTGAGGGCGACGGCATTGATGATGTGCAGGGTCATGGGAGTAAGTCCGTGTCGGGTCTGGGATGACGCGATGTTACGCGAGCCCTGCCGAAGCTGAAGACAATAGGCTTCATGGTCTACATCACCGGCAATGATGGGCAGCAGGTTGTGAAGGGCAGGTCGAGTGACGGGGTGAACTATTTCCGCGTGATCCAGGTCGGCTCTACACACTTATCAGCCTGGAGCCTGCCATGCAGCCTTATGTCATTTGCCACATGATGTCCTCCCTCGACGGCCACGCCCTTACCGACGGCTGGGATCGCGCGTTCAAGAAAGACGCCGGTAATCTGTACGAAAAGCTCGCCCAGACGTTTGAGTTTGACGCCTGGATCTGCGGGCGCGTGACGATGCAGGAAATCGCCCACGACGAGGGCTATCCCAAAGGCCTCGCCACAGGCCCCATCGAGCGCAGCCACTATTTTGCTGACCGCAATGCCAAGGCCTACGCCGTGTCGATCGACCCCCAGGGCAAGGTAGGCTGGAAGAAGAATCAGGCGCTGGATTCCCACGTGGTCGAGGTGCTGACCGAAGGCGTGTCGGATGACTATCTGGCGTACCTGCAGTCGATCCAGGTGTCTTACATTTTTGCCGGGAAGAGCGAAATTGATCTGCAGCAGGTCGTGCAGATCCTGTCGAGCGAACTGGGCTGCAAGCGCCTGATCGTCGAGGGTGGCCCCCATGTCAGTGGCTCGTTCGTCAACGCCGGGCTGGTCGATGAAGTCAGCGTGCTGATCCTGCCGCTGATCGACGGGCGGGGCGAGCATCCGGCGTCGTTCGAGGTATCGACCGAGGCGTGGAAACAACCGGCTCACTTGAAACTGACGTCGGCGGAGGTGCAGGACGGCGGCGCGGTGTGGCTGCGCTACACCAAGGCCTGACGATAAGGGCGGAGCGGGGCTGATGCAGTCCCGCTTCAGGCAGGGAGCGCCCGGGAAAAGCGATCGGAAACGAAAAAGGCCAGCTAAGCGCTGGCCTTTTCGTTTACTTCTGTCTGGCTCCACGACCTGGACTCGAACCAGGGACCCAGTGATTAACAGTCACTTGCTCTACCAACTGAGCTATCGCGGAATGCGCGCTATCTTACTGATTGGAAAAGGGAAGTCAAGCGAGCGACTCAAAAAAATTCTCGGACGGATGCGTTCATCAAATGAAGTCATCCAGGATGTTGCCGCTGTTGAGCAACCTGTGGGAGCGAGCTTGCTCGCGAAGAGGCCAGTACATCCGCTAAATTTTCAGCGGCTGGAATGCCATCTTCGTGAGCAAGCTCACTCCCACAGGAGGGTGCACGGTTGCCAGCACCGGACAACTGCCCGGATCAGTACCGCCAGGTCAACGACGCCGTCAGATTGCGCGGTGCGCCATAGTTGCTCGCCGTGCCGCTGTACAGCGAAGTCAGGTATTTGCGGTCGGTGACGTTGTTGAAGTTCAGCGCCGTGCTCCAGTTGCTGTCGATGTCGTAGCTGGTCATCAGGTCGACCAGCGCGTAAGCGTTCTGGCGGATGACGCTGTAATTGTCGTTCTGAATCCCGCTCTGCCAGCTGACCCGGGTGCCGATTCGGGCTTGGGGCAGGCCGGGCAGTCGGTAGCTGGCCATGCCACGGAAGGCGTGGGTCGGCACATAACGACGGGCCTTGTCGCCATCGTCGTTTTCGATGTGCACGTAGGTGTAACCCGCCAGCAGGTCAAGGCCCGGCAGTGCCTCGCCCGACGCTTCCAGTTCGATGCCGTGGCTTTTGTAATCATCGGTGAAGTAGCGGAACTGCGAACCCACTTCAATGAAGTCTGCCGACTGGACGTTGCTCTGTTTGGTCTTGAACACGGCGGCGGTCAGGTTCAGGCGATCGTCCATGACGCTGCCTTTAACGCCGGCTTCCAGGCTCTTGCCTTCCAGCGGCGCGAGCACTTTGCCGTCGACGCCGACCGTGCCGTATTGCGGATTGAAGATCTGCGTCCAGCTGGTGTACAGGCTCCACTGCGGGGTCAGGTCATAGACCAGGCCGGTGTAGGGCGTGACCTTGCCGTGCTCGCGCTGGGAGTGATCGGTGCCATAGCTCTCGCCCGTGCCGTCGACGCTGAGCATGCGCGCACCGGCGATCCAGTGCAGATCATCCGCCAGGCTGAAGCGGGCACCGGCGAACAGGCTTTTCTGCCGGTCCTCGAAGTTCTGGGTGTTGGTGATGTCACTGGTGTAGCCAAACTGCGGCGAAGGGGTATTGCCGGCGAGAATGCCCGCGAACGAGGTGTCGAAGTAGGTGCCCCCGCCGGCGTCGTATTCCCGGGCTTTCTGATGGGTGCGGCCGTAGGCGGCGCCGAAGGTCAGCTCATGGTCACGGCCGAACAGGCTGAACGGGCCGGAGACTTTCGCTTCGCCCAGCAACTGGTGCGCCTTGCTGGAGGTATCAGCGGCGAACACCGAGGCGTCGTCATCGGTGACGCTCGCGACGTACAGCATGTTGGTGTCTTGGTATTCGGTAATGCCGGTGCCGGTGACCGTGGCGTTCCAGCCGTTGCCGAAGTCATGCTTCCATTCGGCAAACGCCCGCTGGGTGTGCATGTTCCAGTAGGTCCACGGCTGGCCGACGTTGGACGAGCGGCTGCTGTAGTGGATCGGGTTGTTGTTGCTGTCGACCAGCGGCAGGTTGCCCCAGGTGCTGCCGTTGGAATCGCTGTTGTGCTGAGTGAAACCCACGGTCATGGTGTCGGCGTCGGACAGGTCGAAGGCGAGCAGGCCGGCGGCAACGTTCTTTTCGTGGCTGTAGCGGTCCATCCACGAGTTGCCCTTGTCGTGGGCATAGATGAAGCGGCCGCGGACGTTGCCGGTGTCGGTCAACGGCCCCGACACGTCGACATCAATGCGACGGTTGTCCCACGAGCCCACGCTGGTGTCGATCTGCGCCTGGAAATCCCGGGTCGGTCGCTTGCGGATGAAGTTGACCGTGGCCGACGGGTTGCCGGTGCCGCTCATCAAACCGTTCGCTCCGTGGAGCACGTCGATCTGCTCGAACTCGGCCATGTCCAGGTCACCGATCATGATCGTCTGGGCGAAGGGCATGCCCATGCCGTCGTACTCGAAACTGCCGATGTCGAACCCGCGGGAGGTGTACTCCGTGCGGTCACTTTCACTTTGCTCGACGGTCACCGACGGCGCCGAGCGCAGCGCGTCCTTGACCCCGTTCATTTTGAAATCGTTCATCTGAGCGCGGGTGATGGTGGTGATCGCCTGGGGCGTCTGCTTGTTGGTCAGCCCCAGCTTGGTGGTGCTCGAAGACGGCTTGCCCTGATAACCCACGCTTTGCCCGTCGTCCTGTGCGGCGGTGTCCTGGATCTGCATCGCCGGCAGCGTGACGTCGTCGGCTGCGTGGGCGGTAGACATGGCGGCGACGACACCGGCCAAGAGAAAGGTGGCGGGAAGGCGAGGGATCAAAATGGGAATTCCTGAAGGCGCGGTGGGGAGCGCGATTCTGAATCAACATGCGAATCATTACCAGATGTGACTAAGCTTAATTTTCACCTTTTTTTCACTTTTGGAGGCCCTGGAATGCACCTTCAGGTATCACTGTATTCTGGGTCCTCGGATCGGACCTTGGTTGTGGGACCGGCTAACGCTTCAGGTGTCGCGCCGCACATCAACGCTGTCGAAACTTGACATTGAATCTATGGATGCAATTGAATTAAAGTTGCGTCCACAGACATTAAGCTGTAGCCATCAAGAGGTACGCCCATGACCACCGCCATTCCAGCGCGGCAACTGTCCAAATCCGAGTGCGTGGTCGGTTTGCGAGCGGCGTTGCGGGTGCTGGACAAGTGGAAGGCCTCCAGCGAGCAGGCCTGCCAGATCCTGCGTATTTCCCGAAGCACGTACACCCGCGCTCGCCAGGACGACGCGCAGTGGTCGGTCGCACTGGATCAGGATCAGATGCAGCGGGTCAGCTTTGTGTTGAACATCCACGCCGCCCTCCGAACCCTGTTTGATAATCCCGACAACGCCTACGGTTTCCCGTCGATGGAAAACCACAACGAGTTCTTCAACGGCAGAAAGCCCCTGGACGTCATGGCCCAGGGCGACATGATCGCGCTGTACGAAACCTTCCGCCGCATCGACACCCTCCGGGGCGCCCAATGGTGACGCCGGACGCGCTCCCCGTACTCGCCGGGGAGACGCAGCAGGCCTATCGCCTGGTCAATTCCAAATTCCCGCCCATCGACCTGTTCAGCGACGTTGCCGATGCCGCGGAGTTCGAGACGCTGTACCGGATTCAGGCGCTGACCAATCCTCGCCTGCAGAACGAAATCGGCCGCATCGAGCTGATTCCCCTGGCCGAGATTCCGTTCGGCATTCCCGGATGCTCTTATGCCGTCGCGCCGTTCACCCACGTTAACCCGGCAGGGTCGCGCTTCAGCAGCGGCGAGTTTGGCGTGCTGTACCTGGCCGACACCGTCGACACGGCCATCGCCGAAGTGCGCCACCATCAGCAGTTGTACTGGTCGCGGGTCGCGGCCCTGAAGTACGAGCGATTTGTGTTCCGCTGCCTGAGTTGCAGTTTCAGCGAGGAGGGCAGTGTCGACGCCACCTCGATTCCGCTCTCCGACCCGATTTATGCACCTGACGACTACGCGCAGTCCCATGTGCTGGGCGAGGCAGCCAAGCAGTCGGGCGTGGCCGGCCTGCGCTACCACTCGGTGCGCTCGCCGGGCAATCACTGCTGGGCACTGCTGACCCCGCGCCACGTCACCTCCATAGTGCAGAGCGCCCATTACGAGATGATCTGGAGCGGCGAGGTCATCGGCATCAACCAGATATCCAACGCCTGAGGGGCGTTGATCCAGACACCGCCCAAAACATCGAACTCATCTGGCCCTTGAGCAGTCACTCCAGCAATGGAAATCGAGGAGCGTTCATGGGCAAGAACATCACAGCGCAGGAGCTGGGCATCGACCTAGTGCAGGGCGGTGAAAAGGCGCTGTTCAAATGGCTGATCGCCAGTTTTCTGATGGGCAAACGGATTCGGGCGCAGGCGGCGGTACAGACCTATCACGTCATCGTCGACAGGCACGGGCGCGACACGCCGGGCAAACTGGCCGCGTGCACTCACCGGGAGCTGGTGAGGATGCTGGGCGAGGGCGGTTATGCGCGTTATGACGAATCCACCGCCGTGCGCCTGCTGGCACTGGCGAACAAGCTGACTCACGAATATGACGGCACGGTCAGCGCCATGGTCGCCGCCAGCACCGACCGTCGCGAGTTCGAAAAGCGCCTGCAGGACTTCAACGGCATCGGGCCGAAGACGGCAGAGATCTTCATGGGCGAAGCTGGGGAGGTGCTGTTTTGAACGATGCCATCTCCACCGCGCCTGGAAGAATCTTCGTGGGCTGCGCCGGGTGGAGTCTGGGCCGCGAGCACGCGCCGGCCTTTCCGGGCGACGGCACCCACTTGCAGCGCTACGCACGGCAATTCAATACCGCAGAAATCAACAGCTCGTTCTACCGCCCCCATCGGCCGCAGACCTACGCCCGCTGGGCCGACTCAGTGCCGGAGGATTTTCGCTTTTCGGTGAAGATCCCCAAACTCATTTCCCATGAACAACAGTTGCAGGGCAGCGGCCATGCGCTGGATGAGTTTCTCGGACAATGCAGTGAACTGGGCGAACGGTTGGGCTGCCTGCTGCTGCAGTTGCCGCCTTCGCTGGGGTTCGAGCCCTCCGTGGCCGAAGCGTTTTTCATCCAGCTGCGCGAGCGCTTTGATGGGCATGTGATCATTGAGCCGCGCCATGAAACCTGGGTGCAGGCCGAGCCGATGCTTGCTCTTTACCGCATTGCGCAAGCAACAGTGGACCCATCGAGGCTCAGCAATGACCGCCAACCGGCAGGCTGGCCAGGGTTGCGCTACTGGCGACTGCACGGCGCGCCGCGCATCTATTACAGCGCCTATGAAGAAGATTTCCTGATGCGTCTGGCCGTCGAGCTGAAAGCCAAGGCGCTAAGCGGTGCGCCGACGTGGTGTATTTTCGATAACACCGCCAGCGGCGCCGCAACGGGCAATGCCCTGAGTTTGATTGAAATCCTCGGTCAACCGCCGTCCGCGCGTGAGGAGTAAGGCTGACGCCGTGGGGGTCGAACCGTCATTTTTCCGGCGAATTGCCGCATCCGCTGCGTGGCGCAGCAATTAGTTGGCGCGCGAGTTGTTTACTGTCATAGCACGATGCCACAATCCGACCCATCCAATGCCAGGGTCGGGCGAATTCGATGTACCTCCATGATTCTCAACCGGCGCGCGAGGCCCTGATACGGGCCCAGGTGCGCAACGATCGTTTGCAGTTGCTTTTCCGTCAGAGTTTTTTCTCGGTGTTCGGCAGCGCGCTGGCGGCTGTAATGCTCTCGTGGATCTGCTGGGAGCGCCTGGAACACTCCCTGATTCTCGGGTGGCTCGGGCTGCTGGGTGCCTCGACCACCTTGCGCCTGATCATGTTGACCGCCTATTTCCGGATGCCGGAAACCGCCCGCACCCTGGAGCGCTGGGAAACCACTTACTGGGTCACGCTGGTGTTGTCGGCCGGCATCTGGGGCAGCGGCGCGCTGGCGCTGATGCACGCCGGGGATTTATTGATCCAGACGCTGGTGCTGCTGTTCGCCGTTGGCATGTCGGTGAGCGCGGTGTCCTGTTATTCGGCGTACCGCTCGATGACCCTGGTGTCGATTGCACTGGTGCTCTTGCCGTGCTCGACCTGGCTGCTGTTTCAACCCCAGACCGCGCAGCAGGGTATGGCGGTTGCGTCGCTGATCTTTGCCGGATTTGTGGTCAGCGCGACGCGCAAATTGTGCCAGGCCATGGAACGGGCCTTTCGCCTGAGCCGCGAAATGGAACATGCCCATCGCATCGCCGACCACGCCGCGCAGACTGATGAACTGACCGGGGTGAAGAACCGCCGGGCTTTTTTCCATCAGGCCGAACGCGCGTACGACGCCTGCAAGCGCAGCCGGTTACCGCTGTGCGCGCTGATGCTGGACATCGATCATTTCAAACGCATCAACGACTGCCACGGCCATCAGGCCGGCGATGAAGTGTTGCGGCAGATCGGCCGGGTCATCTGCCAGTCCGTGCGGGAAGGCGACGTCTGCGGTCGGCTGGGCGGCGAGGAGTTCGCGCTGTTGCTCGCCAATACGTCCCTCGACGCGGCCCATGTCATCGCCGAGAAGCTGCGCCAGGCAATCGCCGACATCACCTGCCAGCACGACGAAGGCGTCACCGCCAGCCTCGGTGTCGCCGCGCTGAGCAACACCGGTCAGGACGTGCACGGGCTGCTGGGACTGGCGGACAAGGCGCTGTTCCGGGCCAAGGCATCCGGGCGCAACCAGACCGCGGTGGCCTGAACAGCGCCTCTGGCACCGTCGGCAGACGTTTTTCGTGTCACCCGGACGTGACATTTATCTCGATGCTTTTCATTCGGCGGCGGCTGTGGCGTAGTGTGTCCAGCCTGTTTGGCACGATGACCGACTGGAAGAGGTAAATGAGATGACCCTGCAAAACCGCCTGGACAACCTGTACCCGCGCGCCGACGAGATCCCTGAGCAGTTTCGCGCAGGCCCCGCCATCGAGCAGCGCGATTACCTGGTCAACGGCGAACTGCACCAATGGCACGGGCCGCTGGCACCGGTGCTGAGCCCGGTCTCGCTGAAAACCGACGCGGGCCTTGAGTCCGTGGTGCTCGGCAGCACGCCGCTGATGGACGCCGACACCGCAATGACTGCACTGGACGCCGCCGTCAACGCCTACGACCGGGGCCAGGGCGCCTGGCCCACCATGCGCGTCGCCGATCGCATTCATCACGTCGAGACCTTTCTCAAGCTGATGCGCGAGCAGCGCGACGCGGTGGTCACGCTGCTGATGTGGGAAATCGGCAAGAACCTCAAGGACTCGCAGAAAGAATTCGACCGCACCTGCGATTACATCGTCGACACCATCAACGCCCTCAAGGAACTCGACCGTCGCTCCAGCCGCTTCGAGCTGGAACAGGACACCCTCGGCCAGATTCGCCGCGTGCCCCTGGGCGTGACCCTGTGCATGGGGCCTTACAACTATCCGCTGAACGAGACCTTCACCACGCTGATTCCGGCCCTGATCATGGGCAACACCGTGGTGTTCAAACCGGCCAAGTTCGGCGTGTTGCTGATTCGTCCGTTGCTCGAAGCGTTCCGCGACAGCTTCCCGGCCGGGGTCATCAACGTGATCTACGGCAGCGGCCGCGAGACCGTCAGCGCGCTGATGGCCAGCGGCAAGATCGACGTGTTTGCCTTCATCGGCACCAACAAGGCCGCCAGCGCCCTGAAAAAGCTCCACCCCAAGCCGCACCGTCTGCGCGCCGCACTGGGTCTGGATGCGAAGAACCCGGGGATCGTGCTGCCGGATGTGAACCTGGACAACGCGGTAACGGAAGCCATTACCGGGTCGTTGTCGTTCAACGGCCAGCGTTGCACCGCCTTGAAAATCCTGTTCGTGCACGAAAACGTGGTCGGCAGTTTCCTCGAGAAGTTCGAAGAAAAACTCGCTCAGCTCAAGCCGGGCATGCCGTGGGAGCCGGGCGTCTCTCTGACGCCACTGCCGGAGCCGGGCAAGACCGACTACCTGCAAGGACTGGTGGACGATGCCGTGAGCAAGGGCGCCAAAGTGGTCAACGAAGGCGGCGGCACCACCCATGAGCAATTCTTCTACCCGGCCGTGCTGTACCCGGTCACGCCGGACATGCGCGTTTACCACGAAGAACAGTTCGGGCCCGTGGTACCGGTGGTGGCGTACCGCGATCTGGAAACGGTGATCGAATACGTGCTGGATTCCGATTTCGGCCAGCAGCTGAGTATCTTCGGCAACGACTCCAAGCAGGTCGGGCGTCTGGTCGACGCGTTCGCCAATCAGGTGGGGCGGATCAACATCAACGCGCAGTGCCAGCGCGGTCCGGACAGCTTCCCGTTCAACGGCCGCAAGAATTCGGCCGAAGGCACGCTGTCGGTGGACGATGCGCTGCGCGTGTTCTCGATCCGCACCCTGGTGGCGACCAAGTTCCAGGAAAGCAACAAGGCGCTGATCAGCGACATCATCCATAACCGCGAATCGACGTTCCTGACCACCGATTACATCTTCTGATTCATTTGCTCGAAATAGCCGCAGGCGTGTTGCACAGCTGATGCTGTTCAACCGCTTGCGGTTTTTTATATCTGTACCTTAAAACCCGCCGCCACTGTATTGCGCAGGTTGTTCAATCCTGCAGCCGTTCGACTGTCCGGGATTATTTTTGTAGGAAGGATTCTAGACTTCCGTAGGACACCTCTCTTCCTGTCTTTGGTGGGTAGAGTTTTTATTCGTAGGGAATTAGCCTTGCCGCTTCCCGAATTCGATGAAAACTTCATCAACCCATTCGCTGCTCACACTTGTTAAAACTTGATCGCTTGGGTCACGGACGCTCGGCTGTTAAAAAGGCCCTGCGATCCAGATATTCCCCTTTGTGACGTGTGGCATTTTCGACGGAGGAGTTATGGCTTCAAACAGCTTTCAAAATGAAGTGCCCAAAGCGCGGGTCAATATAAAACTTGATTTGCACACGGGCGGTGCGCAGAAAAAAGTCGAACTCCCGCTCAAATTGATGGTGCTCGGGGATTACAGCAACGGCCGGGAAGATCGGCCTTTGTCCGAACGCAGCAAAATCAATATCAATAAAAACAATTTCGACAGTGTGCTGGCGGAATTTTCCCCTGCATTGAAACTCACCGTTGAAAACACCTTCGCCGACGACGGTTCGGATGCTTCCGTGGATTTGAACTTCCAGAAAATGAAAGACTTCGAGCCAGAACAGGTGGCCAGACAAATACCGTCACTGCGCGCATTGCTGGCGACCCGCAACCTGTTGCGTGATCTCAAATCAAACCTGCTCGACAACGCGACCTTCCGTCATGAACTTGAACGCATCGTCAAAGACGAAACGCTCAGTGATGAGTTGCGCGCCGAACTGGCCGTACTCGCCGCACCCCCAGAGCGTTAATCACCCGGGTCTCTGATAGCAGGTATCAAACATGTCCTCGAAACACTCTTCCGCAGTATCAGGCGGTGGCACCGTTTTGTCCGAAGAAAGCACGGGTGTCTATAGCGCGCTGTTTTCAAAAATAAACCTCAACCCGGTTTCAGCCCTCGGCGATATCGAGGCATTTCAGAACAACGAGGCGCTGTCGGAGATCTCCGCCGATGAGCGCGTGACCGCGGCGGTGAGCGTGTTCCTCAACCTGCTCAAGGGCTCGTCGCGCAAGGTGCAGCGCCTCGACAAAACCCTGCTCGACGAACACATCGCCTCGCTGGACGCGCAGATCAGCCGTCAGCTTGATGCCGTCATGCACCACCCGGACTTCCAGCGCGTCGAGTCAACATGGCGCGGGGTGAAGTCGCTGATCGATCAGACCGACTTCCGGCAGAACGTGCGCATCGAGTTGCTGGACATCAGCAAGGACCATCTGGTCCAGGATTTCGAAGACGCCCCCGAAATCGCCCAGAGCGGTCTGTATATGCACACCTATACCCAGGAATACGACACGCCCGGCGGTGAACCCATTGCGGCGGCTGTTTCCAGTTACGAGTTTGACCGCAGTCCGCAAGACATCGCGCTGCTTCGCAACATATCGAAAGTCGCGGCGGCAGCCCACATGCCGTTCATTGCCTCGGTGGGGCCGGCCTTCTTCGGCAAGGACACCATGGAAGAAGTCGCCGCCATCAAAGACATCGGTAATTATTTTGATCGCGCGGAATACATCAAATGGAAGTCATTCCGCGACACCGACGATTCCCGTTACATCGGTTTGACCATGCCGCGTGTGCTGGGACGGCTGCCCTATGGGCCGGACACCATTCCGGTGCGCAGTTTCAATTATGTGGAAAGTGTAAAAGGCACCGATCACAGCAAATACCTGTGGACCAATGCTTCTTTTGCCTTCGCTGCAAATATGGTGAAGAGTTTCGTCAATAACGGCTGGTGTGTGCAAATTCGCGGGCCACAGTCCGGTGGTGCGGTGACGGATCTGCCGATTCATTTATATGACCTCGGCACCGGCAGTCAGGTGAAGATTCCGTCGGAAGTGATGATCCCGGAAACCCGGGAGTTTGAATTCGCCAATCTGGGGTTTATTCCGCTCTCCTATTACAAGAACCGCGATTACGCCTGTTTCTTCTCCGCCAATTCAACACAAAAACCTGCGTTGTATGAGACCGCCGATGCCACGGCCAACAGCCGGATCAACTCGCGCCTGCCTTATATCTTTCTGCTGTCGCGCATTGCGCATTATTTGAAATTGATTCAGCGCGAGAACATCGGCACCACCAAGGACCGGCGTCTGCTGGAACTGGAATTGAATAAGTGGATCAGCGGGCTGGTCACCGAAATGACGGACCCGGGGGACGATCTGCAAGCCTCCCATCCGCTGCGCGACGCGCGGGTGACGGTGGAAGACATCGACGACAACCCCGGCTTCTTCCGCGTGAAGTCGTACGCCGTGCCGCATTTCCAGGTGGAAGGCATGGACGTGAACCTTTCGCTGGTTTCCCAGATGCCCAAAGCCAAAACCTGACGTCGGCCATAGGTGAGCACAACATGAAAATCGACCGACCTCTCTGGGCTGCCGGGGCGCTGTTGTCCCAGCAGCAATTCCAGCAGCAAGCGCGCTGGGAAGCCTGGACCAACGAATGCATCGCCCATCTGTCGCTCGTTCACCCGTGGGGTGTGCAGACGGCGACCTTTGATCTTGAGGCGTTGCGGCTGGGCAAACTCAAGGCGTCCGCGCTGCGGGCGCGGTTGCCGGATGGCACGCTGATCGACACCGACAGCGTTGACCGGCTGCCCGCCGCGCTGGCCCTCGAAGAGATCCCGATCGACTCGGGGCAGGGCGAGAAGGTGCTGTTGTGCCTGCCGCTGGAGCAGGCCAACGGCGGCAATTGCCTGTTCGAGAGCGCCCGCGCCGACCGGCCCGTGCGTTACCGCCAGAATTGGCGCGAGGTGCAGGATCTGTACGGCGACGATCAACAGTCGATCGGTGTGCTCGAGCACATGCTCAGCCTGCGCCTGGCCAGCGATGACAACGCTGATTACCTGACCTGTCCGGTCGCCCGGCTGGTGCGTGACGGGCAGGGCCGCGCGTGCCTGGACGAAGCCTTCGTGCCGCCGCTGTTGAGCTTCGCCGGGCACCCCGGTTTGCAGGTCCAACTGGACAATCTGCTGACCCAACTGGCGTCCAAGCGCCAGCGCTTGATGGGCATGCGCCGTGAAAGCAATCAGCGCATGGCCGACTTCGCGGTGGCCGACGTCTCGCTGTTCTGGCTGCTCAATGCGCTGAACACCTACCAACCCGTGCTCGCCGACTTCAAGGCCAGCCCGGCGCGCCATCCCGAGCAGGTCTATCAAGAACTGGTGAAGCTGGCGGGGGCGCTGCTGACGTTTTCCCTCGAACACGACGTTGACGCCATTCCGGCCTACCGCCACGACGACCTGGAAACGGTGTTGCCGCCGTTGATGCAGATGATCTCGACGTTGCTGGAAGCCAGTCTGCCGTCGCGAGTCATTGCCCTGGAGCTGGAGCGGGTGATCCCGGGTCGCTGGCAAGTGACGTTCAACGACCCGCGCCTGCGCGAAGCCGACGCTGCTGACTTTTACCTGTCAGTGCGCTGCCGCGAGGCCCCGGCCCAATTGCAGGCGCAGTTCCCGCGGCTGTGCAAAATCGGCACACCGGACGACGTCGATCAGTTGATCAATGCCGCGCTGGACGGTGTTCCGCTGCAGCCGTTGAGTCACGTGCCGGCGGCGATCCCGCTGCGTCTCGAAAACCAGTATTTCGCCCTCGATTTTGCCCATCCGAGCGGTCAGGCGGTGCTCGCCGAAGGGGTCTGCGCGTTCTACGTCCCGGCGACGTTGCCGGACGTGAAGCTTGAGCTGTTTGCGGTACTGCGCTCATGAGCCGGCCAATGAAAAGCCAATCGGCTCCCGGGTCCGTCGATGTCGACCAACTGCTGCAGGACAGTTACCTGTTGGTGGTCGAGTTGCGCCACGGCGCGTCGGCTCCGGACAGCGACGCGCTCTGGGAGGTGTGCACCCGGCAGGTGGTGGGGGTCCGCGATGCGCTGACGCAAGCCGGCGTCAGCCAGCGCAATGTCGATTTCATCAGCCACGCGCAATGCGCGCTGCTGGACGAAACCGTGCTGGTCCACGCCGATGCCAGTGCCCGCGCCAAATGGACCCACGAACCGCTTCAGGCGCATTACTTCGGACGTCATCAGGCGGGACAGTTTCTCTACGAAGAAATGCGCGAAGTGCTGCAAGAGCCGTCTCCGGACCCGAGCGTGCTGCGGGTGTATCACCGCGTGCTGATGCTGGGCTTTCTCGGTCGCTACAAAGAGCCGAACCACCCCGAGCGTCAGCAACTGATGGCTGAGTTGACCACCCGGGTTGCACCGGTGACCCTGGATCAGCCGCTGCCGACGTGGATCGACGCACGGGGCCGCAAGCCTTTGCCGGGATGGTTGCGCGCACCCTTGCTGCATCTGCTGGTGGCCGGTTTGCTGCTGGCGGGCGTCTGGTGGGTGCTGGATTCGCATCTGGCGGCTCTGGTGGCCTCCCTTGTGACCGAGCGGGTGTGACGCGCCCATGACACTCAAGTTGATGCGTGCACTTGCGCTGTGGTCGGGGTTTATGGCGCTGATGCTGATCAGCGTCTTGCCCCTGAGCCTGGTCGCTCAAGCCCTTGCTGTCACGGCCGTCCTGGGGCTGGCAGCCGGGGCGTGGCTGCTGGCGGGTCGAGGTTCTTCCCGTCTAGGTGGTCCGCCAAGGCTGGATGAGTTTCGAGCCTTGCCCGGCAGTGAGTACAGCCTGCCCGTGGTGCTGGTGTGCGGTGAGGGATCGTCGGCGCTTTTTGCCGCTGATCCAGATGTCGATATCGCCGAGCAAACCGCCGTGCGGACGACGGCGAGCGGGTGCTACGTCAGCGTGCCGAACATTGAGCGATTGCCCGGTCTGGTCGCAGCGCTGCTGGCAACGCGTTCGCAATGGCGTGCGCAGATGAGCGTCATGTGTGTGGTCAATCCATCTCAACACACTGACAGCTCGGAACTGGATGGCCAGCTTCGTGCGCTGACCCATCAGCTGTCCGTGGTCCGCAAGCGCGCGCTGACGTTGCCGCTATGGGTCGTGAGTTATCAGCAAGCGTCCCAGGATACGCGCGATGTTTGTGGGACCGGCTTCACCCGGGAAGAGGCCGGTTCGAGCGACCCATCTGTGTGGTTCAGCTGGGAAAATGGCAGGCCCTCGGCGCGGGTTAGAAGCAACGGCACCTGCGCCAGCGTCGAGGACTGGCAACGACAGGACCGCGCCGCTCTCACTCATCGAATGCACATCGCGGTGCAGATGAATACCCACGGCGCGTGGCTGGAGCAGTCTGTAGCCCCGCACTTCACCCGCCTTGGCCGTCAAAGCACGCGGCTGCCGGTGGCCTACGCAATCTGCCGCGTGCCGCGTTTGCCGGAACAGGTTCCGGGCAGCGTCTGGCAGCACTGGATACAGGCGAAGACTGCGCTGGTGCCGACCCATTTGACGGGCAGCACGGTCGGTGTTTTGCCCATGCCGGATTGCCTGCTGGAGCTGCTGCCCCGACACACCGGCAACACCGCCGCGCGGCGCGCCAGTGTCATCGGCATCTGGCTGACGGCTTTCGCCGCCGTCATCGCGATGTCGAGCTCGGCCCGGCAGAACACCTTGTTGATCCGCCAGGTCGGTGACGACCTGCGCCGCTATGCCTCGATCAACGAAACCGCCCGCGAGGACCCGCAGGCGGTGGCGCTGCGCGAAGCGGCGTTGACCGTCCTGCACGACGACGCCCGACGGCTGGATGACTACTACCGCCGCGGCGAGCCTCGGTCACTGGGCCTCGGCCTGTACCGCGCCGAACAGCTGCGCATCAGGGTCTGGCACGCCATCGGCCGTTACCAACCGCCAACCGAGACGGTGCAGGCGGCCGGCCCCGTGCGTCTGGACACGCTGTCGCTGTTCAACATCGGCAGCGCCGAGCTGAAGCCGGAATCGACCCAGGTGCTGATCAACGCACTGGTCGGCATCAAGGCCAGACCCGGCTGGTTGATCGTCGTCACCGGACACACCGATGCCAACGGCAGTGCAGAACAGAACCTGCGCCTGTCCCGCGACCGCGCCGCCTCGGTGCGCGACTGGATGCAACGCATGGGCGGCATTCCCGGCAGTTGCTTTGCCGTGCAGGGCTTCGGCGCCAGTCAACCGATCGCCAGCAATGACACCGAACACGGACGCCGGGCCAATCGCCGCGTCGACATCCGCCTGGTGCCGGAAGAGGGGGCCTGCGGGTCGCTTTCTGCCGGGGCCGGGCCGGCTACCCCCGTCGCATTTCGCGGCACTCGATAACCCAAGCAAGGAGTTTCACATGGCAATTCCCGTTTACCTCTGGCTCAAAGATGACGGCGGCGCTGACATCAAAGGCTCGGTCAACGTGCAGTCCCGGGAAGGCAGCGTCGAAGTGGTCGCCCAGGACCACAGCGTCTACATCCCCACCGACAACAACACCGGCAAATTGACCGGCGCCCGGGTGCACACGCCGTTCCTGTTCACCAAGGAAATCGATGCCAGCAGCCCGTACCTGTACAAGGCCGTCGGCACCGGCCAGACCCTGAAAAGCGCCGAGTTCAAGTGGTACCGCATCGACGACGCCGGCCAGGAAGTCGAGTACTTCAACACCCTGCTGGAGAACGTGAAGGTGGTCCGCGTCGCGCCGAAAATGCACGACGTCAAGGACCCGGCCAAGGAGAAGCACAACCACCTGGAGATGGTCGAGCTGCGCTACGAGAAGGTCACCTGGACCTACAAGGACGGCAACATCATCCACTCCGATTCGTGGAACGAACGCCAGACCGCCTGACGCTGCATGGCCGGCAGACAGGCAGCTTTTATGTGCCTGTCTGCCGGCCGCGGTGTGCTGGGTCGAGCGTCCGTTCGCGGTCGCTGCGCCAAGCACATCGGCACGGCACGTGTCCCCAGACAACACAGCGAGGCGTTGACCGGCCAACGGTCGTCGCCGCTCCTTACTCCTTCCGTTCAAGGACGATGACCCATGGCACAGAGCTCCTCCCGTTTGCTTCGCCGCCTCAACCCTTTCTGCGCCCAGGCCCTGAGTGCGGCCGCGACGCTTTGCCAAAGCCGCGGCCACGGCCACATCACCATCGAGCACTGGCTGCTGAAACTGCTGGGGCAGGGCGACGGCGATCTGGTGCTGATCGGCCGGCGTTACGAGTGGGACATCGAAGCGCTGTGGACCGGCTTGCTCGACCACCTCGATCGCCTGCCGCGCAGCGTCCAGGCCAAGCCGCAGCTGTGCGACAAATTGCAGCGGCTGATCAAGAACGCCTGGGTGCGCGCCTCGCTGGACGAGGACAACGAGCAACTGCGTTCGGCCCACGTGCTGGGCGCGCTGATCGAAAGCCCCGACTTGATGGCGTGCGTAGAGGCCTGGCCGTTGCTGAGTTTGAGCGAGGTGCAGTTGCGCCATTTGCTGCCGTTTTTGGACGAGCATTCCGATGAGCGTGCGCAGGCGGGGCAGGGGTTGGATTTTGTTCCCGATCCTGTGCCTGTGGGTTCGGTGATGACTGCTGCGGACAACCCTGTGCTGGCAAGATTTACCCAGGACATCACCGAGAAAGCGCGCAAGGGCGAGATCGACCCCGTGCTGGGCCGTGACGACGAGATTCGTCAGGTCATCGACATCCTCAGCCGTCGGCGCAAGAACAACCCGATTCTGGTGGGCGAGCCGGGCGTCGGCAAAACCGCGCTGGTCGAAGGGCTGGCCCTGCGCATCGTCGAGGGCAACGTGCCGGCCAGCCTGAAACCGGTCGGCGTCCGGACACTGGATCTCGGGCTGTTGCAAGCCGGCGCCGGGGTGAAGGGCGAATTCGAGCAGCGCCTCAAAGACGTGATCGAGGCCGTGCAGCAGGCCGAGCACCCGGTGCTGCTGTTCATCGACGAAGCCCACACGCTGATCGGCGCGGGCAATCAGGCGGGAGGCGCCGATGCCTCCAATCTGCTCAAGCCCGCCCTGGCCCGAGGTGAACTGCGCACCATCGCCGCAACCACCTGGAGCGAATACAAGCAGTACTTCGAGCGCGATCCGGCGCTGGAGCGGCGCTTCCAGACGGTCAAGGTCGACGAGCCGGATGACGCCACGGCGATGATCATGCTGCGCGGGTTGAAGGCCCGCTACGCCAGCCACCACGGCGTACACATCGAGGACGCGGCGATACAGGCTGCAGTCGTGCTGTCGCGCCGTTATCTGCCCGGTCGGCAGTTGCCGGACAAAGCCGTCGACCTGCTCGACACCGCCAGCGCCCGGGTGCGCATGAGCCTGGATTGCGAGCCCCAGGCGCTGATCGCGAGCAAGGCCCGGCAGTCTGCGCTGGAGCAGGAACGTCAGGCGCTGCAAGACGATCGGCGCATTAACAACGGACGCAGCGTCGATGAACGTCTGGCGGCCATCGCCGAGCAGCTGTTATCCCTGAGTGATGAGCTGGCGCGACTGCAGGACCAGCATGCCAACGAACTCGATCTCGCGCAGACCTTGCTCGCGGCCCGCCATGGTGAGGTCTTCGACGCCGACATCTGCGCGGATCTACAGGCCCGGCTCAAGGCGGTTCAGGGCGACGCACCGCTGTTGTCGCTGGACGTCGACGATCGCAGCGTCGCCCAGGTCATCGCCGACTGGACCGGCGTGCCCCTGAGCAGCCTGCTCAAGGACGAACAGGCCAGCCTGCTGACGCTGGAGCAGTCGTTGGCATCCCGCGTCATCGGGCAGGACCGCGCATTGACGGCGCTGGCTCAACGACTGCGCGCTGCGAAAACCGGACTGACTGAAGAAGACTCCCCCCTAGGCGTATTCTTGCTGGTGGGCAGCAGCGGGATCGGCAAGACCGAAACCGCCCTGGCGCTGGCCGACACCCTGTTTGGCGGCGAGAAATCGCTGATCACCCTGAACCTGTCCGAGTACCAGGAAGCCCACACCGTCAGCCAGCTAAAAGGCGCGCCGCCGGGTTACGTCGGCTACGGACAGGGCGGGGTGCTCACCGAAGCGGTGCGCCAGCGACCCTACAGCGTCGTGCTGCTGGATGAAGTGGAAAAGGCCCACCGCGACGTGCTCAACCTGTTTTATCAGGTCTTCGATCGGGGCTTCATGCGCGACGGCGAAGGGCGCGAAATCGACTTCCGCAACACCGTCATCGTCATGACTTCCAACCTGGGGAGCGACCTGCTGCAGGACTACCTGCTGGCGAACCCCGACGCCCTCGACGGCGAAGTGCACGAGCAACTGCGGCCGGTGCTGCGCGAGCACTTTCAGCCGGCGTTGCTGGCGCGTTTTCAGACGCTGATTTACCAGCCGCTGCAGGCGCCTGCGCTCAAACGCATCGTCGCGCTCAAGCTGGGCAAGGTGGCGGAGCGGTTGCGCCGGCATTACGGGCTGGAGTGCCGGATTGATGAGCGCCTGCATGACGCGCTGGTGGAGGCCTGCCTGCTCCCCGACAGCGGCGCGCGGAACATCGACAGCTTGCTCAATCAGCAGATTTTGCCGGTGCTGAGTCAGCAACTGCTGCAGCGCCAGGCCGCGCGATTGGCTACGCGGGGCGTGGTGCTGGGGCACTGCACGGAGGAGGGCATCACCCTTGAGTTCGTCGGAGCCCTGGCTTCGGTGGAGGGTGAATGATGAACGATTCCATTGGGTTGTTTTTCGACCATAGCCGTCACAAGCTGACCGTTCTTAACCTGCCTGTCGCGCTTGATGTGCTGGCGTTTGAGGGTGAAGAACGCCTGAGTCAGCCCTTTCATTACCGGGTGGAATTTACCTCGGTTGATCGGGACATCGGCGCCGAGCGGATGCTCGCGCAGGATGCGCAGTTCAGTCTGCATGCGGCGGCCCACACGTTGCCGATGGCTATTCCTGGCCTGCCGGTGCCTAAGGTTCAGGCGCTGCGGACGCTGCATGGGGTGATTACCGGGTTTAAGCGGCTGTCCGGTTCCGCTGACGAGGCGCGCTATGAAGTGACGCTTGAGCCGCGCTTGGCCTTGCTGGGTCGTGGGCGGCAGTTTCGGATTTATCAGCATCAGTCGGTGCCGCAGATTGTCGAGAGCATCTTGCGGTCACGGCATGATTTTGAGGGGCAGGATTTTCTGTTCACGCTGGTGCGGGAGTATCCGACGCGTGAGCAGGTGATGCAGTACGGCGAGAGTGATCTGGCGTTTATTTCGCGGCTGTTGGCTGAGGTGGGGATCTGGTACCGCTTCACTAACGATGAGCGATTGGGGATTGCGGTCGTCGAGTTTCATGATGATCAGCGGCATTACGTCCGGCCGCGTGTGAGCTTGCCGTTTCGGCCGCAGTCCGGGTTGGGCAGCAGTGGCCAGGATGGGGTTTGGGGGCTGCAAGCCAGTCATGAAGTGGTGGAGAAGAGCGTTCACTTTCGGGCTTATCACCATAGGGATGCTAGTGCGTGGCTGGATGGGGATGTGGACCAGACGCGGGGGGATTCCACGACTTATGGCGAGGCGTATCACTATGCCGAGCCGTACAAGGTGCTTGGCGACAAGCTGGATCAGGATGAGGATTTAGAAGGGGAAAGCGGGTTTTTCTATGGGCGGTTGCGGCATGAGCGGTATCTGAATGGTCAGACGCGGCTGAGTGGGATAAGCAGCAGCGCTTCGTTGGGGTTGGCGCAGGTGCTGGCGATTTCCGGTGGAGCGCCCCAGGCGTTTGAGCCGGGAGCAGTCGTTACAGGATTGAAGCTGCGTGCGGCGCGGGATCGCAGTTTCGAGCTGAGTTTTGAGGCTATTCCGTATTCGGAGAGTGTGTGTTTTCGGCCGCCGTTGCTGGCCAAGCGTGAGATAGCGGGCACTGTTCCGGCTCGTGTCGCCAGCTCGCTGGCCAACGATCCGTATAGCCACATTGATAGTGAAGGTCGTTACAAGGTCAGCTTTCTGTTTGATCGCGACAACTGGAAGCTGGGTGAAGAAAGTCTTTGGTTGCGCATTGCCCGTCCCTATGCCGGCGATACCCACGGCCTGCATCTGCCGTTGATCTGCGGGACCGAGGTGGCTGTTGCCTTTGAGCAGGGCGACCCGGATCGACCCTATATCGCTCACGCGCTTCATGACAGTCGCCATCCCGACCATGTGACGCTGCTGCGCAGCGATTACAAACGCAATGTCCTGCGCACGCCGGCGAACAACAAGCTGCGCATGGAAGACGACCGCGGCAAAGAGCACATCAAACTCAGCACCGAACACAGCGGCAAGAGCCAGCTAAACCTTGGGCATCTGGTCGACAACGAGAAGGATAAGCGCGGTGAAGGCTTTGAGTTGCGCACGGACGGCTGGGGCGCGATTCGGGCCGGGCGTGGGGTGTTTATCAGTGCGGAAGAACAGACCAAGGCGCAGGGTAAACAGCTCGACATGAGCGCGGCGGTCGGTCGATTGCAAAGTGCCGGCGATCAGTTGGAAACAATCTCGGCAGACGCCGCAGTCAGTCAAGCCGACCCCGCCGACGTGCAGGCGCAACTCGATCTGCTGAAACAGGACCTGGACGCGCTCAAATCCTCGGTGCTGCTGCTCAGCGCTCCGGACGGCATTGCCCTGACCAGCGGCAAACATCTGCAACTGGCCGCGCAAGACAACCTGATGCTCAACGCGGGCGGCCACACCGACATCAGCGTGGTCAAGAAACTCTTTATGGGTATCGGCCAGGGCCTGAGCCTGTTCGTCCGCAAGGTCGGCCTGAAGCTAATCTCCAACGAAGGCCCGGTGAGCGTCCAGGCACAGAACAATAATCTGGAATTACTCGCTCGCCGGGGCATAAACATCACCAGCACCGAAGATGAAATTCACATCACGGCGAAGAAGCGGATCGTCCTCAACGCGGGTGGAAGTTACGTGGCGATCGAACAATGCAGTATTGAATCCGGCACCGCCGGCGACTATCTCATCAAAGCCGCGCACTTCGACTTCAGACCGAAAGCCGCGCAGGAGGTTGAACTGCCTGCTTTGCCACCGTTGTTGGATATACCGCCGGAATTGCACGAGTTCTGGCCGAGCTTCAGTGGCGGCAACATTCACTACGAACGGAGCATGATTAAAAATGCTGCGCCAGTTAAACAGCCCGAGCCACTTGAGGAGGAAGAAGAGGAAGAGGAAATCACTGAAGGCATCACCCTGCGCATCGGGTTGTTCTTTGACGGGACCGGGAATAATCAGAGCAATGCGGCGGCGACCGCACAGTGCCGACAATCGGATTTGGACAGTTTCAGCCGTGAAGAGCTGGAGAGTATTGCGGCGACGTGCAAGCAGTATGGGTTTGAGGAGTTTGACGGGAGTGCGTTTAACAGCGCTCCGGATAACAGTTACGGGAATGCGCCGAGTAACGTAGCGTATTTGTATGACTTGTATCCGGATAACAGCAACACTCTGCTCAAGGCAGACCAAAACATCGCCTATTTATCTGTATACATGGAGGGCATCGGTACTCGCAGTGGCGGCAAAGATGACAGGCTGATTGGTCAAGGCCTAGGACAGGGTGAAACTGGGGTAGTGGCTCGCGTCAAACAGGCACCAATATCCATCAAGGACCAGCTCAGCTTTTTTGAAGAAATCAATTCGGGAACTTTGATTCAAAAAGTGGAATTCGATATTTTCGGATTCAGCCGTGGAGCAGCGGCGGCGCGTCATTGTGCAAATGAATTCCTCAAGCCGCAGTGCGGCATATTTGCCGAAGTGCTCAAAGCCGGGAACTTCGGCCTAAGAAACGGTTTTGACTCTTCGGCAGACGTATGCATCAACTTGATAGGCCTGTTCGATACGGTGGCTGCGATCTCGACGCCTATGCGTGGCGACTTCAGTCCCGGCGATGACGTCAATCGAGGCGTAAATCTCTACCTGCCACCCGACTGCGCGCGGCAGGTTATCCAGCTTCAGGCGCTCGACGAGTACCGCGCCGACTTTTCTCTTAATCAAGTGCACCACACGCACCTCCAGATAGGTCTGCCGGGAGCCCACTCCGATGTCGGTGGGGGCTATCTCCCACGAGCGCGAGAAAAGTTGTGGATGACGCGGCCCGGCAAGGCCAGCGTTCCGACCGGTCAAAAGGTTGAATCCCATGCCGCATGGGGCCGTGCAGAGGCGGACGCCAAGGTATTGCGCGAATCAGCCGTGGCCCGTGATGGCTACGTTGCCGTGAAAGCCTGGCCTGCAGCAACCAGTCCTCGCGGCAAAGTTGAGTCGGTCATGCAGGACTACTGGATAACTGTGATCCTTGAGCGCCCCGTGCATGGCGAACTGAGCCTGATTGCATTGCGTGTCATGCGCGAGCTGGGTGTGCGTCATGGAGTGCCGTTCGACGTTATTACCGAGACGGATAAACGCTTCAAGTTACCGGATGAACTCCTGCCTATCGCCAAGCGAATTTTGCAGCGGGTAATGACAGACCGGCTCGTACGACTTGAACCTGCGGAAGAAGCGTTGCTACGAGCGCGTTACATCCACTTGTCCGCGCACTGGACCCCACGAGGCCCCTTCTTACTTAGCAAGCCGGCACCGCTGAATCGTAGGAACGTACATCTCAATCGTCCGCAAGAAGGTTACCCAGAATGAGACGGCTAATTTGTGTAGTCGGTTTGCTGCTGAGCCTTACTGCCTGCGCGAGTGAGCTCAGACTCCCCCCGCGTCCTAAACTGCCGTATCCGGCGTGGTACATAGGGTTGGCCGCGCCAGAGCACATGGAAGTGTGGGTGGAGACCGTAGATGTTTTAGATCAGCGTGGACTTGCATTTTTCCGAGTGCACGGCGGCGTCGCAAGTTATACAGGGAAGGTCGAGGGCTGGCATCAAGGGGGGGGAAAGTCAAAACCCGTAAACAACGTAGATCTGCCTGACCAAATCTTCCTGCGCTGGCAGTCACTCGTTGAGCCGCAGGCTTACAAGCTCAGAATTCACATTCCTCAGTGGGTACGCGCTGAAATGGTTAGGCCAGAGCGGGTCTACTGCCGCGGCTCAAAAGAATGGATAGAGGGTTACCGTTTCGCGGTTGCTCTGGGAATGGCTCCCGGAGGGATCGTGAAAGTGTGGGTGGGTGGGCCATGCCTGGGCTTCAAGGAAGTGGGCCGCTTTCAGGCCCAAGTTGAACCTCGTGGCCCTTATATGAACGATAAAGGGCTTTACTACAGAGCCCCGAATCCAGAGGCACAGGCCTGGATAGACCAACACGGCATCCCCTATGGCAGTTGGTAACCAAGCCATGAGTGCGCCCGAGCACTACCAGTGCACGCAACCGCAGGCGAAATCGCGGCTTGGCTCAAGCGGCTCAGTTGCAGACTTGCTTCTCCGCCTGAAAAGGCTGGTTTGCGCAGCCGGTCTGTCACTAAGCCTCAGCGCCTGCGCGAGCGGCCCAGGATTACCCCCAACCCCCAAGCTGCCGTATCCGGCTTGGTACGTAGGTTTCGCCGCCCCAAAACACATGGAAGTCTGGGTTGAGACCGTTGATGTGCTGGACAAACGTGGACTTGCATTCTTCCGAGTTCACGGCGGCGTCGCCAGTTACACCGGGAAAGTGGAGGGCTGGCACCAAGGGGTGTCGGGCGGGAAACCTATAAATAACGTCGATCTGCCCGACCAGCTATTCCTGCGTTGGCAGTCACTGGTGGAGCCCCAGGCTTACAAGATCAAAATTCAAATACCGCAATGGGTCCGTGATGAGATGGTTCGACCCGAGCGTGTCCTATGCCAGTGGAATAACAAGTGGAAAACCGACTATCGAGAAATGATCACTCTGGGCATGGCAGCCGGCGGGATTGTTAAAGTTTGGGTTGGCGGATCTTGCCTGGGCTTCAAAGAGGTAGGCCGCTTTCAGGCCGAGGTCGAACCTCGCGGCCCTTATCTGAACAATAAGGGGCTGTATTACAGAGCACCAAATCCAGCGGCACAGGCCTGGATTGACCAGCACGGTATTCCCTATGGCAGTTGGTAATTTGGCCATGGGCGTAACAGGCCTTCGTCGCCACCTAACGGCAGGGTCAAGACTTGCCAGCGGGCACCTCAATGTCGTAGCGCGTCCAGTAATTTGCTGTTCAGCCCCAACTGCAATTTACCGAGTGCTCCGGCTTACATCCTTAACGAGCAAGGCCCGGCTCCCCGCCAGGCCCGTCTACTGTCGCGCGCCTGAAAAAGGGCGGATGGACTTCACGGGCGCACCGCGCCGTCATCGCAGGAGCGAATAACGCTATGAATACTCTGTTTGCCCGGCCCTTCGGATTGGAAGAAACCCAGTCTCCGATACTGCCAACGCCGGACACCTTGCCGCCGCGTTCATCTGCCGACGCGCAGCGAGATGCCGACCTACTGCAACCAGTCCAAAACTGGAGCCATCCCTTCCGCGACAAACGCGATGCTCTCCAACAACTGACCCACCTGGCAAATGCTGCGAGCGGCAGCTATCCCCTCGGCAGCAGCGGGCTCTGGCATGGCGGTGTGCATTTTGATGCGGGAACGGCGGGCACGCTGGACCAGTCGAGCGTGCACTGCATCGCGGACGGTGAAGTGGTGACCTATCGCATTGATGAGCAGTCGCCAGACACCACGTATGTCGTCAATAAACAGCCCGTTTCAAAGCCGTTCTCGCGGAATTTCGTGCTGGTGCGGCACCGCTTGCAGCCGCCTGCCATCAAAGGCAGCACGGACACGCCGCCGAGTCTGATTATCTACAGCCTCTACATGCATTTGCGGGATTGGGCGGCGTACGAAAAAGACTCGGCTGTCGTCAGGCCAGGATTCTGGAAATCCGGATCGACCCTTCAAGTTCGCGTCGACGTTAACGACATCCATGGGGACTACCCCGGGCAACGCGGACTGAACGTGCGCAACAAGGCAACCAAGGGCGCGATCATCGGCTGGCTGCCGCGTGGTGCGGAAGTCCAGGTCAGCGGCGAAGGCACTTATCGCAAGCTTGAAAACACCCCCGGCCCCGATCACCTGAAAGACGCCAGCGGTGCGGTGCGAGGTTATGTCTGCGCCGACTTCCTGCGACCCATGGCGGGCGAGCAGCATCGGGTCGTTTCCGAGACGCCCCTGAACGTCCGTGCTCAGCCAATGGTTCGCAAAGGCAACGAGATCGGCACGCTGTATCCAGGCACCGAGGTGACGGTCAGCGGTACGGGCCGGTTTCGCAAGCTGGAGCAGGTCAATCAATACGTGCACTTCGCTTCGTTGCAGAGCGGCGCAGCCGAGCCGGAAGCGCGGGGCAGCGTTGTCGTTCTGGATAAGCCGGTTGCGATCAAGGCCGGTGAACTGATCGGGCACATAGGCCAATATCACGAAGGCGCCGTCGATTACCCGGAGAATCGTCTGCACCTGGAGGTGTTCAGCGCGGGCGACGTGAAAATGTTCCTGGGCCTCAGCCGCGTTTGGGCAGACAAACTGCCCGGCAGCAGCAGGACCTGGCTGAAACTCGTCAAAGGCACTCGCGTAATCGCGCATCAGGGCACCTTCAGCAGCAAAAAACCGCCGACGTTGAAGGCGGCAGGCACGTTCAGCGCTGCGCAATTGTTGCTTCCCAAAAGTTTGCTCGACGGTTTGCCGGCCGAGCGAAAAATCGCGGTGCCTGCCAGTGGCGACAGCAAAGCGTGCAACTGGTATCGCCTGGACGGGCTGCTGCACGACGCCGACAACAACCTGCTCGACGGTTGGGTGCGTGAAGAAGTGGGCGTGACGCCGTGGCTGAGTCCGTGGTCGTGGGAGGGTTACGAGACCTTGGCAGACTACGATTCGCCGCGGAGCATGCTCGCCTCTTTTATGCGTGAAGCAGGGCGTTTCAACGAGGACGAGGTCACCCGCCATGGCGCGGCGGCTGACAAAGCCGACCAAGGCCCGATCAAAAAGCGTCTGTTCGACATCATTGACCGTAACCGCGACGGCAAACTGAGCGGCAGCGAGATACAAGCCGCACTGAGATTGCCAGCCCACGCGCAGTCGATTTCCCAACTGATTGTTCGCTACCAAAGCGAATGGCATCACGTCCCGGGCAAGTGGGATGCGCTGGACGATTTGCTGGGGCATGGCGGCTCGACGCCTGACCTGAACTGGTTGGCGGAGAAGGAGCGGATCAAGGCGATGAGTTGGTGGGCCGAGGTGGCCGGGCGGCTTGGGTTGCCTGTAGATGGGAAAGTCCATCATCTGCATCCGGTGGGGCTGATCGGGTGTTTTGAGAAGACAGGTGGGCTAATAGATGTCGAAGCATTTTTAACGTTGTATGCCGCGGAACACACTTGCTTCGCTCCGGGCACGCCTGCGCTTACGGCGGGCTCAAGAGAAAATCTGCGCAGGACCGTCTTGGCGATCAACAAGTACTACGAGGAATCGACCGACGTCGCGAGCGTGTACGAGGTTGCTTATATGTTGGCAACGGTCAGACATGAAACCTATCACTGGCCGTCACGCGAGTTTTTCAGCGAAAAACCTGAGATTGGAGAGCTTTCTTACTTTAATAAGTACGACCCTGTACTTGCTCCTAACCCAGGCCAGCGAGCGGAAGCTGTGAAATACGGAAATACCAGTAAGGGCGATGGGTTTAAATATCGAGGGCGCGGTTGTGTGCATCTAACATGGAAGACTAATTATCGAGAGTTTTCTGATTTGCGAGGCATCGATTATGTCGCTGATCCGGATGCGGCGGCTAAATTCGAGCATTCAGTGCCTATTATGATCATTGGTATGACCAAAGGGCTTTTTACAGGGAGGAAACTCTCTTATTATTTCAAAGGTGATACGCGCGACTATTTATATGCTAGGCAAATTATTAATAAGATGGATAAAGCAGCGTTGATTGCTTCCTACGCAGAGCGCTTTGAAAAAATACTACAGCAGTCATCAAGACTGTCGGGAAAGCTATTATGAAAATTGAGCGCGCAACACTGATGTTCATGTGTTTGTCAATGTCTACTGGGCTAAGCGCGGATTTTTCCTTATCATCTAGTGCCGATAATACGACCTTAACAGCGCGTGTGGATGGTCATGAATTTAAGTACCCGGATATTATTGGTGACCAAGATGGTCTCTGGACGACGGACGGGCTGATCAATAATGCGCCCGCGCTCTACGTTTTGGGTAGAGATAGCTATTACTACACTTTAAAAACGCATGCAGGGGGTGTGCATATTGACTGTGGGTATGCCGATGCCAGAAATTCCACAAATGGGGCCAGAGTGCTTGCTGGTATGTGCGGGCTCGATGAGAGAATTATCGAAGACTTTCAGGTCATCGCTCAAAACTACTCAAACGACTGGCAAGACTCTGTCTACGGATTCGACACATGGCCAATGATCAGCAATAAAACCAGCGGAGACTTTCTTCTGGGAAAAATTGGCAAGGTTGAGGTATACGATCGATATGCCTCCATGGATGATCTGTTGAATGCAACGCCCGAGAAATACGTGAAAACGTCGTCGGGCTGTTATTACTTCAAACAAAAGCTGGCCTTCCTAGTGTTTAACAAGCCTCGGCCGGATAATCCTGTATATCTAGATGTCATCCGCTCTCATGATCCGTTTTTGTTAGATCGGTTAACAGAAGCCACATTAAAAAAAATGGCCGTCAGAAAGTGCCGTTAACAGGAACGGCACTCAGGCATTGACGCGTGCAAATAAAGACAGTTGCGGCTAGCAACTAATTGATCCCGATGCACGGGACCTTTTAAAAAGAAAATTAAAGCAGTCACGAAGGCTGTCCGGAGAAATCGCTATGAAAATCGTGAAGGTGTTACTGGGGCTTATGTGCCTGTCGATGGCAACCGGGGTGAACGCAGCCTTTTCAATTTCTTCCAACGACAAAGATGGAACCCTGACAGCACATGTTAGCGGTCAGGAGTTTCAATATCCCAATATTGTCGGCGATCGATATGGCTTATCGACAGGCGTAAAGCTCATCAATAATGCGCCCGCGCTGTTCGCTTTCGGAAGAGACAGTTATTACTACACTTTAAAAGCAGATGCGCGCGGTGCGTATATCGATTGCGCGTATGCCGATGGCAGAAACTCGAGAAATGGCGCTGGAGTGCTTGCGGGGATGTGCGGTCTCAATGCAAAGATCGACGAAGACTCTCAGAGCATTGCACAGGAGCTCGCTAATACTTGGATGCATTCAGTCTACGCATTCGACACATGGCCAATGATCAGCAATAAAACTAGCGGAGACTTTCTCCTGGGAAAAATTGGCAAGGTTGAGGTATACGATCGATATGCCTCCATGGATGATCTGTCGAATGCAAAGCCCGAGAAATACGTGAAAACGTCGTCGGGCTGTTATTACTTCAAACAAAAGCTGGCCTTTTTGGTATTTAACAAGCCTCAGCCGGATAAGCCGGTATATCTAGATGTCATCCGCTCTCATGATCCGTTTTTATTAGATCGGTTAACAGAAGCCAAACTGACAAAAATGGCCGTCAATAGATGCCGTAAATCCAAATAAAACCTGGGTGCGGGCGCACGAGCAAGCGCTACCCATAGGCAGTTTTCAGAGGCATCTAAAAACTCCTGAAGGACTACCAAACGCACGTTCTGAAGGGCTTTTCCTGCAATGCACTTTTTTGTGCAAAGCACTGTTACGTCCCCGACCTCTATGAAGTTGGGTGGATTCGATCAACTTTTATTTCTGCCATCAAGAGACAAACATCATGAAAAACATCATCCGCATAGGCGACACACACACCGGAGGCGGCCAGGTGCTTTCGGGTTCCGGGGTCATGAAATTCGGCGGCATTGGCGTCGCCCGGCTGAACGATCCTGTCTTTTGTCCGCTGCCCGGGCATGGCCCGACGTTCGTGGCCGAAGGGCACGCCGCCTTCAATGACAACGGTATTCCGGTTGCCTTTCACGGCCATCGCTGCGCATGCGGATGCCTGTTGATTTCGTCCATGCCACAAGCGAGCGCACGTTAGTCATGCCGGTCAGACTGGATCAAGTGCCGCCCGTTGCTCAGCGACCCGGTCGGCCCCGGGTGTGGCTGTGGATTGGCGCACTCGTCTTGCTGGTCATGGCAGGCCTGGTCGCGCAGGCGCTGCTGATCCCGGCAGCGGAGGAGGGCCGGCCAATCATCCTGGGGCCGGCGGTGTCTTTGTCGGCCATGATCTGGGCTGCCGTTGCCGGGTTAAGGGCGATGATCTTCGCCGGCCAACAGCGCTCGGCCGACGGCTGGGATGAGGTGCGGGAAGAGGACCTGGCTCAGCGGATCAGCTGTGGTCGCCGCTCGCTTGACGTATTGGGCGCAAGCCTGCACACCGCGTTGCGAGCGCCGGACTCGGATACACACCCTCTGCTCGATCTGATGCTCGGGGACGAACCCGCCATCAAATCCCAGGTAACAAGACTTGGCGGTGTGGCACGTCACAGTCGCTTGCCCGGGGATGTAGCCGAAGCGGCTGAGGATGTGCTGGATGGGGCCTTGCGCAGAGTGCTCGGTGATCTGGCACCTGCATTGGCGCAATTCCCACAAGACAGCCCGATTGCGTTGCTGCTTACGGTTGAGACCAGTGTACCCGAGGAAACGCTTCAAGACATCTGGAAACAGGCGTGGCAACAGTCAGGCATCCGGCACGCCCCAGTGCCCGTTGCCGAAACAGGCATGGTCGCTGTCGACCAATGGCTCGACCAACGCGCTGCGGACCAGAGCCCACTGATGGTCATCGCGCTGCAGATCGCCCCCTCGAACGCCGATGCAACGGCTGAGGCCGCCGTCGGGCTGCTGCTTGCAAACCCCACGAACCATAGCGGTGTGACGACGCTTGCCTGCCTTCACCGTCCTGAACGGGAACGCGAGCAAGACGACACCTCATTGATCCGGGCAATGCGTCAAGCGCTGGACTGGGTGCCGCTGCAGCCCGAGCAGGTCGGTCAGGTCTGGCGCGCAGGTGTCGATGGGGCGCGCAACGCCACAATTGCTGCACAGATCCCAGCGGCCCTGCCGACGGCGGACGTTAAACCGGAGCTGATCGATCTCGACGCGTTGCTGGGCCACGCCGGACCTGCCGCGCCGTGGCTGGCCATCGCCGCCGCTGCGCTGAATCTGCAGCACGAAGCCAAACCTCAATTTGTTTTGTCCGGGGAGGGTTCGGGTGAAACCGCACTCTGGGGCATGGTCTTGACGCCCGTCCCCGCGCGTCCCTAGCAGGAGCTTTTTTATGCGTATTCCACGTTCTATCGGGTTCGTTGTTCGCACAGCCATTTTGGTGGTGGGCTTCGGCCTGATAATTCTGATATGGCAGTTCCCTCACCTCATGGGCATCGCTGCCGGCAGCGAAGAACAAACCGCATGGCTGCTGGGTGTTGCGGCCGCCACAATAACGGCCGGTGCGGGCGCGGTGAGTTTTCAGTGGCTGACGCAACGGTTGGGGCGGGCGGAATATCTCAGAAAAGCCAGTGAAATCTCTCCCCAGCCAGCGTCTGCCGAAGGAACTGGACCGTGCGAGGACAAGGCGCTACAGATCACCGATGCGCTCAAAGAGCACCTCCACCACCAATACACCGCCTTCCAGCGCACCCGCACCCGCTTCATCCTGGTCGTCGGCGAGCCCGAACAGATCGAAGCCATCGCCCCAGGCCTTGCCGACGCCCAGTGGCTTGAATCCCAGAACACCGTGCTGCTGTGGGGCGGCAGCCCGCAATCCCAGCTCTGCAAAGCCGCCACCCGCTGGCACGCCGTAACCCAGCGGCGCGGCCTTGACGGCGTGGTCTGGGCCCTTGATAAGCAGCAAAGCGCCAACGCCGCGACGATGGCGAGTGGCGTCGACGGTCTGCAACAACTGGCGCGAACCCTGGGCTGGCAGTTGCCGCTGCACCTGTGGGAGGTCTGCGAGAGCAATCGGACGCAGCAAAAGCACCCACGGGGGCCCGCTGGGTCGCTGCTGCCCCCGCACTTCAGCGGCTCGCAATTGCAGACAATATTGGCCCCCATTGACGACTCGTTGCACCAGATGGGCCTGGCCGAGCTGGCGGTCTACCCTGACCATGACTTTCTCTCCCGGTTGTCCTCCAACCTGAAAGCAGAGGGCATCGCCCGCTGGCACCAAGCCCTGACGCCATTGCTGGGCAAGTTCGCGCGGGGCGTGCCGTTACGCGGGCTGTGGTTCAGTTTGCCGGCGCTACCGACCGAGTCCGTCGGCAATCTGTGGCTGCCGGGTCCTGCGTGGGCCGGCGTGCTCGCGGACACACCTCGCGACGTCCGGCGCCTGGGCTGGCCTGTCACTCGCCTCACCTATGCACTGACCCTCGGCGCCATGCTGATCGGGTTGACCGGCCAACTGCTGTCGTTTTCCACCCACCGCGCGCAGATCCTCGACATCAAGTCGTCCTTCGCGGCCGTGGAGCCGTCGGGCAACGGCGATGAGCCGTTGCTCGCCCTCAACGCGCTGATCCTCGAAATGGGACGGCTGAAGGACCGCGCGCGGCGGGGCGAGCCGTGGTTCCAGCGCTTCGGGCTGAGTCAGAACGATGCCTTGCTCGCGGCGATGTGGCCGCGCTACGTGGAAGCCAATAGCCGGCTGATGCGCGACCCGGCGGCTGAGAACCTCAAGCGCCAACTCGCCGCCTTGGTGGCATCGCCCGCTGACAGTCCTCGGCGGGCCAAGGGCGCGCACAACGCATATGTGCAGCTCAAGGCCTATCTGATGATGGCCCGCCCGGAGAAAGTGGACGCCGGGTTTCTGGTCACGGCCCTCGGTCATGCCGAGCCGACGCGCATGGGCGTGTCGCCGGGTTTATGGAAAGGGCTTTCACCGACGCTGTGGCAGTTTTATGCCGAGCAACTGAAGGCCAATCCGCAGTGGCGCATCGAGGTGGATAACGCGCTGGTGGCCCAGGCGCGGCAGGTGTTGCTGGTGCAACTGGGCCAGCGCAATGGCGAAGCCAGCCTGTATCAGCAGGTGCTGGAGGCCGCCGCGACTCACGCTCCCGATCTCGGGGTTGAGCAGATGGTCGATGACAAAGAGGCGTGGCCGCTGTTTTTCACCGAGGCGCGTGTGCCGGGTGTGTTCACCCGGCAGGCGTGGGAAGGGCAGGTGCGTCAGGCGATCGACGACATCGTCGGGGCCCGCCGCGAGCAGATCGACTGGGTGCTCAGCGACCGGGAAAACAGCGGCGTCGCGAACACCTCGCCGGAACAGCTGCGAGCGCGGCTGACCGAGCGCTACTTCCATGATTACTCCGGCGCCTGGCTGGAGTTTCTCAACAGCGTGCAGTGGCGACGGGCCGACAGCCTGGCCGACGTCATCGATCAATTGACGTTGATGAGCGACGTCCGCCAGTCACCCTTGATTGCCTTCATGAACACCCTGGCGTGGCAGGGTCAGGCCGGCCATCGCAGTCAGGGGCTGAAGGACTCGCTGATGCAGTCGGCGCAGAAGCTGATGGGCAGCGAGCGCCCGTCGCAGGTCCCTGCCATCAGCCAGCAGCTCGACACGCCAGCCGGGCCGCTGGATCCGACCTTCGGCCCGCTGTTGGGGTTGCTGGGCAAGGACCCGGAAGGCAAGGGCGGCGATGACGACCTCAGCCTGCAAGCGTTTCTGACCCGCGTGACCCGGGTGCGCCTGAAGTTGCAGCAGGTCAGTCACGCCGCCGATCCCCAGGGCATGACCCAGGCCATGGCGCAGACGGTGTTCCAGAGCAAGAACATCGACCTTACCGATACTCGGGCCTACGGCGAGCTCCTCGCGGCCAGTCTCGGCGAGGAGTGGGACGGCGTGGCCCATGCGCTGTTCGTGCAGCCGCTGGAGCAGGCGTGGGGCAAGGTGCTGGAACCTTCGGCGATCGCGCTGAACCGGCAGTGGCAGCAGGCGGTGGTTGATGAATGGGACAAGGCATTTCTCGGCCGTTATCCCTTCGCCGCCACCGGCAGCGACGCCTCGTTGACGATGCTGGGCAAGATGATCCGCGCGGACTCGGGGCGCATTGAGCAGTTCTTGCAGCGGGAGCTGACCGGCGTGTTGCGCAAGGATGGCGGTCGCTGGGGGGTGGACCCGGCCCACGGTCAGGGCCTGTTGATCAACCCGAAATTTCTCGCGGCGGTCAATCAGCTCAGCCACCTGGCCGACGTGCTCTACACCGACGGCGGCATGGGCATCAACTTCGAGCTGCAGGGCAAGGCGGTGCGCGACGTGGTACAGACCACCTTCGTGCTCAATGGCGCGCGCCATCAGTACTTCAATCAGAAGGAGAGCTGGCAGCGCTTTGCCTGGCCCGGCAGCAGCGATTACCCCGGCGCCAGCCTCACATGGACCAGCGTGCGCAGCGGCGAGCGTCTGTACGGTGACTTTCAGGGCGCCTGGGGGCTGATCCGTTTGCTGGACGCCGCCACGGTCACCGCGCTGGACGACAGCGACAGCCGCTACCGCATCAGCGTGCCGGCGCCGGACGGCCTGGACTTGACCTGGCACATGCGCACCGAGCTGGGCGCGGGACCGATGAGCCTGCTGGCGCTGCGCAATTTCAAACTGCCGCGACAGATCTTCCTCAACGGCATCGCCAGCGCGCAAACCCCGTCGCGCGCCGAGGTGACGGAATGAGCCTGCAAGCGTTGATCGCCACGACGCTGGGTGAGCGCGACGCGGTGGCCCTCGCCAAGGCCCACGCTACCGAGTGGGCGTCATGGCTGGCTCCGATCAGTGGTGACTCAAATGTGGGTCAGGACCCCGGCTATGACGATGATTTCCAGAGCATGCGCGAGGAGGTCAACAAGCTGTCCGGGGCAGACGCCGATCGGGTCATCGTACTGGCGGAAAAACTCCTCAAAGGCACCTGCAAGGACCTGCGCGTGCTCACCTATTACCTGTGGGCGCGCCTGCAGCGGGACGGCGAAGCGGGGCTGGCGGACGGTTTGAATCTGCTGGCCGCCATGGTTGATCGCTACAGCGTCGAGGTGCTGCCGGCGCGGCCCAACAGCCGCAAGGTCGCGCTGGAGTGGCTGGCCAGCGCCAAAGTCCTCGACAGCCTGACGCTGTACCCGGAAGTGGTGAAGGCCGAGGCCGAACGCACGGTCGCCGCGCTCGCCTGGCTGGATGACGTGCTTGAACAATGGCCCGTCGACCAGCGTCCTGAGTTGGGCACGCTGTACTCGGCGCTGTCGGCACGGCTGGCCCAGGCCGGCGGACTGGATGCCGTGGTGCCGCAATTCAGTGCCAGCCATGACGCTGCGAACCCTCAGGCCACTAAACAAGCCGCCACCCACGGCGCCGGCCCCGCGTCCAATACCATCCGCTCGGGCCGCGACCTGCTGGACAGCGGCCGCGCGCTGGCCAGCTATCTGCGCGAACAACCCCAGGGCTGGCTGGCGGCCCATCGGCTGATGAAAAGTCTGCGCTGGGACACCGTGCACCAGTCGCCGCCCCAGGACGCCACTGGCCGCACACGCCTGGCACCGCCCCGATCCGAATACCGCGCGCAACTCAAGCGGCTGTACCTGCAACAGAGCTGGAACGAGTTGCTCGATCAGGTGGAGCGCATGTTCGCCGAGGGCGTGAACCATTTCTGGCTCGACCTGCAATGGTTTCTGTACCAGGCGCTGAGCCGGCAACCGGCGCCGTCCGAGGGCTGGGCGCGCATCGTCAAAGAGGATCTGGGCCTGCTCCTGGAGCGACTGCCGGGCCTCGAAACCTTGTGCTGGGACGACGGCTCGGCCTTTGCCGACGAGACTACCCGCGAGTGGATCGATCAGCACGTCAGCACTCAAAGCGTGGCTGCCTGGCTGCCCGCGACGGCCGCTTCCAACGCGGACGAAGCCGACATTCTGGCCCTCGAAAGCGAGGCACTGGCCCAGGCCGATCGCGACGGCGTCGAGGTGGCGCTGAGCTGGCTCGACACGCGGCCCGACATTCACGGCGGCCGGCAGCGCTGGCTGCTGCGCCTGCTGATGGCGCGGGTCGCCGAACAGTACGGCAAAAGCGAGCTGGCGTTGCACGTCCTCGGCGAACTGGACGCCACGGCCCAGCGCCATGTGCTCGCTCAGTGGGAGCCGGCGCGGGTGTTTGAAGTCAAGGCGCGGCTGCTCAAGTTGCTGCGCATGAAAGCCCAGCGCAGCGACGCCGACAAGGCTGCGCTGGGCAAACGGATGGAGCCGCTGCTGGCGGCTCTGGTGGCTATGGACCCGGTGCGCGCGGCAGTGCTGTGCGGCTGACACTTTCAACCAGGAGGTTTTTTTGAACACGGACAATCTGACCCTGCGTTACTTCGATGCGGAAATGCGCTACCTGCGCGAGGCCGGCAAGGAGTTCGCCCAGGCGTTTCCCGACCGCGCCGCTTCGCTGAATCTGGACAAACCCGGCGCCCACGATCCCTACGTCGAGCGGCTGTTCGAAGGCTTCGCGTTCCTCATGGGACGGCTGCGGGAAAAACTCGACGATGACCTGCCGGAGCTGACCGAAGGCCTGGTCAGTCTGCTGTGGCCCCATTACCTGCGCACGATTCCGTCGTTGTCGATCGTCGAGCTGCAGCCCGACTTAAACCAGATGAAGCAGAGCGAGCATGTCGCGACCGGCTTTGAAATTCAGTCGCAACCCATCGGCCCCCAGCGCACGCGCTGCAGTTACACCACCACCCAGGACCTGACCCTGCGACCGTTGGCGCTGGATTCGGTGCGCCTGGCTCAGGAACCGGACGGGCGCTCGGTGATTCGCCTGCGGTTTTCCTGCGGGGCGCTGAGCAACTGGGGCCAGCTGGATTTGCGCCGCATCCCGCTGTACCTCAACGCCACCCCGGCGGTGGCCAACGCGTTGCATCACGCGCTGACCCTGGGCACTCAGGCGCTCTATGTGCGTCAGCCCGGGGACGCGCAGCGCCAACCGCTGCAAGGACGTTTTGGGCCCAAGGGCTTCGGTGATGACGACCGGCTCTGGCCGAAGGGCGACAGCGCCTTCAGTGGCTATCAGTTGCTGCTGGAGTACTTCAGTTTTCGCGAGAAATTCATGTTCGTGACCCTGCACGGGCTCGAAAACATGAGCATCGCGCCGGACGCGCCGTGGTTCGAACTCGAGGCTGTCCTGAGTGTGCCCTGGCCCCATGCATTTTCGCTGAGCAGCGAGCACATTCGCCTGCACGCCGTGCCGGCGATCAATCTGTTTCCGCTGGAGGCCGACCCGCTGTCCCTTGATCCCTTGCAGGCCGACTATTTGCTGCGGCCCATGCGCCTGCAGGACGGCCACACCGAAATCTATTCGGTCGACCGGGTAACGGCGTCCCGCGACTCGGGGCGGGAAGAGTACGTGCCGTTTTCCAGCTTCCGGCACAAGGGCGGCATGCTCCGTGACGAGGCGCCCGAGCGTTATTTCCACACCCGCCTCAAGCGCGGCGCGAACGGGCTGCACGACACCTGGCTGATACTGGGCGGCGAGGGCGCCGACCTCGATCGATTGACCGAGCGGCCGTGCCTGTCCCTGCGCCTTACCGGCACCAATGGGCAACTGCCTAGAAAAGCGCTGCAAAGCACGATCCTTGACACGCCGCTGCACACGACCCAGTCCGGTCTGCGGGTGCGCAACCTGTGCGCGCCGACCCTGCCGTGTTATCCGCCCAGCCGCGACCGCTTTCACTGGCGGGTGTTGAGCCATCTGGGCTCGAACTTTCTGCCGATGCTCGACAGCGCCGAAGTGCTGCGCGGCACCCTGGCGCTGTACGACTGGACCGGCAGCGAGCTCAATCGCCGGCGTCTGGAATCCATCGTGGAAGTGCGTCACCACCTCATTCAGCGCTTCGAAAAAGGCTTTCTGCTGCGCGGCGTGGAAATCGAAGTGACCCTCGATGCCAAAGGCTTTGCCGGCGAGGGCGATATCTGCCTGTTCGGCGAAATGCTCAACCGGTTCTTCGTGCTGTACGCCGACATCCATCTGTTCACCCAGATCACCCTGATTCTGCAACCGACCGGGAGGAGCCTGCGATGGAGCGAAAACCACAGCCAGCGGATTCCCGGTTAAGGGTCGCCGAATGGCTCGCTGCCGTGCAGGGTCGGGTGGCCGAGGCGAGCGTCTACCGCTTCTGCCAGTTGCTGGAAAACGCTGCGCCGGAGCAGCCGCCGTTGGGCAGCTCGGAAGATCCGGCGGATGATCCGGTGCGCTTCCGGCCCGATCCCGGCATGGGTTTTCCTGCCAGTGAGTTGAAAGCCGTGGAGTGGTCGTCTGAGGATCAGCCGCTACCTGCAACCGTGCGCACCCGCTTGCTCGGCCTCTACGGCGTGGACTCGCCGATGCCGACGCGCTACCTCGACGACATTGCGCAAAAGCGCGAAGGCCACGAGGCGCTGGAGGGGTTTCTCGACATCTTCAACCATCGGGTCTTCACCCAGTTCTACCGGATCTGGCGCAAGTATTCCTACCCGGCCTCGTTCGCGCCCGCTGGGGCCGACCCCACCTCGCAGTGCCTGTTCGGGCTGATCGGGCTGGGCATCCCCGGCACCGCGAAACGCATCGCCACGCCGCTGTCGCGTTTTCTGGCGTTGCTCGGCGTGATGCGTCTGCCAACCCGCAACGCCGAGGGCATTTCGGCGCTGGTGCATTTGCTGGCGTCTCGCACTCAGGCGTCGATCAAGCCGCACTGGCCGCGAAACATTGCCCTCGACGCGCCTGCCAGCCTGTCGTCGGCGCGGCCGGTGAGTCTGTCCCAGGGCACGCCGTTGGGCTGCGTCGGCCGCGACGTCAACAGCGAACTGTTGCTGACGCTGTTCACCGCCGACCACGACGAGGCGCGGGAATGGCTGCCCGGCGGTGGTTTGCACAGCGACCTGCGGGTGCTGTTGCAGGTTTACCTCGGTTGGCGCTGTACCGCGCGGTTGCGCCTGTCGCTGCCCATCGGCTGCCTGCCGGTGCCAGCGCTCGGCGGACGAGGTGTGCTGCTGGGCATGACCGCCGGACTCGGGTTGCAGGGCAGCGCTGCCGGGATAAACGACATCATCACTATCCATCTGGGCCGTTACCAGGGGCTCCACATCAATCCTCAGGAAAGAGAACCCACCCATGTCGCCTATTATTTATAAAACACTGTCCGTCATCGCCCTCAGCCTCTTCGTCAGCGGCTGCGGGGTGACACAGAGCGTGTCCGAATCCACCGCAGCAATGACCCAGGCGATCTTCTACAAACAGATCAGAACGCTGCGTCTGGACTTCGACGGCCGCCTGGCCCTGAACACCGACGGCACGGACATGCGCGCGCTGTCGGTGCCGGTGATGGTGCGGGTGTATCAGCTGCGCGATGGCAAGTCGGCGAGCAAAGCCACCTACGACGACCTGCTGCGGGACGCCGACCAGGTGCTCGGCGCTGACCTGCTGGATCAGCGATCGCTGGTGATCAAGCCCGGGGAGGGCGCGCCGCTGGATGTGCCGCTGAACGAAAACGCCGGAGTGGTCGCCGTGGTCGGGTTATTCCGCGAGCCCGATCTGCAGCTCAATGAATGGCGCTTGCTGCTCACCCGCGACGACCTCGACCCGGACCGGCCCCGGGTCATCGAGCTGGGCGAAAGCCGGCTGACCCTGCGCCCCCTGGCCGAGGGTTGAGCCATGAGCGAGCTCAACCCTTCGCTGTACGAAACCCTGCTGCAGAATTTCAGCGGCGAGCTCGACCTGTCACGGGTGGGGGAAGACGATCAATACGTGCTCTCGGTGCTGGACAATGTGCAACGCGTGCTCAACAGCCGCGAGGGCACCCTCGCGCACTTGCCCAATTACGGCCTGCCGGACATGGGCGCTGTGCTCGAAGGCTTGCCCTCTGCCGCCCATGGGCTGATGCGAACCATCGCCGACACGCTGCTCAAGTACGAGCCGCGCCTGTTGTCGCTGGACATCGAATTGTTGCCCCAGACCCAGCCGGGCCATCTGGTCTACGCCCTCGACGCTACCCTTGAAGGGAACCGCACCGCGACGTTCGGCACGACCTTGAGCCCGGAGGGAAGGGCGGTGGTGCGTCATCTCAAGCGCCATAATGTGCAGGGCCGAACGTGAGCGGCCAGGCAAAAAGGCGATCGGGCCTGGACATCCAGCCTGGGGGCGATCCGCGCGCGCTGCCCGAATACCGCATGCTGCGCACCGAAATGGCCAGGCTCGCTCATCCCGCCTGTCCTGATGTCGACTGGCGGCACGTCGAGCAGTGCTGCCTGGGTGTCTTTGCCCGCAATGGCGCGGACCTGCAAACGGCGGCGGGTTACGCCCTGGCGCGCAGTCATCTGGCCGGGCTGAACGGGATGTACGAAGGCCTGTCGGTCCTGGAAACCCTGTTGCGGGCAGACGCCCAACCCTGGCCGCGAGGGGGGCCGGCGCGGGCGGAACTCCTCAATGGACTGTTCGGCTCTTGTCAAGCGGTGCTGCGTGAACTGGAGATCAATGTCGGCGATCTGGCGGACCTCGGTCTGTTTTGCGTGCAGCTTGAGCACGTGCGCCGGACGCTGCTTGAGCGGATTCCTGTGTCCATCAATAGTCTGGAAGGCTTGCGCACGCAGGTGGCGCAACGGGCGTCGCGGATCGAGCGCGAAGCTCAGGCCGCGGTGCTGGTCGCGCCGAACGCCATGCCGCCCCCATCGCTGCACATCGGGACTCATTCCTCAACCCAGAGAAACACCCCAACCCAGAGAAACTCTGCAGCCACGCAGCCAACGTCCACCGACATCAAGGTCACTGCAGAAAAACGCACCGCGATGTGGATCGGATTACTCATCGGCGGATTGCTCGGCCTGCTCGCCGCATTGGCCTGGCTGTGACAATACCCGTGTATCAAGGCTTGCCGACGGCCAAGGTCGCGCAGAGAACGTACCGCCCGGCCGAACGTCGGCATTTCCCCGTCAGCCATATTTACAGCCGGGCACTGTCTCCATTAGTGTGCGCGCATCATCTGCCTCAACAGCGGCTGCCGCATGTTCAGGCACGTCCGCTCAGACCGGACACTTTCGCCCTTGGTTGAAATCACCCCTGCGTTGCGCGACCCTTGCGTCCCGGCCCCCTATGCCAGTGTCCTTCAGCAATTGCGAACGGCTACCGCCGTCCAGCACTCGACACTCGAAGCCCGACTGCCACTGACCCACCCCCAGCTTGATCTCGGCACCTACAAACGGATCATCGCGGCCTACTACGGCTTCCATCTGCCCTTGCAACAATCGATTGAGCGCTTTCTTGCGCCCCAGGCCATCGACCCCGCCCGGCAGAAAATCCCCGCGCTGATCAAGGATCTGCACGCCCTCGGCCTGGACGACCTGCAGATTCAGGCGTTGCCGCTGTGCACCGAACTGCCCGCCATCGACAGCGTCGCGCAGTTGCTCGGTGTGATGTATGTCATGGAAGGGGCTACGCTGGGGGGGCAGGTGCTGCGCCGGATCATCGCCAACAGGCTGGGCGTCGACGCCGACAGCGGCGGCGAGTTTCTGGACGTGTACGGCCGCGACACCGGGCGTTTGTGGAAGGCCTTCCTCAAGCAACTGGCCGAGTTCGATACGCCGCTGCACAACGCCGAGGTGGTGCAGGCGGCCTGTGCCACTTTCCACTGCTTTCAAACCTGGCTGGAGCAAACGGGAGTGTTGAATGACGCTTGACCACACGCTGAATATGGATGAGCTGCTGGACACCTGCGCCAACGAACCGATTCGTATCCCGGGCGCCATTCAGCCCCACGGCGTTCTGCTGACCCTGCTCGAAACCGACTGGACCGTGCAACAGGCCAGCGCCAATGCCTGGCAAATGCTGGGCATCCCCGGCGACGTGCAGGCCGGCGACTCGCTGGTACGCTGGCTGGGCGAGGCGCAGGCCGACGCTTTGCGCGACGCTGTTCAGGACGCGGATCTGCACAGCCTCGATCCATTGCCGATGCAATGTGCCGGGCAGGCATTCGATGGCCTGTTGCATCGCCACGAAGGCCTGTTGTTTCTGGAACTTGAGCCCATCGCCACACAGGCATCGATGCAGCACTTGGGGCCGCGCCTCACGCGCACCTTGCGTCGCCTGCAATCGGCCAAATCGCTGGACGATCTGTACGCCATCAGCGTCTCGGAAATCCGTGCACTGACCGGCTACGACCGGGTCATGATCTATCGCTTTGAAGAGGAGGGTCACGGGCAGGTCATTGCCGAGTCGGCGACGGCCGACCTGGACGCCTACCTGGGGCTGTTTTTCCCCGCCACCGACATCCCGCAGCAGGCCCGCGAGCTGTACCGCCTGAACTGGCTGCGCATCATCCCCGACGCCGCGTATGTGCCGGCGCCTTTGGTCCCGGCCCTGCGCCCGGATACCGGCGAGCCGCTGGACATGAGCCACGCGGTGCTGCGCAGCGTGTCGCCGATCCATTGTCAGTACATGCACAACATGGGCGTGCGCTCATCAATGAGCATTTCCCTGCTCAAGGATGAACGCCTCTGGGGCCTGATCAGTTGCGGCAATCGCGAGCCGCTGCAGGTGCCGCACACGCTGCGCTCGGCCTGCCAGACCATCGGGCAAGTGCTGTCGATGCAGATCAGCCTGCTGGAAGATCAGCAGACTCAGCGCCAGCGACTGGCCAAGCATCACATGCTGGACAGGCTGTCCAGGGCGATGAACGAGTCCGCTGACGACGTCTACAACGGGCTGCTTGAACACGCCCAGGCGCTGCTGACACTGGTCGACGCCAACGGTGCGGCGGTGATCATCGACGGTCAGGTACACCTGATCGGCCAGTGCCCGAGCACCGAGCAAGTGAGCGCGTTGCAGCAATGGCTGCAGAACCGGCCCGGATCTGTGTTCGAGACGTCCAGCCTTGGTGCCGTGTTCCCCGACGCGCAAGCGTATCAACGCGTGGCCAGCGGACTGCTGGCGTTCAGTTTGCCCAAGCCGGTGGCCAACGGGGTGCTGTGGTTTCGCGCCGAAGTCAGGGGCAGCGTGGAGTGGAGCGGCAACCCGCAACAGGCCAAACGGGTCGTCAATGATCGCCTGCAACCACGGGAATCCTTTGCCCTGTGGGAACAGCAGGTCGAGGGCAAGGCCAGAACCTGGAGCGCCGGTGAGGTCTACGCGGTGTCCGATCTGCGTCGCTCTGCGCTGGAGGCAGACCTGTCACGGCAGGTGCTGCGCGAGAAAGAGGCGGTGCGTGCCCGCGATGAACTGGTGGCGGTGGTGTCCCACGACCTGCGCAGCCCGCTGACGGTTATCGTCATGCAGTGCGGCATGATGCAGCGGGTGATCAACGCCGACGCCACAGCATCTACCAAACGACTCAGCTCTGCCGTCGACATCCTGCAGCGCGCGTCTTCGCGGATGAGCAGCCTGCTGGAGGATTTGCTCGATACGTCAAAGATCGAAGCCGGCCGCTACTTCATCGACGCCGAGCGGCTGGAAGTCAGCCAGTTGTTCGAAGACGCCTGGTCACTGCTCACGCCACTGGCGCGGAACAAATTCATCGACCTGACCTTTCACGCCGAACCCGAGCTGACGGTTTTCGCCGATCCGGAGCGCATGTTTCAGGTGCTCTCCAACCTGGTGGGCAATGCGATCAAATTCACCCCCAAGGCTGGCAGCGTAAAGGTCACGGCGGCGGGTGCGGGCGACCATGTGGTGTTCACCGTGGTGGATACCGGGGAGGGTATTCGCAGCGATCAGTTGCCCCATGTGTTCGAGCGCTACTGGCGCAGACGTGAAGGCAACCCGAATGGCACCGGCCTTGGGCTCTATATCTCCCAAGGGATCGTCAAGGTTCACGGCGGTGAACTGACGGCCACCAGTGAAGAGGGCGTCGGCAGCGAATTCCGTTTCACGATACCGCGCGCGTCCATGGCGTCGTGAATCGGGTGCCACCGCTTTAGCGGCAGGGGGTTATTCCTGGCTGGAATCCCCCGCATGAAAAACATGAATTTTATTTATGGCCCTCAGCCCTCTACCGTGAGCGTATTCCGTTCACGGTAGAGCCGTCATGACCACGCCCTCTCAATCCCAGCCATCCCTCGTCGAGGAACACTGGAGGCGCAACCTGGCCGTCTGTGTGTTCGGCGCGTTCACCACCATCGTTGCGATGACCTTGCTGCTGCCGTTTCTGCCACTGTATGTCGAGCACCTGGGCGTCACTGATCAGGCCGCCATCGTGCAGTGGTCAGGGGTGGCGTTTGGCGCGACCTTTCTGTCTGCCGCGCTGACCGCGCCGCTGTGGGGGCGGCTGGGTGATCGCTACGGGCGCAAGCTCATGCTGATTCGTGCCAGCCTGGGTATGGCGGTGGCGATGTCGCTGATCGGGCTGGCAGAGAACATTTATCAGTTGGTCGGGCTGCGTTTGCTGGCAGGGTTGCTCGGCGGCTATGCCTCCGGCGCGACCATTCTCGTGGCCACGCAGACGCCCAAGGCGCGCACCGGCTGGGCGCTGGGCATGCTCTCGTCGGGAATCATGGCCGGTAATCTGACCGGGCCGTTGATTGGCGGGCTGTTGCCGCCGCTGATCGGCATCCGCAGCACGTTCTTCCTGGCCGGGGGCGTGGTCTTTCTGACCTTCCTTGCCACGCTGTTTCTGATGAAGGAGGCACCTCGGCCCAAGCGTCAGACTGGCGTGGCGAAAGCGCCGGCTGTGCGGGCCTGGGACGTCATCGCGGACAGGAAACCGGTGCTGACCATGCTGGTTGTGGCCTGTCTGGTGATGTTTTCGATCATGTCCATCGAGCCGATCATCACCGTGTACCTGACCCAGATGCACAGCGAAAACGTCACGCTGATGGCCGGGCTGGTGATGTCGGCCACTGCCCTGGCCAGTGTGTTGTCGGCCTCGCGTATTGGCAAACTCGCCGACCGCATCGGCCACTGGAAAGTGGTCATCGGCTGTCTGACGGCGGCGGCTGTCTTGCTCATTCCCCAGGCGTTCGTCACCCATGCCTGGCAGCTGGTGCTGCTGCGCTTTCTCATGGGCATCGCCCTGGGCGGCGTGTGGCCGTGCATTGCGGCGATCATCCGCCATTCCGTGCCCGACGCCGTCGCCGGGCGCATGCTCGGCTACTCCACGTCCTGCCAGTACATCGGTCAGGTGCTGGGGCCACTGACCGGGGGATACCTGGGCGGGCATTTCGGCATGCCGGTGGTCTTCATCGTCACCTGCCTGCTGATGGGCGGGTGCGCGGTCGGCATGTTGCTCATGCGGCCGCTGATTTCCAACGGGAACGGCTTCAGCCGGAAAGAGGGCGGCATTTGACAAAACCATGACATCCCGCACCGGATAATCGCCGCCGGTGGGGCCACGCCCCGGATTCGAGTACCGCCATGCACGGACCTTCATGGACATCAAACACAGCCTTAAACAACGGATTGTCATCGTATTTGCGTTGATGAGCGCGCTGGTCGCCGGGGTATTCGCCGTCGGCATCATCGCCACCGTGCACGTGGTCGAAAAGCGCCTGACGATCATGAGCCTGGGCGGCAATCTGCACCGGCTGCTGGCCGTGGACAGCGTCAACGACTGGCGCCACCGGCCGGAAAAAGACGAGTTGTTCTACGCCGACGAGGGCGTTGGTGACCTCGCCATGAGCGACGACCTCAAGGGCCTGCGCCCGGGATTCCAGGAGTTCTTCCGCGGCAAGAAAGCCTATTACGCCATGGTCTCCGAGGTAAACGGGCGCCACTACGTACTGCTGCGTGATCAGCGCAAGTTCGAAAAGCGCGAGCGCATTCTGTTCGGTGTCGTGCTGGTCGGTTTCTTTCTCAGCGTGCTGTTGGCGGTGCTGCTGGGTCGGCTGCTCGCGTCCCGGGTGATCACGCCGGTGTCGCGCCTGGCCGGCCAGGTGCGTCATCGCGATCAGTTGCTGGAGATGGCGCCGGTGCTCGCCAGCGACTACGCCAACGATGAAGTCGGTGCGCTGGCCCGTTCATTCGACGAAACCCTGGGCCGGCTGCGCGCCGCATTGAGCCGCGAGAAGCTGTTCACCAGCGACGTCAGCCATGAACTGCGCACGCCGCTCATGGTGCTGGCGACGTCCTGCGAATTGCTGATGGAATACCCGGCGCTGGATGACCGCTCCCGCACGCAGGTAAAGCGCATCGGCAAGGCCACGGCGGGGATGAACCAACTGGTCGAAACCTTCCTGCTGCTGGCGCGCACGGAGGGCAAGAACACGCCTCAGGGTCAGCGTTCTTCGCTGGAGCTGATTGCCGATGAGCTGGTGGACACCTGGCGCACGCCCATCGAAGCCAAAGGCTTGCGCTTCATCTATCAGCGCCACGACGGGGACGGTGAGGTCTACAACGCGCCCTTGCTGCGCTCGGTGATGGGCAATTTGCTGCGCAACGCCTGGCATTACACCGATCAGGGCTTCATTCAGCTGACCCTGCGCAGTGATGGTTTCAGCGTCGAGGACAGCGGCATCGGCATTCCGCTGGAAAAACAGCAGGCCATGTTCCAGCCCTTCGTGCGCGGCGACGAGCAGCGCGGTGAGGGGCTGGGCCTGGGGTTGTCGCTGGTTCAGCGGATCTGCGCCAATCAGCACTGGACCGTGACCCTGACCAGCCGCGATGACGGCGGATGCTGTTTTACCGTGTTGCTGAATCTCGATGAGGCCGGGGAAAAACGGGTGTGAGCGCCTTCCGTTTTGCGTTGTAACGACCGACGCCTTCCCGGCAGTAGGACCGGCTTCAGCCGGGAAGAGGCCAGTGGGTACAGTCTCAATTTTGCAGCGGGACTATTGATGCCTTCCCGGCTAAAGCCGCTCCTACAGTTGAGGTCGTAGCCAATCCAGCTCGATGCACACGACACCGCTCACTCCATTGGTCCGGTGAACCGCACGAGTGCCTGCCGGTGCGCTCCAACACCTGCCTCCCTCAATGGACCTGCAACCATGTGCCCAGACCGCTCATCACTCGTTCGCGGGACTGCTGACGATCAACCGGCAGACCGTGACGACACGCCTGAATACCCGTTGTCCGCCCCCATCAAGCCCGACGATCCCGAGCGGCGCACCGAGCAGTCCCAGGCCGAGACGGACGGTTGTGCCCCGGAACCCGGATCCGATTCGGTCGAGTGATAAACACTCGTTCGAATTGATTCGTCGCAATGTCTGTCGGCGAATGCGTGTGAATCTGTCATGAGAATTGATGATTGCCCTTGGAAAGCTTCCTTAAAAACTCAATAATCCGCGATTAGTCGCGGACTTAACTCGCAATATTCACCACGCCAATACGGTGGCGGAGGAAGCAAATTTGAATCAGCTAAAACGCCTTCAGAGCGGAATTGAAGGGCTTGATGAGCTGCTAATGGGCGGTTTCGTTGCCGGATCCTCGTACATCATTCAGGGCCGACCGGGCTCCGGAAAAACCATTCTGGCCAACCAGATCGGTTTCAATCACATCCGCAATGGCGGCCGAGTGCTGTTCGCGACCCTGCTCGCCGAACCCCACGAGCGGCTGTTTCAGTTTCTTTCCACGCTGAGCTTCTTCGACAAGGACCGGGTCGGCGACCAGATCCAGTTCGTGAGCGCGTTCGACACCATGGAAAACGACGGCCTCGATGAAGTCGTCAAGCTGCTGCGCCGGGAGATCGTCCGCCAGAAGTCCACGGTGATGATCCTCGACGGGCTGCTCAATGCCCGCTCCAAAGCCGAGTCCACCCTCAACACCAAACGCTTTATCTCCGAATTGCAGGGCCATGCCGCCTTCGCCGGTTGCACGGTGTTCTTTCTGACCAGCTCCCAGCTGGATGACGGCAGCCCCGAACACACCATGGTCGACGGCGTGCTGGAAATGGGTGAAGAACTGGTCGGCAACCGTTCCGTACGCCGCATCAAGGCGCGCAAGACCCGCGGCAGCGGCGCCATCCCCGGCGCCCACGAATGCGAAATCACCGAAAACGGCCTGGTCGTCTACCCGCGCCTCGAAAGCACCATCACCCACTCGGCGCTGCGCGACAGCGCTGAATTCAGTGTAGTCCCCAGCGGCATCGACACGCTGGACCCGTTGATTGGCGGTGGTCTGGTGGAATCGTCGGTGACCTTGCTCCTCGGCCCGTCGGGCACTGGCAAGACCACATTCGGCCTCAATTTCCTCGCTCGCTCAACGCCCGACGAGCCCGGGTTGTTGTTTGGCTTCTACGAGTCGCCCCAGCGCCTTCGGGTGAAGGCGGCGGCGCTCGGGCTGGACTTCGAAGCGCTGGAACGCGCCGGTGCGCTGCACATTGCCTGGAAATCGGCGAGCGCCGAGTTGATCGACAAACTTGCCCTCGACCTGCTGAGGATCGTCGAGCAGCAGGGCATCAAGCGGGTGTTCCTCGACAGCCTCGGTGGCATGGCCCGCGCTTCGGCCGATCAATCGCGGATTCTCGACCTCTTCAGTGCCCTGATGAGCGAGCTTCGCGCCCGTGGCGTCACGGTGGTCTGCAGCTGGGAAATCCGCGGCCTGATCGGCGGCAAGATCGACGCCCCGGCCCCGGACATGTCGGGCATTGTCGACAACCTCATGCTGATCCGCTTTGCGCAATCGACAGCGGGGCTGACCCGGCAACTGTCGATCCTCAAAATCCGCGATAACCCCTACGACCCGGCCCTGCTGGACGTCTTGATTGGCGAGCAGGGTCTGACTGTGAAAAAGGCTGCGTTTCATGCCCTCGACGATTCAGGCAATGCAACGGCGTAGAAGTCGTCATCGAGCCGATGATCGCTCGTTCGCGCGGAGGGCTGCATGACCACGATTCTGATTGTCGATGATGAGTACCTCATCGCCGACATACTGAGCTTCGCGCTGGAAGACGAAGGCTACCTGACCGTCACCGCCAGCAGCGGATTGAAGGCCCTCGGCATTCTCGAACGCGAGCGCCCGCAGCTGATCATCACCGATTACATGATGCCCGGGATGAACGGCATCGAGCTGGCGGAAGCGGTTCGCTTGAATCAGAGCCTGGGGCAGATTCCCATTGTGCTGATGAGCGGTGCGCAGTCCCATCTGGGCATCGCCCGGCCCGATCTGTTCAGCAAGGTGTTCGACAAGCCCTTCGAGATCAGCGCGGTGCTCGACGCCGTGCGCGCACTGCTGGGCACCTAGGACCGGCTTAAGTCGGGAAAAGGCCAGTGCGGACACAATCGGTATTGCGGCGCGGCAGATGTTGCCGGGAGTGGATACACGTTCAGGAAGCAGGGCGGCTGTAAGGCCGCCCGGATTGAATCAACGGCCGTCAGCAACCTTGCGTTCGATTTCAGCTGACTTTCTGTTCAGCTCTTCGGCGTCCTGTTCCTTTTCCCGAATGGAGGTCGGGGTGATGACTTCGTCCACCGCGCGGGTGTCGTCGTCCGGGTCGTTGAGGTCACGCTGCACAACATTGACAGGTTTGCCTGCGCTGTCGAGGGTAGGCGCGTCAGGCTGCGTGACGTTGCGTGGGTCGACCGGGGTGTCGTTGCTCATGGATTCATCCTCGCTTTGGGGTATGAAGGTTGGATGTGTGAGCGGTCAGCGAGTTCGGTTTTTTTCGGCGGCGCACGAACCTGACCCCCGGCCGATCAACGTTGCTCCACCAGATTGAGAAAGCGCCGCGTGCGCTCGTTGTCCGGGTCGACCAGCACCTCGGTCGGCGAGCCATCGGCGACGATGCGCCCGGCCTCCATGAACAGCACGCGGTCGGCGATGTCCTGGGCGAACTTCATTTCGTGGGTCACCAGCAGCATGGTCATCTGCTGCTCGTGGGCGATGGCGCGGATCACCGCCAGCACTTCACCGACCAGCTCCGGGTCCAGCGCGGAGGTGACCTCGTCGAACAGCATCACCTGGGGCCGCATGGCCAGCGCCCGGGCGATCGCGACGCGCTGTTGCTGGCCGCCGGAAAGCTGCGCGGGATAGGCATCGGCCTTGTGGCTCAAACCGACCAGCCCGAGGTATTGATGGGCGCGCTCCAGGGCCTCTTCGCGACTGAGCTTGAGCACCTGAAGCGGCGCTTCGGTGACGTTCTGCTGCACGGTCAGGTGCGGAAACAGGTTGAACTGCTGAAACACCATGCCCACCCGGTGCACCACCGGTGGCTTTTTCGCGCCGGGCCAGTGCCAGCCGCCGGATTTGGCCGGCACCGGCGCGCCGGCCACCTCGATGCTGCCGTGCTGATAGGCCTCAAGGCCCTTGATCAGGCGCAGCACCGTGGATTTGCCCGAACCGCTAGGGCCGATCAGCGCGACTTTCTGGCCGGCGGGAATGCTCAGGTCGAGGTGATCGATGACCCGGGTCGCGCCGAAGTTTTTCACCACTTGCTTGAGGATGATCTGCGGCGAAGCGCCGGGCAGAGCGTGTGCGAGATCAGACATGGCTGCGCCTCTCGAAATAGTTGAACAACAGGGAGGTCGGCACGCTGATCGCCAGAAACATCAGCGCCATCACCGTGTAGGGCTCGTTGTAGCGGTAGGTCATGCCGGCGATCTGTTTCGCCGCTTGGAACAGCTCGGGAATGGTGATCACCGCCAGCAGCGGGGTTTCCTTGAACATGCCGATCAGGTAATTGCCGAGCACCGGCAGCATCGGCTTGAGGGCCTGGGGCAGGACGATCCGCCGCCACGTGGTGGCGCTGTCGAAATCCAGTGCCCTGGCCGCTTCCCATTGACCGGCCGGCACGCCTTCGATGGCACCGCGAAAGGCTTCGGCAATGTAGGCCGCGTAGTACAGCCCCAGCCCGATCACTCCGGTGGAAATCGGCGGCAGGGTCAGGCCGGCCAGGGGCAGGGCGAAGAACAGCACGTACAGCTGAACCATCAGCGGCGTGTGCCGAAAGAAGCTCAGGTAGCCGGCGCTCAGTCGTTGCACCAGCGCTTTTTTCGAGCGCTGGGCGATGGCCAGCAGCAGACCGAGCAGCACCGCCAGCAGAAAGCCGAGGATCACCACTTGCAGCGTCACCAGCAGCCCCTGAAACAGATCGGGGACGATGGACCAGGCGAAGGCGTAATCGAAGTTCATGGCGCCACCCCGCGACGCCAGTGGGTGACCCGTCGCTCGTAGCGCTTGACCAGCCAACTGAGCGGCCAGGCCATGACGAAATAACACACCAGCACAATGCTCCAGATCAGCGTCTGCTGACCTAGGGTGGTGATCAGTTGACCGCCGGAAAAGGTCAGGTCGCTGAGGGTGATCAATGACACCAGCGAGGTGGTCTTCAGCAATTCGACCAGTTGATTGCCCATCGGCGGCAGCATGAACGGCAGTGCCTGGGGCAGGATGATTCGGCGAAACGCGGTGATCGCGTCGAAGTCCAGGGCCTTGATCGCGTCGCGCTGGCCCCGGGCGACGTTGCTCAGGGCGGAGCGGACGATTTCCGAACCGTAGGCGGAGAAGGTCAGGCCCAGGCCGAGAATGCCGGTGGTCATCGGCGCCAGGGTGATGCCGAACAGCGGCAGGATGAAGAACAGGTAAAACAGCAGCACCAGGGCGGAGATGCCACGCAGGATTTCGACGTAGACCGTCGCGATCCAGCGCAACGCGCGCCACGGCGACAGGCGCATCAGCGCGATGACAAACGACATCACCACCACGACGACCTGGGCGAAGAAGGTGATTTCAAGGGTGACCAGTGCGCCGTTGGCCAGTTGGCGGGCGATGAAGCGCGCGGTGTCCAGGGTGGAAGCATCAAAAAGCATGGGCCGTACTCGTATGGGCTGGGGCCGTTATGTTGCGGGGTGAAAAATCAACTTTGCGGTGTGCCTATCGACGCCTTCCCGGCTGAAGCCGGTCCCACTGAATGCACGCGGTCTGTAGGACCGGCTTCAGCCGGGAAGAGGCCCTTGCTGGCGCCCTCCATTTTGCGGTGTGCATCACCGATGCCTTCCCGGCTGAAGCCGGTCCTACAATGGCATCGGCATCGGCATCAGGTTGGCTTCAACGGTTGCAGCGTTGCTCGGCCGTCACGTCTGCGGGTGGCAGTTCGTTTTCGGTGTAGCCGTATTTCTGCAGGATCTTCAGCAGATCGCCGGACGCGCGCAGTTTCGCCAGTTGCTCATTGAACGCCTGGGTAAACGCCGGATCGTTTTTCGGCAGGCCGTAGGCGTGGTAATTCCAGGTCGGTTTGCCGTCGGCATCCGGGATCTGCTCGAACGGCAGCGCCCGTTCAACCGGCGTGCCCTCGGCTTTTTTCAGCAGGCCGATGATCTCGGCATCCGGGAAGTACACCACGTCGACGCGATCGGCCTGCAGCGCGGCGAGGGCTTCGGTGTCCTTGTCGAAGAGCACGACGTTGCCATTGCTGATGCCGCTGTCCTTGGCTTCCTGCACCTGATTGCTGCCGGGCTGGGTCGCCAGCCGCGCCTTGCCGTTGGCCGCGACGTCCTTGAGGCTGTGCAGCTTCAGCGGGTTGCCGGCCTTGACCAGAAACGCGCCGCCGGAACGGGTGACCGGGTTGGAATAGCCAATCACTTTGCAGCGCGCCGGATTGATGAACAGGCCAGCACCGATCAGATCGAAACGACCTGCCGCAAGACCCGGCACCAGCGAGCCGAACTCGGTGATCGGCAGTTCAACTTTGTTGATGCCCAGGGGCTCCAGAATGGCCCGGAGGATTTCGACGTTGGCGCCGACGATTTTCCCGTCAGTGCCCACGTACGCATAGGGTTGCTCATTGGCGATGCCGGCGGTCAGGCCCTGACTGCGGCCCTTTTCCAGCAGGCCGGCGACGGCGGAGAACGAAAACACGGCATTCAGCAGCAGGGCGGAGCCGAGTACGGCAGACAGCGACAGCGGTTTTAAGCCTTTCATCAAGTGCGCTCAAGAGTGGGAATGAAGGGTCAGGTGCAGCGGTTGGCAACGCCAGGTGCTCCATTCATGGCGTCCAGATGTCCACGTCCTTGGCATCCACAGCAGTGGGCAATAGCCCGGCCTTGAAAAAGGCATCAGCGATCTTCTGTTGTTCGCCCAGTTGGTCGGCCTTCACCGGCTCGACCTGATAACTGCGATGTGCGTTGGCGGCCTCGACGGTTTCCACGTCCAGATTGCCCCATAGCGGGCCGAGCACTTGCGCGGCTTCCCGGGGGTGGCCTTTGATCCAGCCGCCGGCCTGTTGCAGCTGTTCGTAAACCCGCTTCAGCACCTCGGGATGCGCCTTGGCGTAGGGCGTGCTGGTCAGGTAATAGCGCTTGTAACTTGCCAGGCCGACGCCGTCAGTCAACGTGCGCGTCGGCAACTGGCGCTGCACGCTGGTGAGGAAGGGTTCCCACGTCACCCAGGCGTCGACCTTGCCATTCTCGAACGCCGCCCGGCCGTCTGCCGGGGACAGGTACGCCGGCTGGATATCGGAGAACGAAAGGCCGGCCTTGCTCAGCGCGGCGATCAACAGGTAATGGGTGCCGGCCGCCTTGGTCACGGCGATCTTCTTGCCTCTCAAATCCGACAACTGGCGGATCGGCGAGTCAGTGCGCACAACGATGGCCTGGGCGGCGGGCGAGGGCGACTCTTCAGCAAAATAGGTGAGCTTGGCGTTCGCGGCCTGGGCGAAGATCGGCACGGTATCGGCGACGTCCGCGCTGATGTCGACATTGCCGACGTTCAGGGCTTCAAGCAGGGGCAATCCGCTGGGGAACTCGTGCCAGGTGATGTCAATGTTGTCTTTCCCCAGTGCCTGCTCAAGGGTGCCCTGGGTCTTGAGCAGGGTGATCAGGGTGGAGGATTTCTGGTAACCGATGCGCACCGTTTCTCGAGCACTCGCCGACAGCGCGAAACCGCTCGCCATCGCAGCGACCAGACCGGTCAGCAATGCGTTTCGAATGAAAGTGCCAGCGATGGTACGAAGTATGGGCATGGCGAACTCGTGGCGAGTGAGGCGCGAGAGGGCGCAAGCCACGAATCATAATGTTCTAAAAAGAATTGGCTAAATATCGTTTGGTTATTAGTTTATGCACGGATGCCAGTTGGAGACTCTACTTCGGCGATGACCGTGATGTGCGAGGGACCGCTCTGGCACGCGGCCCCCCGTCAAAGTAAACCCAATCAGGCGGTAGTGGCCTTGTCCCGCACCGGCAGTGTCCAGTTTGGGCGAATGAAATGGCAGGTGTAGCCGTTGGGGATGCGCTCCAGGTAATCCTGATGCTCGGGTTCGGCTTCCCAGAACGGTCCGGCCGGGGCAATTTCGGTGACGACTTTGCCCGGCCACAGGCCCGAGGCATCGACATCGGCCACGGTGTCCAGGGCCACGGCTTTCTGCTGGTCGTTGAGGTAGAGAATCGCCGAGCGATAGCTCACGCCCCGGTCATTGCCCTGGCGGTTCGGGGTCGACGGGTCATGAATCTGGAAGAAGAATTCCAGGATTTTGCGGTAGGAAATCTGCTCGGGGTCGAAGACGATTTCGATGGCTTCGGCGTGGGTACCGTGGTTGCGATAGGTGGCGTTGTCGACGTCGCCACCGGAGTAGCCGACGCGGGTCGAGACGACGCCGGGGTAGCGGCGCAGCAAGTCCTGCATGCCCCAGAAGCAGCCTCCGGCAAGCAGCGCGGTTTCGGTGTGGGTGGTCATGGGCAAGTCCTTCCAGCGATTGAACGGTGTGTGTTTCAGACAAGCAGCGCAGTGTGCGTGTCTGCGAGCCTGTTTGCGAGTGTGCGGCGCAATGGCCGCCCTTGAAGATCAGATGACTGACGCGCGCACTCGTTCAGTCGCCGCCGAACTGCTGACGGTATTGTCCGGGCGTCACGCCAATGCGCTCGCTGAACGCCTTGCGCATGTGCCGCGCGCTGCCAAAGCCGCAACGACTGGCCACGACCTTGAGGGGCAGGTCGCTGCCTTCGAGCAGTTTGCGTGAATGGTCGATGCGCGCGTTGAGCAGAAATTGCATGGGCGTCAGGCTGACTTCGCGCTGGAAGGCCCGGGCGAAATTGCGCGGGCTCATCGCCGCCAGGTCGGCCATGCGCTGCACGGTGTAGGGCTCATCAATGTGGTCCACGACGTAGGCCTGCACCCGGGCGATCGCGCTGTCATCCCGGGGCACCGCTGCCAGCAACGGGCCGTAGGGCGTTTGTCCGCCCTGACGCTTCATCACCACCAGCAGCACTTTGGCGACTTCCAGCGCGATGTCTTTGCCGTGGTCTTCGGCGACGATGGCCAGGGCCATGTCGATCCCCGCTGTAATGCCGCCGGAAGTGATCAGGTTGCGGTCGACCACGTAGATCTGCTCGGTTTCGACCCGGGAGGCGGGAAAGCGCCGGGCCAACCGCTCAACGTAGTTCCAGTGGGTGGTGCAGCGGTAGCCGTCGAGCAGACCGGCGTCACCCAGCAGAAACGCCCCGGTGCAGATCGCCCCGAAACGCCCTGCGCCCTGGGCGGCGGCCGGTAGCCAGGCGGTGAGCTGAGGATGGCTGACGCCATACGCGCCTGGCCCGCCGGGGACCAGCAGCAGGTCGATGTCGCCCGGCAGATCGTCCAGCGCCAGGTCTGCCTGAACCTTGAGCCCGCAGGAGCTGCGGATGAGCAGCGGGGGTTCGGCCACGGTGATCAGTTGGTACTGCTTCTCCGGCGCCAGCAGTCGATTGGAAATCGAAAAAACGTCCATGGGGCCGGTCACGTCGAGCATGAGCACGTCGTTGAACAGCACCACCGCCACTGTTTTCTGCTTTGGAATGTCGCGCATGCCTTGATCGCCTTTCTGTTACCGCCACTGCCAGCGCAGGGGGCACGAGCCTGAATCCAGGCGGCATTCTAGGGGATTGCGCGAACGAATGTGAATGATTGGCGTTTGGACGAAATCGGGGATGTGCGGCATGCCTGCCGCGGCTGATCGGCACGGGCTCGATGAGGCGTCGTTGGGGGATGGCTAGAGGACGGGCAGCCTTTCAGTAACAGCACGTCGGCAGCTGAACACGGATGCGTGCGCCGCCGCTGGCCGAGGCTTGTGCCCAGATGCGGCCGTGATGGGCGTCCACCACCGCGCGACAGATCGCCAGCCCGACGCCGAGGCCGCTGCTCTTGGTGGTATAGAACGCGCCGAAGATCTGTTCGCGGCGGTCTGCGGGGATGCCCGGACCGTTGTCTTCGACGCACACCTCAACGCCGTCTTTGAGGGTGAATGAATTGATGCGCAGGACAGCGGCGTCGCGGTTACCGGCCATGGCTTCCACGGCATTGGTGATGAGGTTGACCAGCAATTGCTGCAACTGCACGGCGTCGGCGACGATGGATTGGTCGACGAACAAACCGGTTTCGAGCCGCACCCGCTGAGCGGTAAGCGCAGGCTGGGTGAGGCGTATGGCTTCGCGAATGACGTCGTCAATCTTCAGGATCTGCAGCTGCAAAGGCGCCTGACGGGCCAGCGCTCCCAGGGCCTTGACGATGTTGGCAGCGCGTTCACAGCCGGCGCGGATGTCCTTCAGACCGGCAATGGCCTCTTCGATCTCTGGCACGTCGCGCTGCAGCCAGCGCAGGCTGGCAGCGGCATTGGCGGCGATGCCCAGCAGAGGCTGGCAGATTTCATGGGCGATGGAGGCACTGAACTCGGCCATCTTGCGGGCGTGAAGGCTCAGGGTGTAATCGCTTTGCGCGGCGGCGTCCTGATGGCAGGGGGAAGCGAGATGCGCGGTCGGGCGCGCAAGGGGCTGCAGAGAAGGGTGCCGAATCGCCTCCGGCCAGTGTTGTTCCGCTGGCGGCGGGAAGCGGTCATAAAGAGGAGATTGATGTTCGTCCAGCATCGTAGCCCCCGGCGGTTCGAAGTCCTGTGCTTCGTCGCGCTTGAGTATACGCAGCGTGTCCGGCTTGAAACGGCGGCGAAGGCGCTTTGGCAGGAACGGGCACCCTGATGTCTGTCAGGGTCCCCACAGCACCCGCCCAATGGGACCGCGCGCACATAGTAGGACCGCGATTACCTTTCAGGACTGGCTTTAGCCGGGAAAGGCTCAGTTGTCATACCGCCAGCAGAACGCCGCGCGCAAGCGTTGCCGGGTGGGCCGGGTAGGGCAGGCCCAGCCGTTCGCGCAGGGTCTTGCCGGTCGGCCCATCGGTGGGCACCAGGCCGCGGCGTTTGAGCTCCGGCAGGATCAGCGCAATGAAATCGTCCAGCCCCTCGGGGTAGGTCGGCGGCAGGATGTTGAAGCCGTCGGCACCGTACCCTTCAAACCACGCTTGCAGCTGATCGACCACTTCTTCGGGTGAGCCGACCAGGGTCCAGTGACCCCGTGCGCCGGCCAGCCGCAGGTACAGCTCGCGGATGCTCAGCCCCTCGCCGGCCAGTTGCAGAATCAATTGCTGGCGGCTTTTCGAGGCGTTGGTGGCAGGCAGGTCTTGGGGCAGCGGCCCGTCCAGCGGCAGGTGCGAGAGGTCGACGCCGCCGAGCAGCCCGGACAGCAAGCTCAGGCCGACTTCCGGGTGCACCAGATTCTGCAGGCGCTGATGTTTGGCGTGGGCTTCGGCGGAGGTCGGCGCGGTGAAGATCGTCACCCCCGGCAGAATCTTGATGTGCTCGGGTTTGCGCCCCAGCACCGCCGCGCGGGATTTTATGTCGCTGTAGAACGCTTGGGCGTCGCCGAGATTCTGATGCGCGGCGAAGATCGCTTCAGCGGTCGCGGCCGCCAGCGCACGCCCATCCTCGGAAGCACCCGCCTGCACCAGCACCGGTTTGCCCTGGGGCGAGCGCAGCACGTTCAGCGGCCCGCGCACATGGAAGTGCTCGCCCCGGTGGTCGGCCCGGTGCAGCTTGCTGCGGTCCAGAAACACGCCGCTGTCCTTGTCCAGCAGCAGCGTGTCGTCCTCCCAGCTGTCCCACAACTTGTCGACCACCTCATGAAATTCCCGCGCCCGGCTGTAGCGGTCGGCGTGCGCCGCTTGCTCGCCCTGATGCCCGCCGCCGAAATTCTTCGCCGCGTCGGGGTCGCTGCTGGTGACCAGGTTCCAGCCCACACGGCCGCCGCTGATCTGGTCCAGCGAGGCGAACTGTCGCGCCAGGTTGTACGGCTCGCTGTAACTGGTGCTGGCCGTGGCAATCAGGCCGATGCGCGAGGTCACGGTCGCCAGGGCCGACAACAGCGTCAGCGGCTCGAAGCTCAGGCTCGGCGCGATGACCCGGTCGAACGTCGGTGCATCGATGCCCCTGACGGACACGCTGTCGGCGAGGAACAGCGTGTCGAACCCGGCCGCCTCGGCCTTGCGCGCCAGATCAATGAAGTGGTCCAGCCGAATGCCCGCGTCGGCCTCGGAACCACTGTCGCGCCACGCGGCGATGTGATGCCCGGTGGCCCGCAGGAACAGGCCGAGCTTGAGGGTTTCAGTGCGTTGGGTCATGGGGAGGCTCCTGGATCGGATCGGAACGGGCGAGGTCCGCGGCACGGCTTGTTGTGCGTAAAGCCCGAAAGCGCGGAGTGCTGTGGAGATAGCAAGGCGTATGCCCACGACGCTGGATCGACCAAACCGCGATGCGGCATCGACAAAAAAGCCTGCCATGGCAATGCCTTGGGTAAGCGCGGTGCCAGCCTGTGCTTCGGACCTCCAATCATGGAAGCCGCTGACACTGTTGTCCCAGCAACAGCACTCCACCACTTGCCATGGAAAACAAACAGTTACGCCCCTTAACGACCCTCGATCGCGCTGAATCCCGGGACCTTCCGGCGTGGCATAAAGCCTGCAATGACTCAGAAACAAACCCGCGTCGACCCACCCATGGCGTCGCGTTTTACCCGTCATTGGCAGGAGTTAATGTGCCTACAGCCCCATCACTAAACCCGCACAGCCTTTCAGCGCCGGGACCGACCGGCATCGATCCACCCGTCGATGGCGACAACCTCACCAACCAGGGCCAGGGTTGATATGGCGTTCGATGTCGAATTTGCCGTGTCCACGCTGCCCGCATTCGTCAGCGCCGTCGGGGTCACGTTGCAGGTGGGCGTCATCGCCATCGGCACGTCGCTGTGCGTGGCGCTGATCAATGCCGCGATCACCGCGTTCGGCGTGCCGATCCTGCGTCCGCTGGTGCGCGTCTATGTGGAGCTGGCGCGCAACACGCCGTTGCTGATCCAGCTGTTTTTCATCTACTTCGCGCTGCCGACGCTGGGCATCCGCATCTCCGGGTTTGCCTCGGCGATCATTGCCATGACCTTCATGGGCGGCGCGTACCTGACCGAGATCCTGCGCGCGGGCATCGACGCGGTGCCCAAATCGCAGATCGAATCGGGGCTGTCCATCGGCCTGTCGCGCTGGCAGTTGCTGCGCCACGTCATCCTGCCCCAGGCCGGGATCCTCAGCCTGCCGGCGCTGTTCGCCAACTTCATCTTTCTGCTCAAGGAAACCACCGTGGTCTCGGCGGTGGCGGTACCGGAAATTCTCTACACCACCAAAAGCTACATCGCGCTGTACTACAAAACCTACGAAATGCTCGCGGTCATGACCGGCCTGTGCGTGCTGCTGTTCGTGCCGCTGTCGCTGCTGCTGCGCCTGATTGAAAGGAGGCTCCAGCATGGCCAGTTCGGGTCTTGAATTGCTGTGGATTTCGGCGCCGCAACTGGCCCAGGGCATCGGTCGCACGCTGGGTATTTCGCTGTTGGCGATCGTCTTCAGCAGTGTCGGCGGGCTGATCTATGGCGTGCTGCGCAACCTCGGGGTGCGCTGGATCGACGGGGTGCTGATTGTCTACCTGGAGCTGTTCCGGGCGATTCCGGTGCTGGTCTGGCTGTACCTGTTCTTTTTCAGTTTGCCGATCTTTCTCGGCTGGAGCATCCCCGGCTTCTGGTGCGCGGTGCTGGTGCTGTCGCTGTGGGGCACCAGTGAAACCGGCGAAGTGGTGCGCGGGGCGCTGCGCTCGATTCCGAAAGGGCAACGGGAAGCGGGGCTCGCGATTGGCCTCGGCCAGCTGCAACTCTACGGCCGCGTGCTGCTGCCCCAGGCGTTGCGGCGTATGACGCCGCCGCTGATCAATGTCTTCACCCGGCTGATCAAAACCAGCTCCCTGGCGGTGCTGATCGGCGTCGTCGACGTGATCAAGATCGGCCAGCAAATCATCGAGCGGACCTATGAGTCGGTGCCGATCTACGGCTTCCTGTTCGTGTTTTTCTTTCTTGCCTGTTATCCGCTCTCGGCCGCTTCGCGGGTGCTCGAGCGGCGTTGGAATCATTCATGAGCCCATTGATAAAACTGACCCGCTTCAGCAAAAACTTCGGTTCGGTGCCGGTGTTGCAAGACGTTGACCTGAGCATTCGCGAAGGCGAAGTGGTGGTGATTCTCGGCCCCAGCGGCTGCGGCAAAAGCACCTTGCTGCGTTGCCTCAACGGTCTCGAACTCGGCCATGCCGGGCAGTACCGCTTTGCCGGTCAGGACCTGCCGGCCAACACCGATTGGCGCCAGGTGCGGCAACAGATCGGCATGGTGTTTCAGAGCTACCACCTGTTCCCGCACATGACCGTGCTGGAGAACATTGTGCTAGGGCCGTTGAGCGTGCAGAAGCGCACACGCGTCGACGCGCAGCAACAGGCTGAGACACTGTTAACCCGCGTGGGCCTGCTGGACAAACGCGACGCCTATCCGCGCGAGCTTTCCGGGGGTCAGCAGCAACGCATCGCCATCGTCCGCGCACTTTGCATGAACCCCAGGGTCATGCTGTTCGATGAGGTCACCGCTGCGCTTGATCCGGAAATGGTCAAGGAGGTGCTGGAAGTCATCCTCGACCTGGCCCGCAGTGGCATGACCCTGTTGATCGTCACCCACGAAATGGCCTTCGCCCGCGCCGTGGCCGATCGAATCCTGTTCATGGACGGCGGCCGTATCGCCGAACAGAGCGACCCCGAATCCTTCTTCAGCGCCCCGCAGACCGCACGCGCGCAGCAGTTCCTGGAGAAATTCTCGTACGTAGAAAACATGCCAAAAAGGAAAGCATCGTGACCCTTAAATCTGCCCTCGTATTGCCACTGCTCGCCCTCGGATTGCTGGTCGGCACGGCTGCCGCCCATGCCGCCGACTCTGCCGCAGGGTCATTGGAAAAAATCAAGGCGCGCGACACGTTGATTGTCGGCGTTTTCAGCGACAAACCGCCGTTCGGTTTCGTTAACGAACAGGGCGACTACGTCGGCTTCGACACCGATCTCGGTCGGCGCTTTGCCAAGGACTTGCTGGGCGACGAGAAGAAGATCGAGTTCGTGGTGGTCGAGCCCGCCAGCCGCATTCCGTTTCTGCAGAGCGACAAGGTTGACCTGATCCTCGCCAACATGACCGTGACGCCGGAACGGGCGCAAGTGGTCGATTTCACTCACCCCAACCTGCGCGTCGCCGTGCAGGCCCTGGTGCCGGACAGCAGCCCGGTGAAGACGCTGGACGATCTGGCGAGCAAAACCGTCATCGTCACCACCGGCACCACGGCGGATATCTGGCTGACCAAGAACCACCCGGACTGGAAGCTGCTCAAGTTCGAGAAGAATTCCGAGTCGCTGCAAGCGCTGGCCAATGGCCGAGGCGATGCCTATGCCCAGGACAACCTGGTGCTGTTCAGCTGGGCCAAGCAGAACCCGGGATACCGCGTGCTCGCACAGAAACTCGGTGAAGAAGCGCCGATCGCTCCGGCGGTCAAGAAGGGCAACACTGAACTGCGCGATTGGGTGAACACCGAACTGGCCAGCCTCGGTCAGCAGAAGTATCTGCTCTCGCTGTACAACCAGTACGTGCGCGATCAACTGGCGGCGGACACCGATCCGTCGGCGGTGATTGTTGAAGGCGGGGCGTGGAAGCCTTGATTGATCGATCTTGTGGCTGGTAGCCGGGAAGCGGTCATTTCGAACACCCTGGGTTTAGCGGTGTGATATCCGACGCCTTCCCGGCTAAAGCCGGTCCCACTAGGGTATGCGGTGCCACTGAATGCGCGCGGTGTTTTAGTGGGACCGGCTTCAGTCCCACTGAATGAATGCGGTGTTTAGTGGGACCGGCTTCAGCCGGGAAGGGGCCCGTCCAAGCACCTTCGATTTTGCGGTGTGGCCTCTGACGCTTTCCCGGCTAAAGCCGGTCCCACTAGGGTATGCGGTGCCACTGAATGAGCGCGGTGTTCTAGTGGGACCGGCTTCAGTCCCACTGGATGAATGCGGTGTTTAATGGGACCGGCTTCAGCCGGGAAGGGGACCGTCGAATCACCACCACTTTGCAGTGATCAGGCGGCCTGGCTCAGACGCTGCCCTCGCTTTCGATCACCAGAATCCGCGCTTCACCCAACGGGTGGGCAACGTGGGCGGTGCCGATGGAGGCGTAGAAAATATCGCCGATGTGCAGCACGGTTCTGTGCTCGACGCCGTCCTGCTTGAAGCGCATCTCCACTTGCCCGTCCAGCACCACAAAAACCTCCTGACCATCATTCACGTGCCATTTGTAGGGCTGATCCGTCCAGTGCAGTCGCGTGGTGATGCCGTTCATGTTGGCGATGTCCAACGCGGCCCATGGGCGGTCACCGGTGAAGTCTTTGCTGCGGATGATGTTCATGGAGTGCCTGTTCAGGATGTGGGGTGTTGACCAATGAGCCCACTGGCATTGCCGAGGGTCGACCAACGTTCGATGCGCGGAATCATAAGCGCGGGACGGCCGACTGCAACGGGTTGTCTGGGTAGGGGATCTCAAAAGCGCAAGATTCTGCAAGTAGCGTTGTCTGCGGCCGATGTCCGGAATCATTGCGGATCTGACATTGCCGGGTCTGCACGTGCGCTTTAGACTCCCGGCCATCCACTAGACGACTGGTCTACGCAGTACGATCTAGCCAACACTTCCAACGACTTGAACGGAGTATCACCCATGTCCACTCAACCCTTGCTCACCCACGTCAACCTCGGTCGGCACGTGCTGAAAAACCGCATTGCCTTCCCGCCGTTGACCCGGCAGAGAAGCCTGCAGCCGGGCGATATCGCTTCGGACCTGATGGCACGCTACTACCAGCAACGGGCGTCCGCCGGTTTCATGATCACCGAAGGCACCCAGATCGAGCCGCGCGGCCAGGGCTATGCATGGACGCCGGGCATCTACAGCGCCGAGCAGGTCGAAGGCTGGCGCAAAGTGACCGATGCGGTACATGCAGAAGAGGGCGTGATTTTCGCTCAGCTCTGGCACGTGGGCCGTGTGTCCCATCACGCCTTGCAGCCCAACGGTGAAGCGCCGGTTGCCCCCTCGGCGATCCCGGCGGCCAACGCCAAGGCGTTCATCGAAACGGCGCCGGGCGCAGGGCAATTGGTCGTACCGCCGACGCCTCGTGCGCTGACCGTCGAGGAAATCCGCGAGCTGGTCACGCTGTATGCCCAGGCGGCTAAGAATGCGATCGAAGCGGGTTTCGATGGCGTGGAAATTCACGCGGCAAACGGTTACCTGGTCAACCAGTTCATCTCCGAGCACGCCAACCACCGCGATGACGAATACGGCGGCTCGCTGGAAAACCGCCTGCGCTTCCTGCGCGAGATCGTCACTGCCGTCGCCGAAGCCGTGGGTGCGGACCGTCTGGGCGTGCGCTTCTCGCCGCTGTTTGCCAGCACCGACGAAGAACGCGTCTACATCGGCCTGGTGGAAAGCGACCCGCACCACACCTATGTCGAAGCCATCAAGGTCCTGGAAAACGCAGGCGTCGCCTACGTCTCCATCGCCGAAGCCGACTGGGACAACGCCCCCGAACTGCCGGACACCTTCCGCAAAGCCATCCGCGAAGCCTTCACCGGCCGCATCATCTACGCCGGCCGCTACACCGCCGAACGCGGCAACCGCCTGATCGACGCCGGCCTGGCGGACCTCATCGCCTTTGGCCGCCCCTTCATCGCCAACCCCGACCTGCCGGTCCGCATCGCCAACGGCTGGCCCCTCAACCCCGTCAACCCGGCCACGTTGTATGGCGGGACGGAAGAGGGGTATATCGACTATCCGGTTTATAACGCGGGTGAGTGAAGGCAGGGTGGTTAGCCGATTGGGGTGACGCGGAGCGTCGGAGGATGCATTCCCACGCGGAGCGTGGGAATGATCAGCGCGTCGAGTCTGGAGCCGGTTTCAACGGCCAAGATTAGTGGCGCATGAACTGGCCTCTTCCCGGCTAAAGCCAGTCCCACTGAGAGCAGCGCGTGCATTCAGCAAAATTGGGAGTGATTCGGCCTGCGTATTCCCGGCTAAAGCCGGTCCCACTAAGAGCAGCGCGTGCATTCAGCGAAATTGGGAGTGATCCGGCCTGCGTATTCCCGGCTAAAGCCAGTCCTGCCAAGAATGCGTTTGCTCTGCTTTTGATCTTCATACAGGGAAGGGGCAGTCACCGCCAATCGCGACTTGGGTGCAGGCTGAACGCAGGTCTCGCGCAGTGGGCCGAGCGGCATGGATGCGGCGAGAGCGCCGTCAGGGCATGGATGCCCGTTCGGCGCGGGCCCACGGAGCGGGACCGGAGTGAAGGAACCCGACGAAGTCGGGCCCAACCGAGAGCAAGCACCCTTGGTTACTTGGGGTGCTTTTCCAAGTAACTCGCCGAAGGCGAAACAGTCTGCCCCCAGGCAGACGCTTTTAAGCTTCTAATCCCGCGTAGCGATCTCATCGAGATGGTTGAGCAGCGCCAGCGGATCCTCATACACCCGCAACGCCCCGGCCCGCTCCAGCTCACTCACATCGTAGCCGCCCGAAAGCAACCCAATCCCCGTCGCCTTGCACCGCCGCGCCGCCAGCATGTCCCAGATCGCATCACCGATCACCAGACAATCCTCAATCTTCGCGTCGATCTTCTTCGCAGCCGTCACAAACAAATCCGGGTCCGGCTTGCCGTTCTTCACATCATCGCGCGTGATCAGATTGATCTTCTTCGGGTCCAGCCCCAACGCCTTCAAATTGATCTGCGCCGTCGACATCTCCCCACTGGTCGCTATGCACCAAGGAAAGCCCTCATCGTCCAGCGTCTTCAGCAAATCAACCGCACCAGGCAAAGCAATGATCTGATCCTGGGTTCTCTCATACGCCTCGGCGTGCCTTTTACTCAACCGCTCGGCCTGCGCCTCGGTGATTTCCATCCCGGTTTCCCGGGACAGCATCTTCAGCATCAAACCGCCGCTCATGCCGATCTTGCGGTGGATCCGCCACATCGCCAGAGGAATGTTTTCCGAATCGAGGGCTTCTTTCCACGCCGTGACGTTCTGATAAACGCTGTCGGTCAGGGTGCCGTCGAGGTCGAAAAGAAAGGAAGTATTGGATCGCATGGTGTGGCTCCGTTGGTAAACATGTCATCCGCTGACTATGGCTAAAAATAAAAGGGACGCGCCCGGTGCTCAGGCAAGCCGCATAAAGCTGCTCAGGACAACCCGAGCGTCAGCCGTTTCAACCGCGACTCCACGACGGCGTCGTAGAACTCGGAAAGCTGCTCGGCCTGCTGCGCGTCGATTCCCCCGCAGCAACGCAAACCGAGCACGAAGCCATTGGCCTGAGCGCCGCTCTTGACCACATCGATGGTCGAGCCAGAGGCGCGTATGTCGGCCAGGATCATTTCGCTTTGCGGTCGTAGCACGGGGGGCAAGTGATCAAGGATGTCGGTCATGGGGAGGAGGCTGCCTTTCAGTTCTCTGTCCGCCTGTCAGTGCCTGCACAGAAGCGGGTGAATGCTCATGCAAGACCTGACCGGGAGAGGGACGCAGCGGTTCAGACAAATTTGCCGAAATGGCCGCGAACGGCAGGGATACCGTCGCGGCCATCTGTTTGGATAAGTTGCTATCAATCTATACGCGGGTGCTGCTGAACCAGGCTCTCGCGTTTGGCTTGCAACTCGGCAATCTGCGTGTCGATGTCTTCGATCTTCTGTTCGATATTGTCGTGGTGCTCCTGCAGCAGTTCACGGGCTTCGTTGAGGTCCGATGCCGCCGGCGCTGCGCCACGCAACGGCTTGTTCGCGGTTTCCTTCATGGTCAGGCCGGTGATCAGGCCCACCACCGCAACGACCATCAGGTAGTACGCCGGCATGTACAGGTCCTGGGTGGTTTCAACCAGCCAGGCGACCACGGTCGGGGTCAGGCCGGCGATCAACACCGACACGTTAAAGGCACTCGCCAGCGCGCTGTAACGGATGTGGGTGGGGAACATCGCCGGAAGTGTCGAGGCCATCACCCCGATGAAGAAGTTGAGGATCACCGCGATCATAAGCAGGCCGGCGAAGATCAAGCCGAGCTGGCCGCTGTTGATCAGTTTGAACGCCGGAATCGACAGCACCAGCAGAGCGATGCTGCCGGCAATGATGAAGGGCCGACGGCCGATCTTGTCGCTGAGGAAACCAATCAGCGGCTGCACGAACAGCATGCCGACCATGATCGCGACGATGATCAGTACGCCGCGGTTCTCGCTGTAATGCAGGTTGTGCGAGAGGTAACTCGGCATGTACGTCAGCAGCATGTAATACGTGACGTTGGTGGCCGCGACCACGCCGATGCAGGTCAGCAGGCTGCGCCAGTGCTTGGTGGCGACCTCCTTGAACGACACTTTCGGGCCGTGGGCCAGGCCTTCGCGGTCACCCTGTTCGAGTTTTTCCACGTGCTGCTGGAATGCCGGGGTTTCTTCCAGGGCGTTACGCAGGTAGAGGCCGATCATGCCCAGGGGCAGGGCGAGGAAGAACGGCAGGCGCCAGCCCCATTCGAGAAATTTCTCCTCGCCGACGACGGAAGAGATCAGCACCACGACGCCGGCACCGAGTACGAAACCGGCGATCGAGCCGAAATCCAGCCAGCTGCCGAGGAACCCGCGTTTGCGGTCCGGCGCGTATTCAGCCACGAAGATCGAAGCGCCGGTGTATTCGCCCCCGACCGAGAAACCCTGGGCCATCTTCGCCAACAGCAGCAGGATCGGCGCCCAGATGCCAATCGTTTCATACGAGGGGATCAGCCCGATGGCGAAGGTGCTGAGGGACATGATGACGATGGTCGCGGCGAGGACTTTCTGTCGCCCGTATTTGTCGCCGATGGCGCCGAAGAACACGCCGCCGATGGGGCGAATCAGGAAGGGCACGGAAAAGGTCGCGAGGGCCGCGATCATCTGCACGCTGGGGTCGGCGCCGGGGAAGAAGATCTTGCCCAGTGCGTACGCCACGAACCCGTAGACGCCGAAGTCGAACCATTCCATTGCGTTGCCCAGGGCGGCGGCGGTGATGGCCTTCCGCATCTTGGCATCGTCGACAATAGTGATGTCTTGCAACCCGATCGGGTTGACGGTTTTCTTGCGTGATCTCATAAAAGTCCCGGCAGGTAGAGGTGTGACGTTGCGGCGATCAGTATCCCGACCAACGGCAGTCCATGCACTCCGTGGAGAATGTGTGCTGTCGTAGTAGTGGCAGACCGATCTGCATCTGATAGGTGCAGAGGGTAAATAATTCATTAACTGGCCTGGATTTCCCGAATTATCCGCAAATGAATGGTATTGAGCGTGACGCAGGTCGTTGCATGATCCAAATAGGTTGGATCCAATAACCTGAGTGCATTACCACTAGTCGGGTGGTAGTTACACTCTATTGCCAGAGTGATGGCGCAATGACATATTCGCTCCCGTCATCCATCCTCACACACGGAAAACCAGATGCGCCCCTTCAAGTCACTTGTTGCAGCCTCAGTGCTGATCAGCGGGTGCAACGGAATGCCCACCGCTTTTACCCAGGATCCTGTCTTTGACCAAGCCTTCGTCGTCCACTCCGGTGCGCCGTGGCCCTATCTGTTGATGGGCACCGCGATCCAGTGGAATGAAGATTACGCGGTGACCGTCAAACACATCCCTTACATCTCGGGCGCGGTGTTTCAGGGGCAGGGCGACGTGCAGTTCTTCAAGCACAAAGCCGATTCCGTTCCGATGTGGCGTTCATACCAGCCGGGTGAAGAGCTCACCTCCGTGGGCTACAACTCCGCTTACATGTCGGTGAAAGGCACAGGCCATGCGCTGCCGGCGATGGTTCGCCTGGACGCAAAAGAAGGCAACGTGATGTACGGCACCCATGATGGCCCGGTGGCCAAGGGCATGTCGGGCGGTCCGGTATTCGCCGCAGATGGCAAGGTGGTGGGGATCACCGTGGCGTTGCTGACCTCCAGCGACCTGGCCAAGATCAAGCGTCCAGACCTGGCCAACCAGCCACGGATCAGCATCTTCATGCCGTACAACGAAATCAACCGCGAGTGGACCCGTTACATGGCGCAGCTCAAGCCTGCCACGCCAGCGCCGGTTCATCTCGCGGTCAACTGATCAACGCTCGCGCAGGGCTTCACGGGCGCGGTTGAGGGGTTTGATCAGGTAGTCCAGCACGGTTTTTTCACCCGTGCGGATGTCCACGGTGGCGATCATCCCGGGGACGATGGCAAAGGTCTTGCCCGCCTTGTTGCGCAGCACATCCGAGTCCGTACGGATAAACACGCGGTAATAGAAGATTTCCGGCTTGACCTCATCCTGAATCGTGTCCGGCGAGATGGTGACCACTTTGCCGTCGAGGCTGCCGTAGATCGAATAGTCGTAGGCCGTGATTTTCACTTTGGCCTGCTGCTCGGGGTGAATGAAAGCAATGTCCCGGGGCGAGATGCGGGTTTCGATCAGCAGTTGCTCATCCAGCGGGACGATCTGCATCAGCTGCCCATTGGGCGGCACGACCCCGCCGATGGTGGTGACTTTGATGTCCTTGACGATGCCGCGCACCGGCGAGCGCAAGGTCAGGCGTGACAACGAATCGCTGCGCCCACGGATCACCGCCGACAGCATCTGCGCCTCGGCATTGGCTTTGGCCAGGTCTTCGCGGGCATGCACCATGTACTCCGAACGCGCCTCGGTCGCCTTGAGCTCAAGCTCGGAGCGCTGGCGGTTCAGGCGCAGCACTTCGACCCGGCTCGACGCGCCGATCTTCGCCAGGTTCTCGGTGATGTCCAGTTCGCTGCGCACCAGCTTCAGCGAGCTTTCGATGCCGGTCAGGGTTTCGCTCAGGCCCCTGCGCCGGGCGTTGAACAAGTCCGTCTCCGCGCGGCGCAGCTCCGGGTACTTGTCCAGCGACGCATCGAAGGTGAGCGGTTTCTCGCTGACTTCCGCCTGCAGCCGATTGACGCTGGCCAGCGCCGCCCGGTATTTCGCCTCGCTTTCACCGACGTTCGATTCACTCTTCACTGCATCCAGTTGCGCCAGCACCTGACCGCGCTCCACCAGCGTGCCTTCGCTGACGTTCAACTCCTTGATAATCCCGCCCTCCATGGACTGAATCAGCTGCTCCCTGGAACTGGGCACCACCTTGCCGGTGCCGGTGGACACTTCCACCACCTGAAACCAGGCCGCCCAGGCGATAAAGCACGCCAGCATCAGCGCGCAGGTCCAGATCACCCGCACGCTTCCGGTGATGCTGCGCTCGTCCTTGCCGTCGAGGTAGGTGATCTGGTCGGCGAGCCGTGGAGTTTGCTCCGTGGTCAGTGCGTTCATGCCTGCGCTCCTTGCGGCTGTCTGAGTCGGGTGAGGGCGGCGTCGCGGTGGTCATCGATGACGATGCGACCGTTGTCCAGCACGATGATCCGTTCCACCAGTTGCAGCAGGCTGACCCGGTGGGTGGCGACGATCAGCGTGCGGCCCTGACACCAGGTCGAGAGTTTTTCCAGCAACTGGCGTTCGGTGATGTCATCCAGTGACGCCGTGGGTTCGTCCAGCAGCAGCACCTGGGGCTGGCGAATCAGCAAGCGTGACAGCAGCAGGCTCTGGCGCTGACCGCCGGACAGGCCCAGACCCCCTTCGAGAATCAGGTGGTCCATGCCCTTGGGCATCTGGCGGACAAACTCCAGCGCGCCGGTCACCGACAGGGCGGCGATGATTTCCTGATCGCTGGCCTGGCCCGCGCCGAGGGTGAGGTTGTCGCGCAGAGTGCCGTGAAACAGCCGCGCCTGCTGCGACATCAGGCCGACGTCCCGGCGCAGGTCGGCCGGGTCCAGGTGAGCGAGGGAGATGCCGTCCACGGTGGTCTCGCCGCTGGACAAATCCATCGAACCCGCCAGCGCCTGCAGCAGCGTCGACTTGCCCGCGCCGTTGCGCCCGAGGATGGCGACGCGCTCACCGGGCCGTATGTTCAGGTTGATGCCACTCAGCGCAAGCGATGCCTCTTCGCTGTACTTGAAGCCGGCCTGACGCAACACGTAATCCCCGCGAATGGCGGGCACATGCACGCGCTGACTGCCTTCGGGGTGATCGACCGGCATCTGCATCAGCCGATTGAGCCCCTGCAGCGCGACTTTCGCCTGTTGCCAGCGGGTAAGCACGTGGGTTAGTTGTGCCATCGGCGCCATCATCCGCGAGGCCAGCATCGAGGCGGCCACCAGGCTGCCGGTGGTGAGGTCGCCGCCAATCACCATGGGCGCACCGAACACGATGACCACGGCAAACACCGCGCCCTGCACGTTCTGGGTCCAGGCCACCAGGCTGTTGGTCAGCGAACGCAATTTCAGGCTGCTGTCGGCAGACGCGGCGTTGTAGTGATTCCACTGCTGCTGGAAACGTTGCTCGGCCTGCAGCGCCTTGATGTCGTCCATGCCCTGTACGGCTTCCACCAGCATGGCGTTGCGCAGTGCGGCTTCGCGCATCGAGGCATTGGCCAGCCGCGCCAGTTTGCGTTGGGCAAGGACGCCGGGCAGCACCATCGCCACCAGCGCGACCAGAGGAATCAGCACCAGCGTCCCGCCAATCAGATAGAACACCAGCAAGAACAGGAAGAAGAACGGCATGTCCGCGAGCGCCGTGGCGGTGCTGGAGGTGATCAGGTCGCGAATCTGCTCCAGCTCGCGCAGCTGCGAAATGAACGAGCCGGTGGATTTCGGCCGCGCCGAATTGCGCAGGCGCAGGGCGTGGCCGAACACCAGGTCCGACACCCGCAGGTCGGCGCGCTTGCCCAGTACGTCGGTGATGCGCAGACGCATGATGCGCATGACGAAGTCGAACACCAGCGCCAGCATCACGCCGCCAAACAACACGTACAGCGTCGGCAGCGACTCGGCCGGAATCACCCGGTCGTAGACCTGCATGGAGAACAGCACCCCCGCCATGCCCAGCAGGTTGGCGACCAGCGACGCCAGCATCACTTGGCGATAGGGGCGCAGGTCGCTGAGGACGATGCGCCGGAACCAGTGCTCGTCGTAAGGCTTGATGTAGTCGTCGGTGCGCACGTCGCTCAGGGGCTGGATGGGCCGCAGGATCACCGTGCGCAGCGCCTGCTCGGCAAGCACGGCCGGGTCGATGCGGCTTTGCAGGCCCTGATCGCCGCTGTACGCGATGCCCAGTTCGCCTTGCTCGCTGACGCTTTCGATCACCCCGACCTGGCCGTCGCGCAGCTGCACCAGCAGCGGCGTGCGCCAGCGCGACAGGCTCTTGCGGTCGTAGCGGGCGAACTTGACGCTCAAGCCCGCCTGGCGCGCCATGTAGCGAACCACTTCTTCGACACGGCCCTCGCTGTTGGTGGATGCCAGGCGAATGCTTTCCGGTGACACGTCGAGGCGGTAATGCCGGGCGACGGTGAGGATGGCTTCCAGCCACGGCGAGTAATCCGGACGATCGGGGCCTGCCGCAGGGGCTTCGGGGATGACGATGGTCTCGGTCATGGCAGGATCTCCACGTGCTGGATGGTGCTGTGATCGATGCCGAACGCGCGACGCAGCGCACCGCTGTTGTACAAGCAGTCGATTTGCAGGCGACGCAGGTCGGCCTGGGTGTTGGCCAGGTCGAAGCGCGACTGGTGGATTTCCTGCTCGGCGTTGAGCAGATCGAGCAGCGGCCGGGTGCCCAGTTCCAGGTACTGCCGGCCGTACAGCTCGCGGGCTTCGGTGATGCTGGTCTGCCGCGATTCCAGCGAGCTGAGCCGGCGCGTCAGGCCGGATGTCTGTGCCTGCGCTTCGCCCAGCCCTTGCCGCGCCTGCAGGCGGGCGGCGTCCTCGGCGGAATCGGCGGCGGTCAGCGCATAGTTGGCGGCGCGGCTGCGGGCGCTGATGGCGCCACCCTGATAAATCGGCACTTCCAGGTTGAGAAAGATCCCGGCCTGGGTGCGATTGATCCTCGAGTTCTGGTCGTCGTAGTGGTCGTCCAGATACTGGTTAATCGACGGCTGCAACGACAGTGTCGGATAGGCTTCGGCTTTGGCCTGGGCCAGTTCGGCCTGGGCCTGGGTGCGCTGTGCCACGGCTTGCAGCACGGCGGGGAGGACGTCTGTGCTCACGGGCGCGGTGCAGGCGTCGGTCATCGAGGGCGTGAAGGTGTCGCTGACCTGGGGCGGGGTCTGCCGACCGAGAAGGTTGGTCAGCGTCGACTGCCAGCGCGCGTACAGCGCTTTGTACTCCTGCAGCGTGGCCATGCCGCCCTCGGCGCGGGACTGCGCCTGAACCACATCGGAGCGAGTGCTCGCGCCCATGTCGCTGCGCTGTCTGGCCAGTTCGACGATGTCGCCGATGCCGCGGATCTGCTCCCGGGCGATGTCCACCAGGTGCTGGTAGCGCTGGACCTCGATGTAGGCGAACGCGGTGTCGCGGCTGACCTGATCGATGGTCAGCAGAATGCTTGCCTGACTGCGCGCTACCTTGGCCCGGGCCGCTTCGACCGAGTTCGACACCTTACCGAAGTCGTAAAGCATCTGTTTGAGGGAGATGCTCACCGACTGGCTGCCGTCATCGCTGCCGTAGCCGCTGGTGTAACCGCCTTTTATCCCGCCGGAGATCTGCGGGTAGTAACCGGCTTCGGCCACGTTGATGCCCTCGGCCTGTTGATACAGGGTGCCGATCGCTTCGCTGATGCTGGGGTGCCAGTCAACGGCGAGCCTGACCGCCTGTTCGAGGCCCAGGGTCTGGCTGTCTTCCTTGACCATGACTGCGTCGGGGCCAGAACCACTAATGCTCCTGCCATTAGCACTCCCTTTAGAACTGCTTTTCTCACTGCCCGTGGGGCTGTTGCCGGTGCGGCGCTGATCTGCAGGCTTTGCCTGCAGGCGCGAAGGGCTGATGCTGCGCAGGCCGGGATCGATCTGATCCTCCGCCAGCGCAACGGAAAACATCGGGTGACACAGGCCGAGGGTCAGAACGACCGCCGGCCATTTCTGCTTGCGAACGCGCTCCACATGGCTTCCTTACTGTACGAATACAGAGCTTCCCTTTTGTTGAATCAACCGGCCGAGCGCATTGATCGGCCGGTTGAACCCCGCCGCTGGCAGCGCCAGACGGCGGGCTGATCAAACGACGTGAATACCGTTCTGCACCCACAGATGATGGGTTGGATCTTCCTGCGGCGTGTACTGGGTGTAATCGACGCCATCGGCCTGTTGCGCACCGCCGGCGACCCAGGTGTTGGTCATGTGCACGGTGTCCTCGCTGCCCCCCTTGATGATCAATGTGTTGTTGTCGGCCGAGGTAATGGAGACCAGGTCCGCCAGGCTGATGGTCAGCGCGACGGCACTGCTGTGGTTCAGGTCCAGCACCTCGATGTTGTGGATCCGGCTCTGCAGATCGCCCAGGTTGATGGTCGCATCGCCCCCGGCCCAGAGCAGGGTGTCGGTGCCCGTACCGCCATCGACCGAGGCGAAATGCTGGTCGGCGATGATCAGCGTGTCGTTGCCGGCGCCGCCTTGCAGGGTGACCGCGCCGCCGTGGGACCCGTCCAGCGTATCGTTGCCCGCCGTGCCTTGAATCAGCTCGGCACCGGTGGTGGCCACGGCCGTAGCGCTGTGATCATCGACGTTCGCCACGGTAGACAGCGCCGCGAACGAGGTAGTGACGGCGGCACCGGCCTGTTCCAGATCAATGGTCAGCGTCGCCGTGTCGGTGGTGCCGTTGGGGTGCTTGAGCTGGTAAGTGAACACGTCCTCATGGCCGATGACCGCATCCGTCTGCCCCGGCGTCAGCGTGTAGGTGTAGCGCCCGTCGGCCTGCACCAGCAACGAGCCATAGGTGCCGACAATCGTGGTGCCGTTGTAGCCCGGCGCCACGTAATTGCCGGCCGCCAGCACATTGAGCACGGTGTACGCCGAGCCCAGCACATCAGCGCCGCCGCCGGCGGTGTCGGTGAGCAGATTGCCCGCCACCGGCGTGTAGCTGCTGACCACGAATTGATTGGTGTAGGTGGCGTCGTTGATCAGACTGGCGTTCACCGTGCTCAACAGGCCGACGCCGCCCGTGCTGATTTTTACCTGATAGCTGCCGGCGGTCTGATCGTCGAAACGGATGCCGTAGTTGCCACTGCCCAGGTTCAACAGCGCATTGCCGCCGTAGCTTTTCACCAGCACGTACTGGTTGGTCGTGGTGTTGAGCTTGTACAGGCCGACGGTCATTGACCCGAGCAGACTCAGCAGGTTGCTCGAGTTGACGACCACCGTAAGGTCCGTGACGGTGCCGGCCGCCACACTGGTGGTCCACGAGCCGTTGCCGGTGCCGGCCAGCGGTACGCTGAAGCTGCCCAGCGTCGAGTTGGTGATGACCTCCTTGTTGACCAGGGTGATGTCGCTGACCGCGATGTCGTTGGTGGCGTCGACCAGGAGCGCCGGGCTGGCCAGGCTGCTGTCGCTCCACACCTCGGTGGCCTGCGGGCTGTCGATGCGCACGTACAGATTGGCCGTGTCGCTGAGGCCGTTCGGGTGCACCAGCTGATAACTGAAGACATCCACTTTGCCGACGCTGGTGACCGCGCCGCTCGGCGTGTAGCTGTAGTTGCCACTGGCGTCGATGGTCAGCGTGCCGTACAGGCCTTGCACCGTGGTGCCCGCGCTGGCCGTGACGTAGCTGCCGTTTTTCAGCACCTGCAACACCGCGCCGTTGTCCGGGCCGGTCACGTCCGCCTGGCCGTCAACCCCCGGGTTGGTGATGACGTTGCCGGTCACGGCGGCACCGGCTACCCCGTTGAACTGGGTCAGGCTGGTCACGTCCAGCTGCAGCTGGGTGGTGACGTTGGTCACCACGCCGATGCCGGTGCTCGACACGACCAGCCGGTAATCGCCACCCAGCAAATCACCGATGTTCACCCGCACGCCCTGGCCGGTCAGGGCCACGAGGTCGATCAGACCGCCGTTGCCGTTGACGTCCAGCGTGACCCAATTGCCGCTGGCGTTCTTCACTTGCAGCGTGTAGACCACGCCGTCGAGCAAGGACACCGCACTGCCGGTGGTCAGCGTCAGGGTCGGATCAAGGCTGGTGCCGCTGTTGACCGTGAACACAAACGCCTTGGAGAACCCGGCAAGCAGCGTGGTGAAAGAGTCCGCAAAATTCTGCGTGGTCTTCACCGGTACCAGCGTGACCGACGCCGTGGCGAGGTTGTCACTGGCGATGACCGGGGTATTGACGTCGATGTCCGGCGCGGTGACGTTGGCCACCACCGAGAGGTTGCCCTTGATGTCGGTGAGGCTGACCAGCAGGGTTTCCCCATTGATCTGCGCAGGGGCGAGGGTGACGCTGAACAGTCCCGTGGCCCCGACGGTGCCCGTCCCGAGCACCGCGCCGCCGGTGGATTTGATCTGCACCGTCGAACCGACTTCCCCGGTGCCGCTGACCGTCAGGCCATCGACACTGACCAGCAGCGCACCCGGTGCCGCAGGCGGCGTCAGGTCAGGTGCGATAGCGCTGGCGGCCACCGACACATTCCCGGCGGCATCCGCCTGAGTGATGCTCAGCACCTGGTTATCGATCTGCGCGGCATTCAGTGCCACCGTGAAGCTGCCGTTGGCGGCCACTGTTGTGGTGCCGAGCACAGCCCCCAGCGCATTGCGCACGGTCACCGTCGAACCGGCGACACCGGTCCCGGTCACCACAGAACCGCTGGCATTCACGGTCACCGCTGTAGGTGCGCCCGGCGCCGTGATGTCCGGTGCCAGAAGGCTGCCGGCAGCCGACACGTTGCCGGCGACGTCGACCTGACGCACCGTCAGCGCCTGGCCGTCCAGTTGCGCAGCATTCAGGGTGACGTTGAACGTCCCGCCAAGGCCTACAGTGGTGGTCCCCAGCAGCGTACCGCCGGCGTTGAGCACGTTGACCGTCGCGCCGGCTTCACCGCTGCCGGTGAGGGTCAGGCCGTTGCCGGCCAACAACAAAGCGGACGGTGCATTCGGCGCCTGAAGGTCGAGGGCATTAACCGTCGTGACGGCCGAGACGTTACTCGCCGCGTCCACTTGCTGGACGCTCAGCACCTGACCATTCAACTGCGCGCTGGAGAGCGAGACGACAAACCCGCCCGCCGCATTGACCACTGCCGTGCCGAGCACGGTGTTGGCTGCGTTGGTCACGCGCACGGTTGCGCCGGCCTCGCCGAAACCGGAGACCTGCAGGCCCGCGACATTCAGCGCCACATTGGTCAGCGCAGCAGGCGGCGTGGTGTCGACGGCAGCCACATTGGCGAGCACCGAGATGTTGCCTGCGACGTCACGCTGACTCACCGTCAGCACTTGGCCATTGAGTTGCGCCGCCGACAGGTTGGCGTTGAACGTGCCGTCCAGGGCGACGGTTGCCGTCCCGAGGACGACGCCGAGGCTGCTGCGCACGGTCACTGTCGCGCCGGCTTCGCCAATCCCGCTCAGCACGGTGCCGGCGCCATTGAGAACCAGCGACACCGGTGCGTTGGGCGCGGTGATGTCGGGCGCAGTGACCGGCAGGACGGCCGACGGCAAGCCCGCGGTGTCGGTCTGATAGGCGTTGAGGATCTGACCGTTGGCTTGCGCCGGGCTCAACAGGACGCCAAAGGTGCCGCCGGCATTGACCAGCGCAGTGCCAAGGGTGACGCCGTCGGAAGTGGTGATGGTCACCGTCGCCCCGGCTTCGCCACGACCGGTCACCAAGGTGCCGGTTGCATTGACTGCAAGGTCGGCGAGCGCCGCCGGCGGCGTTGAGTCGGCCGCCAGCACTGCAGCCGGCAAGGATGCGCCGCCCGCCCCGGTGCTGGCCGTCACGCCCAGGCTTTCGCCGTTGGTTTGCGCGGTATTGAGTGTGACGCTAAAGGTGCCGCCCGCATTGGTAGCCGCCGTCCCGAGCACAACGCCCGTTGCGCTGTACACCGTGATGGTGGTGCCCGTTGCGGCGCTGCCTGTGACCGTCAGTCCGTCGGCGCTGACCAGCAGATTGGTTGGTGCATTCGGTGGAGGGGTCACGGGGACCGTAAGGCCGAGGGTCCCGGAGGCGTTGCCGCTGGCGTCCGCCTGACCGACCGTGAGGACGTCGTTGGCACTGATGCCGGCAGGCAGGCCCACCACAAACGTGCCATTGGCAGCCACCTGTCCGATGCCGAGCGTGATACCCAGGGAGTTTTTGACGGTCACTGTCGCGCCCGCTTCACCGCGACCTGCCAACAGCAGGTAATCGGCACTGATCGTCAGGTTGCTGACAGGATCAGGCGCCTGAGTGTCCGGCACGGTGTAAACCAGCGGCGCGGAAGCGTTGTTGGCCGCGTCCGTTGTCGTAATGGAGATGACTTGCCCGTTGGTTTGCGCAGGATTCAGCCCGACCTCGTAACGTCCACCGGCGTCGGTCTGCGTGGTGCCCAGCAACGTGCCGTCGGCGGACCGCACGGTCACCGTGCTGTTGGCTTCGGCCGTGCCTTGCAGGATCGTGCCGTTGCCGGTGAGCGAGGTGAACACCGGCACTGCGGGTGGCGTGATGTCCGGCGCGACGACGGGAACCGGCGCCGAATCGTTCAGCGCTGCGTCGACTTGCACCACCGACAACGACTGACCGTTGAGCTGCGCAGTCGACAGCGAAACGCTGAACGTGCCGTCCGCGAGCACGATGGCCGTGCCCAGCGCAGGCGTGCCCGCGCTTGCGCCGGTCAGCGAAACGCTCACCGAAGCACCGGGTTCGCCGCGTCCGCTCAGCGTCAGCCCGTCCTGGCTGACCGAAAGGTTGGTCACCGCAGCCGGATCGGTCACGTCGGCAACCTGATAGACCACGGTGCCGGAGACGTTGGTCGCCGCGTCGGTCTGGGTCAGGTTGAGCTTCTCGCCGTTCAGTTGGGCAGGGCTCAGCGCGACGCTGAATGTCCCGTCGGCCAGCACAGTGGCGCTGCCGAGGCTGGCGCCGGTCGCGCTGGTCACTTTGACCGTCGCGCCCGCTTCACCGGTGCCGGTCAGCGTCAGGCCGTTGGCACTCAGCGCGGTCACCACCGGCAGCGCCGGGGGCGTGGTGTCCGGTGCCGTTACCGGGGCGCCGGCGGACGGATTGCCCGCAGCATCCCGTTGCACCACCGACAGCAGCTCGCCATTAATTTGCGGTACCGACAGCGACACCGCGAAATTGCCGTCCACGCCGACCACGCCTGTGCCGACAATGTTGCCGGCGGCATCGGTGATCAACAGGCTGGCGCCTGCTTCACCGCGACCGCTGACCACCACGCCCGTGTTATCGATTTGCACGTTGGTGACCGCTGCGGGCGGTGTCAGGTCAGGTGAGGCGACGGAGCCGGCTGCCGAGGCATTGGTGGCCGCGTCGGTGAGCACGACGAATACGGGCTGACCGTCGTTCTGAGGCTGGTTCAAGGTGATCAGGAATTTGCCATCGACACCCACGGTGCCGGTGCCCACTTGCGTGCCATCGGCCAGGGTAATGCGCACCACCGCGCCCGCTTCGCCGCTGCCGCTGAGAACACTGCCGGAGGCATTGAACTGCAGGTTGGTGGCGACCGTCGGGGGGGTCAAATCCGGAGCGATCACCGTCGCGGGCACGCTGACGTTGCCGGGCGGATCGGCCTGCTGAACGCTCAGTACCTGGTTGTTGATCTGCGGGGTGGAGAGGGTGACGCTGAACGTGCCATCGGTCAGCACCAGCGTTAAGCCGAGCAGGGTGCCGCTGGCATCACGGACGGTGACAGTGGCGCCGGCTTCACCGGTACCGGTAATCACCGCGCCGGCTGCGTTGATGCGCACGTTGTCGAGCTGTTCGGGCGGCGTGAAGTCCGGCGTGGTCAGGCTGGCCTGGGGCGACACGTTGCCGGCGGCATCCCGTTGCACCAGCGTCAGCACTTCGGCATTGGACAGCGCCGGGACCAACACCAGGGTAAACGCCCCGGTGCTGCCCACTGTTGCCGTGCCCAGCAGGGCACCGAGGTTGTTGGTCACCGTGACAAACGCCCCGGCTTCACCGCGGCCGGTCAGCGTCGCGCCATCGCTGGAAATGTTCAGCTGGGTCAGGGCGAGCGGCGCCGTGGTGTCGACCGAGGTCAGGTCGGCGGGCAGGGACGTATTCCCGGCCGCATCGGTCAGGGTGACCGCCAGCAGTTCGCCGTTGGCTTGCGGGTTGGTCAGGGTGAGCTGGAAGGTGCCGTCGATGCGCACGCTGCCGGAACCGATCAGGGCGCCGCTGGCATTGAACACACTGACCGTGGCACCCGGTTCACCGGTGCCCGACAGCACCGCGCCGTCTGGCGTCACCGCCAGGGCGAGCGGCGCATTCGGGGCAATCAGGTCTCGGGCGGTCAGCGCGATGCTGACTGATTCATTACCCGCGACGTCGGTCTGGCTGACGCTCAGGGATTGACCGGCAATCTGCGGCGCGTTCAGCGTCAGCGAGAAGTTGCCGTCGACGCCCACTTGCCCGGTGCCGAGGATGACCCCGCCAGCGCCCAGCACCGTCACCGTTGCGCCCACTTCGCCGTGGCCGGTCAGGGTGACGCCGTTGGTATTGAGCACCAGCTCGGTGAGCTGCCCGGGCGCGGTGACATCCGCCGCCAGGTAACCGGTGGACAGCGAATTGATGCCGTCGCTGGACGTGGCGATGGCCGAGAGCGACTCACCGTTGAGTTGCGCGGCATTGAGCTGCGCACTGAATGTGCCGTCGCCGTTGACCAGCGCCGTGCCCAGCAGCACACCGGAGGCGGTACGGATGCTGACCGTGCTGCCGGCGTTGGCGGTGCCGCTCAGGGTCAGGCCGTCGGCGCTGAGGGCCAGATTGATTGGCGCAGGTTCCGCGAGATTGCCGGGGGCTACCACCGTGCTGGCATCGGAAGGATTGCCGGCGGCGTCGGTCTGAATCACGATCAGGGTAGAGCCAGCGGTCGCCGCCGGGTTCAGCCCGACGGTAAAGCTGCCATTGGTCGCCACAGTCGCGGTGCCCAGCGCGTTGCCATTGGCATCGCGCACGACCACCGTTGCCCCGGCCTCGCCGGTCCCGCCCAGGGTCAGGCCATCGGCGCTGACGGCCAGGTTGCTGGCAGCCGAGGGCGCGGTGGTGTCGGCGGCTTGATAAGCCGCGGGCACCGAGACATTACCCGCCGCGTCGGTGGAGGTGACGCTCAGGTTTTGGCCGTTGAGTTGCGGGCTGGACAGAGTGACCTGGAACACGCCGTTGGCCCCGGCGACGCCTGAACCGAGCACGTTGCCGGACGCATCGCGGACAATGACGGTGCTGCCGGCTTCGGCGTTCCCCGCCAGTTGCACGCCGCTGCCGCTGAGCAGCAGGGCGGTCGGGCTGTCCGGCGCAGTGAGGTCCACGGACGTCACATTGACCGCCGTCGACACGTTGCCGGGCGGGTGTTCCTGGGTGACGGTCAAGACTTCGGCGTTGATCTGCGCGGTGCTCAGCGTGACGCTGAACGCGCCATTGGCGGCCACCAGCGCCGTGCCCAGAAGGGCACCCCCGGACGTGCGCACCGATACCGTTGCGCCAGGTTCGCCACGGCCAATCACCGTCAGGCCGTCGGCGTTCACCGACACCTGGGTGAGGGCGGCAGGCGGAGTGATGTCCGGCGCCGTGAGGTTCGCCGACGGCGAGACGTTGCCGCTCGGGTCGGTCTGGCTGATGTCCAGAGCCTGGCCGTTGTTGGGCGCAGGCGCGAGGGTCACGGTGAAGGTGCCGTCAGTTGCCACCAGCGCGGTGCCCAGCAGCGTGCCGCTGGCGTCGAGGACTTTCACCGTTGCACCGGCCTCGCCGGTGCCGGTAAGCGTGCTGCCGTTGGCGCTGATCAACAGGTTCTGTGGCAGGGCCGGCGGAGTGGTGTCCACCGTCGCCAGGGCAGTGCCGGCCGAGACGTTGCCCGCCGCGTCGGTCAGGGTTACGGTCAGCGCCGCGCCAGTGGTGACGGCGTTTGGCAGAGTGACCTGGAACTGGCCACTCTGATTGACCAGCCCCGTGGCGAGGATGTTGCCCGCGGCGTCGCGGATCGTCACCGTCGCCCCAGCCTCGCCGAGGCCATTGACCACGGTGCCGACGTTGTTGATGGTCAGACCCGTGGCGGCGTCGGGCGCCGTCAGGTCCGGCGCGATGATGCTGCCGGCCTGGGAAACGTTGCCCGCCTGATCGACCTGGGTCGCCGTCAGGGGTTGCGAATCCAGCTGGGACGGGGTCAGCGCGATGGTGAAGACGCCGTTGCTCGCGACGACCCCGGAACCCAGCACCGTGCCGCCACTGTTTGTAATGGTCACCGTGGCACCGGCTTCACCGCGCCCGGTGACAGAGCTGCCATCGGCGTTGATGGTCAGCCCGGCCGGGGCTTCGGGTGCCGTCAGGTCGTTGGCGACCACCAGCGCGGTGACCGAAGTGTGCCCTGCGTCATCGGTGGCGACGACGTGCAAGGTCTGCGCATTCAGTTGGGCGAAACGCATCAGGATGCTGAAGCGGCCGAGGCTGTTGACCCTGCCGCTGCCCAGGCTGACGCCGTTGCTGTCGAGGATGTTGACCGTGCTTCCCGCAGTGGCGGCGCCGGTGAGAATGAAACCGTCGCTGCTGACGGCCAGGTCGCTGGGAGTCGCCAGCTGCGTGCCGTCCGGCCCTGGGAGGATAACCGGGTTGGACGCGTTGCCGCTGGCGTCGGTGCTGATGACGTCGACGTTGGTGTTGATGGCGGCAGGCGGATTGAGGCCGATGACGAATGCGCCATCCTGGCCGACGGTGCCGGTGCCGAGCAGCACATTGCCCGGCCCGCGAACGGTAACGGTGGTGCCGGGCTCGCCGACGCCGGAGACGCTCGCGCCGTCGGGGCTGATCGCCAGGTTGGTCACGTCGACCGGCCTGGTGGTGTCGGGGGCGAGCACTTGGGTCGCCAGGGCGTCGTTGGTGCCATCGGTGGCGACCACTTGCACCGTCTCGCCGTTTCTCAGGACGGACTGAAGGGTATACGTGAACGTGCCGTCAGGTCCGGCGGTGGCGTTGCCGATCAGAATGCCGTTGGCATCGAGGATTTTCACCGAACCGCCGGGCACGGTGGTGCCGGTCAGCACGCCATTGCCGTCGAGCGTGAGGTCGATGACCGCAGGAGGTGCCGTGATGTCGGGCGCCGTGACAGACGCGGGCGGCGAGGGCAGGGTGCTGGCGTCGGTCTGGGTGACGCTCAGCACCTGTCCGTCCAGCTGCGCCGGACTCAGGGTCAGCGCAAAGCTGCCGTTGCTGGCGACGGTGGCGGAGCCCAGCAGGGTCCCGCTGGCATCGCGCACTTGAACGGTATCGCCGGCAACGCCTGTGCCGGACACGGTCAGGCCGTCATTGCTGATGGTGATGCCAGTCGGCGCGTCGGGCGCGGTGGTGTCAGGTGCGGTCAAAGAGGCCGCGGGCGAGAGGATCCCCGCCGCGTCGGTCTGTTTGACCAACAGCACCTGGCCGTCGACCTGGGCCGTATTGAGCGTGACGTCAAATCGACCGGTCACGGCATTGGCCGTCGCGGTGCCCAGCAGCGTGCCGTTGGCATCCCGCACGTTGACCGTCGCGCCGGGTTCGCCCTGGCCGCTCAGCGTCAGGCCGTTAGCGCTCAGGGTGAGGCCGGTCGGGGCGTCGGGCGCCTGGATGTCCGCTGCCTGCAGTTGCACCGTCGGAGACGCCAGGGCCGAGCCATCCACTTGCGAGACGTTGAGTGCCTGGCCGTTGATCTGCGCGTTGGACAGGGTGACTTCAAAGCGTCCGTCACTGCCCACCACGGCACTGCCGAGGGTCGCGCCGAGGGCGTCCTTGACGGTGACAGTGGCGCCGATCTGGCCGTTACCAGTGACGATCAACCCGTTGGCCGACAGATCGAGGTTGGTCACCGGTGCCGGTGCGCTAAGGTCCGGCGCAGTGACCGGGACCGGCAGCGACTGGTTGCCCGCGCTGTCGGCCTGGGTGACTTGCAACAGCTGACCATCGGTTTGCGCCGCTGTCAGGGTCAGGGTAAAGCGGCCATCGGCGCCGGCCTGGCCGGTGCCGATGATGTTCCCGCCCGCATCACGCACCGTCACGGTTGCACCGGCTTCACCGGTGCCGGTGAGAATCAGCCCGGCGCCGTCGAGGGCAACGCCGGTCAGTGCGGCCGGCGCTTGGGTGTCGGGCGTGACAAAGCTCACGGGCGAGGCCGGGTTGCCACTGCTGTCGCTGGCGCCAATCAGCAGGGTCTGGCCGTTGTTCTGCGGGCTGTTCAAGATCACGCTGAACTGGCCGTTCGCAGACGCAACGGCGGTGCCGAGCACGTTGCCGTTGACGTCGGTGACGGTGATCGTCGACCCGGCCTCACCGGTGCCCGTCAGCGTGGTGCCGCTGGCATCGATGCTGATGGCCGACGGTTGCAGCGGGCCATCCAGATCCGGCGCGGTGACCGGCGTCGCCAGGGACGGGTTCCCGGCGGCGTCGCTCAGGACCACCTGCAGCGCCTGACCATTGGTTTGAGCGGAAGCAAGGGTGACGCTGAAGTTGCCGGTCGCCGACGTTACGCCGGTGCCGATGACATTGCCCTGGGCGTCGCGCACTGAAACGGTCGACCCCGGTTCGCCGCGGCCGGTCAGGGTCAGTCCGTTGTTGGCCACCGCGAGATCAGTGGCGGCGGAAGGACCGGTGATGTCGGGCGCGGTGACGGGAACGGTGACCGAGCTTTCGCCCTGACCGTCCACCGCGACCACATCGAGCACTTCGCCGTTGGCCTGGGCCGGATTGAGCACGACGGTGAAGCTGCCGTTGCTGCCAACCGTTGCACTGCCGAGCAGCACGCCGTTGGCATCGCGCACCTGGACCAGCGATCCGGCGCTTGCGGTACCGGTCAGCTGGGTGCCGTCGGCGTTGATGACCAGCCCGGAAGGCGTCGCCGGCCCACTGGCGTCAGGCGCCGTGACCACCAGCACGGGGGACGGCAGGCCTGCGGCGTCGGTCTGGGTGACCTGCACCTGATCACCGGGGTTGACCGGCGGCGTCAGGGTTGTGGAGAAGGTGCCGTTGGCGCCGACCACCACAGTGCCGATTGCGGCGCCGGTGGCGTCGAGGAGGGTGACCGTCGCGCCGGCTTCGCCTTTGCCTGACACCTGGGTGCCGTCGGAGCTGATCACCACATCGGTGACCTGGGCGGGTGGCGTTGTGTCGGCCGCGGTCAGCTCGGCCGAGGCAGAGTTGCCGGCCGCATCCGTGGCAATGACGTTGAGTTTTTCGCCGTTGGTCTGCGCGGTGTCGAGGGTCACGCTGAACGTGCCGTCAAGGCCGGCGCGAGTGGCACCGATGACCGCACCCGACGCATCGCGCACAAGGACGCGAGAGCCGGCTTCGGCACGACCGGTGAGGATCAGGCCGTCAGCCGACAGGACGAAATCCGAGGGCGCCGCTGGCGGCGTGGTGTCCGGTGCTTGCAGTGGCACGTTAGGCGAGGTATTGCCGGCGGCGTCGGTGAGGGTGACCTGCAGCGACTGACCGGCAGTTTGCGGCGCGTTCAGGGTGATATTGAACAGCCCGTCGGTGCCCACAACGGCCGTCCCGATGACATTGCCGTTGGCATCGATGACGCTCGCGGTGCTGCCGGCTTCGCCACGGCCGCTGACGATCGCGCCGTTGCCACTGATGGCAATGCCGGTAGGTGCATCCGGCGGCGTGACATCCCCGCCAGGCGGAGTGACGTCGATGTCCGGCGCCTGGGCCTGAGCAGGTTGGGAGACATTGCCTGCGGCATCGATCGCATTGACGGTCAGCGACTGACCGTCGGTTTGAGGCGGAGTGAGGCCGAGGCTGAACGTGCCGTCTGCGCCGACCGTGCCGCTGCCCAGCAGGGTGCCATCGGCGGCACGCACCTGAATGGTCGCGCCCGCTTCGCCGGAGCCGTTGATGCGCGTGCCGTCCGCGCTGACCACGAGATTGCCCGGGGCATTGGGCGCGGTGGTGTCGACCGGTGGAACGTCGATGTCCGGTGCGGTCGCTTGAGACGGCGCCGAGACGTTACCGGCGGCGTCGGTCGCCGTCACGGTCAGCGACTGGCCGTCGGTTTGCGCCGGACTGAGGGTGAGGCTGAAGGTGCCATCAGCTGCGACGACGCCGCTGCCCAGCAGGGTGCCGTCGGCGGCACGCACCTGAACGGTCGCGCCCGCTTCGCCGGAACCGGTCAGCCGGGTGCCGTTGGCACTGACGGCGAGGTTGGCCGGCGCATCGGGCGGCGTGGTGTCGCCTGGCGGAGTGACATCGATGTCCGGTGCCAGCGCTTGAGCCGGCGCGGAGATATTGCCGGCGGCGTCGGTGGCTGTCACGGTCAGCGACTGGCCGTCGGTTTGCGCCGGGCTCAGGGTGAGGCTGAAGGTTCCGTCTGCCGCTACAACGCCGCTGCCCAGCAGGGTGCCGTCGGCGGCACGCACCTGAACGGTCGCGCCCGCTTCGCCGGTGCCGGTCAGCACGCTGCCGGTGGGGTTGACCGCCAGATTGGCCGGAGCGCCGGGAGCCGTGGTATCTGGCCCAGGCTGATCACCGCCGGTGTCGGGCGTTGGCGCCTGGGTGGTCGGTGAAACGTTGCCTGCGGGGTCGGTGGCGCTGACCGCCAGTGGCTGGCCGCTGGTTTGCGGCGGGTTCAGGGTCACACTGAACGTCCCGTCCGGCGCCACGACACCGCTGCCGAGCAGGGCTCCCGCGTTGTTGCGCACCTGAATGGTCGCGCCGGCTTCACTGGTGCCGGTCAGCAGAGTGCCATCTGCACTGACGAGCAAGTTGCCCGGCGCCAGGGGCGCGGAGGTGTCAGCGGGAGCACCACCGCCGCCACCCCCACCACCGCCGCCGCCAACGCCAGCGGCGGCCGCACCGCCGGCGCCCAACAGGCCGAGCCCGGCAATCGCAAACGTAGGGGTCGAACCGCTTACTACGCCGGCGTCGGCGATGAGCTGGTCGAGGGAATCGACTTCGTCGAATGTGAAACCGTTGAAGGACTGGGTGTCGTACTGCGCCTGCCAAAGCGTGCCGTCTTCGCCCTGGAACACCATGTCGCTGTTGGGACCGTCAGGCGCGGTGTTGAAAAAGTTGGCGACTTTGATGTGTTCGCCATTTTTCAAATTCACCACAAGGTCTTGCCCGTTACGGGAGACCGAAGCAACTTGGCTGGGTGGGACGGGCATTTGAACAACGGACGGTGAGTTGAGTGAAAGATCTCCCCAGGTGTTGGCAGTGAGTTCAGACGTTGCTTTGTTGGCTACAACAATATTATCCATGTGACAGTCCCTTTCTTCGCTTTTAGCACTACAACAACGCGGTTAATGGCGTGTCATACCAGCCGCCCCACTCATAGAGCCAGGCGCAACTTCTTTTCTTGTTTGGGTGAAAGCCGTTTTGCACAAATTTAGAGTGGATCCATCCGATTTCAATAGGAAATTGTTTGACGATCATCTTAGGATTACAAAAATATGGCCACAAGCTGCTGTTTTAAAAGATCTTTTTAAGTAAGTCTGACAGCGCTACCGATCGTCGGCCGATTTCGGGAAATGTTCTCAATTGGAGGTAAATGCTGGAGGCAGTGGCCTGTCGTTGACCTTGCCTAAAACATGTTTCAATCCAAGACCCATTTTTAAACAGTGCGCGAAGGCAGGTTTACCTCGTTTGAATGTTTATCGTATTCAAACGAATTAGTTATCTTTGGCGCAACTGCGCTAATGCACCCACATCGCGTGGGTCGCCAATTAACCCGTCGTCCGGTGCCATTTAAACCCTCTCAAGCGTTAAATGCGGCTGTTGGCGGGATAAACATCTACCCCACCTGCAACGTCCCCAGTGCTATTCATATGGACATAATCAAACTGGCTAAGTACCTCTTTGGCTCGTTGTAAAGGCTGAAGAACTGAAATACTTGTTCGCGAATGTTGCAAACACTGTAAAGTGGTGGGTCCCCACCGTACGAGGCTATTTCGCTAACCCAGGAAGCTCGCACTCCAGCCCCCCATTGCACCCACCGCTCCATCGTGTGGCGTGAATTCAGCAGGAGTTTGCTCATGGAAAAGCTTGGAACGCGATTGAGAAAAGAACGCAAACGGCTTGGTCTGACGCAAATTGCGTTCGCCAGAATTGGCGGCGTCGAACCTAACGCCCAGGGTCACTACGAAAGTGGCCATCGATCACCCAAGGCCGATTATCTTCAGCGCGTCTGTGATGCTGGCGTTGACATGCATTACCTATTCTCCGGCAACGCCCTGGCGGGCACTGCGGACAGACTGGATGCGGACGAGCAGCCGTCTGCGGGCAGGACGCTCCCCGGCAATCACCGAGAAGTAACCATTTCAAATCGCAATGCGGTCGGTATTCTGGGCACGCTGCACCAGACCCTCAACGACACGACGCAGGTCATCGCCGACGTTGCCACCTGTTTCAGCACGCGCCACCAGGACGCCCGCGAAGAGCAGTTCGCCGCCCAGGTCCGCGATTTTCAGGAACACTCGCGACGCTTCATTGGCCTGGCCATGATGAAAGTCCAGCACAGCGTCTGATCGGCAACGTTCGTTGCCATCCTCTCAGCGGCGATAAGCGCCGCTGTTCTCTCCCCGGAACACCTTCACAGAACGACCGCCGCCGCAGGCGCGCTCGACGTTGAGCCGATCCACTCCAGGGTCTGCTCAAGGGGCATCGGCCGTGAGAACAGGTAACCCTGCACCAGCGTGCAGCCCAGGGTCCGCAACGCTTCCAGCTCTGCATCGGTTTCAACACCTTCGCTGACGCATTGCAACTCCATGTCCTGGCTCAGGGCCAACAGTGATTTGACGATCTTGAAACTCGCAGCGTTCTGATGAATGTCGGTGATGAACGAGCGGTCGATTTTCAGCTTGGTCAGCGGCAGGGCGTGGAGCTGGCTGAGGCTTGAATATCCGGTGCCGAAGTCGTCCAGGGAAATACCGCAGCCCAGTTCACGAAACGCGTTGATCGCCCGTTGTGCCTGAACGAGGTCTTTGATGACCGCGGTCTCGGTGATTTCCAGGTCCAGCCGCGAGGCGTCGAAACCGCTCTGACGGATCACCTCAATCAACTGTTCAACTGCCTCCATCGACGAGCAATCGTGGGCCGACAGGTTGAAAGCGAGCCTGACATCGTCCGGCCACAACTGCGCCGCGTGCAGGGCTTTTTCAAGCAGCGGTGGCGTCAGGCGGTGGATCAGCCCGATCCGCTCGGCCACACCGATGAAGTGGCCCGGCGCGACGTTGCCCAGCTTCGGGCTCATCCACCGGGCCAGCGCTTCGAACGCCACCGTGCGCGAGGTTCGGATGTCGACGATCGGCTGGAACACCAGGGTGAATTCTTCAGCGACATTGGCCTGGCGCAGGCCCTGCTCGGTAAGCATGTCGCGCTTGAGGCGTTGATGCTGGCCAGGCGAGAACATGCACAGCTCGCCGGGTGTTTCGCGCTTGCTGGTATAGAGCGCGTAGTCGGCGAACTCATAGGCCTCGGTCGAGGTGCTCGCCAGGTCCGGAAACACCACGAGGCCCATCGAGGCGCTGATGCTGACCTGAATGTCACCGATCACGAACGGCTGGCGCATGGTGCGACACAGCGACTGGCCTTGTTTGATCAGGTCGCTTTCATCACCGGCCCTGACGATGATCAGCCCGAACTCATCGCCGCCCAGGCGAGCCACATGCAGCTGCTCACTGGCAAACGCCCGCAGCCGCTGGCCGACTTGGCGCAACAGCTTGTCGCCCACGCCGTGGCCATAGGAGTCGTTGATCGGCTTGAAACCGTCCAGGTCGATCATCCCCACCGCCAGTCGCGTGTCCTCGTGCCGGGCGTGGTTCAGTTCACGGTCGAGCAGGTTGAAAAACCTTCGCCTGTTGGGCAGGCCGGTGAGGCTGTCTTCGTTGGCCAGCCGTTCATTGTCATCACTGAGCTTTTCCGTGCGTATCTGCATGTTCACCAGCCGGGTGAACTCGCCGTAATGGTTCTGCAGCACCACGATCATCGCCAGCGAGACGAGAAAGACATTGGCCGCCATCGCGGTGTACGTGGCATTGCCGGCGCTGGCGAAAAACGCCACGAAGGCGATGTTGACCACCGCCGTGGTCATCATCGCTGCAGAAGGCAGGTGCATCAGACAGAAGATGCAGACGATCACCGTGATCGCCATGTAGAAGGCCACGTGGGACTTGGTGTACGTATCGCCGTAGGGAAACAGCAGCAGCGCCCAGATCGTGAAGCCGAACGCAATGACCACCGTCACCTGATTGGTGCGGGTCAGTTTCTTGAAGATCTGCTCGGTGGTCAGGGTCTGACTGCGGCTCTGCCACCAGAGGACCGCGCGTACGGTGCCTACCAGGGTCAGCAACAGCGGGATGTAGACGGTCAGCCACAGCGGAGCGATGCCGTAATGGGTGGCCGCGAGGGCGAGGGTGTTGATCAGCAGGATGACGTACATCATGGGCAACTGTCTGGACAGCGCAATGTATTGCGCTTCCATCAGTCGCGTGTTGTCTCGCTGGACGCAGATCAGCGTTTTCAGTCGATCAAAAGACGGGAATTTCATGACTAGGAACCCAACGCGCGCAAAAGAAAAAAACGGCGAACCCCACAACTTGCAGCGCTGCAGAACGTTATGACTGTTAGAGGATATCGGCGGCAGGGTTGGTTTCTATAGCCATTGCAGCGCTTGTGACGCCGGGCGCTCTGGCTCGCTGGCGTTGTGCAAAAAAATGACTTTTTTCAGCGTTGCCGTGCCCAACGGAAGATGCGCAACACACGGGCGCGTGGCGAAGCTGAAAGAACACCCGCCGTCGAGAAACTTCATGTACACCCTGGAAGGATGCAAAAGCGATGGTAATAGCCTGTTTGGGTTGGGGCTCATTGATATGGAAGCCGGACGCACTGCCGCTCGCCAGTGAGTGGTTTGTGGACGGGCCGGCGTTACCGGTCGAATTCTCGCGGATAGGTGATGGCGGCGAGCTGGCCACGGCCATCTGCCTGAACGCGCCGCCATGCCGGGTGCTCTGGTCCGTCCTGGCGACCGATTCATTGGAGCAGGCGTGCAGTGCGCTGCGTGAACGTGAGCAGATCCCTGCAGAACGGGAGGACGGCATCGGCGTGTATCGGGTGGAAGCGTCTTCAACCGGGCCGCTGGCGCAGTGGGCCAGCGAGCGCCAGATCGATGCGCTGATCTGGACAGCGCTGCCGCCGCGCTTTCGTAGCGAGGGTCGCCTGCCAACGAGCGAGGACGCCCTGGCGTACCTGCGAAGCCTGACCGGCGAGAAGCTCGAGCATGCCCGGGATTACATTCGCCAGGTACCGGCCCAGATCGACACCCCTTATCGTCGGGACATCCAGAAGCAGTTGGGCTGGAAGTGACAGGCCGGCCCATGCCATGCCGGTGCATACCCTGCAACGGTTGTAAGGACCAGCCTGTTTGGGTGGTTGCTACTGGACGTTCGCTATCAGATGAATGTTCAAGCGTACTGGCCCCCGTGAAACACGGTGAACTAACGAAGCGAGCGATGAACCCATCCCGTTGTTTTCGCGGGTGACCCGCGTCAATCGGGGGGCGTTTTGCCAGTGCAACTAGCGACGGCTACTTATCAATCCAATCAGGAGTTTTTAATGTTCAATCGTGGTGATGTCTATCAGGGCTGGGTGCAACTAACACTCACCGACGAGTCCTACAGCGAGGCGGCGGAAAATGGTTGTCAGCTGGAAGTTCGCGCCCGGGCCAATGGCGACTTCGTCGAAGTATTGGTCTGTGTTTACGCAGCGGACGGGGAAAGGGTGGTGGAGCATCTGTTCAGGCTGCCGGCGTCGGAATCGACCGTCGAGCAAGGGCTTGAGCGGGGGCGTGATCAGGCCGAGCGCATTGCCGTTGGAGAGCCTGTGGACTGGGCGGGCACTGAAGCGGTGAGGCGGGCGAGCGACTGACGTGCTCATGATCGCTGGCGAAGTTACCCGGGTTTTTCGTTGACGGAAATCATGATGGCTCCCCGATATCAACTAACGGATTGTGTCGACTGTCACTGACGGACAACTAATCCAGTGCGCCGCGCTGTTCGATGGTTAAGAGGCTTGGATAAGTGTCGGGTTAGCGGTGCGGGCTGTTATTTGACCTGAAGCGGCACCTATCCGAATGAATGATTCGAAGCCGCTGCCGGACTTAATACATCTCTTTGATTGATATAACGCGTCAACTAACAGTCTTAATTCGCCTCTGAGCCGCTCGTCCCGAAAGTTGACATTAAGGATGAACATCCGGCTTCAGCACAGGGTCAACTTTATACCGGCGCATTGTCTGCCCCGGCTTATTTGCATTTGATTGAATCAATGGGTTCCCCGCCCAGTTAGAACGCGGCACGAAGCCGCCCTTGAAAGCCTGAGGCCTCAACTATGGAGACTTTCAATGCGGTCATCCCCTGAGAAGACGTTAGCCTGTTTCAGCCTGAGACTGGCCTTATCGGTCACCTTGGCCTGTGGTGCATTGAGTGGGTGCGCGGGTGATGACACTCGATCCAGTGTGCCAACTCCCGGCAAGCCGACCAGCGCAACCCTCGGCGTGCTCGACGCGGGTGCCGCGACACTGCAGTCGCGTCCGCCCATCGAAGCGCTCAACGCGTATCTGGATGGCTTTCATTTTTATAACGGTCATCCTGACGTGCAGATGGAAGCTCATCACTATTGCTCGGTGCTGAGTGAAGAGTTCATTCAGTGCGTGATTTACGACGGCAATGTTCGGGATGCCAAGTTGATGGGCATTGAATACATCATCAGCGCTCAACTCTTCGAGAAGCTGCCTGATGGCGAGAAGCGCTTCTGGCACAGCCATGCCCATGAAGTGAAGTCGGGGCAACTGGTGGCTCCCGGTATTCCTGCCACCGCCGAACACGCCTTGATGGCCAAACTTGCCAATACCTATGGCAAGACCTGGCACACCTGGCACACCGACCAGGACAAGCAACTGCCATTGGGCGTGCCCCAACTGATGATGGGCTTCACCGCGGACGGCCAGGCGGACCCGGCCATGGTCGAGCAGCGCAACCGCCGCATGGGTATTGATACCCGGGAGAAACGCTCGGAACGCGCGGACATTCAGGCCCAGCCGGTGCTCAAGGGCGCCGACGCCTGGCAGCACGGCGATGCGGTGCAGTTGGCAGACCCCGCCGGTCGCGCCCACATCATGCAACCCACCCAACCCTCGCCGCCGGGTACCAACAGTCGATCCGCCGGGCCACAAGCGGATCCCTAGTCTGTCGCTCAACCCGCCTGCGGTGAGTCAGTCGTCCACCCAAGATGGAAATCAAACAACGAAATCGACCCCTGCACGAGATCAAGACCATGCAACATACCCAACACTACCGCATCGAATACCTTTTCCATGGCAAGCCACGCTGGTTCTACGTGTGCGCCACGCAAATGGACAACGCTGAGGCGTGGCACTGGGCTGCGGTGGACGCCGGTGTGGCCGACATCCCCAAATACCGGAGCGACAGAGCCATCAAACTCTCCAAGCCCAAGGCCGAGCGATTGGGGATAGATGCGGTGACCTGGAAGCCGGCGTGAAGCAGTAAGAGGGGTGGCGTTCATCAGTGCGCATTCCCGGCTAACGCCGGTCCTGCAACGGCACCGAATTCCCGTAGGATCGGCTTCAGCCGGGAAGTGTTTAGTCGGCTATGTCTCGGTTGGACCCGTTACCCTTAGATTCACACGTTTCAACCAAGCCCTGTAAGAGCCACCTGATTCGGAGCCAACCTATGACGACACCACTTGCTCAGCCAGGCCGAGCACTCAAACGCGCGGTCACAGGCCCCATGCTCCTGCTTTTCATTCTTGGAGACGTGCTCGGCGCCGGTGTCTACGCCCTGGCCGGGACCATCGCCGGTCAAGTGGGCGGCGCGATCTGGGTGCCGTTGCTCATTGCGCTGTGCTTCGCGATGCTCACTGCGGGCTCTTACGCCGAACTCGTCACCAAATATCCCCACGCCGGCGCTTCTGCCGTGTTTGCCGGCAAGGCGTTCAAGTCGCCATTGATCTCGTTTCTGGTGGGCTTCTGCATGCTCGCCGCCGGGGTGACCAGCGCGGCCGGGCTGTCGTTGGCGTTCGCCGGCGACTACATGGCGCCTTTCATCGATCTGCCGCCTCACGTCGTGGCGCTGATCTTCCTGGTGGTCATCGCCTTGCTCAACGCGCGGGGCATCAAGGAATCGCTGTCCGCCAACCTGGTGATGACGGTGATTGAAGTCTCGGGCCTGTTGCTGGTGATTGTCGCCGCCGTGTGGTTTTTCCGCTCCGGCGACGCGGACCTGTCACGCGCCGTGCAATTCAAGGCGGGCGTTAACCCCGCGTTCGCCGTGCTTGGCGCTGCGTTACTGGCGTTTTATTCGTTCGTGGGCTTCGAAACCTCGGCCAATCTGGCGGAGGAGGTGCGCAACGTGCGCACGGTCTATCCCCGCGCGTTGTTCGGTGCGCTGCTGATCGCCGGGGCCATCTACATGGGCGTCGGCATCGCCGCTGCCACCGTCATGCCTATCGAACAACTGGTGCATTCCTCGGCACCGCTGCTGGAAGTGGTCAAGGCGTCGCATCTGGGCATTCCGCCCCAGTTATTCGCTTTCATTGCGCTGGTGGCCGTGGCCAATGGCGCGCTGCTGACCATGATCATGTCCAGCCGTCTGGCGTATGGCATGTCGCGCCAGGGCCTGCTGCCCAACGCGCTGTCTAACGTGCTGCCTGAGCGGCGGACGCCGTGGGTGGCCATTGTCGCAACGACAGTGGTCGCGATCATCCTGACCCTGACCGGCTCACTGGCAACCTTGGCGGAGACGGTGGTCTTGCTGCTGTTGTTCGTGTTTATCAGCACCAACCTCGCCGTGCTGATCCTGCGCAAGGACACCGTCGAGGCTGACCACTTCCGCGTCCCGACGTGGGTGCCGGTCCTGGCGATCGTGTCGTGCCTGATCCTGCTGACTCAGCAAAGTGCCGAAACCTGGCTGCGTGCCGGGGCGCTGATGCTGGTGGGTGTGGCGCTGTATTTCCTTGCGCGAGTGGGCGGGACGCGGCCTGCATTCAACACTCACTTGGCGGACGCCGACGCCGAATACTGATCCGGCGCCATGGGGATCGGTGGCGCAACGCCGCCGATTCCTGCTGGACCTCTTCACACCCTGTGACACCCCTCACTTCCCTGTGACTCCCCATCGCCATCATGCGCAAGAAGTTGCGCAGTGACCGTCGCCAATTGCTGGCTTACCGACCTGCAGGGCACGTTGCTCGTGGGCTGCAGGGGAGTGCGCAAGAACTTGCGCAGGGGTGCGCAACTTCTTGCGCATATTTCCCGTGAATTCTGACCAGGCATCTCGCACAGCTCGCAAGAACCCCCCGCAAACCCTTGTGGCACAAGGGCCGCGCGCCTGCTGGCACGGCCCTTGATATCTCCGTCGTCTTCTGAATGCGCGATCAACCCCGATCGGTCGTGATTTTCAGACCGCGGAGAGCACCGCCGACGCCCGGCGGTTCGCTGTCCTTCCACGCATTTGCAGCCGTTGATCACCCCCTTTGCATCGACGTCTGCCGCAACAGCGCATAAGGAACAAGGGATGTTCGCACCGGCCAACCAAGCCCAATTCAGCCTGACCCTCAACGGGCAGGACACGTTGTTTCAAGTGCTGTCTTTCACCGGTCGGGAGCGCCTCAACCAACCCTTCGAATTCGAGCTGGAGCTGGTCAGCGAAAAGTCAGCGCTCGATCTGGAAAGCCTGCTGCACGCGCAGACGTTTCTGCAGCTGGCCGAGGACGGCACCGGGGTTCACGGGCTGGTTTACAGCATCGCCCAGGGTGATGCCGGCAAGCGCCTGACCCGCTATCGGATTTCCCTGCGACCGCAGCTGGCTTATCTGGCGCACCGGATCAATCAGCGGATTTTCCAGCAGATGACGGTGCAGCAGATCATCAGCCAGGTCCTGGAAGAGCACGGCATTCTTGCCATCGATTACCGGTTCCAGCTCGGCGCGACCTACCCCGAGCGCGTCTACTGCGTGCAGTACGACGAATCTGACCTGCATTTCATCCAGCGGCTGTGCGAAGAGGAAGGCATTCACTTTCATTTTCAGCACAGCGCCAAGGGCCATCTGCTGGTGTTCGGCGACGACCAGACGGTGTTCCCGAAGCTGGCGCCGGTGCTCTACCAACAGGACACCGGGCTGGTCGCCGATGCCCAGGTGATCAAGCGCTTCGGCCTGCGCATGAACACCCGCACCAGCCGCACCACGCGCCGCGATTACGACTTCACCAAACCGAAGTTTCAACTGGAGAGCACAGCCAAAAGTGCGGCCGTTCCCGACCTCGAAGATTATGACTACCCCGGCCGCTTCGCCGATCGCGAACGTGGCCGCCATCTGGCCAATCGCGCCCTCGAGCGCCACCGCAGCGACTACCGGCTCGCCGAAGGCAGCAGCGATCAACCGCGGCTGGTCAGTGGCCATTTTCTCGCCCTGACCGGGCACGCCAACCCGCTGTGGAACGACCTGTGGCTGCTGACCGAAGTTTTCCACGAAGGCAAGCAGCCCCAGGTGCTGGAAGAGGTCATCACCAGCGACGTCACTGACGTGAAAAGCGATTTCCATCAGGGCTATCGCAACCGTTTCAGCGCGACGCCGTGGGACGTCCACTACCGACCACCGCTGGAGCACCCGAAACCGAAGGTGCTGGGCACACAAAGCGCCGTGGTCACCGGGCCCGAAGGGGAGGAGATTTACTGCGATCAGCATGGCCGGGTGAAGGTTCAGTTCTTCTGGGACCGCGACGGCCAGCACAACGACAAGACCAGCTGCTGGATGCGCGTGGCCTCGAACTGGGCCAGCCAGAACTTCGGTGCGATCAACCTGCCGCGGGTCGGCATGGAAGTTCTGATCACCTTCCTCGAAGGCGATCCCGACCAGCCCCTCATCACCGGTTGCCTGTACCACGGCGCTCATTTGCCGCCTTACAAACTGCCCGATTTCAAGACCGTGGCCACGGTCAAGAGCAAGGAATACAAGGGGGGCCGCGCCAACGAACTGCGCATCGACGACACCACCAGCGAGATCAGCATTGCCCTGCGCAGCGATCACGGTGCCAGTGCCATCAACCTCGGTTACCTGACCCATCCGCGACCCGCCGGCGGCCAGCCCAGGGGCGAGGGTTTCGAGTTGCGCACCGACCGCCATGGCGCCGTGCGCGCCGCTGCAGGTTTGTTGATCACCACCGAGCCGCGTCCCAACGAGTCGAAGCACCATAAGGACTTGCCGGAAACCGCCGAACGCCTGGCCACTGCCGCCGATCAGCAGGACGGCTTCGCGCTGCAGGCCAAGGAATTGGAAGCCCAGGAGCCCGGCGATCAGGATGACGTCGCCAAAGCGCTGCACGCCCAGCATCAGGGCGTGCTCGGCAGCGGCCCCGCGAACAAAAGTGCCAACGAGTTTCCCGAATTCACCGAACCGCATCTGGTCCTCGCCAGCCCGGCCGGCATCGCCCTGACCACGCCGCGTTCAAGCCACATCGCCACCGGCGAGCACCTGGCGTTGAGCAGCACAGGGCACACCAGCTTTTCCGTGGGTAAACGCCTTTTGGCCAGCGCCAGCCAAGGCATGCGTCTGTTCGTGCAAAGCCTCGGCTGGCGTCTGGTTGCGGCGTCCGGCGACATCGACGTGCGCGCCCTGAAGGACAGCATCAACCTGCTGGCCAAACTCAACATCACCGCCAACGCCGAGCGCATCACCCTCACCGCCAAAACCGAATTGGTGATTCAGGGCGGCGGCAGCGCCACCACCTACAACGCCGCCGGCATCACCCACGTCACCACCGGTCCGTACACCGCCCATGCCGCCAACTTCGCCTACACCTCGGCGAAAAACCTCGCGGGCGTGTTCCCCGAGCCCCCGAAGCCGGGGCAGGGCGACCTTGAGTTATTCAACCAGTACGCGGGGCAGCAAGGGATTCAGGGCGGGGGTTTCGAGGTGATCGATGCCTTGGGCCAGCGCCTTAAAGGGTCCCTTGATGCCAAGGGATTCGCGACCGTTCCCGGTGCTGCACCCGGGCCTGGACGGGTGTCCTTCGGCAAAGACCCGGCGGACACCTGGACGGAGAGCAGCTTCATCGGCAAGCCCGAATGGCCGGTCCTGCCGCCGAGTGCGGGGGAGGTTCCGGCGCTGTTAGAGACGGAGGTTAGCGAGGGGCTGCCGAGCAAGAACTGGGATGTTGCGCACGTCATGACGGCCGCTGTTGACGCTGGGGCGGCGGGTTTCGGCTTGCCGCCGCTGGCGACTGCGGCTCTGCCGATCGCTTCAGGCCTTCTGAGCGGGATGATCAAAAGCGGCAAGCTTCCGAGCCTGCCAGTGCCCACGGTGGATGAGGGCTTGCTTGAAGTGTCCGGCCTGCTGGCCGGCGAGAAGTTGTCATGAGCGCGGGCATTGGAGAGCGCGAAGCTCAGGTGGCGATTGTTCCGCTTGATCTGATTCAGCTTGAGGACGTCGGGGCGGGTGCGGCCAATGTCGATGCCTGGCTGCAGGACATCAGCGGCGGGGTCGTTTCGCTTGAGCGGATCAAGAACGCTGCGGGCTTTTTGCCCGTGGTGGGCAACATCATGGCACTGGTCGATGCGCTCAATGACATCGTTCGGCTGGCGACGAGCGAGAAGCGCGACCCGCTGGATTGGGTGAGTTTGGGCATCAATCTGATTGGTGTGCTGCCAACGCCGCCCACCATGGCGGCAGCGCGGATGAGCCTGCGGCCGACGCTGTTTCTGGTGCGCCAGGAGATGCGTCAGGCGGGCAAGATGGTGCTGGGTGATTCGCTGATCGAGGTGCTGATCGGGCACCTCAATGCGGACATCGTCGGGACGCTTGATGACTTTGTGACGCAGGCGCAGGGGAAGCTTCCGGGGATTCTTGAGGATGCCGGGAAACTTGGGGAAGGCGTGCTCCTTGAGATCGCTGCCGGTCTTGAACAGCTGGTTGACCCGAAGCTGAACGCCAAGGCTGATTTGCTTGAGGCCGAGCAGTGGGTTCAGGCCGCTGGGGATCAGTGGGCCTATGACCCCAAGGCTGCCATTGGCAACATTTTTGCGGCGGCTGCGGATGTTTGCGTTGCTGCGGGTAAGGGTGCGGTTAACGGCGCCGTCGAGCATTTGGTGCCTGACGCGGTTAAGGCGGAGATAGTCAGACAGGCCAAATTGTTGCGCGCCATGGGGCCGGAGCTTCGCACCAGGATTACTGGTCTGGCGGATCCTGGGGTTCAGAATTCCATTGGTTCGCTGCTGCTCATGCTGGGTGACGCCCTGGTCAGTTGGCGTTCGCGCAATGGGCATGGGCAAGCCTTTAACATCAAGCCGGGGGTTGTTAATCAGGCCAGGCGCCAGGGCGGCGAAGGGAAGCTGGAAACGGTTGGATTCGAGAAGCCTGCGAAAGCCCGGCCTAACAAGCGGAAGAACTGTACGTGTCCGTGCCCTTGTGAATGTGCCTGTGGGTCGACGGCGAGGAGCATCAGTTTTGCGATGGGTTCGGAGTCGGTTAGCCATACCGATTTCAGCCTGCCAGGGCCTTTTCCGATTGAGTGGACGCGGACTTACTGTTCGAGTCTTGATGCGTTTGATGATGATCTTATCGGTGCGCGCTGGATTACGGCGTTTACTACACGTTTCGATCTCGTTGACGACGGTTTGGTGTTTCATGACTTCGACGGACGCAGCCATGAGTTCCCTCTTCCCAAGGTAAAACTCTTTCACTTCAATGCCATTGAGAACCTGACCGTCATTCGCCTCAGCAAAGATCGGTTGGTGCTGATGCGGGGGCTTGAGCATAGGGAAACCTATGTTCAGCGGGGTAACCGTTTTGTTCTGATTAACAAGGTTTTGCCCAACGGCGCCGGGGTTATGTTGCATCACGAGCATCGCCATGGAGATCGGATGGTGCTCTCCGAGTTAGTCACTTACTCGGAAAAAGACGTCAACAAAGTTCATCTGCGCCTGGGCACTTTGATCGATGATCAGGGGCGTCTCACCGGTCTTTGGGAGGTTCGTGATGGCGACGTCAAACGCCAACTGTGTGCCTATCAGTACGACGATTTCGGTGACCTTGTTCTGGCCCAGGATGAGAACGGCGCTGCCTGGCGTTATCAGTATCAAGACCACCTGATTACCCGCTATACCGACCGCACCAATCGTGGTTTGAATCTGCAATGGCAGGGAACAGGTCCCGACGCAAAGGCTATTCGCGAATGGGCCGATGACGGCAGTTTCGAAACCCGACTGGCGTGGGATGAAAACATCCGTCTGACCTACGTCACTGACGCTTTGGGTCATGAAACCCGGCATTACTACGACAGCCTGGGTTACACCTACCGCATTTGTCATGCCGATGGCCGTTCCGAATGGTTCTTCCGTGACGCCGCGAAGAACATCATCCGCCACGTTCATACCGACGGCAGTACCGACCGCTATCGCTACGACAAACTCAGCAACCTGACCGAGCACACCCGGGCTGATCACAGCGTCATCAATTACGCCTACGACAACAAAAGCCATCTGATCAAGATCAGCGATGGCGAAGGCGGGCTGTGGAAACGGGACTATGACCTTCGCGGCAATCTCGTTGAGGCGATTGATCCGTTAGAGATGGTGACCGAATACGCCTACAACACGTTTGGCCTTCCTACGGCGATCAAGGACGCCAACGGCAATACCAAGTCGTTGGCCTACAACGACGCCGGACAACTCGCTAAGTACACCGACTGCTCGGGGAAGGTGAGTAGCTGGGAATACGACGAACGCGGCCAGATGATCCGCTTCACCGACCCGGCCGGGCATAGCACCGCTTACGAATACAAATCAGGCCAGTTGGTGTTGATCAAACACCCGGACAAAACCGAAGAACGCTTTAACCGGGACGGCGAAGGTCGTTTGCTGGCTCATTCCGATGGCCTTGAACGCTGCACCACATGGCGTTACACCGCTGCCGGCTTCATCGCCGAACGCGTCGACGCCGCCGAACAAACCTTGCGCTATCGCTGGGACAAGCTTGGCCGACTGGTAGCGCTAGAAAACGAAAATGAACGCCGCGCGCACTTTCACTACGATCCGGTCGGCAGGGTGCTGGAAGAAAGCGGCTTCGACGGTCGCTCGACTCGCTATCAATACGATCCCGAAACAGGAAGTCTTGCTCAGACGGTGAACGGCCAGCGCACGATTGCGCTGACCTTCGACCCCATGGGCCGTCTCACCGAACGCCGCGCCACCCTCGGCGAACAAGCCCAAAGCGAAACCTTCGCCTACGACGGCAACGGCCATCTGGTCATGGCGACCAACGCCATCAGCAAACTGCAATGGTTTCACGACCCGGCTGGCAATCTGCTGCGAGAGCACCAGCATTACTCGAACCTGGATAAACCACTGGTTGCCGTGTGGCAGCATGAGTACGACGCGCTCAACAACCGCATTGCCACCATTCGCCCGGACGGCCATCGCGTCAGCTGGCTGACCTACGGCAGTGGCCATCTGCTCGGCTTGAAGCTCGACGAGCACGAACTGCTCAGTTACGAGCGCGATGATTTACACCGAGAGGTCGCCCGTCATCAGGGCAACCAACTGTTGCAAACCCAGACTTGGGACCCAGCGGGACGCCTGCAGAAACAATTGTTAGGGCGCAGCGACGATAAATCCGTCCTGATCAAACGTGCTTACCGATACGACGCAGCTGGCCAACTCACCGACATCAATGACAGCCGTCGCGGCCAATTAAGTTACCGCTACGACCCAGTCAGTCGTTTGCTCAGCGCTACCAGCCGCCTGGGCCTGGAAACCTTCGCCTTCGACCCTGCGAGCAACTTGCTCAACGACAGCGCCGCACCCGTGCGCCGCCCTCTAGACCCCGAACCTGTCCGCCATAAACTCGTGGACAACCTGCTCCGCGACTACGCCGGCAACCACTACGAATACGACGAACGCGGCAACCAGACCGAGCGCTGGACCAACGGCCTGCGCAGCGAACTGCACTGGGACCTATTCGATCGTCTGGTGCACTTCCGCGATCCGCGCCTCACTGTCGACTTCGGCTACGACCCCCTCGGACGTCGCCTCTACAAACTCTCAAAAGCCCATTACCGACCGCGACCAGAAGCCGGCACCGGCTGGAATGAAAACGAACACGCCCGCAAAGAGCGCGAGCTCGGCTGCGGCTTCACCTTATACGGCTGGGACGGAGACAACCTCGCCTGGGAAAGCAGTCCGCCGCCATACGCCGGCGCCCTCGGCCGAACCGTCCACTACATCCACGAACCCGGCACCTTCGTCCCGGTGGCCCAGGCCATCCGCCACGAAACGATTCGTCTCGTCAGCCAGCCAACTTACACCGGCCGCTACAACTTCAAGGAAGATCCGCTCTGGAACTACAAACCGGTCGCACTGCCAATCGACGTCCTCGCCTGGTACCAATGCGACCACCTCGGCACGCCCCAGGAAATCACCGACCAAAACGGCAACATCGTCTGGAGCGCCCAATACAAAGCGTGGGGCGAAGCACAAGAACAGCGCTCTGAATTCGCCCAACAAATCGGCCTGACCAACCCCATCCGATTCCAGGGCCAATACCACGACCACGAGACCGGCCTGCACTACAACCGCCATCGGTACTATGATCCAAAGGTCGGGCGGTTTATCAGCAAGGATCCGATTGGCTACAGTGGCGGGCTGAATCTCTATCACTACGTTTCAAATCCGACGGGTTGGATCGACCCACTCGGTTTGCAAAAAGTTGTCGCAACAAATAGCCGTAGGAGCGCAATGAAAAAGGCCCAGCAACATGCTCAGGTACCGCGGTTAGGTAGAGGTGGGGAGGCGATCCCAATGAAAGATCTCAACCTGAGTAGCCATGGAGTGAATTGCAACTGTATGAAAAGTCGCGGGATCACCACGCTAGGGCGCAGGGATAAAAATGGTGTAGCAGAGGTGTTCGAGCATCCAGATGGGCACCCTGACTTGGTCGGAGATGATCAACCAGCTCACCATGAAATTCCACATGTTCACGCCACAAATACAAAGGGTGCGGTAATAGTGTTCACCTACCCGGCAGGACGTAAAGGAATCTGATATGAAATACTACAAGATCTTATGCTTTAAAGCCGAATTTGGTGAGTTTAAAAATCATGCTAACGATTTTATAAGAGAAATGTCCGCGGATGATACTGACGAGTTCGCCTTGGTGATGGCTACGAATCTGCAAGGAGGGGTTGGCTTCGGAACGACGGCCCAAGGTGAAGCGGCTATAAAAGCGCTTGTATCAAAATGCTATTCAGTCGATATAAATAATTTGAGTATAAAAATACCACTGGCGGAAGACGTCGAAGGAATGCCTCGGCTCCTGTTTCGAGGTAAAGCCGGCAAATTCGAAAGGCTGGTTCAAGAACATATGCAGTATGACAAAGACCTCAGGAAACACAACGTGATCTCGAGGCATAGGCCCACAACAATGCCTAAAAGTTCGATGCTAGCTAGTATTGTTCAGGCTCAATATTTATCGATAAACGGAAAAGAGTTGTATGAAGCACTACATGAAAGCTGCCACTACATACTACGAGCATTGGTGTCTGGAGAGCATGGTCGTGATGCATTCTTTGTGTTCTCAAAGGACTTGGACTTCTTTTTTAGAGAGTTTGAAGAAATAGTGGGCGGTGATGCCGAGATTCGTTTCGTGAACAGCGTCCGCGAGTTAATCTTTTATTAATGTAGAGCATTATAGGGGGTGAACCCTCTTAATTGTGCAGATAAAAAGCGAAAGTGCGCTGCCCCTTTAGCTGGCTTAAGAGGCTAAAGGGTACGGACCCCGTTAACTCTAAGCAAAATCTGAGTGAGTTAAAGGCAACACTTCTCAGGAAGGATCTTGCCATCCGTGACGATGCTTTCAAAAAGGCGGAAAATATATCGATAATGCGAGTAAGTGCGGAGGCGCAGATGCTTTTATCAGTCACACCTTTAGAGTGGAAGGCACTAGGCACGAACGTGTTGATCTTGGGCTAAAGGGGACAGACCCCTTTAACTCGCACATGCACAAAGAGGACCCATGTGAAAACCAGCTTGACGATAAAGGAGAGATAACAACCGATCCAGATAAGTACCATATTGGTATTCGTAACCCTAAAGACTTACCTATTGTCCGGGGGAGACCACGCGGATTATGAGCCATGAATTCAGATTAGTATTCGAGGACTCGTTTTCAGCTCGCAATGTCCTTGACTCGGTGAAAACCAGTACGGCATGCATTGGTGCGGCTGGCGAATGTATTTGCTTGAAAGAGCTGAGTGTGAACAGTGAAGCAGCCTATGATGTGAGACTAACGCTAGAGGACTCTAATTCACTCTGGCTCGAAGTAGGCTTTCGATCCCCGAATTTATACGAGTTGCTGAAGGCTGCAATTGACACCAAACAATACAGATGCTTAGAGGGTGGGGAGCAAGATGATGAAGTTCCATTACATAAGGCCTTTCGTCTTAAGCATCCTCCAACATTACAGAGTTGAAGGGGACGGACCCTTTAACTCTCTGAATTCGCCGAAGAAGTCGGCCTGACCGATCCGATCCGATTCCAGCGTGTTCGAATGGGACAGACTCCTTTATTTTTTCTTTATATCTCCCACTAACAGCTTGGTAAAATCGTGACCGACACATTGAACGTACCCCCGCTAATCGAACTCCCTGAAAGCCTGAGCCCACTGTTTCTTGCCGCAGGCTGGCCCAGCACTTCCACCATACCACTACCGCATTACGTTCCACCCGAGCATCCTGCCGCTGCTCTACTTGAACAGCTTGCCGGGGTGCAGGTGGGCATCTGCGGCGCAGGAGAGGAGTGTGCTACCAGTGATGTCGCCTTTGGCACATTTGAACATCTGCATGGAAGCGAAGATTTCCTTGAGTGGCAGCAACGCCTGGGCACTACCTTGGTGAGCATCGCCGAAGTCCATCACGGCCACGGCGCGCTGTTGATCGACGAAAAGGGTTGCTGCTACCTCTTGAGCCTCATCCACGACGGGCTTTGGATACAGGGACTGGGCTTTGTTCAAGCCATGGAGAACTTGATATTTGGGCGTAAGACCGGTGAGCAGGCGCAACTCGCAACGCCAGGTGCAATACCGATCTTTTGCACCGGCACCCTATGACAGACCTATCCTGCGTTCGGGGCAGAAAATCTCGCTCGCCTGTGACCAATCAGGCTTAGAGGGGCTGTTAAAGGGGTCGGACTCCTTTCGCTCAATAAAGTTAATCCTTATGGAAACACTCTAGATGATCATGGCACCGGCACGACGGATCCAAACAAAAGTCATATCGGCATTCTTAATTCCATTGATTTACACACAGTCCGAGGGAGGCCGCACGGCTCATGAGTCATGAATATAGACTGGTGTTTTCCAACGATCTTACAGCTCAGCGCATTATGGATTTTTTAAAGGCGAGTGAGTCTTGCGTTCGAGCAGATCAAGAATTTTTGTACTTGAAAGATCAAAATTCTAAGACTAAAGCGGATTATGACGCACGCTTGAGCCATGATGATGACAGTACACTATGGCTTGAGGTCAATTTTAAATCGTCGGCGCTACATGACCTGGTGCGCGTAGCGCTGGAGAATAGGCCATGCAAGTGTTTGAGTGAGGGGGACGTTAATGAGGAAGTTGAGCTGAGCGAGGCATTTCAACTTGGACATCTTCATATTTTCGGACTGTGACACTTAAATCCTTAAGGGGACGGTCCCCTTTAGTCCAAGAGCAGTGCGCAGGTAGACGGTCGTTTGACCGTCTTGTGATCCAGCCAGCCCCTTAAACCGCAAACGCAGTCCCGCGCGTATTCACAAACAGCGAATAAATCGAGTGACTGCTCGCCATGAACAACCGATTCCCTTCGCGTCCGCCGAAGCACAAGTTCGGGCAGCGTTCTGGCAGCGAGATGTGCCCGATGGCCTTGCCCTGGGGGTTGAAGACCCGCACGCCGTCGAGTTTTTCGAGGTCGGCCTTGGGGTCGCCGTTGCCGCCCCAGCCACACCAAAGGTTGCCCGCTTCGTCGCACTTCATGCCGTCGATGGCGGCGTAGTCCAGGCCTTCGATGTGTTTGCGGCGTTCGCCCAGGGTGCCGTCGTCCTTGACCGCGATGGCCCAGATCAGGCGGTTGGGTTTGGCGCGACCTTCGACGACGTACAGGGTCTTTTCGTCAGGGGAGAAGCACAGGCCGTTGGGGCCGGCGAGGTCGTCGATCACCCGGGTGACTTTCCTGCTCTCGCCGTCGATGCGGTAGACGGCGTGGGGCTGGGTCGGGGTGATTTTGTGGCCTTCGTAGTTGTTGCTGGTCTGGAAGGGCGGGTCGCTGAACCAGATCGAGCCGTCGCTTTTGCAGACGATGTCGTTGGGGGAGTTGAAGGGCTTGCCGTCGAAGCTGTCGGCCAGCACGGTGATGGTGCCGTTGTATTCCGTGCGGGTGATGCGCCGGCCTTCGCTGGTCGTGGTCGAACCTTCGCAGACGATGAGGCGTCCCTGACGATCGCGGCACATGCCGTTTGAGAAGTTGGAATGCTCGCGGTACACCGTGAAAGTGTCAGTGATTTCGTCCCAACGCATGATGCGGTTGTTAGGGATGTCGCTGACCAGCAAGTAACGCCCGTCGCCGACCCACACCGGCCCCTCGGCCCAACGCATGCCGGTGGCGAGTTTTTCCACGCTGGCGTTGAAGACCCGCAGTTCGAGAAAGCTGTCGTCGAGAATGTGAATGAGCGGATCCGGGTATCGCTGGCTCAAAGGCTCTGCAGCAGAAGCGAGGCGGGGCAGGGCGGCGGTGCCGACGGTGGCCAGCGTGGCAGAGACAGCGAGGGATTTTTTCAGGAAGCTGCGGCGCGTGTTGCCGCTTGAGTGACCAGCGGTTTCAGCGTGCGGGGGCAAGGCGGACAGGGATGAGTCCATGTAGCGATCTCCGTTCTATTATTTTTTTACGGGACGCTAGTAATACCTCGTGATAAGACATCGTACAAGTGAATGATGGGCGGGTATCCAGCTCACCCTCCGACGATATCGGTGCGCAAACAGGCCTCTTCCCGGCTAAAGCCGGTCCCACTAAAAGCAACGCGCGCAGCCAGTGGGACCGGGTTTAGCCGGGAAGCTTTTGATCTTCAAACGCAAAAAGTTCAGACACCACAAATCGCGACTTGGGTGCAGGCTGAACGGAGGTTTCGTGGAGTGGGCCGAGCCGCATGGATGCGGCGAGAGCGCCGTCAGGACATGGATGTCCGTTCGGCGCGGGCCCACGGAGCGAGACCGGAGTGAAGGAACCCTGACGAAGGAAGGGCCAAACCAGGAGCACAAGCCCTTGGTTACTTGGGGCTTTATCAAGTAACTCGCCGAAGGCGAAACGTCTGCCCCCAGGCAGACGCTCTTGATTTTGATCTTGATCTTGATCTCCATCGTCAGGCAGGCGGAAAAACTACTTCGCCCTCAACCCCTCACGCACATCCTTCACATCCGAACCGGACACCGCCGGCGCCGCATTGCCCCACGTATTACGCACATACGTCAGCACATCCGCCACATTCTCATCCGACAGATTCCAGCCAAACGCCGGCATCGCCGGAGCCGTCGGCGCAGCATCCGTCGCACCCGCACGACTGCCCGCCAGCACCACACGAATCAGTGACGACGGATCGTTGCTATTCACCAACGGCGCCAACGCCAGTTTCGGGAACAGATTGGCCGCGCCTTCACCGGTCGGGGTATGGCACGCCGAGCAGCGATCCGCATAAATCGCCTTGCCCGCCACCATCGCCGCATCATCCGCAGCGACTGGCTTGGCCGCCTCAACCGGCTTGGCACCGTCCTTCAAGTACACCGCCACCGCCAGCAAATCCTCATCCTTCCAGTGCTGCGAAGAATGCTCGACTTCCTCGGCCATTGGCCCGGAGGCGATGTCGAAACGGTTTGCGCCGGTCTTCAGGTACTTGACGATGTCCGCCTCGCTCCACGCACCAATGCCATCGTGGCCAGTGGAGGTGATGTTCGGTGCGACCCAGCTCTGCAGATTGGCGCCGGTGAGGAACTGATCGTTCTTGTCACCGCCAATCAGGTTCTTCGGCGTATGGCACGTGCCGCAGTGGCCCAGACCTTCCACCAGATACGCGCCGCGATTCCACTGCTCGGACTTCTGCGGATCGGCCTTGAATTCGCCTTCCTTGAAGTTGATCAGGTTCCAGCCGATCAAGCTGGTGCGCACGTTGAAGGGGAAGGGCAGCTGGTTGGTTTCAACCTTGTTTTCCACCGGGTCGACCGTTTTCAGGTACGCGAAGATCGCCAGATTGTCCTCACGCAGCACCTTGGTGTACGCGGTGAACGGCATGGCGCCGTACAAACGCTTGCCGTCCAGGCCGTGGCCCTTGGACATGGCGTTCTGGAAATCCTCGAAGCTCCAGCGGCCGATGCCGGTCGCCGGGTCCGGGGTGATGTTGGCGCCGGCCAGCTTGCCAAACGGCGTGTCGAGGATCACGCCACCGGAGAACAGCGGCTTGCCCGGGATCGTGTGGCACGCGGTGCAGTCGCCCAGAGTGGTCAGATAGCGGCCTTTTTCCACGATGTTGTAGGAATCGGCGCCGGTTGCGGCATGAGCCAGGGAAACAGACAGGCCGATAACGCCTGCGCAGACCGTCAGAAGAGTCTTCATACGCTGATCATCTCCCCTGGACGCTTGAGGTAGCGGGTGCGGATGGCATCCGCCGCTTTGAAGGCCAGCGCCGCGACGGTGCCGGTCGGGTTGTAGCCCGGGTTCTGCGGGAAGGCGGAAGAGCCGACCACGAACAGGTTCGGCACGCCCCACACTTGCAGGTGCTTGTTCACCGAGCTGTTTTTCGGGTCGGCGCCCATGATGAAGCCGCCGACGATGTGCGACGACTGATACGGCGCGCTGTTCCAATGCCCTTGCTGGGAGCTGGGCACCATATGCCGCGGGTTCATGCTCTTGGCGATTTCGCCGACCTTGCCGGTGACGTAAGCGGCCATCTTGCGGTCGTTCTCCGGGAAGTCGAAGGTGATGCGCAGCAACGGACGACCCAGCGGATCTTTATAGGTCGGGTCCAGCGACAGGTAGTTGGTGCGGGTCGCGTAGCTGCTTGCTTCGCAGCCGATGGACATGGTGCTGGCGTAGTTCTTCACCGTGGCTTTCTTCCACTCCGAACCCCAGGCCGGGGTGCCGGGCGGGAGAGGGCGGGAGTCGATGGGCGCGGCGCCGATCGGCGTCACGCGAGTGCTGCCGCCGCCGACGAAACCCAGACCCGAGTGGTCGAAGTTGTCGTTGTTGAACTCGTCGATGCCCATGCCGATGGCGCCGCCGCCGATAAACGGGTTGAAGTTCTTGTCATCGAAGAACATGCGCACGCTGTTGGCGGTCTGGTAGGCGTAGTTGCGGCCCGTGGTGCCGGTGTTGGTCACCGGGTCGTATGGCTGGCCGACGCCGGAGAGCAGCATCAGGCGCACGTTTTCGAAGATGAAGGCGCTGATCACCACCAGTTCGGCGGGTTGTTCCCACTCTTCGCCGTTGGAATCCATGTAGACGATGCCGGTGGCGCGCTTGCCGCTACTGTCCATGGTCACGCGCAGGACTTCGCAGTTGGTCATCGCGGTGAAGTTCGGCTTGCGCACCAGCACCGGCAACACCGTGGTGATGGCGCTGGCTTTGGAGTAGTTGGCGCAGCCGTAGTTGGTGCAGAAACCGCAGAAGGTGCAGGCACCCATGGCCACGCCAAGGGAGTTCACGTACGGACGCGATACCAAGGCCGAGGGCACCGGGAACGGCTTGTAGCCCAGGTTCTTCGCGGCTTCGGCGAACAGCGTCGGCGCGTAAGTCTGTGCTGTCGGCGGGTTCGGGTATTCCTCCGAGCGCGCGCCTTCGAAGGTGTTGCCGCCTTCCTGGATCACGCCTTTGATATTGCCGGCCTTGCCGGAGATGCCCGCCAGGCGATCGAACTTGGCGTAGAACGGCTCCATTTCGTCCCAGTCGGTGCCCCAATCCTGCAGGGTCAATTCAGGCGACAACTCCTTGCCATAACGCTCGGTCAGGTGGCTGTGCAGCCGGAATTCGTGGGGCTGGAAACGGAAGGTGATGCCGGCCCAGTGATTGCCTGCGCCGCCGGTCCCATTGCCCGGGTGAAACGAACCCCAGCTGCGCATGGGTAGCGCTGTCTCGGTCACGCTGTTACGAATGGTCGTGGTGTTTTGCCGGGTCCTCAGCATCAGGTCCTGACGGCGGTTGTAGCGCAGTTCGTCCGCCGCCGACGCGACGTTGAAATCAGCGGCGGTGTCGCGCCAAGGGCCGCGTTCGAAACCGATGATCTTCAGATTTTCGTCAGCCAGTTCATTGGCGATGATGGATCCGGCCCAGCCGAGCCCGACAACCACGACGTCCGTGGAAGGTAGTTTTTTGGCCATGTCGAATTAACCCTTCTTGGTCCAGGCGGAGCTGCCGATGATGGAGAGCGGCACCAGATTCAGCTTCTGGTTGTGCAGCCCGATGTACTCGCGGTAGTCGTAGCGGGCACCGGGGAAGCCGATCATTTTCCACGACACCATGTCGCGGTTACCGCCGTAGACCGGGTCGGCAAAGAAGCCTTCCATGGTGTTGCCGAGCACCTGCTGAAAGAACAGCTTGGCGTCGATGCCGTCCAGCGTGATTTCCGCCTTGTCCAGACCGGTCAGGACCTTGTCCTGTTGTTCTGCGGTCAGGCCGCTGAAGCTTTTCTGAAACTGCTTCTGGCAATAGCCTTCGAGGCCGGCGAGGCCGAGACGGTAGCGCTGGCGCGGCACCAGTTCCGACTGGTCACCCTGCATCGGCGTGCCCTGAACGAACGGCCCCTGCATGTACAGACGGCTGAAGGTGCCGTATTCGCCGGCCAGCTGACGGTCGATGAACACCGCGCAGCCGGCGTCCTTGCCGCTGACGCTGAGGTCATCGGCGGGAATCAGTCGGGCGACAATGGCTTCCACCGCAGTGGCCTCGGCGTCGGTGAAGAACTGCCAGCCGGGGGTGTCGTAATGCATCGGACCGTTGTGGTCGAAGGGCACCCACTGTGGAACACCAACGACGGTGGCGGCGTGGGCCGTAGCGGCGGCGCCCACGGCCAGCGTCGTGGCTGAACCTTTGAGCAACTGGCGGCGGGTAAGGCCTTTGGATTTCTCTGTCATTCAGGGCTCCTGCAAAACCACGCCCCACAGGCCATTGGGGAATGGTCCGTGCCGGGGCTGTGCTCTGCGTTCTTTATCACGGGTGTTGCCGCGCATACGATGTGCACGGCAAGTGGCTCTTGGCGGGGTGTGACATTGGGTCTCTGGCAGCCCGGCGGCCGAATAGCGCACGCTGAGCGGGGAGTTGCCGTAACTGATCCCTGTTTTTTCACGCCAACTGGCATGATAGATGTGTTACGACGTGTTGCGGCGAGTGAATTCTGTAAATGACTCTTACCGATCCCGTAACAGTCACGGTCCGTTCGAGTAACAATGAGCCGGCGACGGCGCGTGTCGTTTCGCCCAACCGGGCCTTACGGTTTGAGTGTCAGCGCGGGCGGCGGCTCGAACCTGACAGAATCTTCATAAAGCCGAGTCCGTCGCCAGGAGCACTTCTTGGTATCGTGCACGCCATTTGCGTCCCGCCTATTCACGCGGGGTGCTGACTGTGCTGTCCATCTGTTCACCGAGTAGCTGCAGAAATGCCCGATCCAATACCTTTAAAAGACCACGAGAAGGAAACCCGGCTGGTCAACAAACGCTTGATCGCCTGCGCCGTGTTCGTGGCCATGCTCAGCGTCGCGCTGGTGTGCCGCATGTACTTCCTGCAAGTCACCGAATTCGCCTACCACTCGACCATCTCCGAAAACAACCGCGTCCATGTCCTGCCGATTCCGCCCGAGCGGGGGCTGATCTTCGATCGCAACGGCGTGATCCTCGCCGACAACCGGCCCAGCTTCAACCTGACCATGACCCGCGAGCGCGCAGGCGACTGGCATGCGGTGATCGACGAACTGATGCAGATCCTCAACCTGCCCGACGAGGACCGCATTATTTTTGACAAGGCGATGAAAAACTCGCCTCACCGCTTCGTGCCGGTGACGCTGTTGTATGAACTGACCGAAGAGCAGATCGCCCTGTTGGCGGTCAATCAGTTCCGCCTGCCAGGGCTGGACGTCGAGGCCCAGTTCGTTCGCCACTACCCGCTGGCGGAGCACTTCGCCCACTCCATCGGCTACGTCGGGCGGATCAACGAGAAGGAAGCGACTCAGCTCGATCAGGTGGAATACCGCGGCACACAGTCCATCGGCAAGACCGGTGTCGAGCGCTTCTACGAAAGCGAGCTGCATGGCCATGTCGGCTACGAAGAAGTGGAAACCAACGCGCAAGGTCGTGTATTGCGCGTGCTCAAACACACTGATCCGGTGGCCGGAAAGAACATCACCCTGAGCCTGGACATCAAGCTGCAAGAGGCGGCGGAACATGCCTTGGGCGATCGTCGCGGCTCAGTGGTGGCGATCGATCCGGCCACCGGCGAAGTGCTGGCGATGGTCAGCAAGCCGAGCTTCGACCCGAACCTGTTCGTTACCGGCATCAGCTTCAAGGAATATTCGGCGCTGCGGGATTCGGTTGACCGACCGTTGTTCAACCGCGTGCTGCGCGGCTTGTATGCGCCGGGTTCGACCATCAAGCCGGAAGTGGCGATTGCCGGGCTGGACAGCGGGGTCGTCACGCCGTCTACGCGGGTGTTCGACCCGGGCTATTTCCAGCTGCCTGATTTCGATCACAAGTACCGCAACTGGAACCACAGCGGCGATGGCTGGGTGGACCTGTACGCGGCAATCATGCGCTCCAACGACACCTATTTTTATGACCTGGCCCACAAGCTGGGCATCGACCGCCTTCACGATTACCTGACCATGTTCGGTATCGGCCAGAAGGTCTCGCTGGACATGTTCGAAGAATCGGCGGGGCTGATGCCGTCCAAGGAATGGAAGCGCATCACCCGGCGTCAGGCCTGGTTCCCGGGGGAAACCGTGATCCTCGGCATCGGCCAGGGCTACATGCAGGTGACGCCGCTGCAACTGGCCCAGGCGACGACCCTGATCGCCAGCAAGGGCATCTGGCACCGTCCGCATCTGGCCAAGGAAATCGGCGGCGTGGCGCCGGTGGACGAGCATCCGATGCCGAACATCGTGCTGCGCGATTCCCACGAGTGGGATCAGGTCAACAACGGCATGCAAGCGGTGATGCACGACCCGCGCGGCATCGCCCGTGCGGCCGCGCAAGGTGCGCAGTACCGCATCGCCGGCAAGAGCGGCACCGCGCAGGTGGTGGCGATCAAGCAGGGCGAACGCTACAACCGCGACAAGACGCTGGAACGGCACCGCGACAACGCCTTGTTCGTCGGCTTTGCCCCCGCGGCCAATCCAAAGATTGTCGTCGCGGTGATGATCGAGAACGGCGAGGCGGGCGGACGGGTGGCGGGTCCCGTGGTGCGGGAGATCCTCGATGCCTGGCTGCTGGATCAGGACGGTCACCTGAAACAGCAGTACGCGACGCCGAGTGTCACACCAATCAACCCCAAGGTGCAGATCGCCGCGCCGAGCAAGGCGCCGGGCCAGCCGCCGGTGTGATGGCAGGCGTCTGTGGGTGGGTAGGCACGTTTGCCCACACGCACTGAACTGTGCCCGGCGTGACGGGTCGATTTGAGACCACGCGTGATGTCTGTTCCGGCACCGCGCGCTCATTCGACTCGACAAGGAACTTGCCCCATGTCCAGCAGAACCATCGCCGATTACCTCGCCCAAACCCTCGCCGCAGCCGGCGTCTCGAAGATCTGGGGCGTCAGCGGCGACAGCCTGAACGGTCTGACCGACAGCCTCCAGCGTCTGGGCAAGATCAAGTGGATGCACACCCGTCACGAAGAGGTCGCGGCGTTCGCGGCCGGGGCGGAAGCGGCGTCCACCGGCAAGCTGGCGGTGTGTGCGGGCAGTTGCGGCCCGGGCAACCTGCACTTGATCAACGGCCTGTATGACTGCCATCGCAGCGGTGTGCCAGTCCTCGCTATCGCGGCGCAGATTCCGTCCTCCGAGATCGGCCTGAATTACTTCCAGGAAACCCACCCCACCGACCTGTTCAAGGAGTGCAGCCACTTCGTCGAAACCGTCAGTACCCCCGAGCAGTTCCCTCGGGTGCTGGAGCGGGCGATGCGCGCGGCCATCAGCCAGCGCGGCGTTGCGGTCATCGTGATTTCCGGCGACGTCGCCCTGAGCGCAGCGCCTGACATCAAACCCCTGTGGGTCGATCACGCGCCTGCGCGGGTCATCCCGGCCGAAGCCGATTTACAACGCCTGGTGGACCTGCTGGACACATCCAAGGCGGTGACCATTCTTGCGGGCGCTGGCTGTGCCGAGGCCCACGATCAGGTGGTGGCGCTGGCAGAAAAATTGTCGGCCCCAGTGGTTCACGCTCTGCGCGGCAAGCAGTACATCGAATACGCCAACCCCTTCGACGTCGGCATGACCGGGCTGATCGGTTTCAGCTCCGGCTACCACGCGATGATGGCCTGCGACACGCTGGTGATCCTCGGCAGCAGCTTCCCATACCGCAATTTCTACCCGGAAAAAGCAACCGTCATCCAGATTGACATCGATCCGACGGCCCTCGGCCGTCGCGTGCCGGTGGCCCTCGGTCTGGCCGGCGGCGTCGCTGAAACCCTCGACGCCGTACTGCCCCGCCTCAAGGCCCACGCCGATCGCAAGTTCCTCGACAAGGCGCTGGATCATTACGCCAAATCCCGCGACGAGCTCGATGAACTGGCCACGCCGTCAGGCCATGGCGAGCCGATTCACCCTCAATACCTGACGCGACTGGTCGATGCCTACGCCGACCCGGACGCGATCTTCACCGTCGATGTCGGCACGCCGACCCTGTGGGCGGCGCGTTACCTGACCATGAACGGCAAGCGCTCGCTGCTCGGCTCGTTCAACCACGGCTCCATGGCCAATGCCATGCCCCAGGCGCTGGGCGCGAAAGCGGCGTTCCCGCAACGGCAAGTGGTAGCGCTGTGCGGTGATGGCGGCTTGTCGATGCTGATGGGCGACTTGCTGTCGATCCGCCAACTGAACCTGCCGATCAAGCTGGTGGTGTTCAACAACAGCTCGCTGGGGTTTGTGGCGATGGAAATGCAGGCAGGCGGTTACGTGCCCCATGACACTGACTTCAACAGCACCAATTTTGCCAACATCGCCATTGGCGCGGGGATTCTGGGGATTCGCGTGGAAGACTCGGCGGACCTGCCCAATGCGCTGAAGAAAGCCTTCGAACATCCAGGGCCTGTGGTGGTGGATGTCGTGACCGCGAAACAGGAACTGGGCATGCCGCCGAAGATCAAACTCGCCCAGGCGAAAGGCTTCAGCCTGTTCATGCTCAAGGCTGTGATGAACGGTAAAGCGGACATGGTGCTGGAATTGGCGAAGACTAATTTGCGCTGATTGGCGGCATGCATCCAATGTGAGACCGGCTTTAGCCGGGAATGCGTCAGTTGCCACACCGCAAAATCGAGGGTGTTTACACAGGCCTCTTCCCGGCTAAAGCCGGTCCCACAAATAAATCCCGTACCCATGTGGGACCGGCTTCAGCCGGGAAGACGTCGGTTGCTACCCCGCAAAATCGAGGGTGTTCACACGGGCCTCTTCCCGGCTAAAACCGATCCCACTAAACAGATTGCATGCATCCTACTGGGCCAGCGGTATCCTGCTGTCGAAGGTTCGCTGGTACCTCGCGGCTCGAAGCTTATCGTGCTACTGCCTTGATTCGGGGAAAACCGGCGCCGCCCGGCGTCTCGATTCATGGCGCCGCGCCAAGCCAGATCTAAACGAAAACAGGTTTGCAAGTAGGTTTATTTACAATTGCAGCATCGCACTAGGCCACCCTTCGGTTATTCAGCTCCACTGTCCAAATGCAGTAATGAGACTGGATCATTCCAAATCCACCTCCTTGTCGGTCTCAATGACGCAGTCACTGGTAGGGTACGCCACACAAAGCAAAACAAATTGATCGGATAAATGTCTTGGATGCAGAAAATAACCTTCGGATTGATTGACACTACCTTTTATTATCTTTGCTGTGCAGCTAGAGCAGGCGCCCGCTCTGCAATTGAAGGGTAGTACAATTCCCGCGTCTTCCGCTGCCTCCAATATGTATTGGTTTTCGGGTACGTTTAGCGTTTGTTTAATTCCCGTCGGGTCCACTAGAGTCACTTTAAAGTTTGCCATCGGTGGTTGCTCCGGATAGAGATTCACAATCATCAATCAGGGAATGGCTTTACCTGTTACCGGTGACTGCCTATTGCTCCCTGTGCAGAATCCAAGTTATTTAGTTGAAGTGTCGATGTCTACTGTCAAAGGTGACAGGTGTATAGATATACAACTAAAAAATCTTTTTAATCACCTTACTTAAGCCTTGTCCCTGCATAGGATTTTCAGGAACTAAAGAGCGTGGTTTGTCAAAAAATCGGGGGTGTTCACACAGGCCTCTTCCCGGCTAAAGCCGGTCCTACCAATAAATCGCATGCATCCAGTCGCACCGGCGATATCTCGGCTGGTCCAGGCCCGCTGACACACCGCGCGCCCTTTGTAGGACCGGCTTTAGCCGGGAAGGCGCCGGTGCTAGCAACCCACATTCTCATCCCGCCAAAGCGTCGATTTTTGCCCCCTAATCGCGCATTTCCACTCACCCTCGCACCACCCTGAATCACCAAAATCCCCGTTTGAAATCTCTTGAAAAAAGCGTTGTAAGCCCTCAAAACACGATGTTATGTTGCTAACATCTTGTTGCAAAATGATTGCCGGATAACATTATCCTGGTCCACGCAACCCGGCTCTATCAGCGGAATTCCCATGGAAAAGCGTCCCTTCCTCGATGCACTGGAACAGCGGTTCAGCGACCTGACGCCGACGGGCAAGCGCATCGCCGGCTACCTGTTGGCCAATCCGCAAAAGCTGCCGTTCGAAACCGCTGACAGCATCGCCCAGCAGACCGGCACCACCGGCATTTCGGTCGGGCGCTTCCTGCGTTCGCTGGGCTATCGCAACATCGACGACGTCAAGCAAAGCCTGCGCGGTGACAGCGCCAGCCCTTGGGTGATCACTGATCGGCTCGGCGCCTTTCGTGAAGAAAACACCCAGGGCGATGCACTGGAACGCTCGATGAACCGTGAGCTGGAAGCGATACAGCGGGTCTACGCCCTGGCCCGTGGCGAAACCTTCGCCCGTATCGTCGAGCAGCTTTACAGCGCCGACGCGTTGACTGCTAGAACAGATACTCATGAGTAGCTTGCCATTTATTGCGATGTTTATTTGCTGCCTAGATTGAATCGAAGTTGGCATAATTGCGATTCGCTATAACCGATGCTAACACTTTGTTTGTATTCGATATTTTCAGTTCTGTATTGAAAATATGAATAATCTCACTCAGTGGACGGAGATGTTGATTGGGGGTAGTCTTTGGTTTCAATTAAATCCTCAAGGAAGAACGATCATGAGTGATAAGAAAGCGAATCCTGCCAACGCTGTTCATCAAGCGGGCGATCGAGATGTTGAATTCAACGGTAGTGGTTATATTCTGAACCCCTATCAACTGTATGTGCCTGATCCGCGAAGTAAGAGTGACCAAGAATTTTACGAAATCCAAAACGGTCAAAGGGGGTCGTATAAGGGTAATATCGGCCGTCATAAGCCGGATGGAACATTGGATCATGATTTTGGCAATGGGGGGCGCTTCATTTTCCCATTTATGGACGACCTTTACCCAACCGTTCTGGACAGCGAAGGTTTTATTTTCAGCACTGATCAAAAGGAGACAACTATCACCTGCGTCGGGGTTTCGGAGTTCCTGAAGCCAGAAGGTACCGGTTCTCTGGTGAACGTTCCGGCCGCCATTCGGATATTCGCAACTGGCAAGCCAGATATCAAGTTCGGTAAAGGCGGCAAGCAGTTGTTTAAGTTAAAGGTAGACGGTGAAGCCGACACCGACAGAAAGGAATACCCATCCCCTTGGAATTCCGTCCGCGCGTCCGTGCGGCAACAGGATGGCAGCATTCTATTTCCGTGCAGACTCATCAATAACAGAGTTGCTACCTTTCACCTAGTCAAACTCGACGTTAACGGCCTTCCGGCTAAGGGTTGGGGCGATCACGGGGTTAAAGCGATTACGCCCACGTCTGATGTTTGGGCAGACTATGCAGCGGCCAGCGACGGCAGCGTCACACTGGCGGGTCATTTCAACAATGGCAGGGTCTTGGGCGTTGTCTCCCGATATACCTCGGCCGGCGAGCTCGACACGCAGTTTGCGGGCGGTCGCAAAATTATTGATCTTTCTGAGTTCCCTGAGTTGCCCGGCGTCACTAACATCCTGTTAAAGAAAGTCTGTTACGGCGATGATAACGGCGTAACGCTTCAGGCGAATATTAAAGACAGTGACGGCAAGAATAAGCTGGTGATTATCAAACTGACTCAATACGGCGGGTATGATCCAGCGTTCCACGGTGGGCAGCCATTGGTCGTCCCTGAGGTTGATACGTCGATCCAGACCTTTGCTCTGATGACGGTCGACGATCAACAGCGCATGGTCATCTCCTATAATCAAACAGCGCTTGATGTCCGATTGATCCGGTTGCTGAAAGACGGGAATCGTGACATGGCGTTTGGTTCAGACGGTTCAGTGGTTCACCCAAACATCGGACCGGCCACTGAGCTTATCATCCAGAACGGAGTGGATATCCTGTTGAAGGCCTATTACCGGGAGAATGGAAATGATCGCGCTGTGCTTTTCCGATTCTTCGGCGAGAGCGCGGCATAAATAGATACCCTCTCAGCATGGGTTCATTTGTGATTGCAGTGCGCTTTTGCAGATGAACCCTCGTTTTCTGAAAGATACAGGTGGCCGTTTTTCGCCCCCAAAACGCGCATCCTCCGCACCCTCGCACCACCCTGAAACACGCCGCTTGCCCCTCGCCAATCTCTTAAAAATAATCATTGTGCCATCTCGAAACACGATGTTATGTTGCTAACATCTTGTTGCAAAATGACCGCCGGATAACATTATCCCGGTCCACGCAACCCGGCTCCCTCTGCGGAATTCCCATGGAAAAGCGTCCCTTCCTCGATGCACTGGAACAGCGGTTCAGCGACCTGACGCCCACCGGCAAGCGCATCGCCGGCTACCTGTTGGCCAATCCGCAAAAGCTGCCGTTCGAAACCGCTGACAGCATCGCCCAGCAGACCGGCACCACCGGCATTTCGGTCGGACGGTTCCTGCGCTCTTTGGGCTATCGCAACATCGACGACGTCAAACAGAGCCTGCGCGGTGACAGCGCCAGCCCTTGGGTGATCACTGATCGGCTCGGCGCCTTTCGTGAAGAAAACACCCAGGGCGATGCGCTGGAACGCTCGATGAACCGTGAGCTGGAAGCGATCCAGCGGGTCTACGCCCTGGCCCGTGGCGAAACCTTCGCCCGCATCGTTGAGCGGCTGCACAGCGCCGACGCGGTGTTCATCGTCGGCATTCAGACCACCCGCGGCATCCTCAACGCGTTTTTCAGTCACCTGGAGTACATCCGGCCCAAGGTGTACTACGTCGATGGTTTGTCCGGCACCTACGCCGAATCACTGAATTCCCAGTTCGAAAATCCCTACGCCGTGATCGCCGACTTCCGCACCTATTCCGCCGTGACGCGGACCTTCTGCGAAGTCGCCCACCAGCAGAACGTAGGCCTGGCCTTTATCACCGATTTTCATTGCCCGTGGGCCAGGGATTACCCGAGCGATCTGCTGCAGCTCAATTCCGATGTGGGGCAGTTCTGGGATTCCCTGGCGCCGCTGACCTGCCTGTTCAATTTGATGGTGTCGGCGGTCGCCGATAAATACGGCGACCGCCTCGACCAGAGGCTGGCGAAGAACCGTGAGCTGCAACAACTGTTTGGCCAGTTTGAATAGATAAGGCTTCCCGGCTAAAGCCGGTCCTACGGGGGGAAGCATCGCCCCCAATACATAATGAATGAACATGCTGATCTGGAGTTTCGTTACGTGAATAGCCCCCTCGTCGAAGTCGATGTCCACGCGCTGCAGGTCGAGGTCGACCTGATCTACGCCGGCGTCGACAACCTCGCCGGCAAGCAGATTTACCAGGATCCGCGCTGCCTGCTGCATCGCGACGCCGAGCGCTGTCTGCGCAAGGCGAGCACCTTGGCGCGCCAGGCCGGGTTGCGCCTGCGCATCTTCGACGCCTATCGCCCGGGGTACGCGCAATACCTGCTGTGGCAGGCGCTGCCCAACCCCGAATACGTGCGCGACCCCAGCCTGGGTTCCCACCACACCCGGGGCGTGGCCGTGGACCTGACCCTGATCGACGCCAGCGGCTACGCCCTGGACATGGGCACCGGCTTCGACGACATGCGCGAGCAGTCCCATCAGTTCTTCGCTGATCTGCCCGCCGACATACAGCGCAACCGCCTGCTGTTGCTGGGGATCATGCTGGCGGCGGGGTTCACCTACATCGACAGCGAGTGGTGGCACTACGAACTGCCCGACGCCGATGACTATCCGCTGATCGACGACGGCTCGATCCAGCCCGCTCACTAAAAACGCATCACGCATCACGCATCACGCAACACCGCACACGACCGGGACAACCATGAATCCCGGCTGAATCTGGCGTCACCCGACCTCGCAAGAGCAGGGCGCGCCATTTCGCAGGCCTGAGGCCTGTGAGCTTGAACTGCCCGGTATAGCTTCAATAACAAACCTGACGAACTTTCAGACATCGAACGATCAAGGAACCGGCATGAAATCACTCCTTACCCCACGCACGCTGGCGATGGCAGTCCTCTGCACCGCTATGGGCCTTGGCGCCTGGCAATCGGCCAGCGCAGCCGTGCCCCAGGACACCCTGATGATCGGCAAGCCGTCCGACCCGCAGACCCTCGACCCGGCCGTGACCATCGACAACAACGACTGGACCGTGACCTACCCGGCGTACCAGCGGCTGGTGACCTACAAGGTCGAAAACGGCAAGGGCAGCACCGAAGTGGCAGGGGAGCTGGCCAGCAGCTGGACCACCTCGGCGGACAACCTGACCTGGGAATTCAAGCTCAAGCCCGGCAACAAATTCGATGACGGCGCCGAGGTCAACGCCGAGGCGGTGAAGTTCTCCTTTGACCGGGTGATGAAGCTCAAGCAAGGCCCGTCCGGCGCCTTCCCCGAGGACATGGCCGTGTCGGTGGTCGATCCGCTGACCGTGCGCTTCACCCTGAAAGCGCCGTACGCGCCGTTCCTCTCCACGCTGGCCCACAACGGCGCGGCGATCATCAACCCGGACGTTGCGAAGAAAACCGAAGGCGCGGACGCCTACCTGTCCAACCACACCGCAGGTTCGGGGGCGTTCAAGCTGGTCAACTGGCAGAAAGGCCAGACCCTGACCATGGAGCAGAACAGCTACTACGCCGGTCCCAAGCCGACCCTGAAAAAAGTCGTGGTGAAGATCATCGGCGAGGCTTCCGTGCGTCGTCTGCAGCTGGAGCACGGTGACCTGGACATCATCGAAGACATGCCCGAAGACCAGCTCGAAGCGCTGGCGAAAAAGTCCGGCATCGTCGTTGGCGATTACCCGTCGCTACGGGTGACGCTGCTTTACCTCAACACCCAGAAAGCGCCGATGAATAACCCCGATGCGCGGCGCGCGATTGTCGAATCCCTGGATTACGACGGCATCATCAACGGCATCCTGAAAGGCAAAGCCAAGCCGCTGAACGGGCCGATCCCCCAGGGCATGTGGGCCTACGACGAGAAGCTGCCGGCGTTCAAGCAGGACATGGAAAAGGCCAAAGCCGATCTTGGGAAAGTGTCGCCGAAGGTCAGCAACCTGACGTTCATGTACTCCGACAAGGACCCGAACTGGGAGCCCATCGGCCTGACCCTGCAAGCCGGCCTTCAACCGCTGGGCGTGAACCTCAAGCTGGAAAAACTCGCCAACGCCAGCATGCGTGAGCGCCTGGGCACCGGTGATTTCGACATCGCCATCGGCTCGTGGAGCCCGGACTTCGCCGACCCCTACATGTTCATGAACTTCTTCTTTGACTCGAAGCTGAAAGGCCTGGCCGGCAACCGTTCGTTCTACGACAACCCGGCGGTGGACAAGCTGATTCGTGAATCGGCGACCACCAACGACATGGCCAAGCGCACCGAGCTGTACCAGCAGGCGCAGAAGATCGTGCTCAACGACAGCGTCTACGCCTACCTCTATCAGAAGGCCTACACCTTGCCGATGAGCGAGAAGGTCAAGGGCTACGTGTTCAACCCGATGCTGGAACAGGTGTTCAACGTCGGCACGATCACCAAGTAAGCGCTGCATCCCGTAAATCGCTGTGACTCATAGGGCCCTGCAAGGGAGGCGGGGCCCGGTGAAGCAGCGCTGTGTCCGCGAGCTGTTTCGCGTTATTGATCGACTGCGTGACCGAGGTGCCCCATGGCCTTCCTGAATATGCTGCGCAAACGCCTGGGCGGCCTGCTGCTGGTGGTGTTCGGCGTTTCTCTGATTACCTTTTCCATCTCGCACCTGATTCCGGGCGACCCCGCACGACTGATCGCCGGGGACCGCGCCACCGACGCCATCGTCGACAACATCCGCCATCAGTTGGGGCTGGATCTGCCGCTGTATCAACAATACGGCCGCTACATGCTCGACCTGCTGCACGGCGACCTGGGCACGTCGATTCGCACCCATCGCCCGGTGCTCGAAGATTTGCAGGCGTTCTTCCCGGCCACGCTGGAACTGGCGCTGGCGGCCCTGACCCTGTCGATTCTGGTGGGTGTGCCGCTGGGCGTACTCTCGGCGGTGTACCACAACCGCTTCATTGACCAAGTCGCGCGCACCCTGGCGGTGACCGGGATTTCGACCCCGGCGTTCTGGCTCGGGCTGGGCCTGATCGTGCTGTTCTACGGCCATTTGAACTGGCTGCCCGGCAGCGGTCGTCTTGACGAAGGGCTGGACCCGCCCCGAACCGTTACCGGGTTCTACCTGATCGACACGCTGCTGGCCGGCGACACCGGGCTGTTTTTCAACGCCGTGCAGCACCTGATACTGCCGGCCATCACCCTGGGCTTCGTCAACCTCGGCGTCGTCGCGCGGCAGATCCGCTCGGCCATGCTCGACCAGCTCGGCGAAGATTACATCCGTACCGCGCGGGCCTACGGCCTGTCGAAATGGGCGGTGATTCTGCGCCATGCCTTGCCCAACGCGTTGATCCCCTCGGTCACCGTGCTGGGCCTGACCCTGGGCGACTTGCTCTATGGCGCGGTGCTCACGGAAACCGTGTTCGCCTGGCCCGGCATGGGCGCCTATGTGGTCAAGTCGATCCAGTCGCTGGATTTTCCGGCGGTCATGGGCTTCGCGATCATGGTCTCTTTCATTTACGTGCTGCTGAACATGGCCATCGATCTGCTGTACCGCCTGATCGATCCGCGCATTGGCGAGGTCAACTGACATGACGACTCCGATCATCGCGCCCGCCGTGGCGCCACTGCCGGCCGCCTCGCGCTGGCAAGACAAATGGGCCTACTTGGCCCATCAGATTCGCCGCAGTCCGCTGACCATGGCCGGGCTGCTGATCACTGTAATAGTGCTGTTGGTGATGGCCTTTGCGCCCTGGCTCGCGTCCCATGATCCCAACGCGCTGAACCTGACCCAGCGCTTGGCCGCGCCGTCCGCCGCCCATTGGTTCGGCACCGACGAAGTGGGCCGGGATCTGTTCAGCCGCGTGCTGTACGGCAGCCGGCAATCCGTCGGCGTCGGTCTGTTCGTGGCCTTCGCTTCGTGTTTTGCCGGCGGCTTGCTGGGCTGCATGTCCGGCATCATCGGCGGGCGTTTCGACAGCCTGATCATGCGCCTGATGGACATCATGCTGTCGGTGCCGTCGCTGGTGCTGATCATGGCCCTGGCCGCGGCACTGGGCCCGAGCCTGTTCAACGCCATGCTGGCGATCACCCTGGTGCGGATTCCGTTCTACGTGCGGCTGGCCCGAGGTCAGGCCCTGAGCATCCGCCAGATGGGTTATGTCAAGGCGGCCGGAACCTTCGGCGCCGGACGCTGGCACATGGTCATCTGGCACGTGGCGCGCAACGCCATGCCGCCGTTGCTGGTGCAGCTGAGCCTGGACATCGGCAGCGCCATTCTCATGGCCTCGGCCCTGGGCTTCATCGGCCTGGGCGCACAACAGCCGACGGCGGAGTGGGGCGCGATGGTCGCCACCGGGCGCAACTACATCCTCGATCAATGGTGGTACTCGACCTTTCCCGGCGTGGCGATTCTGATCACCGCCACCGGTTTCAACCTTTTGGGCGACGGCGTGCGTGACTTGCTCGACCCACGGCAGCAGGGGAAATGACCATGCAAGCTTCCGCACAACAATCCCTTACCGCGCAGGCCCCGGTGCTGGTCATCGACGATCTGTGCATTGAATTTCCGGCCTATAAAAGCACGGTCAAGGCCCTCAACGGCGTGTCGCTGCACGTCAATCCCGGCGAGATCGTCGGTGTGATCGGCGAGTCCGGCTCCGGCAAGTCGGTCACCGCGATGCTCAGCCTGCGCCTGCTGCCGGAGCGCGCCTACGAGGTGAAAAGTGGCAGCCTGAGCATTCTCGGCCGCGACATGCTCACCGCCAAAGAAAAGGACCTGTTGAGCGTGCGTGGCCGTGACGCCGCGATGATCTTTCAGGAACCCATGACCGCGCTCAATCCGACCCGGCGCATCGGTCGGCAGATGCTTGACGTGATCATTCATCACCAACGGCTGAGCAAGGCCGACGCCAAGGCCAAAGCCATCGCGTTGCTGCGGGACATGCACATCGCCGACCCCGAGCAGGTGATGAACAGCTACCCCTTCGAGCTTTCCGGCGGCATGCGTCAGCGGGTGATGATTGCGCTGGCATTCTCCTGCGATCCGCAATTGCTGATCGCCGACGAACCGACCACCGCGCTGGACGTCACGGTGCAGCGGCAAGTGCTGTTGCTGCTGCGGGAAAAGGCCCGGGCGCGGGGCACGGCGATTCTGCTGATCACCCATGACATGGCGCTGGTGTCGCAGTTCTGCGACCGGGTGTACGTGATGTACACCGGCGCAGTGGTGGAGCAGGGCATCACCGCGCAAGTGATGGCGGACCCCCGGCATCCGTACACCCAGGGCCTGCTCAGCGGATTGCCGGAGCAAGTCGAACCGGGCCAGGACCTGATGACTATTCCCGGCCAAGTGCCCAATCTGTCGGCGTTGCCGGAAGGGTGCACGTTCCTGGATCGCTGCGCCCATGCCACGGCGCAATGCCTGCAACGCCCACCGATGCAGACCATCGACGCCGCCGCCGACCGCAAAAGCGCCTGCTGGTTGAGCGCGCCCTTACACGCCACCCCACAGGAGTCGCGGCCATGATCCATTCAGCCCTGCAGACATCGCCTGGCGAGAGCCCGACCATCCTCGGTCTGCAAGATGTGCGCGTGCATTACCCGATGGGCAAGGACTGGCTCGGTCGGCCCAAGGCTTTGGCCCATGCCCTGAATGGCATCGATCTCCAGGTTCGTGCCGGCGAAACCCTCGGCGTGGTCGGCGAATCCGGCTGCGGCAAAAGCACCCTGGCGCAATTGCTGATGGGCTTGATCAAGCCAACATCCGGGCGACTCGACTGGATTTACAACAGCGACAAGGAACGAAGCAGCAACGTGCAGATTGTGTTTCAGGACCCGCAGTCGTCCCTCGACCCCAGGCTGCCGGTGTGGAAAGTGATCACCGAGCCGTTGTTCGTTCAGCGATCGGCGCCGCGCCACGACATGCGTGGCATCGCGGAGAAGGTGGCGGCTCAGGTGGGTATTCGCACGGAATACCTTGATCGCTTTCCTCATCAGTTTTCCGGTGGACAGCGTCAGCGGATTGCGATTGCCCGGGCCTTGTCGTCCAACCCGGACATCATCGTCCTCGACGAACCGACCTCGGCACTGGACATCTCAGTGCAGGCGCAGATCCTCAATTTGCTGGCCGAGCTGCAGCGCAGTCGCGACCTGACCTACATCCTGATCTCCCACAACGTCTCGGTGGTGCGGCACATGGCTGACCGGGTGGCGGTGATGTACCTGGGGCAGATTGTGGAGTTGGGTACGACGGCGGAAGTGCTGGAGCGGCCGCGTCATCCGTATACGCAGCTGTTGCTGGAGGCGGTGCCGCGTCTGGGGGTGGCGGTGGACGACGCGCAGGTGTCGGCGCCGACCGAGCTGCCGGGCAATCGCACGTTGCCGACCGGATGTTACTTTCGCGACCGCTGCCCGAAAGCCACCCACGGCTGCGAAAAGCCCCAGGCGTTATTACCGGTAAAAGGCAGTGAGGAGTCCGTGCGCTGTCATCTCGAGTCGTAAGTGCGGAGGGAACTAGTGGGGAGGGGACTGATTTATTTACAGCGCTTCACCGTAAGTTAATCTGTCTCCCGGCTCGTTTACCTTCCTCGGGGACAGATTGATTTATCAAAGAAGCGCGATAAATAAATCAGTCCCCTATAAAGATTCCGTTTAAAGATCAATGGCTGATCATCCACGGTCGGCCCGCTGGCTTGCCTTTCAGGGCGTGGGGATTGGCTTTGGTCGGTTCGAGTCTTTTCGTCGGGCCGCAGCAACTGCAGCCGCTGGGGTGCCCCCGGCTCTCTTTGTACTGGTCCATGGTTTTTGGCGCGTGGGCGCTTTGCTCGTTGCGGGCGATGGCGGTGCGGGTGTTGCCGGGCATGGTGCTCAGCCCTGGCGCGGACAGAATCACCCGCAGGCTCGATGCGCCGCATGCCGGGCACTCGCACGGCAGCGCGCTCTCGGCCATGGGCCGCAGCGAAGTGAAATCCCCGCAGTCAGGGCAGTCGTATTCGTACAGGGGCATGGCTCAAATCCTCTCGTCAGAGTGCATGCTGCAGGCGCGGATCATTCGCGCCTGCAGGTCGGGAGTCAGCCCGGCGTTATTTATCCTGCGCGATCGGCAAATCCACGGTGCCGTCGATGAATTTCGTCGGGCCATTGGCGTTGGGGTTGATGTCGAATTTGAAGATCTCGGTCGGCAGCCACAAGGTGGCGCACGCGTTGGGGATGTCGACCACGCCGCTGATGTGACCCTGCACCGGTGCCGAGCCCAACAGCGAATAACCCTGGGCCGGGGAGTAACCGAACTTGGTCATGTAGTTGATCGCGTTCAGGCACGCCTGGCGGTAGGCGACGTTGACGTCCAGGTAGTGCTGCTGGCCGGCTTCGTCGACCGATATGCCCTCGAAGATCAGGTAGTTGTTGTAGTTCGGCACGATGGGGCTGGGTTTGAAGACCGGGTTTCTGATCCCGTACTTGGCCATGCCATCCTTGATCAGCTCGACGCGCATGTGCACCCAGCCGGCCATTTCGATGGCGCCGCAGAAGGTGATTTCGCCGTCGCCCTGGCTGAAGTGCAGGTCGCCCACGGACAGACCCGCGCCGTCGACGTAGACCGGGAAGAACACTTTCGAGCCCCGGGACAAGTCCTTGATGTCGCAGTTGCCGCCGTGCTCACGGGGCGGCACGGTGCGTGCGCCCGTGGCGGCGGCCAGGTCGCGGGCCGGGCCTTTGAGTTTGCCCAGGTGCGCCGTGCTGGCGCAGGGCGGACAGGCCAGGGCCGGGACGCGGTCCGGGTCGGTGTCGATCAGTTCCTGCTCGCGCCGGTTCCACTCGGCGAGCATCTTGTGATCCGGCAGACAGCCGATCAGACCGGGGTGAATCAAGCCTGCGAACTCGACGCCGGGGATGTGCCGGGAGCTGGTCATCATGCCTTTGAAATCCCAGATGGATTTCTGCGCCAGGGGGAAATGCTCGGTGAGGAAGCCGCCGCCGTTCTGTTTGGAAAAGAAGCCGTTGAAGCCCCATTGCGAATCGGCTCGGGCGCCGATGTCCAGCAGCTCCACCACCAGCAGGTCGCCGGGCTGGGCGCCATGCACACCGACCGGCCCGGACAGGTAATGCACGGTGGTCAGGTCGACGTCGCGCACGTCGCTGGCATCGTCGTCGTTCTTGATCGCGCCAGCGGTCCAGTCGTAGGTTTCGAGGATGAAATCATCCCCCGGCTTGACCCAGCAGGCCATCGGGATGTCCGGGTGCCAGCGGTTGTGGATCTGCTCGTTTTCGGTGACAGGCTGGTTGAGGTCGACTTTGATCAAGGTATCGGTCATGGGGGGTTCTCCTTGGGTTCTCGGTAGGTGCTAATGACGCTGCATGTCTCCGGGCCTTGCTACACCGACAAATACCGACTGATCGTCGCTTCATCGACATTGGCGCGGGTTTCTTCGATGACGAAGCGGCCTTTCTCGATCACCAGCAAGCGGTCGGCGATTTCCAGGGTGAAGGACAGCACCTGCTCCGAGACGATGATCGTCAGGTTGCGCAGGGCGCGGATCTCTTTAAGGGTGCGGGCGATGTCCTTGATGATCGACGGCTGGATGCCTTCGGTGGGCTCGTCGAGCAACAACACCTTGGGATTGGTCGCCAGGGCCCGGGCGATGGCCAGCTGCTGTTGCTGGCCGCCGGACAGGTTGCCGCCGCGTCGGCCGCGCATGTCGAACAGCACCGGGAACAGCGCGTACAGGTCTTCCGGGACCTTGCCGCCCGCTGAGGCGGGGAGGCCGGTCTGGATGTTTTCCAGCACGCTCATAGACGGAAAAATCATCCGCCCCTGGGGCACGTAGGCCATGCCCTCGGCGACACGGTTGTGGGTTTCCAGGGCGGACACGTCCACGCCGTCCAGCTGAACCTGGCCGCCCCATTGCGGCAGGATGCCCATCAGGCTCTTGAACAGCGTGGTCTTGCCCATGCCGTTGCGGCCCATCACCGCGACGATTTCCTGCTTCTGCACCGAGAGGCTCAGGTCGTGGAGGACCTGACTCTGGCCATAACCACATGCCAGCTGCTGAATGTTGAACATGCTGCGCTCCTCAATGGCCCAGATAGACTTCGATGACTTTCGGGTTGTTCTGCACCGACTCCATGCTGCCTTCGGCCAGCACCTTGCCCTGATGCAGCACCGTGACCTTGTGGGCGATGCTCTTGACGAACTCCATGTCGTGCTCGATCACCAGCACCGAACGGCCCTGGCTGATGCGATTCAACAGGTCGGAGGTTTGCGCCCGCTCGCTGACGCTCATGCCCGCCACCGGCTCGTCGAGCATCAGCAGTTCCGGGTCCTGCATCAGCAACATGCCGATCTCCAGCCACTGCTTCTGGCCGTGGGATAACAGGCCCGCCTGCTGCTGCAGCCGGTCACCGAGGAAGATGTCGGCGGCCACTTGATTGACCCGGTCCAGCACCTCTTGGGTGCGCTTGAAGAACAGCGCGCCGAACACCGAGCGCCCCGCCGGAAACGACATCTCCAGGTTCTCGAACACGCTCAGGTTGTCGTAGATCGATGGCGTCTGGAACTTGCGCCCGACCCCGGCACGGACGATGTCGTACTCGTTCATGGTGGTCAGCTCGCGGTCCTTGAACTGGATGCTGCCGCCCGTGGCCCGGGTCTTGCCGCAGATCAGGTCGAGCACCGTGGTCTTCCCCGCGCCGTTGGGGCCGATGACCACCCGCACTTCGTTGCGGTCGATGTACAGGTTGAGGTCATCCACCGCCTTGAAACCGTCGAAGGACACGGTCAGGCCCTCAATGGCCAGGACCGGTTTGTTCATCTGAAAGCCTGTCGGGCGGGTCATGGCTGAATCTCCAGCGGGCTGGCGGCTTTCTTGTCAGCGGGGGCGGGGGGTGGCGTGATGACCGGGGCAGGGGAGGCAATCACCGGTGCCGGCTTGCGCGTGAAGCCCGACAACCATTTGCGCCCGTGGCTTTCCCACAGACCGGCCAGGCCGTTGGGGAAATACATGACCACGGCGATGAACAGCCCGCCCATGAGGTACAGCCACAATTCGGGGAACGACTCGGAGAAGTAGGTCTTGCCGTAATTCACCAGCAGCGAGCCGTACACCGCGCCCAGCAGCGACATGCGCCCACCGACGGCGGCGAAGATCACCATCTCGATGGACGGCACGATGCCCACGAACGACGGCGACATGAACCCCACCTGCAAGGCGAACATCGCCCCGCCGATGGCCGAGAAACACGCCGCGACGCAGTACACGAAGACCTTGAACGCCGCCACGTCGTAACCGGAGAACCGCACGCGCTCTTCCTTGTCGCGCATGGCCATCAGCAGCCGGCCGAGTTTGGAATGGAGGATGAATTTGCCGAACAGGATGCAGGCGAACAGCAGGCCCGCATTGATGAAGTACAACAGCAGTTTGGCGCTGTCGCTGCGGATGTCCCACCCCAGCAGGGTCTTGAGATCGGTGATGCCGTTGATCCCGCCGGTCATGCCTTGCTGGCCGATGATCAGCACCGTGAGGATCAACGCGATGGCCTGGGTGACGATGGAAAAATACACATCGCCCACCCGGCGTCTGAACAGCGCGACGCCAATGATCAACGCCAGCAGCACCGGCAACACGATGACCGCCATCACCGTGAACGTGAAGCTGTGAAACGGCACCCACAGCCACGGCAGTTCGGTGATCTGGTTCCAGTCCATGAAGTCCGGAATGCCAGGGGTCGACTGGATTTTCGTGCTCTCCGGATCAGATGCTTCGAGCTTGAGAAACATCGCCATGCAGTAGCCGCCCAGGCCGAAGAACACCCCTTGCCCCAGGCTGAGAATGCCGCCGTACCCCCAGCACAACACCAGGCCCACGGCGACGAACGCGTAGGTCAGGTATTTGCCGACCATGTTCAGGCGAAAGGCGTCCAGAGTCAGGGGGAAGACCACCAGGATCAGGGCCGCGAGGATCAGCAGGCCGACCACGCCCTGGCGTCCACCGAGCATTTTGTTTAGCGCGTTCATGGGGCTACCTCTCTGGCGCACACTTATTTACGAACCTTGCTGGCGAACAACCCCTGGGGGCGCATCAACAGGATCAGGATCACGATGGACAGGGTCAGGACCTTGGCCATCGAGCCACTCATGAAGAACTCCGACAGCGACTGGGTCTGGGCAATGGCGAACGCCGAGGCAATGGTGCCGAACAGGCTGGCCGCGCCGCCGAAAACCACCACCAGAAAGGTGTCGACGATGTACAGGGAGCCGGCGGTGGGGCCGGTGGAACCGATGGTGGTGAACGCCGCCCCCGCGACCCCGGCAACGCCGCAGCCCAGGGCGAAGGTCATGCGGTCGACCTTGCGGGTGTTGATGCCCACCGCCCGGCTCATGATGCGGTTCTGCACCGTGGCGCGGACGTGCAACCCCCAGCGGCTGCGGTACAGCATGAGAAAAATCCCGCCGGTCATCAGCACGGTCAGGCCCATGACGAACAGGCCGTTGCGCGGGATTTCGATGGATTCAGTGAGGTTGACCGCGCCCATCAGCCATTCGGGCGGGTTGGCGCTGACTTCACGGGCGCCGAAGATGGAACGGAACGCTTGCTGCATGACCAGGGACAGGCCCCATGTCGCCAGCAGGGTGTCGAGCGGTCGGTGGTAAAGGCGACTGATCATCACCCACTCCACCACCCAACCCACGGCACCGGCCACCACGAACGACAACGCGATGGCAAAGAAGAAATAGTACGGCTGCATCCACGGCCAATAGGTCTGCACCAGGGTCGACAGCAGGTAAGTGGTGTAGGCGCCGATGGTGAGGAATTCACCGTGGGCCATGTTGATCACGCCCATCTGACCAAAAATGATCGCCAGCCCCAGGGCCATCAACAACAGCACGCAGAACACGGAAAGCCCGTTGAACCCCTGCATGGCCGCGATGGCACCAAATTCCGATAGCCATTCCATGATGATGGTCTCCGAGGTGAAAAATTGATTGGCCATCCACGTGTGCTTGATCGTTCCCACGCTCAGCGTGGTAACGCAGCCCGGACGCTCCGCGTCCTGCATGGCCGCAGAGCGGCCGGACCGGCATTCCCACGCAGAGCGTGGGAACGATCAGCGCGCCATGTCAGCAGCAATTACTGGTAACCCTTCGGAAACGGATTCGGCTCAATCAAGTCCGACTCGTAAACCACCTTGAACTGGCCATCGGCCTGGACTTCACCGATGCGGGTCTTGCTCCACAGGTGATGGTTTTCGTGAATCTTCACGTAGCCTTCGGGCGCGGTCTTCAGCTCGATGCCCGGGGACGCCGCCACCACTTTGTCGACGTCGAAGCTGCCGGCTTTCTCGACCGCGGCTTTCCACAACCACGGACCGAGGTAGGCGGCCTGGGTCACGTCGCCCATCACCGAATCCTTGCCGTACTTGGCCTTGAACGCCTCAACGAACGCTTTGTTGTTGGGGTTATCCAGGCTCTGGAAGTACTTCATCGACGCGTAGAAGCCCTTCATGTTCTCGCCGCCAATGCCCAGCAGTTCGTCTTCGGTGACCGAGAGGGTCAACAGCGTCTGCTTGGTGGAATCGACGCCAGCGGCTTTGAGCTGCTTGTAGAACGCCACGTTGGAGCCGCCCACGACTGCGGCGAACACCACGTCAGGTTTCTTCAATTTGACTTTGTTGATCAGCGAGCCGAACTGGGTATTGCCCAGCGGGTAGTAGTCTTCGCCGACGACCGTGCCGTGGAGCACGTTCTCGATGTGCTTGCGGGCGATCTTCATCGAGGTGCGCGGCCAGATGTAATCCGAACCGATCAGGTAAAAGGTCTTGGCGCCCTTGGTCTTGGCGATCCAGTCCAGGCTGGCAAGGATCTGCTGGGTCGCTTCCTGCCCGGTGTAGATCACGTTTTTCGACTGTTCCAGCCCTTCGTAGAAGGTCGGGTAGTACAACAGGCCGTTTTCTTTCTCGAACACCGGCAACACCGCCTTACGCGACGCCGAGGTCCAGCAGCCGAACACCGTGGCCACCTTGTCGTTGACCAGCAGCTTGCGGGCTTTCTCGGCGAAGGTCGGCCAGTCGGACGCGCCGTCCTCCTGCACGATTTTGATCTGGCGACCGAGGATGCCGCCCGACGCGTTGATCTGGTCGATGGCCAGGCGTTCGGCCTGGATCGAACCGGTTTCGGAGATCGCCATGGTGCCGGTGGCCGAGTGCAGCTGGCCGACGGTCACTTCGGTCGGCGTGACGGCCAGACCGGTGGTGTTGACATCGTCGGCCAGGGTCATCTGGCTGAACACGCTGGCGGCGATCAGCGAAAGGGCTGCCGCCCCCAATGCCAGGCGTCGGGGGAAAAAGCGCGTGGGGCCTGTCAGTCGTGAATCCATGTTCCCGCTCCTGTGCTGGTGATTCGCGGCGGCCGGGTGAGGGTCCGTCGCGAGCTGCGAGCAAGGATGAGGCGGGCGCGGGAATCGAGGTATACGCAGCGTGACGTATGCGCGTACGTCATTTGACGTAGGGCCGGGAACGCCGGACCGAGGCATGATTGCGCCCGCGGCACAGAAGTTGCTGTTTGAACACAGTTCTCAGTTTCGCGCCAGCAAGGACGGTGAGTGGCGAATTCGCTCTCTCTCATCAGGAACCCCTCAGTGCGACCCTCCGGCTCTCAACGCATCATCAAGGTGCGCCGCGATTACAATCGTCTGGTCGCCGACGAGACCATGGAAGACTACGCGTTGCGTTTCACGCCCAAGTCTTTCCGCAAATGGTCGGAATTCCGCATCGCCAACACGGCTGTCGGGGCTGTGTCGTTCCTGGCACTGGAAGCCATTGGCGGCGCGCTGGTGATGAGCTACGGCTTCACCAACACCTTATGGGCCATCATCGCCATGACGGTGGTGATCTTTTTCACCGGGCTGCCCATCAGCTACTACGCCGCGCGCTATGGCGTGGACATGGACCTGCTGACCCGTGGCGCCGGCTTCGGCTACATCGGCTCGACCATCACCTCGTTGATCTACGCCAGTTTCACCTTCCTGTTCTTCGCCCTGGAAGCGGCCATCATGGCGCTGGCCCTGGAGCTGTACACCCACATTCCGCTGGCGCTGGCGTACGTGATTTGCTCGATCATCGTCATCCCGCTGGTGGCCTACGGCATCACCCTGATCAGTCGCCTGCAAATGTGGTCGCAACCGTTGTGGCTGACGTTGCTGATCGTGCCCTACGTGTTCGTGATCTGGAAAAACCCCGACGCGCTGTCCGACCTCACCACCTTTGCCGGCCGGGAGGGCGAGGGCGGCACGTTCAATCTGCTGCTGTTCGGTGCCGCGTTCAGCGTGGCGTTGTCCCTGGTGACGCAGATCGGCGAGCAGGTGGACTACCTGCGGTTTATGCCGGAGAAAACCCGCCGCAACCGCAAGCGCTGGTGGGCCGCGGTGCTGATGGCCGGGCCCGGCTGGGTCATCCCCGGCGGCCTGAAAATCATGGCCGGCGCCTTTCTCGCCTTCCTCGCCCTGCAGCATCAAGTGCCCATCGAGCGCGCGGCCGAGCCGACGCAGATGTACCTGGTGGCGTTCAATGATGTGTTTGCGTCCCCGGAATGGGCGCTGGCGGCCATGGTGCTGTTCGTGATCATTTCCCAGATCAAGATCAACATGACCAATGCCTACGCCGGATCCCTGGCCTGGTCGAACTTCTTTGCCCGGGTCACCCATAGCCATCCGGGCCGGGTGGTCTGGCTGGTGTTCAACGTCGCTATCGCGCTGATCCTCATGGAACTGGGCGTGTTCGACGCCATCGAGGAAGTGCTCGGCCTGTACGCCAACGTCGCCATCGCCTGGATTGGCGCGCTGGTGGCCGATCTGGTGATCAACAAGCCTCTCGGCCTGTCGCCCAAGTACATTGAGTTCAAACGCGCGCACCTCTACGACATCAACCCGGTGGGCGTCGGCGCGATGTTCATTGCCTCATTGTTGTCGATGTGTGCCCATTTCGGTGCGCTGGGGGAGGTGGCGCGGGCTGCGCCGCCGCTGATTTCCCTGACCAGCGCACTGGTCGCGGCGCCGTTGATCGCCTGGCTGACCAAAGGCCGTTACTACATCGCCCGGGAAAGCGACCCCGGTCTGCTGTTCCCCCTCGGCCGCCAGACCAGCCTGCGCTGTGGCGTGTGCAGCAACCGTTTCGAAACCCCTGACATGGCCTGGTGCCCGGCGTACGGTTCGCCCATCTGCTCGTTGTGCTGTTCGCTGGACGCCCGTTGCGGCGATCAATGCAAAACCCGCTCGCGGCTGTCGATGCAATTCGAGGACCTGATCGGCCGCCTGCTGCCCCGCTTGCCGCGCCAGTACCTGCACACCCGACTGGCGCACTACCTGGGCCTGCTTACCGTGTTGGTGCTGACCCTGACCGGGGCGCTGACGATGATTTACAGCCAGGTTTCACATGGGTTGATCGATCAATCACCGCAGGTGCATCACACCCTGATGCTGGCGTTTCTCAAGGCGTTCCTGACCTTTTGCGTGTTCGCCGGCGTACTGGCCTGGTGGGTGGTGCTGACCCGGGAGAGCCGGCGCGTGGCCCTGGAAGAATCCGAGCGGCAGACAGCGTTGCTGATGCAGGAAATCGAGGCGCACCACAAAACCGATCAGGCGCTGCAGGAGGCCAAGGAAGCCTCGGAGGCCGCCAACGCCGCCAAGAGTCGCTACGTCACCGGGCTTTCCCACGAGCTGCGCACGCCGCTCAACAGCATTCTCGGTTTCACCCAGATCCTGCAGCGGGACGTCGCCACCCCGAGTAAACACCTGGATTCCCTGGCGACCATCATGCGCAGCAGTTCGCATTTGCTGTCGCTGATCGACGGCCTGCTGGACGTGGCCAAGATCGAAGCCGGCAAGCTGCGGCTGGAGCCGACGGAAATCCTGTTCCAGGAGTTTCTCGACGATCTGGAGAAAATGTTCGCCAGCACGGCCCGGGAGAAAGGCCTGCACTTTCGACTGGAGCTGATCGGACGCATGCCGGAAGTGGTGCGCGGCGACGAGAAGCGGGTGCGGCAGATTCTGATCAACCTGCTGGGCAACGCGATCAACTTTACGGACAGCGGAGAAGTCTGCCTGCGCGTCAGTTACCGGCGTGAAACAGCGACCTTCGACATCATCGACACCGGGATCGGCATCGCGCCGGAACAGATCGAACGGATTTTCCAGCCGTTCGAACGGGGCGGGCTGGTACGGCAAGACAACGGCGTGGGCCTGGGGCTGACCATCACGCGGATGCTCACGGCGTTGATGGGCGGCGCCCTGTCCGTCAGCAGCCAGCCCGAGGAAGGGACGCGGTTTCAGGTGCGGCTGTTCCTGTCCGAAGTGCGGGTGCCCAAGGCGATCGTCGACGTCAACCACGACGTCATCGGTTACGACGGTCCGCGGCGGCTGATTCTGGTGGTGGACGATCACATCGAGCACCGCAAGGTCATCAGCGGCATGCTTATGCCGCTGGGTTTTGACGTGGCGCAGGCGGCCAACGGGCAAGAGGCGGTCAGGCAGGTGTCGCTGCTGCACCCGGACCTGATCCTGATGGACCTGTCCATGCCGGACATGGACGGTTGGGCGACCAGTCGCATGATCCGCCGCAACGCGCTGTCCCTGGCGCCGATCATCGTGCTGTCGGCCAACGCCAATGCCTTCGCCGATGACAAGGAACGCAGCCTGCAGGTGTGCAATGACTACCTGGCCAAACCCCTGCATTTGCCGCAACTGCTGGACCGCATTCAGCATCATCTGCAACTGACTTGGCAGCGGCGTTTGCGCAGCGCCCCGGTGCTCGTGCAGACGCCGGGGGTGTTGCCGTCGCGGGAGGATCTGGAAGAGCTGTATGAACTGTGCGGCCTGGGCTACATCCGTGGCATTCAACAAAAACTCGACGCCATCGAGCGCGAGAACACCCACAGCGCCGGTTTTGTCACCCGCCTGCGCACCCTGGCGTCAGGTTTTCGCCTGGATGAACTCAGTCTTCAATTGAAGGAGGCCCTTAATGGACGCCATGACCCGAGCCGCTGAAAACGGCGTCATCCTGATCGTCGATGACGTACCCGATAACCTGGCGCTGCTGTCCGATGCGCTGGACGAGGCGGGGTACATGGTGCTGGTGGCGCTGGACGGGCACAGTGCGTTGACCCGCATCCAGCGTCGGCGTCCGGACCTGATTCTGCTGGACGCGATGATGCCCGGCCTGAACGGCTTCGACACCTGCCGCCAGATCAAGGCGCAACCGGACACCGCCAACATCCCCGTGCTGTTCATGACCGCGCTGACCGACAGCGAGCACGTGGTGCAGGGTTTCGAGGCCGGCGCCATCGACTATGTCACCAAGCCGATCGAGTGCGCCGAAGTGCTGGCCCGGGTCGCTTCACATTTGCGCACCGCGCGCATCCTGCAAACCGCCCGCACGGCGTCGCAGCCGGTGACGTTCGAAGACAAATCCGCCTACGGCACATTGTCCCGCCGCTTCCAGCTCACCGACCGGGAAATCGAAGTGCTGCGCTGGGTGTCCTGCGGCAAAACCAACAAAGACATCGCCGACATCCTGCAACTGAGCCCGCGAACGGTGAACAAACACCTGGAACACATCTACATCAAACTCGGCGTCGAAACCCGCACCGCTGCCACCTCCGTGGCCATGGCGGCGATGACCGATCGGGTGTGATCCCTCGACAGCTTCCCGGCTGAAGCCGGTCTTACCGTCGGAGTCGGTCGCAATTGGCTGCGCAAACAGATTGGCTATCAACCCCGCCAGTATTTAGCTCGGTTATATAAGCCCTATACAACTAACGGTCTTTATTGGATCCACTACTTGAACTAATGCCCCGCAATTGAATTGAAGTTGAACTATTTCTCCCCTCATAGAACAGCACTCAACTTTCATCGACATCCGGCCCTAAATTCCCCGGGTTCGCTGCCGAAACATCTTTCAGGCCGTGCCTTCTCTTTCCTGCAGCACCCGTGCAAAGCGCAGCGCACCTATCGGCATCGCACTCTTGTCGCTGTCATCTCTGTTATGGACACACGCATATGATCAAACGTCTGGGTTTCAGCAAAAAGATCTTGCTGGCCGCTGCACTCATCGTGGTAGTTGCTTTCTCGTGTTTTATTCTGGTGAACGATTATCGCCAGCGCGAAACCCTGAAGAACAGCGTCGCCTCCGAACTTCAACAGATGGGCAGTCTGACCACGCAAAACATTCAAACCTGGCTCGACAGCCGCACGCAGTTGCTCAACTCCATGGCCCAGCAGATCGCGGTCGACGGTCCGGCCCAGGACAGCTTGCAGCGGGCGATCGGTTTGCCGGTGTATCCGGACAATTTCCAGCTCAGTTATTTCGGCAGCAAGGACGGCGTGATGTTCTCCGTGCCGACGGGCAATCGCCCGGCCGACTATGACCCGCGGGCCCGTGGCTGGTACAAGGCGGCCGACGCGGCGCAGGGCATTATCGTCACCGAGCCTTACATCGCAGCTTCGTCGGGCAAGCTGGTGGTGACACTGGCCACGCCGGTCCGCCAGCAAGGGCAGATGATCGGCGTCGCGGGTGCGGACATTTCCCTGGACGCCATCAGCAAGACCATCAACTCGCTGAACTTCGGCGGCCACGGTTATGCGTACATCGTCAGCGCCGACGGCAAGATTCTGATTCACCCGGACAGCAAGCTGATCCTCAAGAACGTCAGCGAAGCCTATCCGAGCGGTGCGCCAACCATCGCGCCGGGCGTGGCGGAAATCGAGTCCGGCGGCAAGGCGCAGATCATCTCGTTTACCAAGGTGGAGGGGCTGTCGTCGGCGAACTGGTACGTGGCGCTGGTGCTTGACCGCGACGCTGCCTACTCGATGCTGAGCGAATTCCGCTCTTCGGCAATTTTCGCGATGGTCATCGCTGTGGCGATCATCATGGTGCTGCTGGGCCTGTTGATCCGCGTGCTGATGCAGCCGTTGCACCAGATGGGCCGTGCCATGCAGGACATCGCCGACGGAGAAGGCGACTTGACCATGCGTCTGGCCATCGTGTCCCAGGATGAGTTTGGCGCGCTGGCGCAGTCGTTCAATCGTTTTGTGGAGCGTATTCACGGCTCGATCCGCGAAGTGGCCTCCACCGCCGGGCAGCTGGGTGAAGTCGCGGCCCGCGTGGTCGGTGCCTCGAACTCGTCGATGGGCAATTCCGATCAGCAGACCAGCCGCACCAGCAGTGTGGCCGCTGCGATCAACCAGCTCGGCGCCGCCGCTCAGGAAATCGCCCAGAACGCCGCGCTGGCGTCGCAGCATTCCAGCGAGGCCACGCAACTGGCCAGCGAAGGGCAGGGCGTTGTCAGCCAGACCATCACGGCGATGAATCAGCTGTCGGAGAAGATCAGCGAGTCGTGCGCCAACATTGAAACGCTGAACAACAAGACCGCCAACATCGGGCAGATTCTGGAAGTGATTACCGGTATTTCTCAGCAGACCAACTTGCTGGCGCTCAACGCTGCCATCGAAGCGGCGCGGGCAGGGGAAGCGGGGCGTGGTTTTGCGGTGGTGGCGGACGAGGTGAGGAATCTGGCGCACCGCACCCAGGATTCGGCGCAGCAGGTGCAGGGCATGATCGAGGAGTTGCAGGTCGGCGCGCGCGATGCGGTGATCAACATGACCGAGAGCCAGCGCCAGAGCGAGAACAGTGTGACTATCGCCAATCAGGCGGGCGAACGGCTCAATAGCGTGACCCGCCGGATCAGTGAGATCGATGGCATGAACCAGTCGGTGGCGACCGCGACCGAGGAGCAGACGGCGGTGGTAGAGTCGATCAATGTCGACATTACGGAGATCAATACGCTGAATCAGGAGGGCGTCGATAACCTGAAATCCACTCTCGATGCTTGTGCGCATCTGGAGCATCAGACGGCACGGCTGCAGCATCTGGTCGGCACTTTCCGGATCTAAACGCCTGATCAAGATCAAGATCAAGATCAAGATCAAGATCAAGATCAAGATCAAGATCAAGATCAAGATCAAGATCAAGATCAAGATCAAGATCAAGAGCGTCGGCCTAACGGCCTCTGTTTCGCCTTCGGCGAGTTACTTGGAAAAGCACCCCAAGTAACCAAGGGTGCTTGCTCTCGGTTGGGTTCCTCCTTCGTCGGAATACCTCACTCCCACGACGCTCCGTGGGCCCGCGCCGAACGGACATCCATGTCCGCAACGGCGCTCTCGCCGCCATGCGGCTCGACCCACTGCGCGTCGTCTGCGTTCGGCCTGCACCCAAGTCGCGATTTGTGGTGTTTGGGCTTTTTGCGTATGAAGATTAAAAGCAAATCAAGATCAAAAGCTTCCCGGCTGAATCCGGTCCCACTAGGTACGAGGTGATCGTTCCCTACGCTACGCGTGGGAATGCATCCCCTGACGCTCCGCGTCACAGGTGTTACTGACGGGATGCGGTGCTCTTGTAGGACCGGCTTCAGCCGGGAAGGGGCCAGCCTTTACACCCTCAATCCCGCAGCGCGCCACCCGACGCCTTCCCGGCTAAAGCCAGTCCTACGGTCGAAACGCATGTCCATAGTGGGACCGGCTTCAGCCGGGAAGAGGCCAGTCTGAACACCCTAAATTCCGCAGTGACATCCGACGCTTTCCCGGCTAAAGCCGGCACCACTAGCGGCATCGCATTCTGCCAACGGACCAACGGCACGAATTATTTGTTTCAGCCCTCCCGCAATCCCCTCCACTGAATCCTCAACAACCCTCCAACTTGTCTAGCCCGCACCGCCGCTAGACCGCCCTTTAACCTCGTGATGTCCACAAACCCCCCGAGAAATCCCGCATCAAACCGTCTCCGAAGTGAAACGCCGTCGTCATCGTCGATTCATGGAACTGCCACAGGCTGCCCCTAATGTCACTCGCACCGAACGCGGCCAGGGACGGTCGTGCGGCTGATCATTCATCCCCGGCAGGACGCTGGAATCACAACACCAGAGAAGCCCATGACCGCAGCCATCCACGTCGACCGCTTGAACAAGACATTCGCCCGAAAGACCGCTTTGGTTGACCTTGCATTGTCTATACAACACGGGGAAATGGTTGCGCTGATCGGCGCTTCCGGTTCCGGCAAATCCACGCTGTTGCGCCATCTGGCCGGTCTGGCCTGTTGTGATCGCACCAATGGCGGCAGCGTCCAGGTGCTGGGCCGGGAAGTGCAGGCTTCGGGCCGGCTGAACGGCAAAGTGCGCCGCCTGCGGGCCGACATCGGCTACATCTTTCAGCAGTTCAATCTGGTCAATCGCCTGAGCGTGCTCGACAACGTGCTCCTCGGCTGTCTGGGCCGTATGCCTCGCTGGCGTGGCAGCCTGGGCCTGTTCAACGCCGAGGAAAAGGCCCGGGCCATGGCCAACCTTGACCGCGTCGGCCTTGCCGATCTGGCGCCGCAACGGGCTTCGACCCTGTCCGGCGGCCAGCAGCAGCGGGTGGCCATCGCCCGCGCGCTGACCCAGCAGGCCGAAGTCATTCTCGCCGACGAGCCCATTGCCTCCCTCGACCCCGAGTCTGCGCGCAAGGTCATGGAAATCCTCGCCGACATCAATCGCCGGGACGGCAAGACCGTCGTCGTCACGTTGCATCAAGTGGATTACGCCGTGCGCTATTGCCCGCGTGCCGTGGCGCTCAAGGGCGGACGGATTCACTTCGACGGCAACGGCGCCGAGCTCAACAGCCAGTTCCTAAACGACTTGTATGGCGCCGACGCCGATACCAGCCTGATGTTCGACGGCAGCGCGCGGGACACCGAACGACCGTCGCGACTGATGTTGGCTCGCGCCTGACTCGGTGGCGGCACCGGTAACAGGCAACACCCAACCCCACACCCAAAACCAGCTCCGGGAGTTCCCCATGTTGAACCGTATCGGGCGCGTCTTCGCGTCTGCCGCTGTCGCCGCCGGTTGCCTGCTGGGCAACGCGCAGGCCGACGACACCGTCATCAACTTCGGCATCATGTCCACCGAGTCGTCGCAGAACCTGAAAAGCGTGTGGCAGCCGTTCCTCGACGACATGTCGAAAAAGACCGGGCTTAAAGTCAACGCCACCTTCGCCTCTGACTATGCCGGCCTGATTCAGGGCATGCGTTTCAACAAGGTCGACGTGGCCTGGCTGGGCAACAAGGCGGCCATGGAAGCGGTGGACCGTTCCGGCGGCGAGATCTTCGCCCAGACCGTTGCGGCCAACGGTGCGCCTGGCTACTGGAGCGTGATCATTGCGCGCAAGGACAGCCCGATCAATTCGGTCGAGGACATGCTCAAGCACGCCAAGGAACTGACCTTCGGCAACGGCGACCCGAACTCCACCTCGGGCTACCTGGTGCCGGGCTACTACGTGTTCGCGCAGAATCACGTCGACGCCGCCACCGCCTTCAAACGGACGCTGAATTCCAGCCACGAAGTCAACGCCCTCAGCGTGGCCAAAGGGCAACTGGACGTCGCCACTTTCAACACCGAAAGCTGGGACCGTCTGGAAGTCACCCAGCCAGACAAGGCCGCAATGCTCAAGGTGATCTGGAAATCGCCGCTGATCCCGGCCGACCCGATGGTCTGGCGCAAGGGCATGTCCGACGCGGAGAAGAACAAGATCCGCGACTTCTTCGCCAACTACGGCGGCACCGACGAAGAAAAGGCCGTGTTGAAGAACATGCAGATGGGCAAGTTCCTCAAGTCTTCGGACGACCAGTTGCTGACCATCCGCCAGCTGGAGCTGTTCAAGCAGAAGACCGAAACCACCGCCAGCACCACCCTCAGCGCCGACGAAAAGGCCACCCGCCTGAAAGACATCGACGCTGGTTTGGCGAAGCTGCAGGACCGTATTTCCGAGCTGGAAAAACAAGGCACCGCCAAGGCGGGTTGATGCACGGGGCACGCCTGCCTGTGGGGGTAAGCCCCGTGCAGGCACGGCGCGCCAGTCATGACGCCTCACCCGATCGCAACCGGACTTTTTATGACCACTCACGCTGCTTACATCCAGGCCGCTGGCAAGCGCAGCTGGCCGCAATACCTGGGCTGGGGCCTGTTCCTGGCGATGATGGCCTGGGCCTGGCACGGCGCGGAAATGAACCCGCTCGCCCTGTACCGCGACTCCGGCAACATGGCGACGTTCGCCGCCGACTTCTTCCCGCCCGACTTCCACGAATGGCGCGCGTACCTCAAGGAAATGATCGTCACCGTGCAGATCGCCCTGTGGGGCACGTTGCTGGCGATCGTCTGCTCGGTGCCGCTGGGCATCCTTTGCGCCGACAACATCACGCCGTGGTGGATTCATCAACCGCTGCGCCGGGTCATGGATTCGTTCCGATCGATCAACGAAATGGTCTTCGCCATGCTCTTCGTGGTGGCGGTCGGCCTCGGCCCATTCGCCGGCGTGCTGGCGTTGTGGATCAGCACCACCGGCGTGCTCGCCAAGCTGTTTGCTGAAGCGGTGGAAGCGATTGATCCCGGCCCCGTTGAAGGCGTGCGAGCCACCGGGGCCAGTGCCCTGCAGGAAGTGATTTTCGGGGTCATCCCGCAGGTGATGCCGCTGTGGATTTCCTACGCGCTGTACCGCTTCGAATCCAACGTGCGTTCGGCGACGGTGGTGGGAATGGTCGGTGCCGGCGGGATCGGCGTGATCCTCTGGGAAAACATCCGCGCCTTCCAGTTCACCCAGACCTGCTCGGTGCTGCTGGTGATCATCGTGGTGGTGAGCGTCATCGACATCTTCTCCCAGCGCCTGCGCAAGCAGTTCATCTAACGACCACGACAGGAGAGGGTGCGAACCCTTTTTTTAGCCATGCAGTTGTCTAGACAATCCGAAGCCCTACACCGAGAACCGATGTACCTCGAACTGGCGCAAACCCTGCGCCGTGAACTCGACCGCTACACCGCCGGTGAATACCTGCCCGCCGAAATCCAGCTGGCGGCGCGCTTTGAGGTCAACCGGCACACCGTGCGCCGGGCCATCGACGAGTTGGTGCGCGAAGGCAGTTTGCTGCGCCGCCAGGGCAAAGGCACCCAGGTGCTGGGCCGTCCGCTGGTGTACCCGGTTGCCGCCGGCAGCGCCTACAGCGAATCCCTCGCGGCGCTGGGCCACGGCGTTGAAGCGGTCCTGCTGCAACGCCGCCATTGCACGGCGACGGCGGAGGAGGCCGGGCATCTGGGCCTCGAACCCCATGCGCCGCTGATTGAACTGCAAACCCTGCGCCGCCTCGACGGCCAGCCGGTCTGCCTGATTCGCCACCGCTACTGCGCCACCCGCGCGTCACTGATCGCCGACTACGTCAGCGGCTCGGTGCGCCAGTTCCTCACCGAGCGACAGTTGCCCTTGACCCGCACTTTCAGCCTGATCGGCGCGCGCCTGCCCAGTCGCGAAGAAGCCAGCGTGCTGCTGATGCCGCGTCACCTGCCGGCGCTGACGGTGCTGACCCTTTCCCACGATGCGCACGGAAACCCGGTGGAGATCGCCCATTCCACCAGCCGCTCCGACCGCTTCCAGTATCAGATCGTCACCTGACGGAGATGCCCTCGATGACTGCCACACCCGTTTCTTCCAGCGCGCCCGACGCCCAAACACCCGGCCACGCTGCCCGCCAGCACTGGATCGGCGTGCTCTCGCGCAGCCGCCGCGCCGAACTGCTGGCCCATGAAGCCGCGTTGCGTGACGCCGACTACCAACTGATCCGTGCGCCGGAAATTGGCATGACCCTGGTGCGGGGCCGCATGGGCGGCAGCGGTGCGCCGTTCAACGTTGGCGAAATGACCGTGACCCGCTGCGTGGTGCGCTTGGCCGACGGCCGCACCGGCTTCAGCTACCTGGCTGGGCGCGACAAGGCCCACGCCGAACTCGCCGCCCTGGCCGACGCGCATTTGCAGGGCGCGCAACAGGCGCACTGGATGACTGACCTGATCGCCCCCCTGGCCCGCGCGCAGGATCTGCGCCGGGCCCAACAACAAGCCGAAACCGCCGCGACCAAAGTGGACTTCTTCACCTTGGTCAGAGGAGAAAACTGATGAGCACCTCTCTCGCCACTCAATCCTTGCCCGCTTCGCTGTTGCAGCCGGCATTTGCCGATCCGGTGCTGGATGCACAGCGCAGTTTTCGCGCCGCCCTCAAGGCGCTGGCCGGTCCCGGTGTCGCGCAAAGCCTGCTCGCCACGCAAACCCCGCCGCACCTCGAAGGCCTTGCTGCGGCCAGCCACGCCCTGTGTCTGGCGCTGCTGGACATCGACACGCCGCTGTGGCTCGCGCCGACGTTCGACACCCAGGCCATTCGCGCCAACCTGACCTTCCATTGTGGCTGCCCGATCGTCAGCGACCGGCAGAACGCCCGCTTCGCGCTGCTCGACGACAGCCAGCTGCACGACCTCAGCGGTTTTGACCTGGGCAACGATCGTTATCCCGACCAGTCCTGCACGCTGCTGGTCCAGTTGCCGAGTCTGCAGGGCGGCACGCAACTGGCCTGGCGTGGCCCGGGCATCGAAAGCAAAAACCACGTCAGCCTGCCGTTGCAGGAAGCGTTCTGGCAGGAGCGCGAAGCGCGCAATGACTTCCCCCGGGGAATCGACGTGTTCTTCGTCGCGGGCAATGAATTGCTCGGCCTGCCGCGCAGCACCCAGGTGCTGTTCAAGCCTCAGCCGTCAAGAGGGGTGGCCTGATGTACGTCGCCGTCAAGGGTGGCGAACAGGCCATCGACAATGCCCACAAACTGCTGGCGAAACAGCGCCGGGGCGACACGTCGGTCGCGGAACTGGGCGTGGAACAGATCCGTCAGCAATTGCCGCTGGCCGTCGCCCGGGTGATGACCGAAGGCTCGCTGTACGACGCCGAACTGGCGGCGCTGGCGATCAAGCAATCGGCGGGCGATCTGGTTGAAGCGATTTTCCTGCTGCGCGCCTACCGCACGACGCTGACCCGCTTCAGTGCCAGCCTGCCCATCGACACCTCTGCCATGCAGCTCAACCGACGTCTGTCGGCCACGTTCAAGGACGTGCCGGGCGGGCAGCTATTGGGCCCGACATTCGATTACACCCACCGCTTGCTTGATTTCACCTTACTGGCCGAAGGCAAGTTTCCCGGCCCTGAAACCCAGGCCGACGCAACGGTTCAGGCCTGTCCGCGGGTCTCTGGCCTGCTGGCCAAAGAAGGCCTGATCAAGGAAGAACAGGACACCGGCGCGCCGGTCGCCGACATCACCCGCGAGCCGCTGGAGTACCCGGCCAGCCGCGCCGAGCGCCTGCAGGCGCTGGCCCGGGGCGATGAAGGCTTTCTGCTGGCGCTGGGTTATTCGACCCAGCGCGGCTACGGCCGCAACCACCCGTTTGCCGGGGAGATTCGGGTGGGAGAAGTGGAGGTGTGGATCGAGCCGGAAGAGCTGGGCTTTCCGATCTCCATCGGCGCCATCGAAGTGACCGAGTGCGAGATGGTCAACCAGTTCGTCGGGTCCGCCACCGAGCTGCCGCAGTTCACTCGCGGCTATGGCCTGGCTTTCGGGCACGCCGAACGCAAAGCCATGGGCATGGCGCTGGTGGACCGCTCGCTGCGCGCCGGGGAATACAGCGAGGAGATCGTCTCGCCGGCCCAGCAGGAAGAATTCGTCCTGGCCCACTGCGACAACGTCGAAGCCGCAGGTTTCGTCTCGCACTTGAAATTGCCGCACTACGTGGACTTCCAGGCCGAACTGGAACTGATCCGCAAACTGCGCACGCCCTCCAGGGAGCAGGCCCAATGAATGCCGCAACGCCGCCACGCCCACAGCCATTACCGCCGACGCCGCGAGACGGGGCGTACAACTTCGCCTATCTGGATGAACAGACCAAACGCATGATCCGTCGCGGCCTGCTCAAGGCCGTGGCAATTCCCGGTTATCAAGTGCCCTTCGGTGGCCGTGAAATGCCGCTGCCCTATGGCTGGGGCACCGGCGGCATGCAACTGACCGCTGCGATCCTCGGCGCCGAGGACGTGCTCAAAGTCATCGATCAGGGCGCCGACGACACCACCAACGCGGTGTCGATTCGCCGCTTCTTCGCCCGCACCGCCGGCGTCGCCACCACCGAGCGCACCCCCGAGGCGACGATCATCCAGACCCGCCACCGCATCCCGGAAACGCCGCTGCACGCCGATCAGATAATGGTCTATCAGGTGCCGATTCCCGAGCCGCTGCGCTTCATCGAACCGTCGGAAACCGAGACCCGCACCATGCACGCCCTGAATGATTACGGCGTCATGCACGTCAAGCTCTACGAAGACATCGCCACCTTCGGCCACATCGCCACGGCGTACGCCTACCCGGTGACCGTCGACGAACGCTACGTCATGGACCCGTCGCCGATCCCCAAATTTGACAACCCCAAGCTGGACATGAGCCCGGCATTGATGCTGTTCGGCGCCGGTCGCGAGAAGCGTCTTTACGCCGTGCCGCCCTTTACCCGCGTCACCAGCCTCGATTTTGAAGATCACCCTTTTGAAGTGCAGAAGTGGGACCACCACTGCGCCATCTGCGGCAGCCAGGATTCGTTCCTCGACGAGCTGATCCTCGACGATCAGGGCACTCAGAGTTTCGTCTGCTCGGACACCGACTACTGCGCGCAACGGGTTAGCCAGGGGAGGGCTGCGCAATGAACGCCGCTCAACAGATCAACCGCGATCGCACCCAGCCACTGCTGAAAGTGCGCGGCCTGACCAAGTTGTACGGCCCGGAGAAAGGCTGCCAGGACGTCAGTTTCGAATTGTACCCGGGGGAGGTGCTGGGCATTGTCGGCGAGTCCGGCTCGGGCAAGTCGACGCTGCTTTCACTGCTCAGCGGCCGTTGCCCGCCCGACAGCGGCGTCATCGATTACCGCCTCGCCGACACCCACAAAAGCGCCGGCCAGTGGCTGGACCTGTACAGCGCCAGCGAGGCCGAGCGGCGCACCTTGCTGCGCACCGAATGGGGCTTCGTCGAGCAGAACCCTCGGGACGGCCTGCGCATGGCGGTGTCGGCCGGGGCCAACATCGGCGAGCGGCTGATGGCCCAGGGCGTGCGCAATTATCAGGCGCTGCGGGCGGCAGGGCTGGACTGGCTCAATCAGGTGGAGATCGACCCGGCGCGCATTGACGACCTGCCGCGGACCTTTTCCGGCGGCATGCAGCAGCGCCTGCAAATCGCCCGAAATCTGGTGTCCGGCCCACGGCTGGTGTTCATGGACGAGCCCACCGGCGGCCTCGACGTGTCGGTGCAGGCGCGTTTGCTCGACCTGATGCGCGGCCTGGTGCGCGAGCTGGACCTGGCGGTGGTGATCGTCACCCACGACCTGGCCGTGGCCCGCTTGCTCGCCGATCGGCTGATGGTCATGCGCCGTTCCCACGTCGTCGAAACCGGCCTCACCGACCAGATCCTCGACGACCCGCAACATCCGTATTCGCAGCTGCTGGTGTCTTCGGTGCTGCAGCCATGATCCGCCTTTCGGGATGCCTTCAATGAACACGCTGATCGAGGTCCGTGACCTCTCGAAAACCTTCACCCTGCACCAGCAGAACGGCGTCGTGCTCAACGTGCTGCGCGGCCTGAACTTCGCCGTCAGTGGCGGCGAATGCCTGGTGCTTCACGGCCATTCCGGTGCGGGCAAAAGCACGCTGCTGCGCACCTTGTACGGCAACTACCTGCCGTCTGGCGGCAGCATTCGCGTGCAGCATCAGGGCGAGTGGCTGGAACTGGTCGGCGCCGCGCCCCGGGAGGTGCTGCAAGTGCGCCAGCACACCCTCGGTTACGTCAGCCAGTTTCTGCGCGTCATTCCTCGCGTCGCCACCCTCGACGTGGTCATGGAACCGGCGCTGGCCCGGGGCTGGAAGCGTGAAGACGCCCAGGCCCGCGCCGAGCATCTGCTCGCTCGGCTGAACATTCCGCAGCGCCTGTGGCAACTGGCGCCGGGGACGTTTTCCGGTGGCGAACAGCAGCGCGTCAACATCGCCCGCGGCTTCATGGTGCCGTGGCCGGTGATGCTGCTGGACGAGCCGACCGCATCGCTGGACGACGGCAATCGCCAGGTGGTCCTCGAATTGATCAATGAGGCGAAGAGCGCCGGCGCTGCGGTGATCGGCATCTTCCACGACCGACTGGCCCGGGAAGCGGTGTCCGACCGCCATCTGGACATGACCCCGCCCGACCTTGATCCGCAGGCCTCAATGGCATCCATGGCATCGAGCCCGAAGGAGACCGAACAATGCTGAACGAACAGATCCTGACCCACGCCAAGATCGTCACCGCCGAGCAGGTCTTCACCGGCACCGTCGTCCTGCGCGACGGGTTGATCAGCGAGGTGGACGACAGCATCAGCCAGCTGTCCCAGGCGCAGAACCTCAACGGCGATTACCTGCTGCCGGGGCTGGTCGAGCTGCACACCGACAACCTGGAAAAACACCTGAGCCCGCGCCCCGGTGTGGACTGGCCGTCGGCGTCGGCGGTGATGAGCCACGACGCGCAAATCATCGCGGCGGGCATCACCACGGTGTTCGACGCGCTGTCCATCGGCGACGTCAATCCCAAGGGCAAGCGCATGCAGCAACTGCCAGGCATGGTCGACGCGATCGCCAAGGCCAACGCCGCCGACATGACCCGCGCCGAGCACCGCCTGCACCTGCGCTGCGAGGTTTGCCACCCCGACACCCTCAGCGTGTTCCGCGACCTGGTCGAGCAGCCGCTGGTGCAGTTGGTGTCGGTGATGGACCATTCGCCGGGCCAGCGCCAGTTCGCCCTCGAATCCAAGTACCGTGAGTACTACATGGGCAAATACCACCTGAGCATTGAGCAGATGGACGAATTCATCGTTGAGCAGGTCGCCAACTCCAAGACCTACAGCGACCGTTATCGCCGGGCCATCGTCGACATCTGCCTGGCACGCGGGCTGTCGGTGGCCAGTCATGACGACGCGACACTGGCCCACGTCGAGGAGTCGGCGGCCTACGGCATGAGCATCGCCGAGTTCCCGACCACCCTCGAGGCCGCGCAGGGCTGCCGGCGTCTGGGCATGAGCGTGTTGATGGGCGCGCCGAACATCGTTCGCGGCGGCTCGCACTCGGGCAACATCGCGGCGGCGACACTGGCCGAAGAAGGGCTACTGGATATTCTCTCCAGCGATTACTATCCGGCCAGCCTGTTGCAGGCGGCGTTCACCCTGGGGGCTCAGCTGGATGAGTCGCAGGTGTCAGCGGGTGAGTCGACGGGCGCCGGGCTGGCGCGTGCCGTGACCACGGTGAGCCTGGCACCGGCCCGTTCGGCGGGCTTGCACGATCGCGGCGAGATCCGCGTCGGCCTGCGCGCCGACCTGATCCACGCCCGGGCTGTCGGCACACTGCCAATCATTCAACAAGTCTGGCGACAAGCGAAGAGGGTGTTCTGATGGCAGGCAGGTTGATCTATCTCATCGGGCCGTCGGGTTCGGGCAAGGACAGCCTGCTGGACGCGGCCCGCGAGGCATTGGCCGAGCGGGACTGCCGCATCGTGCGGCGGGTCATCACCCGTTCGGCGGAAGCTAAGGGCGAAGCGGCCCAGGCCGTCAGCGTCGAGCGCTTCGACGAACTGCAGGCCCAGGGCGCGTTTGCCTTGAGCTGGTTCGCCAACGGCCTGCATTACGGCATCCCCAAAGAGATCGATCAATGGCTGGCCGACGGGCACGACGTGCTGGTCAACGGCTCGCGCGGTCATCTGCCCCAAGCGCGGTCGCGGTATCCGTCGCTGTGGGTGGTGCTGCTGACGGTGGATCAATCGGTGCTGCGGGATCGATTACTCAGCCGGGCACGGGAATCGGCCGAAGACATCGAAACCCGACTGGCGCGCAACGCGCAGTTTGCTGACGACCTACAGGTGAGCGACCCGTCGTTGATCGTGCTCGACAACTCCGGCGCGCTGGAGCAAACCGTCGCCCGACTGTTGCAGCGACTGGAGCGAACCCCCGCATGCGCCTGACCCTGCTGGGTACGGGGGATGCGCGGCAAGTGCCGGTCTACGGCTGCGAATGCGTGGCCTGTTGCGCCGCCCACGCCGACCAACGCCTGCGCCGCCGCCCGTGTTGCGCGCTGGTGGAACTGGGCGAGCAACGCTGGCTGATCGACAGCGGCTTGCCCGACCTGACTGAACGCTTCCCGCCGCGCAGCCTCAGCGGCATCCTGCAAACCCACTACCACGCCGACCATGCCCAGGGCCTGTTGCACCTGCGCTGGGGCCAGGGTCTGATCATCCCGGTGCACGGCCCGGTGGACCCGGAAGGGCTGTCGGACCTGTACAAACACCCCGGCATTCTCGATTTCAGTCAGCCCTTCATGCCGTTCGAAAGCCGCGCCCTGGGCGAACTGCAAGTCACCGCGCTGCCGCTGCTGCACTCCAAGCCGACGCTGGGTTACCTGCTGGAAGGCGGTGGCCGCCGCATCGCCTATCTCACCGACACCGTCGGTTTGCCCCACGACACACAGGCTTTTTTGCAGCGCGAGGCGGTCGACGTGCTGGTCCTCGACTGCTCCATGCCGCCGCAACCGCAGACGCCGCGCAACCACAATGATGTGAACCTGGCGCTGCAGATCATTGAAGCGCTCAAGCCCGATCAGGCCGTGTTGACCCATGTCGGGCATACGCTGGATGCGTGGTTGCTGGAGCATTCCGCGGAGCTGCCCGACCACATTCGGGTGGCGCGGGACGCAATGGAGGTCTGAACGGGGCGGGCGGGGAGACGTTTGGCGAGTCATCCCATGACCTCCTGTCGCCTATGCCGTTTAAACCTCGGTCCGGCTTCAACTTTTCCCTGTCACGGCCGTTGCAAATGTAGCCCTACATTTCCTTCGGAGCTTGACCATGTCGTTGATTCCCCGCCGTATTGCTGGACGAATGACCTTGGGGATCCTGACATTGCTGATTCTCACGGCCGTCGCGATTTTCGCGGTCATGACCCTGGGGGGCAAACCCCAACTGGTGGCCGCCGGCACCGAGTCGGCGGAGCAGTCAGCCAGCGCCATTACCCGTCAGCTGGCGTTGCCATTGAGCCGCATCGAGGGGACCGCTGCCGCCATGGCGCTGCTGGCGGAGACACTGCCACACGAAGAAACCCTGTACATGAGCAATTTCCCCGGCTTGATCGACAGCCAGGGGGATTCCGCCATCGCCGGTGGCGGCGTGTGGCCGGAGCCCAATGCCTTTTCCCCAGGCACCGAACGTCGCAGTTTTTTCTGGGCACGGGACGCCAGCAACCGACTGGGCTTCTCGGACGAATACAATCAGGCCAAAACGCCGCCTTATCAGGCTGAATCCTGGTACACCGGGGCCAAGTCTTCACCGGCAGGCCGGTGCGTCTGGTCCGATGCCTATCAGGACCCGGTCAGCGGCGTGGCAATGACCACCTGCAGCGTCCCTTATCGGGCGCAGGGCGCGTTCGCCGGTGTCGCGACCATCGATTTGAAACTTGATGGTCTGGCAGCTTTCCTCAAAGAGAAAGGCGGCGTTACGGACGGCTACGCATTTGCGGTCGATCCTTCAGGGAATTTGCTGTATTTCCCCGATGCGAAGGGCACCAAGGGCCTGCTGACCATTACCGGTTTGAGCCAGGAACAACCCTGGTTGAAGCCGGTGGCTGATCAGCTCGCGAGCAACACTTCGGCCCTCTCGACCCTGAGGATTGAGCACGACGGTCGGCTCAACGGCCCGGCCTACGTCACCCTGGCGACCATGGCCGGCACGGGCTGGCGCATTGGGCTGGTGACCCCGGAAGCCCGCGTCGTCGGCCTGGCCAACCGCCTCACCGGCCAGATTCTGTTGTTTCTGCTGCCGCTGCTTGGGGTGCTGCTGGGTCTGGCCTGGCTGGCCGGCAAGCGCCTGCTGGCGCAGCTGGAGGAAACCACCGCGCAGATATCGAGTCTGGGGCAGGGCGGTCAGATCGATACTCAACTGGCCATTGTGCGGGCCGACGAGATCGGCGCGCTGCGTGAGTCGGTCAACCGCTACGCCGGTTCCCTGCGCGACATGCTGCACCGCATCGCCGAGGAGTCGGTGTCCCTGGAACGCCAGGCCAACGAGCTGGCGCAGCTGTCCCAAGGCGTCGCCGAGCGGGCCGAATCCCAGCGTCAGGACAACACCTTACTGGCGACCGCAATCACCGAGATGTCGGCCAGTGCCAACGAAGTCGCCCAGAACACCACCGACTGCTCCGACACCGCCCGCCGTTCCCTGGGCGATGCGCAGAAAAGCCAGGATCAGGTCAACAGCAACAGCCAGTCCATCGAAGTGCTGGCAACGGACATTGCCGGCGCGGCGGGCGCCATCACCCAACTGGGCGATGACATCGAGCGCGTGGGCAGCGTGCTGGAGGTGATCAAATCGATCTCCCAACAGACCAATCTGCTGGCCCTCAACGCCGCGATCGAAGCGGCGCGTGCAGGTGAGCAAGGGCGCGGCTTTGCGGTGGTGGCTGATGAGGTGCGCACGCTGGCCGGGAGAACCCAGGCCTCGGCGAACGAAATTCAAGAGATGATCTCGCAACTGCGTCAGGCCTCCAGTGCGGCGGTCTCGACGATGCAGAACGGCGCCCATCGCACCCGTGAGTCGGTGCAGCAGGCGGTTAATGTTGCCGCCACACTGGGCACCACCGTCTTCAGCTTCGACGACATCGTCCAGCGCGCCCATCAAATCGCCGTGGCCGCCCAGGAGCAGAGCCACGTCACTCACGAAATCAATGAGCTGGCGGTGCGCATCCACGCCTCCAGCGAACAAGGCGCCCGGGATGCCGGCACCCTGCGCGAACTGGGCAAAGGCATGCAGTCGATCTCCGGTCGTCTGGGTGCGTTGAGCCGCGGAGGCAGCCAGGGCTGAGGCATCTTGCGCGCTGGTTAGGCCGGGCGTGAGCACGATCAAATCTTCAGCGTCCGACACGCCGTCTTCGTGAGCAAGCTCACTCCCACATGGATGGTAGTTGCCAAGAGATTGATGGCGTCCACACCGGCCTCTTCCCGGCTAAAGCCGGTCCCACTAAAACACCGCTTGCGGTCATTTTCGTGAGCAAGCTCACTCCTACATGGATGGTGGTCGCCAGGAAATTGATGGCGTCCACACCGGCCTCTTCCCGGCTAAAGCCGGTCCCACTAACACACCGCGTGCGGTCAGCAATCCTGTGGGACCGGCTTCAGCCGGGAAGCTCTTGATCTGCGCAGCGCTTTTGATCTTCGTACGCAAAAAGGCCAGTCACCGCCAGTCGCGACTTGGGTGCAGGCTGAACGCAGGTCTCGTGGAGTGGGCCGAGCCGCATGGATGCGGCGAGAGCGCCGTCAGGACATGGATGTCCGTTCGGCGCGGGCCCACGGAGCGAGATCGGAGTGAAGGAACCCTGACGAAGGAAGGGCCAAACCAGGAGCAGGCACCCTTGGTTACTTGGGGTGCTTTTCCAAGTAACTCGCCGAAGGCGAAACAGTCGAGCCGTTAGGCCGACGCCCTTGATCTTGATCCTGATCTCGCGAAGCGCAAACAAGCACATATCTCCAATCCAGCCGCGCCACGAGCGACTACGCTCAACCTTCCCCCGAACCCTATCCCGAGGACCGCATCCCATGACCACCCTGACCCTGAAAGACGGCACCGAATTCTTCTACAAAGACTGGGGCTCCGGCCAGCCGATCGTCTTCTCCCATGGCTGGCCCCTCGACGGCGACGCATGGGATGCACAAATGCTCTTCCTCGGCCAGCACGGCTACCGCGTCATCGCCCACGACCGCCGTGGTCACGGCCGCTCCGGCCAGACCTGGGACGGCAACGACATGGACACCTACGCCGACGACCTCGCCCAACTGTTCGAAGCCCTCGACCTCAAAGACGCCATCATGATCGGCCACTCCACCGGCGGCGGTGAAGTCGCCCGCTACATCGGCCGCCACGGCACCGCTCGCGTCGCCAAAGCCGTCCTCATCGGCGCCGTGCCACCCCTCATGCTCAAAACCGACGCAAACCCCGAAGGCCTGCCGATCGACGTGTTTGATGGCATCCGCGCCGGCTTCACCGCCGACCGCTCGCAATTCTTCAAGGATCTGGCCGTGCCGTTCTTCGGCTTCAACCGCGACGGCGTGAAAACCTCCCAGGGCGCCATCGACTCGTTCTGGTCCATCGGCATGCTCGGCGGCGTCAAAGGCGAATTCGATTGCATCAAGGCGTTCTCGGAAACCGACTTCACCGAAGACCTGAAAAAGATTGACGTGCCAACCCTGATCCTGCACGGCGATGACGACCAGATCGTCCCGATCGTCGCGTCCGGCTACAAGAGTCACGAGTTGGTAGAAGGCTCGACATTGCACGTGGTCAAGGGTGGGTCCCACGGCATGTGCACGGTTCAGGCGGAAGAAATCAACGCGATCCTGCTGGGCTTCATCAAGGGCTGATCAGCCTGTTCAGCAAGGACTGGCAGTCTCGGGGCTGGAGGCTGCCAGGCTTTTCGTCATGCGCTGACAGCTCAGCCCCAAGGGCGTATTAGCCGCCGGTCATGTTCATGAAACGCACCACCTGCACGTCATCGTTGAGCTCGAAGTTGTGCTTCCACGGCTTCAATTGCATGGCGTTGACGATGGCTTTTTCCAGCTTGTCCGGTTGCCCCGGATTGGCCCGCAGCACAGCTTTCAAATCAGCCGAATGCTCATTGCCCAGACACAACAGCAAACGACCTTCCACCGTGACGCGCACACGGTTGCAGGTTGCGCAGAAGTTGTGGCTGTGGGGCGAGATGAAGCCGATGCGGATGTGCGGCGCTTCAGCCACGCGCCAGTAACGCGAAGGCCCGGAGGTGGTTTCCGTCGAATGCACCAGGGTGTAGCGCTCGGCGATGCGCTCGCGCACCTGCTCGCTGGAGTAGAACGACTCGGCGCGGCTGTGCTCGCTGATCGTGCCCAGCGGCATCTCTTCGATAAAGGTGATATCGACGCCGCGATCAATGGCGAAGGCCACCAGATCATTGATCTCGTGGTCGTTGCGGCCTTGCATCACCACGCAATTGAGTTTGGTGCGCTCGAAGCCCGCCGCGTTGGCAGCGTCGATTCCGGCGATGACCTTGCTCAGATCACCGGTGCGGGTCAATTCCTTGAAGCGCGCCGGGTCCAGGCTGTCGAGGCTGATGTTGAGGCGCTTGAGGCCGGCTTCGAACAGCGGCACGGCGAGTTTGTCCAGCTGCGAGCCGTTGGTGGTCATGCACAGTTCGCGCAGGCCGGGCAGGGCGGCGATGCTGCGAACCAGCCCGACGATGCCGGAGCGCACCAGTGGTTCACCGCCGGTCAGGCGAATCTTCTTTGTGCCGAGCGCTACGAAACGCTCGGCCAGTTGATGGATTTCTTCGAGGGAAAGAATCTGCTGACGCGGCAGGAACGTCATGTCCTCGGCCATGCAATACACGCAGCGAAAATCGCAGCGATCCGTGACCGACATGCGGACGTAATCGACCTTGCGTGAATAGCTGTCCATCAGGACTCGATCTGACATTGATTACTCTCACAACGTGACGCGTGGCAGAAACAGGGTGCGCGCCTGCAGCAACGAAGCGCGCGGCTGCAGCGTTAAATCTGGCGACCGGTCTGCTGCTCGATACTGGCTGCAGCGACGCCGGCGGCCGAAGCCTGAATGGCTTTCGAATAGGACACGTAATACGCGAGCCCGACGAAAATTGCACCCCCCACGGCGTTGCCCAGGAACACCGCGACGAAGTTTTCAACGAAATCGGTCCAGCTCAGGGCGTCGGCAAAGATCGCCGCCGGGATCACGAACATATTGGCGACGACGTGCTGGAAGCCGATGGCGACGAAGGCCATGATCGGGAACCACATGGCAACGACCTTTCCGGTCACGTCTTTGCTGGCGTATGACAACCAGACCGCCAGACACACCAGCCAGTTGCAACCAATGCCGGAAATAAACGCCTGGCTGAAATCTGCGCTGGCCTTGGCCTTGGCGATGGCCAGGGTCTTGGCCAGATACGCACCTTCCGTCAGGCCCAGCACATGGCCGAAGAAGTAGGCGACGAACAGCGCGCCGAGCAGGTTGGCGAACGTCACCAGCGCCCAGTTACGCGCCACCGCCGACAGCGGCACCCGACCGGCGAACATTGCCGTCGGCAGGCTCATCATATTGCCCGTGAGCAGCTCGCCGCCGGCGAGGATCACCAGAATCAAACCCAGCGGAAACACCGCCGCGCCCAGCAGGTTGCCCAATGAGGCCCACTGCGGCGGGATCATCGTGCTGACGTGGATGTCCAGCAAAAAGCCCAGGGCGATGAACGCCCCGGCGAGAAAGCCCAGCACCAGGATCGCCGGGGTCGGCAGATGGGACTTCTTGACGCCGGCCTCGATGGTGATCTCGGCGATCTGCTGCGGTGTATTGATGGACATAGGCTTTCAGGCTCGCAAGCAATGAACCGCGCCACGACTGAATGAGCCGTGACGCGAAAACGAAGGAGGGGTTCAAGCATCCAGTCTTGGTGCGCGGGAGTGTCAGCGGACACCGCGCCGATCTCTGATGGGCGTGCCGCTGCGACGTTAAACCGCATGGCAGAGGGCGCCCAAAAGGCCTGATCAATTAGTGAGCACGCTACCGATCGGGGTCTTGAGCGTCCAATCGCTTGTTCCGATAGGGTCATCGACGCTGTCTATCACGAGGGTTTTAGTCACAAGGCCGGCTCTGCAGATCAAAGTGTTCGCGATCCCTGCGCTAGTCCTTGCTGTCCCTGGTGATGCTGCGCTCATAGCGCTCCAGCAGCGGCTGAATGCTGATCCCGTGCAAAAGAATGCTCAGCGCAACCACCGACAGCGTCAGGCTGATGGTGGTGTGGACCGCCTCGGTCGGCAGGCCGTGGGTCAGCGCATAGCAGAGGTAATACAGCGTGCCGATGCCGCGAATGCCGAACCAGCCCACCAGCGCTTTCTGCGGCCGGGTGAGCAGTCTGCCACTGATCAGCAGCCACACGCTCAAGGGCCGGATCACGCAGAACAACGCCAGGCCCAGACCGACGGCGCGCCAGTCCCAGTAACTGGCCAGGGCCGCGCCGAGGAGGGTGATCAGCAGCACCTCCATGGCGCGCTCCACCAGGCTGCCGAATACCATCATGTCGCCCATCATCACGCCGGCGGCGAGTTGACTGTCGGACAGCGAATCGCGGTCGCCCATGATCGCCGACTCCGGATCGCTGTGGGTGTGGCCCACCACCGGAATGGCCACGTGTTCCGAAGGCACCTCCGACTGGGTGGTGTTGGATTCGGCGTGACGCAGGCCAATGCCCGCCGCGAACACCGCCAGGAATCCATAGGCGCCCAGGCCTTCGGCGGTGACGTAGGCAATCGCAATCAGCGCCAGGGCGAGGAAGTCATTCGGCGACAGGGTGCTGTCGGCGTTCTTGATGCGCAGGTAAATCATCAGATGCCCGACGCCACGGCCCAGGCCGTAACCCAGCATCAGCCCGACGGGCACGCCCCAGATGATGTTTTTCAGCAGCCAGCCCTGGGTCCAGTCGAAATCCGAAAAACCGTGGGTGATGAACATCAGGGCGAAAATCACGAAGGGGAACGCGGTGCCGTCGTTGAGCCCGGCCTCACCGGACAGGCCGAAGCGCACCCGGTCCAGGTCCTGGGCGCTGTTGACCTGCACAAGCCCGGCCAGCACCGGGTCGGTGGGCGAGAGCATGGCGCCGAGCAACAGCGCGATCGGCCATGACAGGCCGAACAGGTAATGGGCGGTCAGGCTGACACCGGCAATCGTCGCCAGCATCACCGGCCCGGCCAGCAAATACGCCGAATGCCAGGCGCCGCGGTTCAGGGGCAGGCGCAGCTTGATACCGGTGTTGAACAGGGAAAACAGCACGGCGATTTCAGTCAGGCGTTCAAGCCAGTGGCGTGCATCGCGAACGTCGAGCTGCGCGATGTCCAGGCCCCAGGGCCCGATCGCGGCGCCAAACGCCAGACACACCGCCGACGTCGTGACCGGCAGCCAGCGCAGGTAAGAAGAAGTCAGCGCCAGCAGCATCAGGAGGACACCGAAGACGGTCATGCAAAGAATGAAACTCATGCGGATACATCATCAGTCAATGGGCGGGAATGACTGTGTGACTGTAAGAGGGGGGGATAGTTGAAATAAATGTGGAATGGATCCCGCGACCGGCGCACTGCCTTGCCTGGCGCCTGTCGCTCGGTCTGACCCATACGTATTTCCCGACTAGACTGTGCGGCGCCCCCCTTACTTGGACCAAGTCCCCATGGCCTTCGATTGGCACAGCGAATCCCTTTCCCGAGACACCCCTGTCACCCATGGTTACCGCAACACCCAGAACGTGCGCCGGTTCATGACCGCGCAGTGCGGGCCGGCCTTCAAGTTCGACCGCGACTTCATGGCGTGGATACGCAACGACAGCGCCAAGACCCTGGGCGATGTTGCGGATGAATGGCAACGGCGCCACGGCTATAAAGCCTGATGAGAGCGGGAGACAGCATGTTCAGATTATTCGGGGCCGACAGATCCGGCTCGGCCGCTATTGAGATCGCGCTCACGCTGTGCGGCGCCGATTACCGCTTGATGGGCGCAAGTTCATGGGAAGCCGGTGCAGGGCAGGACGAGCTGAAGCGTCTGAACCCGTTGATGCAGGTGCCGACGATGGTCATCCCCGGCGGCGGAGTGATGACGGAGAGCGCGGCCATCCTCACGCACCTGGGCCTGGCCTTTCCGCTGTCCGGCCTGCTGTCTCAAGACACCCTTAAGCGAGCCCAGCAACTCCGGGCCCTGGCGTACCTCACCACCAATTGTTATGCGTCCATCGGCCTGATCGATTATCCGGAGCGGTGGCTGCCTGACGCCGAGCCTGGCCAATTAGACCGATTGGTCGCAGGTGCCCGGAGCAAGCTGCACAGTCAGTGGGAGGTGTTCGCCGATGTGTTTTACAACCCGGTTGTCTGGCATCCCCATGCCCCAAGCGCCGTCGAAATTCTCGCCTGCGTGGCCAGCCAGTGGAGTGGGGCGCGGGAACACCTCCGGGCGTCCCGGCCCGAGTTTCATGGGTCTTTGGACGTCGTCGATCATCACCCCGCTATCAAGGCGGTGCTGCAGCGGCACGGCTGGTGAGACGCGTGAACAGTTACGACGACAACTGACTGCGTAGCTTCGCCGGGCTGATGCCCATGCGCAGCCGAAACGCCGTCGCCATATGCGCCTGGGAGCTGAAGCCGCAGGCGTGGGCGATCTCCGCCAGTCGCGCGCTTGAATCGCGCATCAGGGCCCGGGCCTTCGCCATACGCCGGTCGATCAGGTAACTGTGCGGGCTCTTGCCCGTGGTGTGCTTGAACGCCCGGATGAAATAACCCTCGGACAACCCCAGCATCTGCGCCATGGCCTGCACCCCCAGCGGGCCGTCGATGCCGGCGTCGATGAACTCATCGAGTCTGCGCATCCGGCTGCCGTTGATCGAGCCTTGCAGCGGCGCGTCGAAAGCGCTCTTGTTATCGGCCCGTTCAGCTAGGGCCAGCGCCCAGCCCTCCCAGTCATCCGCCGCCGAGCGCTGCAACAATGCCGCGCGCATCCTCATGGCCAGGACGATCGATTGAGCATCAATGCGGTTGTTGAAAGCGTGATCCCCCTTCAGAGCGAGCCCGTCGGTGCGCAGCAGCCGCAGGTATTCACCGCCCGCGGGCGACTCCGATAACACGTCGCACCCGGCGGGCACGAACGCCAGGCCGTTGGGCACTGCGTCGAAGGGCTGCACCCGGTCGCTGCCGATGGCGTGCAGACCACGCTGGCTTTCGAAGGCAAAGCCGATCGCCGCCTGGGTCGCCACATACCGCGTGGCATAACCGGCGGCAGGCAGCAATTCGATCATCCACGGGCCTGCTTCGACACGGCGAACCGGTTCAGACGGGAGCGAGTGGGGCGGGCGTTTTGTCGGGTTCATGGGCCTCATAGTAATCAAGTGATTCAGCAAAAGTCAGGTCAGTTTTTTGAAAGCCGGCGCGGCGAGCGTCTGCCTAGACTGGGCCACATTTTCGAGGAGACAGCCCATGCACGGACTGACACGGGACGATATCGAACAGGCCGCTCGCCAGGTGTACGAGGTCATGCCGCCCACCGCCCAATACCCGTGGCCGTTACTGGCCGAGCGGCTGAACAGCACGGTGTGGGTCAAGCACGAGAACCACACGCCCACCGGAGCGTTCAAGGTGCGCGGCGGAATTACGTTCATGCACTGGCTCAACCGCACTTTCCCGACCGTCAGAGGCATCGTCACGGCGACGCGGGGCAACCACGGTCAGAGCCTGGCGCTGGCCGCCACCGCGCTGGGCTTGAGTGCGTCGATCGTGGTGCCGGAAGGCAACTCGCCGGAGAAGAACAACGCCATGCGTGCACTTGGCGGCACCGTCATCGAATGCGGCCGGGATTTCGACGAAGCCCGGGAAGAGGCCGCGCGGCTGGCGGATCTGCATGGGCACTACCTGGTCCCGCCATTCCACATCGAGTTGCTCAAGGGCGTGGCCACCTATGGGCTGGAGTTGTTCATGGCCGCGCCGGATCTGGACACGGTTTACGTGCCGATCGGCTGTGGGTCGGGCATTTGCGGCGTTATTGCCGCCCGTGACGCGCTGGGCCTGGAGACTCGGGTGGTCGGTGTGGTCTCCACCGAGGCAGCGGCCGCCAAATGGTCGTTCGAGGAAGGCACTATTTTGCAGACCCCGTCGGCGAACACCTTCGCCGACGGCCTCGCCGTACGCCGGCCCATTCCTGCGGCCTTCGCGATCTATCGAACCGGGGCGGAGCGCATCGTCGCCGTCAGCGAGGAAGAAATCGCCGAGGCCATGCGCGTCTATTACACCGACACCCATAACCTCGCGGAGGGCGCAGGGGCCGCTGCACTGGCGGCGCTCATCCAGGAACGCCGGGCCATGGCAGGGAAGAAGGTCGGTGTCATTCTGTCCGGGGGGAATGTGGACCGGGGGGTGTATGCGCGGGTAATAGGCTGAGGCGGCAAGCTGCAAGCGGTTCAGCGGCGGCCGTTCAGCGGGGCAGTGGGTGGAAGATGTAATCGTCGCTGGGTGAGTCAGCCAGGGGCACGGACTGAGCGTGGAGATAAGCCCTCAACGCCGGGTCTTCTGCCTTGATCTGCCAGGCTTGAGCAGCGGGGCCGGCATTGACCTCAGCGCTTTCGCAGGCGGCGAGCAGTGTTTCGACCGAGGGCTGGTGAATCACCAGACCGTTGCCTTTCCAGCCGGCGACGGTCAGGCCCAGGCTTTCGCACACTGCCACTTTGCGTCGGGCATCCTCGCGGTCGGTCTGGCGGGATTGCTGGACCAGCATCGCCAACCCCTGATCCGAGGCCAGCAGGCTGCCCTGTTGCCAGCTTTCCGGCGGGCAGTCCTTGGCTTCAGGTTTCAGCTCAATGAAAGGACTGATCTCCATCGGGTAGATCCGGCACACCAGCGGCCGCTCCAGATACACCGAGCAGAGCCCGTCTTTTTGAAGGTTCGGGCATTCAGGGATCGCATTGGCCGCCAGAATCACCGTCACCCGCAGCGTGCCCGAACCGCCGGTGACCGGCGCGGATCGCCCGGCGTTGTAGGCGTACTCGGGTGAGTCGACCGGCCAGAGTGAATCGTCGAATGCCTCAAGCAATACCCCCACAGGATCGCCGCGTTTCAGCCAGGTCACGGCTTCACCCAGGGTCAAGGGCACGAAGCGGCCGCGACAGCACGCGCCACAGCCGACGCATTCGAAGCGCACGTCGGGGTCTATCGCGAGGCCATTGGCTGTGGCGATGACGCCTGATTCTCTGATGTCCATGTGACCTGCGTCCCTTTTCATTGAGCGGTCAATCATAACGGGATGTGCGCGATCAGTCAGTGGAGTCGGCTTCAGCCGGGAAGAGGCCGGTCTCGGTATACTCAATTCCACCGGGTCGCGTAAGGCCCGATGCAAAGCAATGCCCGATATCCTGGAGGTCACTCCTTGGGCTCAACTCATCCAGTTACCGCCATCAACGTTGTAGGTCTGGGCGACGACATAATCGCTCTCAGCCGACGCCAGAAAGATCGCCATGCCGGTCAGGTCCTGGGCAGTGCCCATGCGGCCGTACGGCACTTCGGCGCCGACGAGCCGTTTCTTCTCGCCCAACGGCCGGTTCTCGTGTTTGGCAAACAGCGCGTCCACACCGTCCCAGTGCTCGCCGTCGACGACGCCCGGGGCGATCGCATTGACGTTGATCCGGTGCTTGATCAGGTTCAGTCCCGCTGACTGGGTCACGCTGATGACCGCGGCCTTGGTCGCGCAGTAAACGCCCACCAGTGCCTCGCCGCGCCGGCCGGCCTGGCTCGCCATATTGATGATCTTGCCGCCATGACCCTGGGCGATCATCTGCCTGGCCGCCGCCTGAAGGGTGAACAACGTGCCGGCCACATTGATGGAGAACAGCCGCTCGTAACTCTCGCGGGTGATGTCCGTGATGGGCGCCAAATCAAACAATGCAGCGTTGTTGATCAGGATATCCAGCTTGCCGGTGGTGGCGACGACGGCCGCAATGGCCGCGTCGATGGACGATTGATCGGTGACATCCATCCTCACCGGGTAGGCACTGGCGCCCAGTTCGGTGGCGGTCTGGGTCGCGCGCTCCAGATTGATGTCGGCGATGGCCACTGTCGCGCCTTCGCGAATGTAGGCTTCGGCGTAGGCACGCCCGATACCCCGGGCTGAACCTGTGATCAGTGCGCTTTTACCTTCGAGTCGTTTCATTGAAAGAGTCATCCGTCATGCAGAAAGAGGCGGCAGGGGGCTGCCGACAGGGCATTTATTTTTTCGGGTAACCGGCGCGTTTCATTTCCCGCTCCGTCGTCGACTGCGCGGACGCCAGGGCTTGCTCGACAGTGATCTGGCCGGTGAGCGCGGCCGAGAAGAGTTTGCCCACGGACGTGCCGATCGCCTGGAATTCCGCGATGGTCACGTACTGGATGCCGACGTAGGGCACAGGCTGGGCCGACGGGTGCGTCGGGTCGGCGTGCTTCATCATTTCCAGTGTCACTTTGGCGAACGGCGCGGCCTTGAGGTACGCGTCGCTGTAGGTGGAGGTGCGGGTGCCAGGCGGCACGTTGGTGATGCCATCCTTCTGCGCGACCAGCTGGATGTATTCCCTGGAGGTGGCCCACGTGGTGAACGTCTTGGCGGCATCTTTGTGCTTGGAGGTCGCGGGAATCGCCAGGGACCAGGCGTACAGCCAGGACGAACCCTTGTCGGTCACTTCAACGGGCGCCGGCGCGAAACCCACGCTGTCCACGACCCGGCTCTGTTCTTTGTCGGTGGTGAACGAGCCTGCCACGCTGGCATCGACCCAGATTGCGCATTTGCCGCTGTTGAACAGCGCCAGGGTTTCATTGAAGCCGTTGCTGGAGACGCCGGGCGGGCCGTAGTTTTTCAGCGTATTGACGTAGAAGTTGGCAGCGGCCGTCCACTCGGGGCTGGTCAGCTGAGGTTGCCATTGTTCGTCGAACCAGCGGGCGCCAAAGGCGTTGGCCATCGTCGTCAGCAAGGCCATGTTCTCGCCCCAGCCGGCCTTGCCCCTCAGGCACATGCCGTACTGACCTTGATCGGGGTGATGCAGTTTGGCGGCGAACTCGCCGAGCTGGGTCCAGGTCGGGCGCTCGGGCATGCTCAGCCCGGCCTGTTTGAACAGATCGGTGCGGTAATAGGTCACCGTGCTCTCGCCATAGAAGGGCAATGCATACAGGGTGTCGTTGACCGACAGGCCCTGGCGCACGGACGGGATGATGTCGTCCAGGTCGTAGCTGGCCGGCAAATCCTTCATCGGCTCCAGCCAGCCTTTTGCGCCCCATAATGGCGTCTCATAGGTGCCGATGGTCAGCACATCGAACTGGCCGCCCTGGGTGGCGATGTCGGTGGTCAGTCGTTGGCGCAGGACGTTTTCTTCGAGCACCACCCAATTGAGCTTGACGTCCGGGTGCTGCTGTTCGAATACCCTGGAAAGCCGCTGCATGCGGATCATGTCGTTGTTGTTGACGGTGGCGATGGTGATCGTCTCGGCAGCCTGACTGACGCCCGCCAGGGACAGACCGGCAGACAGCAGCAGAGCGTGATGGGTGATCTTCATGGTGATCTCCATTCCACGCCGGTGGCGCGGAATCGTTATTGTTGTTTTTGAGCACTGCCGGTCCCTCTGACGTCTCACTTCGGGGCAGTGGCGTGCCGATTACAGCAGCTCGCACGCGCTGCAACAAACACGCTGAGGATGTTCCACTGATGCTTTTTTAACCGTGCAGCCCAGCCCTGCGTCCGGCTAAAAAAGTATCAGCGCGCAGTGGCAGGCGAGGTGGAGCTGAGGGAAGCAAGAGGGGTATGGTGTGTGGACGCTCGCGCCAACAACGACAAAAAAGGGGCAGACATGCCTGAAAGCCGAACCGCCTTATTCGAGCAGATGCCTGCCGAACTGGAGATCATCCTGCCGGCGCCCCAGCAGAGTTTTCGCTGGTACGAGCACGACTATCCCTATCCGCTCGCGCGCTGGAATCATCACCCTGAGTACGAAATTCATCTGATCCGCAAAGGCAGCGGCAAACTGGTGGCGGGCGATTACATCGGCGCTTTCGGCCCCGGCCATGTCGCGCTGATCGGCCCTGATCTGCCCCATGACTGGATGGGCGATCTGGCGCCGGGGGAGCACCTGCAAGGCCGGGACGTCGTACTGCAATTCGACGGCGCTACGTTGCTGGCGCTGCGCGAAACGCTGCCTGAACTGGGTGAACTGCAGGGGTTGTTTGACCGCGCCCGCCGCGGGCTGGAATTTACCGGCGGTACAGCAATTCAGGCGGCCGAGCTGCTTGAACGCATCGGCACGGCGAACGGCTTGCAACGCTTGCTGCTGTTTCTCGAGCTGCTCAACATCCTGAGCACAGCGCCTACCCGTGAAGCTCGCACGCTGGCGAGTTCGTGCTACGCGCCTGCTCTGGATGCCAAAAGCGCCGAGCGGGTTCATCGGGCGTTCGACTACCTGCAACGGGAGCTGACGGGGGATATCAGGCTGTCAGTGATCGCCGAGCGCCTGCACATGAGCGAGCCGGGGTTCTCGCGGTTCTTCAAGCGCGCGACGGGCCACGGGTTTATCGACCTGATGCGCAAGCTGCGCATCCAGAAAGCCTGCCGCTTGCTGCTGCAGACGCAGATGTCCATCGCCGATGTCTGCTTTGAAGTGGGTTACATCAACCTGTCGAACTTTAATCGACACTTCCGTTACGAGATGAACCAGACGCCGACCGACTACCGAAGAGGCACGGCAGCGACGTTGTTCAACTTGAACACGTCGAAGGCGTCGTAGGCGATCTTTACCGTGTTGAGATGAACCCATGCCACGTCCAAACGAGGTGGGCGCCGATAGGGCGGCAGGTGACGGTCAGTCAGCGCCGCCCACCGGTGATCTCACACTCAGGCCAGTGCCTGACTCACGCTTGCTCGTCGTGCTCAGTCGCATCATCGTCGTGCTTGAGCGCCGGCTTCATGCCTGGCTGCGGCGCGTGCACGGCATCCGGCGCGACTTCTTCGCCGTGGTTCTTCTTCTCTTGCTGGACTTTTTTGTCGTGGGCGACGTTACGTGGATCGGTCATGGGAATTCCTTGATCTGGCAGATGATTCGAATGCTCGCCGACGCGACACGTTGGCCGTGAGCGTCGGGGCAAGATTTGGAGTCAAGGCCGGCGCCAGCGTTCAGTGCATTTCAAACCGCACTGACTGAGCCGCGCCGACTGGCCCGCGAAGACCCGGAAGCGCAGACGCTATGACCCGCGCACATGCCGACGATGCCTCAGCCTGCCAGCTGGGCAAACGATGGGTGGTTGTAGCAGAACAGACTCGAAGCAGGCTTCGGGCGGCCGTAGAGGTAGCCCTGGGCATAATCACATCCGCTGTTGGCCAGCCAGGACGGCAGATGGGGCAGGTGGAACTCCTCGACGCCTTCGGCCGTGACCTGCATTTTCAGGCTGCGCGCCATGCCCAGGATCGCTTCGACCATGGGCAGGTGATCGGTTTGCCCGGGTTCAAAGAACGACCGGTCTATTTTGATCTTGTCGATGGACAGGCGGGTCAGGTGATACAGGCTGGAATACCCGATACCGAAGTCATCCAGCGCCACCGTAATGCCGTGCTCGTGCAATTTGCTCAGGTTCTGCCGCGCCACGTCCAGATTGCCGACCAGGGCTTCCTCGGTGATTTCGACTTCGAAGCGGTGAAACGCAAACTGCTCTTGCCGCAGCTGCTCCAGCAGTTGATCGGGAAACAGCGCGTCGGTCACCATGGCGGCGCTGACGTTCATGGACAAGCGCAGGTGATCGTCCCAACGATTCGCGGCGCGACAGGCTTGGCTGATCAGCGAGCGGGTCATGGCCGGGATCAATCCCAGGCGCTCCAGCACCGGAATGAAGTCGGCCGGTGTGGCGGTGCTGCCGTCGGGCTTGAGCCAGCGTGCGAGGACTTCAAATCCCACAACCTCCTGAGAAGGGAGCGCCACGATGGGCTGGAAGTAGGGCACGATTTCGTCTGCTTCAACCGCCCGTCTCAGTGCCAGTTCAAGGTCGGCCTGGGCCCGGCGCTGCTTTTCGTATTCGCTGTCGTAGAAGTTGTAGGTGGAACGCCCGTCCTTCTTGCCTCGGTACATCGCCGTGTCGGCGCAGTGCAGCAACGCCGAAGCCTCCTGTGCGTCGGTCCACGAGCGTGCAATGCCAATGGTGGCGCCCAACGCCGAAGGCTCGACGGCGCCGGACAATGGCGCGCCAAGCCCGGACACAGCCGCCTCGGCGATCCGGCAGAGCTCGGCCTGGTGTTTGAACGTGAGAAACAGCAGGCAGAACTCATCACCGCCCAGGCGCACCGCCACGCCGCCGTTATCGTCGGCGATGGCTTCAAGCCTGCGCGCTATTTCCACGAGCACCGTATCGCCGGCGGCGTGGCCGTGCTGATCATTGACCGCCTTGAAATGGTCCAGATCGATGAGCATGACTGCCGCAGGCCGCTTCAAACCGAGCTGATTGCGAACCATGTCCATGAAGATGCGCCGGTTGATCAGCCCACTGAGCGAGTCATAGGTGGCCAGGGTTTCAGTCTGCGCCTGTGCTTGTTTCAGTCCGCGGAAGCTGGACTGGGCGTTGGCGATCAGGCGTTTGAGCAGGATCGTCGGGATGATCAACGAGATCAGGGAAAACCCTGTGACAGTGAGGACGAATCGCCATCTTTCGGCGTCTTCGAAGTCAGCGTCATAGGGCAAGGCGAGCCAGCGCATCACCCAGGCTTCGAGCTCGAATTCCCACACGATGGAAAGTGCGATCACCGTGGACAGCGTGATCAATAGCAGTACAGGCAGGCGACACGGGTTGCGGCGGTGCAGGTCATTCATGTCAGGCCTCGCAGGGCCGAGAAAATAATATGTGATGTCAGACTGCCATAATGTCAAATAGGTTCTGACCGTTGATCGAAGAATTACGCCCGGGACGCTGAACGGTATCTCCGCTCGACCGGAAACGAGGAAAGGGCCGAACCATGTTCTGCCTCTCTGACAAAGCCTTGGGAGGAGGGCGAAAAACATCAACGAATCATCGGCCGCATGCTTTAAGGTGTCCCTAAAGGCTGACCGATGAGGTTGGTCCAGACATTCCGACCCAGCAAGCAGGAGCCACCCATGACGGATTCTCTGTACGACATTCCCCTCAAGCAAATCGACGGCACGCCAGCCACTCTGGGCCAGTACAAGGGCAAAGTGCTGCTGGTGGTGAACGTAGCTTCCAAATGCGGACTGACGCCACAATACGAAGGGCTTGAAAGCCTTTACCAAGGCAAGAAAGACGCCGGGCTTGAAGTGCTGGGCTTTCCGGCCAACAACTTCAAGGAACAGGAGCCGGGCAGTGACAGCGACATCCAGTCGTTTTGCTCGACCACTTATGACGTGCACTTCCCGCTGTTCTCGAAGATCTCGGTTGCCGGCGATGATACGCACCCGCTCCACCGCGAACTGACCGCCGCCCAGCCCGCTGCCACCGGCGACGGGCCGTTCCGTGAGCGCCTCAGGGGCTACGGCATCGAAAGCGGCTCGGGCGCCGACGTGCTGTGGAATTTCGAGAAATTCCTGATCGGGCGAGACGGCAAGGTGATTGGCCGCTTTGCGCCGGATGTGACCGCCGACGATCCACGCCTCACCGCCGCCATTGACGAAGCCCTTGCTGTTTGAAGCATGAGTCGTCCGCTGTTCGTTTCGCTGGACGGGCCAAAGGGTGTCGGTAAAACCACTCTGCTGGAAGCCATCACCCAATCACTGAGGGCTGATAAGCACAAAGTGATCCGGCTGAGCGAAAGCAAAAGTGACCCTCACCGGCGTGAAACCATGGCCCTGGTTAACCAACTGGTGAGAGGTCCGGACCGGGATCTGGAGTGGGAGGTGTGCAAGCGTCTGGCCGCCAGCCGTGGCTGGATTTCGCAGCACGTGCTGACCAGACAGCCACCTGACAGCATCATCCTGATCGACCGCTGGTACCCGTCCGATGCCGCGTTTCGCCGGACCGTCCCTTTTGCGGACATCCTGCAGCTGAACATCGACCAGGAGGTGCAGGTGCCGGATTTGCACGTAGGGGTCGTGACGGCGGCCGAGGTTTCATGGGCGAGGGCAGCCGCACGACGGCGTGGGTTGAGCAGCACGGTGATTCACAGGCTGGAGGAGCACGCGGCTTGCACTGAGGCGTTCGCGCGGGCGGTCTCTGATAACGGCTGGGTTTTGTGTCGAAACGAAGGGCGGATCGAAGACGCGACGATGCAGGTGGTCGCCGAGATACGCAAGGTGCTGTGAGTTGCTTTGCCGTGGAAGGAACCGGGGTAAATGCCTCACATGCGGCACGTTTCGGGCCTGTAAACGCAGTTCGGGACCGAAGGAGAAAATCCCCTCCGGTCCCGATCGCCTGTCAACGCGTGACGTCGACGGATTACCCGGCAGCGTTACGCCGAAGGCTTGAGCACCACTTTGGTCCAGCCGTCATCACGCTGATCAAAGTGCTTGTAGGCGTCCGGACCTTCGGACAACTTCAGGCTGTGGGAAATGATCTGCGACGGCTTGGCGCGGTCATGATGGATCAGCTCGGCGAGGCGACGGTTGTACGCCTTGACATTGGCCTGGCCGGTACGGATCTGCTGACCCTTGAACCAGAAGGAACCGAAGTCGAAAGCCATCTTGCCTTCTTTCGCCAGATCACTTGCAGCGTTGGGATCCTGGGGCACGAAGACACCCACGACGCCGATACCGCCGGTGGGCTTGGTGGAGGCGACCAGGTTGTTCATGGTTTCGTGATTGGCTTCATGGCCATGCTTGTCGCAGCACTGATAGCCCACGCATTCGCAGCCACGGTCAGTGCCTTTGCCATTGGTGAGATTCATGATCTGCTCCACGGCCTGGGTCTGTGCCGTGTTGATCGGCGTGGCGCCCAGCTTGGCAGCGAGTGCCAGACGGTCTGGATGGTTGTCGACCACAAAGACTTGCGAGGCGCCTTTGATCATTGCGGCATGGGCGGCCATCAGTCCGACCGGGCCTGCGCCGTAGATCGCGATGCTTTCACCCGGCAGCAAGCCGGACAACTCAGTCGCGTGCCAGCCGGTTGGGAGGATGTCAGACAGCATGACGTAGTCGTCTTCTTTCTCCTTGGCATCTTCAGGCAGCACCAGGCAATTGAAGTCGCCATACGGCACGCGCAGCAATTCAGCCTGACCACCCTCATAAGGGCCCATTTCCGCAAAACCGTAGGCACCACCGGCACTGCCAGGGTTGACGGTCAGGCAGTAGCCGGTCAGGCCGCGCTCGCAGTTTTCGCAGAAGCCGCAACCGATATTGAACGGCAGGCAGACCATATCGCCCACTTTCACGCGATCAACTGCGGCGCCCACTTCGATGACTTCGCCCAGGTTCTCGTGACCCAGAATCCGGCCCGTTTCGAAGCTGGTGCGGCCTTCATACATATGCAAATCGGAGCCGCAGATGTTGGTCGTGGTAATGCGGACCAGCACGTCGGTCGCTTTTTCGATTTTGGCATCGGGAACGTTCTGAACGCTGACGTCGTAAGGACCGTTGTAAATAATGGCTTTCATGGGTTCTCCAGAAGAATGAGGTGCAGATATGGACATATATGCGCCAGATTTAGTACGACCGTGCCGGCCTGTCGTTCAAAGAGATTGGCCGGGAGTGACGAACGGTAAATGCTGGCAAAAGGCTCTGAGACGCGGCTTGTGGCCACTCGATGGCGAAAGACGCGATTGCGTCTATGCAAGCCGTGGCAGCTCAAATAGGGTGAGTTCTGTACTGCCCCCCAACCCAAACGTGACGGAGTGGAAATGAACATTCAGCTGAATAGCAAACGTGCGCTGGTTACCGCGTCAACCGGCGGCATCGGTTTCGCGATTGCCAAAGGTCTGGCCGAGGCGGGTGCCGAGGTGGTGATCAATGGCCGCAGTGAAAGCTCGGTCAAGCAAGCAATTGCCCGATTGGTGAGCGCTGCGCCCGGTGCCACGATTACCGGCGTCGCCGCAGATCTAAGTGATGCAGGCGGTGTTGAAACGCTGCTGCAGGGGGCCGGGCCTATCGACGTCTTGGTCAACAACGCCGGGATCTATGGCCCCCAGGATTTTTTTGAAACCGAAGATGAGGTGTGGGACAGCTACTGGCAGACCAACGTGATGTCAGGGGTACGCCTGAGTCGCGCACTGCTCCCGGCAATGGTGGCCAGGAAATGGGGCAGGGTGGTGTTCGTGTCGTCCGAGTCCGCACGCAACATCCCCGCTGACATGATTCACTACGGCGTCTCCAAGACCGCGCAGTTGGCCTTGGCCCGGGGCCTTGCGAAACGGGTTGCGGGCAGCGGGGTGACGGTCAACAGCGTGCTGCCGGGGCCGACTTTGTCCGATGGCGTTGCCGCCATGATGCAAAGTGAAGTGGCGCGCACGGGCAAATCCCTGGAGGAAGTGACCAAGGCCTTCGTAACCGAGCACCGTCCCAGCTCGATTATTCAGCGTGCCGCCACCGTCGAAGAGGTCGCCAATATGATCGTCTACGTGTGCTCGCCCCAGGCATCGGCCACTACCGGCGCAGCGCTGCGGGTTGATGGCGGTGTGGTTGACGACATCGTTTAAGCCGCGTAAGCGCTTCCAGCTCATACAGCACGTGGCCCTGGCAACGGCAGCTTCGAGTGGCTAACGCATCAAGGGAGGGGCTGGCGTTTGTTCGTCATCAGCATCGCCAGCACATCTTCAGCCAGCACCGGCGGACTGAGCAGGAAACCCTGGGCGTAAGGGCAGCCTAATTCCCTGAGCTGATCGAGCTGGCCAAGGGTCTCGACGCCCTCGGCGACAATCGCCAGGTCCAGTGCCTGCCCCAGCGACAAAATACTGTTGACGATGGCGACGCTGCGTTCATGTTTCATCATGCGCGTGACAAAGGAACGGTCGATCTTGATCGCGTCAATGGGGTAGCGGTCGATGTAACCAAGGGAGCTGTACCCGGTGCCGAAATCGTCCAGCGCAATGCGGATGCCTTGAGCGCGAAGGTCTTCAAGGGTTTTGGCCACAATCTCCGGCTCATGGAGGAACACTGACTCGGTGATCTCGATCTGCAGGGCGCGGGCATCGAATCCGGTCTCGGCGATAATCTCGGCGACCTGCGTGACGAAGTCGCTGCGGTTCAGTTCAACGCCGGACACGTTGACGTTCAGCTTGAGGGTGACTGCTCCGGCGGCGTCACTCCATTTCTTGACTTCGCGACACGCGCTGCGCATGACCCACTGCCCAAGGTCGCAGATGACGCCAATGTCCTCTGCGACGCTGATGAACACATCCGGCGCGATGATGCCGAGAGTCGAGTGGCGCCACCTGACCAGGGCTTCAACGCCTACGATCGTCTCAGTCGCAATGGAATAGATCGGCTGGTACACCAGATAGAACTCATTGCGGGTGATCGCGTGCTTGAGCGCGTTCTGCATCAGCAGCATGTCGATCGACGCCTGACGCATCGAGAGGTCGAAAACGGCCCAGCTGCCACGGCCTTTCTTCTTGGCGGCGTACATGGCCACGTCCGCGTCACGGATCAGGTCTTCGGCGGTGGTGTGCTGAACGTCCAGCGTCGCAATGCCAATGCTGCAGGAGATAAAGAGTTGTTGCCCGTCGATGGCGGTCGGCAGGCTTAAGGCGTGGGTCACGCGCTTGGCCGTCTCGATGGCCTGTTCCTGATGGCCTTCGTCGGTCAACAGGATCGCGAACTCGTCGCCTCCGATGCGGGCAATCACCGCGGTGGGATCGATGCATTCGCTCAGGCGGAGGGCAACGCTTTTCAGCAGGCTGTCCCCGGCGTGGTGGCCCATGCCGTCGTTGACGTATTTGAATCGATCCAGATCCAGGTACAACACCGTCGCCGCGCCGGGCTTCTGCGTGGTCCCTTTGCTTAGGGCCGAATGGATGCGGGCCATGAAATAGCCCCGGTTTTTGAGCCGCGTCAACTCGTCATGAAACGCCGCGTAGGACAACTCGTCCTGAATACGCTCTCGCTCGATCAACCTCGACTCGAGCGCCACGCGCTCCTCACGATCAAGCTGAGCCTGCCGAAAATGCTGCTCTGCGTCTTTGCGCTCGGTGATGTCGCGCTGAACGGAAACCCAGTGGGTGAACCAGCCTTTCTCGTTTGCAACCGGCACGATGCTGAGCTGCACCCAGAACTGAGTGCCGTCACGCCGGGTGTTGATGAGCTCGACTTCAACAGGGTCCCACCGTTGCAGCGCATCCCTGATTTTTTGCAGCGTCTGGCGATCGGTCTCCGGGCATTGCAGAATCCGCGGCGTCTTTCCCATGACCTCGTCGAGGCTGAAGCCGGTGGTGGTCAGGAACGCTGGATTGCAATAAACAATGCGTGGCCCCGGCAAATCGATGGGTTCCGCCTCGGTGATCAGGATGGCGTCCTTGGCGTTGACCACCACCGACTCCAGCAAGCGCAGACGTTCGATCACCGCAGACGCGCCGGCCCCGTTGGCCGGGTCCATCTTCAGCGCGTCGTAAAGATCGGCGGCATGGGTTTGCAGGCCGTAGATGTGTGCGGCGCTGAGTCGTGTATGGGGCAGCGGGATTGTCATCAGTACCGCTCCGGCCAGCACCGCGTTGCAATCCCTGATCGCGACGCACACCAGCGATGCGTTGACAATCTGATCGAGCCCGGCAGGCAGTACGGTGTCAGCGGGCATCGCTGCGCCTACGTCGACGACGTCACCGTAGGACAACATCATCTTCAGCCAACCGCCGGTGATTTCGTCCGGACGCACCAGCGGTGCGGCGCCGTGGGTCGCTACCGTGTGCCATTGGTCTTCGTCTTGCAGGATCAGTATGGCGCCCGCCGCCCCGGTCAGGTGCGAAGCTGCGTCTAGAAAATGCCCCAGAACTTCATGATTTTTTAAACCGAGGTGAGCCTTTGCTGCCATGTGCATTACCTGAAAAGGGGGCGAAGTGTCAGGCCATCGTTCGACCCGCATCGGGTCGAGCAAGGGCGTGTACGGCTGTGCGGGAGAGCGGCCGCCCACGGGCAGATCGTTCAGCATCTTCGGTATCGGCGCGGCGATGAAGTTCAACAGGTCGTTCGAACGGACGAACGCGCGTACCGCCGCATCGCCCCGGTGGCTTTCCGGACAACGGAGCATGGACGGGCGCTTGACGGGCGCTCCGCAGCCACAGCCACAGCTCGCATCGCGGGCCGTCAATGCCCCATCAGTGTATGAACGCTGCCCGGTTTGTCATGGATGCCGAAGCGGTCCACCAGGCTGGCAGTCGCCCGATTCATCCCGATCACGTCCACCTGCACGCCTTCACGGCGAAGCTTCAACACCACTTTGTCCAGAGCCGCGACTGCCGTAATGTCCCACAAGTGGGCCTCGCGCAGGTCAATGGCCAGCGTTGCCAATGGCTCCTTGAGATCAAAGGCCTTGGAGAACCGGTCCGATGAGGCGAAGAACACCTGGCCTGATACGTAGTAGGTGCGGTGACGATGTTCAGGGTCGCGGCTGGACGTGACCTCCAGGTCATGCCCGATCTTGTTGGCGAAGAACATCGCCGCGAGCAAGGTGCCGGCGATGACGCCGAACGCCAGGTTGTCTGTGGCAACGACGACCACCACCGTGACGATCATTACGATGTTGGTTGGAAGGGGGTGCGCCTTGAGGTTGCGGATGGAATCCCAGCTAAAGGTGCTGATGGACACCATGATCATGACCGCGACCAATGCTGCCATGGGAATGCGGGCCAGCCAGTCACCCAGGAAAACCATCATGATCAGCAGGGACACCCCTGCGCTCAGGGTCGACAAGCGGGTTCGGCCACCCGATTTCACGTTAATCATCGATTGCCCGATCATGGCGCAACCCGCCATGCCACCGATGAGACTGGCCGCGATGTTGGCGACACCCTGGCCTTTGCACTCACGGTTTTTATCGCTCCCCGTGTCGGTGAGGTCGTCGACGATGGTCGCTGTCATCATCGATTCGAGTAGCCCCACCACGGCCAGCGCGGCAGAGTAGGGCAGCACGATCAACAGTGTTTCCAGCGTCAGCGGGACATCCGGCCACATGAAAACCGGCAAGCTGTCGGGCAACGATCCCATGTCTCCCACTGTATGGATGCTCAGGCCCATGTTGATTGAAACAGCTGTGAGTACAACGATGCACACCAGCGGCGAAGGAAGCAGTTTCCCCAGCACGGGCAGGCGGGGGAAGAAGTAGATAATCGCCAGGCCTCCCGCGGTCATGGCATAAACCGGCCAGGTAACCCCGGTGAGCTCGGGGAGCTGCGCCATGAAGATCAGGATTGCCAGGGCATTCACAAAGCCGGTGACGACCGAGCGAGACACGAATCGCATCAGTTCGCCCAGCCGCAGGTAGCCAGCCATTATCTGCAGAACGCCACACACCAGGGACGCCACCAGCAGGTACTGAAGGCCATGGTCCTTGACCAGGTTCACCATCAACAACGCCATGGCGCCCGTGGCGGCGGAAATCATCGCGGGACGACCGCCAATGAAGGCGATGACCGTACAAATACAGAATGAGGCGTAAAGACCGACCTTGGGGTCGACGCCGGCAATGATGGAAAACGCAATGGCCTCGGGGATGAGGGCCAGCGCCACCACCAGGCCGGCAAGGACATCCGCCCTGATGTTTGATAACCAGGCGGTTTTGATAGGTTCGCGCATGTATTTACCCATAGCAGGCACGGCATGAGGCCCAGCGCCAAACGCTGAGGCATGCAGGTGCGTCTGTAATCAATAGAGTTTTTGGGGTCGCCGCGACGATCAATCAGGCACGGCAGAATTAGACCGCAATCAGGGGGCGGTCAGCGTGTTGCGAGGGGGGCGTAGCGCTAAGGCGGCGTAGGCAGCCAGAGGGACAAAGACACGGTGTCTCCTTCAATGTGCTTCAAAAAGCCAGTGAATGTTAAAGGCCTGCCGAGGCACCCTACAACCCCCGCCGGTCGACTTGCCGAGGTACAACGTTGTACATGCATAAATAAATGTACAACCCGGGCTCAAGTTCATCCCATCCGCAGCCGATGCGAATAGGCCAGCACGCACGTTTTGTACTGGCCAGGCCCGCCGATTGTTGCCTGGCCAGCGAACAACGCAAGCCGAGTTTCCCCGAGCTTCATCTCAGGCGACGCTCTCGAACGCTGGAAAGTGAATAGCTGCTGCTTGTTACTTTCAGGGAAGGAACCCCGCCCATCCAACTCCAATTAGCGGACCTGCCCCATGAACAACCGATCAAACCCTGCTGCCGAACTTGCCCAGGCCGGCGCTGACTTGAACTCCCTCCTGAGCGCCATCGACCGCTCCCAGGCCGTCATCGAATTCGACCTGCAGGGCAACGTGCTGTACGCCAACCAGAACTTCCTCGATTGCATGGGTTACGAAATCGAGGAAATTCGTGGGCGCCATCACCGGCTGTTTTGCATGCCCGACTATGCGACCAGCAAGGAATACCTGATGTTCTGGGAGAAGCTGGGCACCGGTAAATTTGACGCCGGTCAGTACCAGCGTCAGGCCAAGGACGGGCGCCAGATCTGGCTGCAGGCTACCTACAACCCGGTAATGGACAACAACGGCAAGCCTTTCAAAATCGTCAAATTTGCCAGCGACGTCACGGAAGTGCGCAATCGCAATGCCGAATGGGAAAGCAAAATCGCTGCAATCGAGCGCTCCCAGGCGTTGATCGAGTTCACGCCTGAAGGTTATGTGTTGAACGCCAACAGCAAGTTTCTCGCGGCCATGGGTTACAGCCTGGAAGAAGTCGTGGGCCAACATCACCGCATGTTCTGTGAACCCGAATACGCGGCTTCTCTGGCTTACCGCGAGTTCTGGGAGAAACTCGGCAAGGGGGAATACGACTCCAACGAGTACAAGCGCCTGAGCAAGGACGGTCGGGATGTGTGGATTCAAGCGTCCTACAACCCGATTCTTGATGCCCAGGGGCAGACCTACAAGATCGTCAAGTTCGCCACCGACGTCACCGAGACCAAACTGCGGACGATGGAGCACGAAGGCAAGGTCAACGCCATCAACCGCGCCCAGGGCGTGATCGAATTCGACCTGAGCGGCAATATTCTCTCGGCCAACGCTAACTTTCTGGATCTGGTGGGTTACCGGATGGAGGAATTGAAGGACCGCCATCACTCGCTGTTCTGTGAACCCGAGTACGTCAAGACCACGCCTTATCGTGAGTTCTGGGGCGCCCTGAGCAGCGGCAAGTTCTTCACAGGTCGCTTCATGCGCATCAGCAAATACGGGCAGAAAATATGGATTCAGGCCACCTACAATCCTGTGTTCAACGCGGTGGGGCAACCCTACAAGGTGGTCAAGTTCGCCACCGACATTACCGCCCAGGTCGAGCTGGAAGAAGCCATTGAAGCCAAGACCCAGGCCATGGATGAGTCAGTCACCCGCCTGATGCAGGCCATTGCCGAAGTGGTCAAAACCACCGGCGACGCCAACGATCAGGCACGCATTACCCAGGATGAAGCCCAGCGCGGTTCCCAGACCCTCAACGAGGCGTCGGCGGCGATGGACACCATTGGCAAATCGGCAGAGGACATCCAGGAAATCATTGAGGTGATCAGTACGATCGCCGGCCAGACCAACATGCTCGCGTTCAACGCAGCGATCGAAGCGGCACGGGCCGGTGAACATGGACTGGGCTTTTCAGTGGTGGCGGATGAAGTGCGCAAGCTGGCTGAAAAATCCTCCCAGGCCACTACCAAAATCAACAAACTGATTCAGGAGACGGTGCGCCGCATCAATTCCGGCAGCGAGATCTCCCGCAGCGCGGGCAGTGCGTTCGAGCGGATCGTGGCCGGTGTCGAAAAAACCAATGGCGCGATGACGACCATCGGCGCGGCCACTCAGGAACAGCATCATCTGGCTGAGCGGGTAGCCGAACTGATCGGCGAGCTCAACCGTATCAAGCTGGCGACCGGGTTGGGCAAAGGCCTGAGCGTGCCAGGCCAGGTTGAAAGCCTGTGAGCGACGCCCTGGCTTTTGGGGTCGTCAAGATTGCCGGGCTGGAAGTCGCGATCGACGCCCACGCACTGGAACAGGTGATCAACTGGCCCGCCCGGCTGCAGCCTCACCCGCAGCAAGGCGGCGCGCTGCTCGGCATGTTCAGCCTGCGCGGGAGGGCGCTGCCGCTGATCGAACTGCGGTCGTTGCTCGGTGAGCATGACGTCTCCTCTCACGATCCGCTGGAGATGGTCGCCATCGTCAATCATCAAGGTCGACGCCTGGGCATTGCGGTCAGCGGCGTCAGTGATGTGATGAAGGTCGAGCCGCGAAATCTGTGCCGGCTCAGCGGAGAGGGCACCGCGGTTGCGCTGCTGCCCGAACTCGCGCTGCTGGACAGTGAGCGAATGATCTACCGGCTCGATCTGCAAGCACTGTGCGGCTTGCCCCAGGTCTTGACTGCGCACTCCTGGGATGTAAACCAGGAGAAGCAGGTTCAGGACCCCGCCCGAGAGCTGCATCACTTGCTGTTGTTCGAGTGCGAAGGAAAGCGCTACGCCGTGGACGCGAAGGCGATCACCGAGCTGGTGGACCGACCGGAGATGCTGCCCAGCAAGCTGGGGGGCGACTATTGCCTGGGCGTGGTGAACCGGCGTGGCGTGGATGTGCCTGCCTTGAACCTGAACCGGATACTGGGCATTGAATGCCCGGCGACTGAGCAGGCGTGCAACCAGACCCAATTGCTGGTGTTGACCTCGCGGGAAGGCTATCGCATCGGTCTGACCTATGACCGAATGATCTCGATCGTGCGCAAGCGTGCTCATGAAATCCTGCCGTTGCCGCGTTATGGGTTACGGGAGCCCGCGCTCTTTGCCGGTGTCGTCGGCCTGGAAAACGGAGAACAGGCGCTGTTGCTGGAACATCGCGCGCTGGTGGAGCGACAGGAGACGCTCAGTTTCGCCCGGATCTACCAGACCAGTCCGCCGAGCCAGGATGCGCTCGCCTCTCGTCTCGCGCAGATGAACCAGACGTGCCTGGTGTTCCAGGCCTCTCAGCCGTTCGTGGTTCCGCTGGACCAAGTGCTGGAAATCCTGGATATGCCTGAGCACTTTGTCCGCTTCGCGCAACAGGAAACCCATTTGTTGGGCAGTTTCAATTTACGTGGCGAACAGATTCCGCTGGTCTGCCTGAGCAGTCTGATAGAAGGCGGAACGCCTCCCGACAATAGGCTGGAGCGGGTACTGCTGGTCAAGGGCGAGCTTAATAGCTTCGGGCTGGTGGTCAACCGGACCGACTCCATTGAAACCTTCACCCACCCGGCCTCCGAGCATCCCGAGGGTTGGGAGCAGAGCGTCAGAGTCAGGGGTTCGGTCAACGACCGCCTGCGCAGCCTGGTGAGCATCGGCAAGGGTGATCAGGTGCGCTGGATGACGCTGATCAATCTGAGCAACGTCGTCAGGGGATTGGAGATGACCGGTACGCAGGAATAGACGGGCCGCCTCGCGGGCTGAGCAGAATACGTTCGGGGTTTGGGGTGGGTCGCCGTTTATTGCGGCCTGGCCTCCGGCTCTCCCTGCCCGATTTGCCAGACATAGGGTGGCTCGGTGCCGTTGATACTCCAGTCACCTACGATCTTCGCCTTGTAAATGAGCGGGTTATGGGACGCGACGGTCCGCGCGTTACGCCAGTGTCGATCCAGGGCTTTATTGACGCTGATGCCTGAGGCGCCGAGCGCATTGAACAGGTCGGTAGCGGCTCGCAGAATGAGGTCAGAGACGACGACCTGTGCTTTCGCCGCTTCGATTTCTGCTGCAATGTTTGCCGTTCGCTCTGCCTCGGGGTTCCCCGAAAAGCGAGCTTCATAGGCTTGCTGCAACGGTCTTGCAGAGCGAAGAGTGGTGGCCTGTGCAGCGTAAACCTGAGCGGAAATTTGGCCCACCACCTGCTGGATCTGGACATCGGCGCTGACGCGGCTGGCATTACCGTGGCTGTAAACGCGTGTGCGCTCGCGGATCTGCTGGGTAATGTCGCGTTCTATAGCCCGACCTGTGCCCGCCAATACCGCCAGCAACACCAGTTGGTAGAACGCGGTTTGATATTTGAAACGGTTTTCGAAGGGGATGATGTGTGTAGCGGGAACTGGAACGTTATTGAACACTGAGGTCCCACTGCCTGTAGTGCGCTGGCCGAAACCGTCCCAGTCATCGCTTAGTAGTACGCCGGCGTGATGGGCATCCACCACTGCAATTACGTCGGCACCATTGTCCGAGCGCTGCGCGTACACATCGATCCAGTCTGAAAACAGACTGCCGGTGCTGTAGTACTTTTTCCCGCTCAACAGAAACTGCGCTCCGTCCGGAATCGCTTTGGTGATGACTTCACCGAGCTTCACAGTGCCTGTTTCTGTCCAGGCGTTGCCCACCAGATCGCCTTCAACGAAGCGCCGAAACCATGTGTCGCGTTCCGCCGTCGGGGGCGAATGCAGTTGATCTTCCACGAAGGCGAAGTGGCCGCGCAGGGATTGCGGAATGTTGGAGTCGGCTTCAGCCAGTTCGATCAGCAGTTGGAACAGTTGCTCAACAGACGCGCCGGCGCCGCCATATTCCCTGGGCACCCGAACAGCACCGAACCCGGCCTGTTTGAGCCACTTGATGGGTTCGTAGGGAAGGGTACGAGCCTGTTCTCGCTCAAGGCTGCCAGCAGCAATCTGCTGGAACAACGGTCGAAAACGACTGGCGAGCGCTTCGTAGTCGGTACCCAGAGAAAGCGGATTGTTCAGCGCGTCAGGCATGGGAAACTCCCGTGAGGATAAGAGCCGTCCAGTGCTGGCGGCTTTGTTACACCCTCTTTGCATGCTCCATGCCGGACCCTAAATGGCCGATTAATCAGGGTTGATGCGTTGAATTCACGGACGCTGCTGTTGATGCATCAACAGTTGTGCTGTTTGGCTGGCTGCTCCGCGACAGCGTTTCGCCGCGTGCGCTAAAGACAACTGTTGGTCTGGAAACACCTGTTCAGCAAAGCGTTGTTTGCCAGGCGTCAGGTAAACACATGGCCGGGCCGTAACTTATTGAGAAGGCTAGGTATGAACAGCTGGCACAGTTGCTGCTATTTCCTTGTCAGGCAAGTGGGCACAGCGTACTTGGCGACCACGCCGGGCGGCTTGCTTGCTCTATTTGGAGATCGGTAGATGAGTCAGAACGCAATTAAATTCGCATACTGGGTACCCAACGTCAGCGGCGGTTTGATCGTCAGTAAAATCGAGCAGCGCACCCACTGGGGCATCGAATACAACCGCAAGCTCGCGCAAATTGCCGAGCAATCGGGTTTTGAGTACGGGCTCACGCAAATCCGTTTCACCGCCGGATACGGCGCCGATAACCAGCATGAGTCTGTTGCGTTCAGCCATGCATTGCTGGCGGCGACCGAGAAACTCAAGGTGATTGCCGCCATCCTTCCCGGGCCCTGGACGCCCGCCGTGGTTGCCAAGCAACTGGCGACAATCGATCAACTCACGGCCGGCCGTGTGGCGATCAACATCGTCAGTGGCTGGTTCAAAGGTGAATTCCAGGCCATTGGCGAACCATGGCTGGAGCATGACGAGCGCTACCGTCGTTCGGAAGAGTTCATCCAGGCGTTGAAAGGGGTCTGGACAACCGACAATTTCACCTTCAAAGGCGATTTCTATCGCTTCCACAATTACACACTGCGTCCGAAACCGATTCAGCAGCCCCATCCTGAAATCTTTCAGGGCGGCAGTTCCCGCGCGGCCCGGGACATGGCTGCACGCGTCTCCGACTGGTACTTCACCAATGGCAACACGGTAGAAGGTATCAAGGCGCAGGTGGATGATATTCGCGCGAAGGCAGCGGCCAACGGGCATTCAGTGAAGATCGGGGTCAATGCCTTCATCATCGCTCGCGAAACCGAAGAGCAAGCGCGCGCGGTGCTCCAGGAAATCATCGATCAGGCTGACCCGGAAGCCGTGAATGCCTTCGGCGATGCGGCAAAACAGGCCGGTAAGGCCAGTCCTGAAGGTGAGGGTAATTGGGCCAAATCCACGTTTGAAGACCTGGTTCAATACAACGACGGGTTTAAAACGAATCTGATTGGAACGCCGAAGCAAATTGCGGAGCGCATTGTGGCGCTGAAAGCCGTGGGCGTGGATCTGGTGCTCTCTGCATTTCTGCACTTTCAGGAGGAAGTCGCTTATTTCGGTGAACACGTACTGCCACTTGTACGGGAGCTGGAAGCTTCACATCAGACTGTTTCTGCGGCTCAAAGCGCCTGAGTTACGGGTCACGAACCACAGGATCAGCGCGGCGGCGCTGATGCAGGCGCCAAGCAGGCTCACCGCGTCCCATCCCCAGCGCGCATAGGCCTGGGTTGCAGCCACCGCGCCTGAGGCGCTGCCTATCGAGTAGAAACACATGTAAGCCCCGACCATGCGACTTTGCGCATCGGGGCGCGCCGCGAAGATCAGATTCTGACTGGTGACATGGACCGCCTGGACGGCGAAGTCGAGCAGGATCACGCCGCAGACGAAGGCCAGCAGTGACGTCTGCGCAAAGCTGATGGGTAACCAGGAAAACGTCAGCACGCCCAGCGCAACGCCGGTGACTCGCTGCCCCAGACCTTGATCGGCCCAGCGTCCTGCTCGCCTGGCGGCAAGCGCACCTGCCACTCCCGCCAGACCGAACAGACCAATGACCGTGTGCGAAAGCGAGAGCGGCGGGGCGCTCAAGGGCATGACCATCGCCGTCCACAACACAGAAAACGCCGCGAAGATGAGCAGAGCCAGCACCCCGCGTATTCTCAACACCGGCTCGCTGATCATCAGCGTGAAAACCGACCCGATCAGTTTCAGGTAGGTGCCTGAGCCGCGGGGCGATGGGGAGTCAGGCAAGCCTTTCCATAGCACTGCGCAGAGCGTGAGCATCAAGCCCGAGGACACGAAATACACCGCACGCCAGCCCGCCAGATCCGCAACGATGCCTGAAGCAAAACGCGCCATAAGAATCCCCAGCACAATCCCGCTGGTGACCCTGCCAACGATCTGCCCCCGTTGTGACGGCGCTGCAAGGACGGCGGCATAGGCGACCAGCACCTGAACGACCACTGCCATCAAACCCACGACGATCAAGGCCCCCAGTAGCGCCAGCCAGGACGGCGCCGCGCCGACTGCCGCAAGCGCAATGGCCGATATAGCTGTCTGACTCAGCACCAGCCTTTTGCGATTGACCAGATCACCCAACGGGACGATGAGCAGCAAACCCAGCGCATAACCGGCTTGAGTCGCCGTGACAACGACACCGATCAGTCCTGCGTCAACGGCCAGACTCTCGGCCATGGCGTCGAGCAGGGGCTGGGCGAAATAAACGTTGGCAACCGCCAGCGCACAAGTGACCGATAACAAAAGCGTGAGCCACGCCGATACCGTCGGTTCTTGGGGGATGACGTCCGGACTCCGATGCGGCCTGGATTGCGGTGGACACGACGGGGACAATCCTTCCGGTGTCGACTTATTATTCTCTGTCATAACTCGCTCCTTGCCGGTAGACTGGTTGCAATGTGCAACCTGAATGGATTCTGGCTTAATCCTGTTTCAGTTTGCAACCAGATTTTCAGGAGTTACGCAGTGCTTCACATGCCTCACCGTTCGGAAGGTAAATGATGATCGACCACGATTCGTCACACCGGCACGAGTGCCCGGTTGCGAGAGCTTCGGAGGTCATCGGTGATCGATGGTCGTTGCTCATCATCCGCGACGCGTTCGACGATATACGTCGATTCAGCGAGTTTCAAAAGAGCCTGGGCGTGGCCAAGAATATTCTGGCTGCGCGCTTGAAGGCGTTGGTTGAAGTCGGGGTGTTTGAGATTTGCCCTGCGTCCGATGGCAGCGCCTACAAGGAATACGTCCTCACCGAAAAAGGACGTGAAATATTTCCGATAGTGGTCAGCCTGCGTCAGTGGGGCGAACGTTTTCAGTTTGCACCCCATGAAACCCGCTCAGTGCTGCTGGACAACGCAACCGGTCAGCCGGTGATGAGGATGGCGGTTCAATCTGCGAGTGGCGAAACGCTTGGGCCATCTGATTGCTATCGGATCAGAGTCACGCCTGACGATGTTTGAATCTGGAAAACAGCGCGTCGTACCATCAGTTGGGCCGAACCGCTGACAGAAACCGCTCGAATCAGGCAGTTTTTTATGGCTCCGTCGACCTACCTGTCACAGCGCTCCATTCGTATGCTGCCCATCCACCAACCGCCGAATCCCCAACGGGTTGGCGTCTTGAAGTGCGGGTGGCAGCAGATCGTCCGGGTAGTTCTGGAAACACACCGGGCGCAGGAAGCGGTCAATGGCCAATGTCCCCACCGATGTTCCGCGGGCGTCTGACGTCGCCGGGTACGGCCCGCCATGCACCATCGTCTCGGTGACTTCCACGCCGGTCGGATAGCCATTCAACAGAATCCGGCCGACCTTCTCCTGGAGAAACTCGGTCAGCCAGCGGTATTCCAGCAGATCTTCCGCTTCACCGAGGACGGTGGCGGTCAACTGTCCGCGCAGGCCATTGAGCGCTGCGGCCAGTTGCGCCTGATCGGCGACTTCGATGACGATCGTGGCTGGCCCGAATACTTCTTCCTGGAGCAGTTCGTCACCGGTGAGCAGCAGGCTGACGTCGGCTTTGAACAACTGCGGTTGAGCCTGATTACCCTGTTGCGGACTCCCCGCCAGATGCTCCACGCCGGGATGAGCGAGCAAGTGTTGCAGGCCCTTGCTGTAGCTGGCGAGGGCGCCGACGTTGAGCATGGTCTGCGCCGGTTGATCGTTCATCTGCGCAGCGAAGCGGGCCAGGAACGCCGAGAAATCGGCCGACTGCACGCCGACGATCAGCCCGGGATTGGTGCAGAACTGCCCGCAACCCAAGGTCACGGAACCCGCGAGCTCCTTGGCAATGGTGTCGCCACGCACCTTGAGGGCCTCCGGCAGGATGATCACCGGGTTGATGCTCGACATCTCGGCAAACACCGGAATCGGCTGGGGACGCTCCGCCGCCATCTTGCACAAGGCGTTGCCGCCTTTGAGGGAGCCGGTGAACCCCACGGCTTGAATCGATGGATGCTTGACCAACCACTCGCCGACCCCGCCGCCATAAATCATGTTGAACACACCCGCGGGCATACCGCTGCGCTCGGCGGCGCGCATGATCGCGTCTGCGACCCATTCGGCGGTGGCCATGTGGCCGCTGTGCGCCTTGAACACCACCGGGCAACCCGCCGCCAGAGCGGAAGCGGTGTCTCCCCCGGCAGTGGAGAATGCGAGGGGAAAGTTGCTCGCACCGAACACGGCGACCGGGCCCACAGCGATCCGGAACTGACGCAAATCGGGGCGGGGCAGGGGTTTACGATCCGGCAAAGGCCGGTCAATTCGCGCGCCGTAAAAGTCACCGCGACGCAGCACGTTGGCGAACAGGCGCATTTGCCCACTGGTGCGAGCACGCTCGCCCTGGATACGCCCGGCAGGCAACGCCGTCTCACGGCAGACGGTGCTGACGAAGTCGTCCCCCAAGGCATCCAGCTCGTCGGCGATGCTGTCCAGGAATTCAGCGCGGCAGAACGCCGGCAGATGGCGGTAAATCGGGTAGGCAGCGCTGGCCGCCCTGGCTGCCGCGTCGACTTCGTCTCGGGTCGCCTGGGTGAAATGGCCGGGGAGGGCCTCGTTTGTGGTCGCATCGAAACTTTGCAGCTGCACACTGCCAGCGCCGAGTCGCTGTCCACCGATGTAGTTCAGACCGAGCATCTGAGTCATGTCAGGTTTCCTGTTTAAATGAGTAATGAATCTGCGAGACGGGAAGCCCGCTAAATGAAGCGGCTCCGCGTCGTGCTGGACGACGGGAGCCCGCGTGTCGAAGGGGATGCAAAAGGGGATGCGAAGTCTTAAGTGATGGCGCCGATCTGCCACGGTACGAACTCGTTCTGGCCATAGCCATGCTGTTCGCTTTTGCTTTTGTCACCCGAGGCGATGCGCAGCATCATGCGGAAGATGTACTCGCCGCGTTCTTCGATGGTCATGGAGCCGTCGGCGATTCCGCCGCAGTTGACGTCCATGTCTTCTTCCTGGGTTTCCCAGAGACGGTTGTTGGTGGCGAGCTTGATGGACGGCGAGGGCGCACAGCCATACGCCGAACCGCGCCCCGTGGTGAAGGCAATCAGATTGGCGCCGCCGGCGACCTGGCCGGTGGCGGAGATCGGGTCGTAGCCGGGGGTGTCCATGAACACCAGGCCGTGCGCCCTGACGGTTTCAGCGTATTCGTAGACATCCACCAGATCGGTGGAGCCCGCCTTGGCGACGGCACCCAGCGACTTCTCCAGAATGGTGGTCAAGCCTCCGGCTTTGTTGCCCGCAGAAGGGTTGTTGTTCAGCTCGGCGTCCATTCGCTTGCAATAGGCCTCCCACCAGTGGATACGGGCGATGAGCTTTTCACCGACCGTCTGGCTGACGGCGCGACGGGTCAGCAGGTGTTCGGCGCCGTAGACCTCTGGCGTTTCCGACAGAATCGCGGTGCCGCCAGCTGCCACCAGGCGATCGACCGCATTGCCCAAGGCCGGGTTGGCCGTGATGCCCGAGTAGCCATCCGATCCACCACATTGCAGGCCGATGATCAGGTGCCTGGCGCTGACGGGTTCGCGTTTGACGTTGTTGGCTTCTGCCAGCAGTGACTTCACTTGGGCGATGCCACTGGCAATGGTTTTCGACGTGCCGCCGGTGCCCTGAATGGTGAACGTGCGAAGCGAATGGCTGCTGGTGAGGCCCTGCGCGGCCAGCAGATCGGATATCTGGTTGGTCTCGCAACCCAGGCCGATCATCAGGACCGAGGCAAAGTTCGGGTGAACGGCATAGCCCCCCAACGTCCTGCGCAACATGGCCAGTGCCTCGCCACCCGGGTCGACAGCGCAGCCCACGCCGTGGGTGAGCGCGACGACGCCGTCGACGTTGGGGTATTCAACCAGCGCCTCAGGGTGAATGTCGCGGCGAAAGTAGTCGGCAATCGCCCGCGCCACAGTCGCGGAACAATTGACCGACGTCAGAATGCCGATGTAATTGCGAGTAGCCACACGGCCATCGGCGCGCACGATACCCATGAAGGTCTCTGCGGTCGGGGCGGGGCTGCCCTTGGCGTCGACACCGAACGCGTAGTCCCGCGAGAAATCGCTTATGGCGACGTTGTGGACGTGGACGTGTTGTCCCGCTTCGATGGGCTGGCTCGCGAAGCCGATAATCTGGCCGTAGCGGCGCACGGGTTGGCCCACGTCGATATGGCGCGCCGCGACTTTGTGACCGGAAGGCACAGGCTCAAGCACCTCGATACCTTCGGCTTGAAGCACCAGACCTTTGACCAGTGGTTGCCGCGCGATCAACACATCGTCCAGCACGTTGAGTCTGATCACGGCATTGGCAGCGGTTGCACTGCCTGTTGTAGTTATGAGCTGCATGACGATTGCCTCGGTTTATTCAGTGAGCGCAATGGGAGTGGAGCGTGCAGGGCAGGTCAGGCCAGTCCACGCTCGCGGTAATCGATCAGGCTGGAGAACAGCATCAGCCCGGATGCCATGACGACGAAGAAGATCAGCGCCAGGAAGTACGAACCGGTGTACTGCACGATCAGGCCAATCAGGATGGGCACAATCACGCCGACCATATTCCCGCAGAAGTTCATGCTGCCGCCCAACACACCCGCTTTGGACTGGCCGCCGAGGATCGCGGGCAGGCACCAGTACATGCCGCACCAGCGAATGAAAAACAGCGCGACGCACAGCAGCGAGATGACAGCGATGGCGTCGCCGGTATAAGCCACGGCGAGAATGCATAGGGCGGCAATGGCTGCGGAGCCTGCGAACATGCTGCGCATGACCGTGTTGGGTTGACCGCCGGCCGCTTTCCATTTGTCCGCCACCCAGCCGCCAAACAGTTCGCCGATGAACCCGCACATGAAGATCAGAAAGGTCGCGCCGCCCATGGCCTTGATGTCCAGGTTATGGGCCTGGTGCAAGTAGCTCGGCATCCAGGTCAGCAGGCCGTAAAACACGCTGTTGTAGCAAGCGAAGCCCGCGAACATGGCCAGCACGGAACGGCTCTTGAGCAATTCCTTGAGGATCGCCTTGCGCCCGCCCGTGGCTTTTCTGGCCGCCTCATTGGCGTCAGTGATGTACGCGAGCTCCGCGGCATTGACCTTGGGGTGTTCACTGGGGTGGTTTCTGATGTACCACCACGCCCAGACGCCTACGACCATGGTGCCGACGCCGGCGATGACGAATGCGATCCGCCAGGAGCCAAACCAGGTGATCAATCCCGCGATGAGGATGGCGCCCAATGCAGTGCCCAGCGGTGCGCCGCCATCGACGAGGGTCGCACCGCGTCCGCGCTCATTGGGCGTGAGCCAGGCGCCGTTGAGCTTGGCCCCGGCCGGCATGATCGGTGACTCTGCGACACCCAGGCCGATGCGCGTAATGAGCAGCGTGATCCAGTTGTGCGCGCCGCCGGCCAAGGCCTGAAACAGGCCCCAGCCAATGGTGGCGATGCCGACAATGTTGCGGGTCTGAAAACGGTCGAGCAGCATGCCGCCAGGGATCTGCATCAGCGCATACGACCAGAAAAACGCGCTGAGCATCAAACCTTCCAGCGCCGGCGTCATGTTGAAATCAGCGGAGATCAACGGCAGCGCAACGGACAGCGAAGCCCGGTCGATGTAGTTGATGGCCGACAGGAGCAGCAGAAGCAGGAATATCCTCCACCGCACCGTGGTGGGACGGGCGCTCGCGGCACTCGTCGAAGCAGCAGGCGTAACGGCCTGTACATTGCCAGTGGTCATGTTCATCTCACTCTTATGTTTATTATGAAATGCATCCGTTGCTAAGGGCCCGGTGCAGGGCCTGACCCTTCAGAGCGATCTTGTTTCTCCAACATTGAACGCTGAGTCGACGACTTCGAAGGAGTTGCACAGGGGTTTTCCGAACTCCTCCATGCTGATCTCGAACCGATCACCCGGCTGAGTTTTGACGTTGTCTGCAACCGACAGGGTGGCCGTGCCGAAGAAGTGCACATGCACATCGCCCGGGCGCATGAACTGGGTGTACTTGAAGTGGTGGTATTCCAGATTCTCCAGGCTGTGGCACATGTTGTCCTCGCCGCTGAGAAACTCTTTTTCCCATAACACATTGCCGTCGCGCCAGATCCGGCTGGTGCCCGCCAGGTGTCGGGGCAGATCACCGACGCGCAGCTCTGGCCCGTAGGCGCAGTTGCGCAGCTTGGAGTGGGCCAGGTACAGGTAATTGCGACGCTCCATGACATGGTCGGAGAACTCGTTGCCTAAGGCGAAGCCCAGGCGGTAAGGCGTGCCGTCATGGCCGATGACGTAGAGGCCGGTCAGCTCGGGTTCTTCGCCCGCATCTTCAGCGAAGCCCGGCGACTGGAACGCTTGGTTCGGGCGTACCACAATCGAGCCGTCGCCTTTGTAGAACCACTCTGGCTGAGCGCCCACGGTGCCGGCCGCCGGACGGCCGCCGTCGATCCCCCACTGGAACATCCGCGCGGTGTCCGTCATCTCAGCCTGATTGTCGGCTTTTTCCTGGTGCATTTTGTCGCGAGTCGAAGCGCTTCCCAGGTGAGTCAGGCCAGTGCCGCTGATCAGGCAATGGGCCGGGTCTTCATGGTCCAGTGGCGGCAGGACGCGGTGGGTTTCCAGCAGCCGGGTATAACCTTCGGCATACAGTGAGGTGCCCGCGCTTTGAACTTCCTGCTGCAGGCTGTGGCCATTGGTAATGGCGGCGAGGGCAAGGGTGCGCGTGCTGGATGTGCCGTTGACCACCTGAATCGAGTCGCCCTCGACCACGCCAACACGACGCTGGCCCGTGGAATCTTCAAACTGGATTAAACGCATGGTGAGGCCTCGGCTTGTTGTTATGGTTGAGGCCACTTTAAATTTCCAGCCTGCTGCTGCCTAATGAGAGTTACGACCCAAGCGATAACCTTTAGGTATACCCATGCTGCCGTCCTTCTCATCCATGGTGTCTCGCCTGCGACTCAAGCAGCTGCGCCTGTTGATTGCCCTCGACGAGCATGGCTCGGTGCGCAAGGCGTCCGAGATCATGGCGCTGTCGCAACCGGGCGCCACCAAGGCGTTGCAGGAAATCGAGACGGTTTTCGGTTCCAGCCTCTTCGAGCGCACGAGCAAGGGTCTGGAGGCCAACGATCTTGGCCGCTGCGTGATTCGTTATGCCCGTTTGATTCAAACCGACCTTGAGCACCTTCGCGAAGAAATGGTCGGCATCCTGAAAGGACAAGGCGGGCGTCTGGCCATCGGCACGATCATGGGGGCCGTGCCGACGCTGGTGGACAGCCTGGCGCGACTGCGTGACAAACAGCCGGAGTTGTCAATTTCCATCGTCGAAGACACCAGTTCGCGGTTGTTGAGCTTGCTGGATCAGGGAAGGCTGGACGTTGCGATCTGCCGAACCAGCGTGAGCCCGCGTCCGGGCGCTTATCAAACCCGCTTCCGCGCACAGGAACCGCTGGTGGTGGTGGCGAATCCGGCGCATCGCCTGGCACATGCGCCGAAGCTGCAGTTGGACGACTTGATGGACAGCCGCTGGGTAGTCTTCCCGGTCAACATGCCCATGCGCCTGACCTTGGAGCGCGAGTTTCGCCAGGTGGGGCTGAGCTTTCCGCTTTACGCGATCGAAACCTCGTCGACCTTCACGACGTTGTCGCTGCTGCTCAAGGATCCGAATCTGGTGGCCGTCATGCCGAACGACGTCGCTCAAATGGCGGTGGAGCACGGTATGTTGGTGAAGCTGGCGCTGACGATTCAGTCCACTAGCGAGCCTTATGAGATTGTGACGCGATCGAATGTCGAGTACACGGCGTCGATGGTGTTGCTGATTGAAGAGATGACGGGGGTGGGGTTGGATTCTTCACTCAAGCATTGATCACCGCAGCCGAAGGTAGAGAGCTACAGCAGAGCCTGTGATCATCAACGAACGCCGTCGCTCAAAGTGAGCCCGTGTTCTAAGCAAGTTTTAGCCTCAAAGAGCGGACGGGCGACACACTCCAAGGGCAGGAAATGACACTCATAATGAGACAAGCAGTCGTCACCGATCTCCCGGCCATCTACCGGGGAGAGCAGAGCTATATCCGTTCCTGGGAGCCCGACCACGAGGCTTCCTGGAACTCCCAATTCGAGAAGCACCTGACATGCTGGGTGGAGAATTTCGATCGGCTAAACATAGCTCTTTTGTACGGTCATTTCGCAGGTTACTCACTTTGGACTCGGCAGCCCGAATGCGCTGAGCTTTGCACAATCCATGTAGATTCAAGTTATAGGCGCAGCGGCGTTGGAACAGCGCTGCTGGCAGCGTATGCGCTAGATGCCAAGAGTCAGGACTTTAGTCAGTTGCGCTTGAGTGTGCGAGCAGACAACCCTGCAAGGTTGATGTATGAGCGGTTTGGCTTTGTACACACGGGTACCGGCGCACATGATTATCTTACGTATGAGCGCTGTGCTTGATGCGCCTCGGCGAGAGCAACGCTTCAGCCAGTAAGCTGGAGAAACCGGTTGGGTGCAGCCCGTCAGGATTCGAAGCGGAATAGATATACCTAGGCGAATGACTGATTACCGGCGTTCGGCTAACATCGGTCATATCATAACGACCTTGGAGATTTAAATGTCCCGCCTTGCTGAATTCCGCAAACTTGAACAACAGCTCGCAGCCCAGCTTGCCGAACTTGAAACCCTGAAAAATGACAGCGGTTTGAAGAAAGAAATCGAATTTGAAACCAAACTGCGTGGCCTGCTCGGAGAGTACGGCTTCAGCTTGAGAGAGATAGTCGGCATTCTCGATCCTCAGGGAACCAGCGGTCGGCCGTCTGCTCCAGTGGCTGCCGAGAAAAAGACCCGTAAGGCCCGAGAGATGAAGGTTTATAAAAACCCGCTGACAGGTGAGGTCGTAGAAACCAAGGGCGGCAACCACAAGCTGCTGAAAGCCTGGAAAGGCCAGTTCGGCGACGAGGTTGAGAACTGGTTGGTTAAATGACCCGTTGGAGTTGAAACAGCCGTCGTAAGACGGCTTTTTTATGGCTGCGATTGCGCTCTGACGTGAGCTGTGAAGCGTTTGGAGACGCTTCCTGGGCAGGACCTACCAAGCCGGCGTGTTTAGTACTCAGCTTGCGAACTTGTAATCACCGCCTTTTTTTACCGCACTGATATAGGCCGGCCGCGCCTGGAACCGGTCGATCCACGCGCAGAGGCCAGGGTAGTCGTGCAGCATGCCTTGGGACTTTGCAAACTCGCCAATAAAGCTCATCTGGATATCCGCGCCGCTGATTTCTTCACCCAACAAGTAGGGAGTAAGTTTCAAGGCGGTCTCCAGGTAACCTAGATAGTTGGCCAGTTCAGATTCGATTCGCGGCTGCAGCGGCTTGCCAGCTTCCCCAAGGCGCCCGACATAAAGGCTGAGCATCAACGGCAGCATGGCCGACCCTTCTGCGAAATGTAGCCATTGCACATATTCGTCATAGGTTGCGGTGGCCGGGTCAGGTTGCAAGCGGCCGTCGCCGTGGCGGCGGATCAGATAATCGACGATAGCCCCGGATTCGATCAGCACATGAGGACCATCCTGAATAACCGGTGATTTGCCCAGCGGGTTTATGGCTTTCAGTTCAGGTGGCGCCAGGTTGGTCTTGGCGTCTCTTTGGTAGTGCTTGATTTCGTAGGGCAGGGCGAGCTCTTCGAGTAGCCAGAGGATGCGCTGCGAGCGGGAATTATTGAGATGATGAACGATGATCATGAAGATCCCTATGAGATGGAAAGGTGTGTAGGGACAGACTGTTGTGTCGCACTGTGGTTCTAAAAGGTTGCGAAATCAGTAGTCAGCAGCCTTCTCGAAGGCCGCGTCTCGGTCAGGATGGCGGCGGGTAGGGGTGGTGGGTGTCATGCGGAGGAATCCGGAGGCTCATCCCCGCTGAACTAATCACTGCGCCCGTCCCCTAATTCTGCGCACGTTGCGCCAATCCCAGGCTGATCCTGGGTCACTCACACACGAAGGTTTGGTGAATCATGAAGAGCGAACAGGTAGAAGGCGTTGTAGAGCAGGTTGCCGGCAAAGCACAGAGCGCAGTAGGGAAACTGTTTGGTGATTCGAAGCTGGAGGCGGAAGGTACCGGTCGCCAGGCTTCTGGTCAGTTGACCCAAGCTTATGGCGATGCGATGGACAGCATCTCTGCGTTTGTTAAAGAGAAACCAGTCGCTGCAGTTGCCATTGGTGGAATTGCTTTGCTGATTCTGGACCGTCTCTTTCGCCGCTGAGTGAAGAACGAGGGACGCTCCTACAGGTGTCTTCCCGTTAAGTTTAGATGTGCCTGCCTCCCGAGGACTGCCCCCTAGCAGCTTCGGGGGGAGGAAAGCGTGGACAGGAATCTCCTGAGGCTCCCCGTTTATTTGCTTACGATGCGAGTGCGCCGGAGGCAACGAGCAACTCATTTAATTCATCTTCACATAGCCTCCTGGCCGGTTTGTTTGGCTGGAGGAGGTGCGCTTGGAGCTAAAGGCGATGAGAGGGTGGCTGACTATCTATACTTCTTGAGTCGCTATCTGCCTCCCAGACTTCCGCCACCATCGACGCTGATCACTTGGCCCGTCACAAAGGATGCACTTTCACTAAGCAGGAAGGTGATCAGCGAGGCAACTTCTGATGGCGTTCCCAGCCTTCGCATCGGAATCGTGGATAGTATTTGACGCTCAGCATCACTCCCCACTGGCCTTGTGGCTCGGAAAAGCTCTGTTTCTATAGGGCCAGGCGCGACTGCATTTACTGTGATTCCGATCGGCGCCAATTCAAGCGCCCAAGTACGAGTAATGCCCACCAAAGCGCTTTTGGCGGCAGAGTATGCTGTTCGATCTCGTGCTCCATAAATGGCTCGGCTGCAAACATTCACTATGCGTCCTGCAGAGGACTGCTTGAGGGATGGCAGGCAAGCCTGAGTGACCTGTACCGACGCCCTCACATTCAGGTCAAGGACGCTGTGGAGTGTCTCAAGGTCAAGCTTTTCAAGGCTCTGCGGGGTCGCAATACCTGCATTGTTGACGACGGCGTCAATGGAAGTCCGCTCTAACAGTTTCCGAAGCATCTCACCCGTTTTCTGGGCGTTAGCTAAATCACACAGCACTAGCGTGCCGGGAAAATTGTCAATCGCTCGCCTGGCGATGCCAACCACATCCCATCCTGACTCTGTCAAATGGGAGCTGAGCGCTAAACCTATCCCTTTGGTAGCACCTGTCACCAATGCAGTTCGGGTGTTGTTCATGCTTACCTTCTTTTCATTCGGCACTAAATATCCTGATAGCACAGACCTCTCGCCGAACAAAGTGATGCCATTGTGATCTCATTCGTGGATCTCAACTTCTATGTCTCTCGCTCCCCGGGAAGGGCTTTGTGGCCAAACGGTTCCTCAGTACCTGGATTGTCATGTTTGTGATGTTGTGTCTGACTGGGTGCGCCTGGTTTCAGACAGTTCCTCTAACCGGAGCTTACGGGGAAGGTTTCCATCGTGGCTGCGAAGCTCGGGAGCAGGGGGCGGGCTATGAGGCGCGGGATGCTGACGCCCGGGCTCATCTCCAAGGGCGCTACTGGCAAGGGTGGGGACGCGGTTTCAATTCCTGTCTGTCGCCTTGGGAAAAAGCGCAGCAAGACAAATGGCTGCATGGGGATGACAAAAAATACTGCACCAAGCATCAGAAAAAGCGCGGCCACTGCAAAGAGTGATGAAAGGCGACCGCGCTTCCCCGGTTAGTTGCGATGTCACAGCGCTGACGTGTGTTCAGCGTCGGATCGACTGCGACTGATCGACCGACAGCATTGAGTCGTCGCATTGACTACTCAGACCTGGGGATTGGGCTTTCCAGGCACATTCGAAGCGATGAGTTCGCGTAGCCACATATGGGCGGGGTCTCGGTGCAGTCGCTCCGGCCATAGCATGAGCATTTCAAACCCCGGAATGCTGAGCGGCGGCTCCTGGACAAGGAGGGCCGGCTCATCACGTACCAGCCTTTCAGGCACAACTGCAACAAGATCACTGTGCGCCAATGCGGATAGCAGCGAGTTGAAGTTGGGCACCGACAAGACGACGCGCCGTTCCAGACCTTTGGCAGCAAGTGCCTGGTCAGTGCTGCCTACAAAACCCGCTCCGTTTGGAGACATGACCGCATGCTCAAGCTTGCAGAACGCTTTGAGGCTTAGCCTGGACGCCAACGCCGGGTGATCACGCCGCCCGGCCAGCACGTAGCGCTCGTGAACCAACGAGCGCTGCCGTAACTTCGGCGGCGCTTCATCGCGGATGTGCAAAGCCAGGTCGAGCCGACCGTTCTCCAGATCATGAGCCAGGTCGGTCGGGTATTTGCTGAGCAGCGCCAATCGAGTGTTTGGCGCAAGGCACCGCATCGGCCCGAGTGACGGCCATACCAGAGCGGCAGTGGCGTAATCACTGGCAGCCACCTTCCAGGTTTGAGTCGACAGTAAGGGCTCAAAGGCCACAGTGGGGCTGAGCGCGCCTTCTAGAGCCGCGAGTGCTTCACGCAGCGGGCCACGCAATTCGCGACCCCGCTCTGTGGGCAACATCCCTCGAGGGCCCGGCAGCAACAACGGATCGTTCAGCATCTCTCTGAGACGGCCTAGCTGCAGGCTGACAGTTGGCTGAGCAAGGTTCAGCAACCGCGCCGCTCGGGTAACGTTTTGCTCGGCCAACAGCGCGTCCAGCGTGACCAAAAGATTTAGATCCAGCCGATGCAAGCTATTGCCCATGTAAATACCATGTGTTTCGGGAATTCATTTCCAACATAGTAGACCCGACGCTACGGTGAGGCCATCAACCCACTCGGAGCCCGCAATGAAGCTACTTCTAATCTATGCCCACCCCGAACCTCGCTCTCTCAATGGCGCATTGAGAGATTTTGCGGTTGCCCATCTGACAGCCGCAGGGCATGACGTCCAAGTCTCGGATCTCTACCAGATGCGCTGGAAGGCCGCCCTGGACCCGGACGACGCACCCGGCTACGCCAGCGATAAGCCCTTCAACCCGGCGACAGAGTCCCATCGCGTATTTGTCGCCGGTACCCAGCCGGCGGACATCGAGACCGAGCAGGCCAAGTTGCTGTGGGCCGATGCCGTGATCTTCCAGTTTCCCTTGTGGTGGTTTTCCATGCCCGCGATTCTGAAGGGCTGGATTGATCGCGTGTACGCCCATGGTTTTGCCTACGGCGTCGGCGAACACAGCGAAAGCCACTGGGGGGATCGCTACGGCGAGGGAAGCATGGCGGGCAAGCGTGCGATGCTGGTGGTCACGATGGGAGGTTGGGAATCCCACTACAGTGGCCGGGGCGTCAATGGTGCCTTGAATGACGTGCTGTTCCCTATCCAGCACGGTGTGCTTTTCTACCCGGGATTCACTGTGATGCCGCCGTTCCCGATCTATAAAACCAGCAAAACCGACGCCGATCGGTTCGAACAGATATGCGCAGCCTATGCCACTCGGCTGGATAACCTGTTCCTTGACCAGCCTTTGCGGTTTCGCAGGCAAAACGCTGGCGACTATGAAATTCCGGCACTGACGCTCAAGCCACACCTTGCACCTGATCGGCATGATTTAGGAATCCACCTCCTTGGTGAGGAATAAAGGTAGTCGGACCTGTAGACGCGCGGTGCACGCGAACGACCCGCTCGCCAAGGCGCAGATTAGCTGACAAGCGCCTTGGATTCCGGCCCACGAAGTAACAGCACTGAGCTGACAAATCCCAAAAGCCCTACGCTCCCTAATGCTAACCAGGTCTCGACAGGGGTGCGGTTTAGTATGAGCCAGCTACCCACGTAATAACCGGCGGCGGCGCTGAGCGCCCCCACTGCGCTCATCACTCCGAAGAATGTTCCCTGACTCCCTTCCGTTGCCAATGATGCGGTCATGCTTTCGAGCGTGGGCAACAGGATGGTCTCGACGACTGAATAGGCGACGATAAACAGCAGAAACCATTCGATGCCGCGCAGCATAGCGAGACTGGCGAAGCTAGCTCCCGCCCCCAGATACGCCCAAGTGGTCAGTGATGCAGGATTTACTTTCGTCATCCACCCTTTCGCCAGAATGATAAAGGCGAGGCCGGCCACGCCATTGATGACATAAATGGCGGAAGCGGCATGAGGCCCGGCCAGTTGTCCTGCGTACATTGGAAACGCAACGTAGAGCTGTGGGAACAGGAAAAACCACGGTAATGAAACCACGATCAACCGCCATAGCCCGGCATGTGTGGCGGCCGCCTTCAGGCTTTCAATCATGGACTGCCTTCGGAAGCTCACTGATGATCCGAATTTCGACCGGTGGGCGACGACGCTGAGGGTAATGAACAAAATGGCGCTGACTCCGAAAGCCACACGAATATCAGCCAGGCCCGCAAGACCGCCGACTGTAGGACCCACCACTGCTCCGACGTTCAGCATTTGGTTGTTGGACGCGAAGAGGGCTGAGTGGGATTCTTTGGGTTGCCGGCCGAAGAGGCCATACACGCCACCCTCGTAGCATGCGACACCGGTACCGGCGATCACCGCGAAGACTACCCAGGCGCTCACCCCCTCGAAATAGCTGAAACCCAGAAAGCCCAAGCCTCGCAGCAGGAGGCCCAAGGTGATGACCCTGTGTGAGCCGAACCGATCAGTAATCGCGCCTGCGGCGAGCGGCAACACCTGCGCGGAAAGCAAATTGGCGGACATCACCGACGCGAGTGCGGCAGCACCAAAATGAAGGTTCGCCGACATATACAGGGCCAGCAGTGGGATAGTCATAAAATGGGAGGCATTCATCAGACCCTGCATCCACAGCAATCTGCGGATATCGTGGGGCCAGAACGGTCGTTCGGGCTGCACTTCCTTGATCATGTTGAGGCTCCGTAACCGTCAATGTTATTTTGATGGTTACCTAGATAAATGGCGTTTGCAATAGGAGAGGGCGATGCAACCTCAGCATCAAGCAGCACCGGGGGATCTCGAATACGTTCGACGCTTCATTAACACGTGGTCGATTCCAAACCAGACACGCACGGCAACGGATGACCTGCCGCTGCTTGCAAGGGACGCTGAAAGCTGGCGCGAGGCACTTTCGCTTCATCCTCCGGCCGATAAGAATTCCTTGGAGCAGCTACGGGAGTTGCGCTCGGACTTACGTAAGTCATGCGAGGGACTGGATGAGGCGAATGGTCTGCTGAACGCCTGGTTCTCGCGAGTCTCTCTGTCAGTTCGCGTTAAATCTGTGGAGGAGGGGGCGTCCCAACTCTGTGTGATGCCTGCAGACGGCAGTTACATTGCCTATATTCTTGCGGCGGTAGCCAATGCCATTTCGTCAGGTACATGGTCGCGACTTAAAACGTGTGGCGATTGCCGTTGGGCTTTCTACGACAACACCCGCAACGGTAGCAAACGTTGGTGTGGCATGACCAAAGGCGGGGTGGATGGCAGGGCTTGCGGGACGATTGCCAAAGTTAGCGCCTTCAGGGCAAGAGCAGCCGCCAGAGCGAAGTCGGATCCGGGCGCACACTAAGTGGCGCGCAGAGGTCCGCCGAATGCTTATTGAGGACCACAAACATTCAAACCGTTTTGTTCGCCGCACACTTCTGCGGCACCATACATTCCAACCGCTAAAAACAGAAAAGCCCGGCGAACCGGGCTCTCTTAAACCGAGCGCTACTTATCGAGCGGCTTTCAGTTTGATCACGTCACCGGATACGGTGGTGGTGTAGCCGTTCAGAACCCATGCCCAGAACCACTTTTCCTGCACTTGAGTGTTAATCAGCGCATCGCCACCTTTGGCCTGGATGGCGTAACTCTGCGCGCGGACAAAACGGTCGTTCTGACGAATCGGGATCAGACCGAAAAGCATCAGGCCAGTGGCGCTTGCCTCACTATGGCCAACGACGGTGTACTGGCTGCTGTCGTATTGCTGGGTCTTCATGGCGGTGCCGGTGCAACCCGCGAGAACCAGACCACATGCTGCAGAAACGATGATTTTGCTGAAGGACTTCACTTACAAACTCCATTGAATAAAGCCCGAATCCAATTATCGAGCGGCGCCACTTTACCCGAACGGATAACACTTACGCACACCTTTAACGCTGATTCGACGCCCTCACTGACTGATGACTGCGGCCGTTCCAAGCGCTTGAATATTTGCAGTTTCAGACAAAGCAAAAGTAACGGTAGCGGAAGGATTAGCGTCAGCAGGGCGCGGATGCTCACTGGCATGTCACCGGTTTGCTCGTCAGGGTTGCCATCACCCGCGAGAAAACTCGCCAGCATCTTGAGCCCGGTACTTGAGAAAGACGTTATGGCCTAACCGACATTTTGAGAAAGAACGAGTCGGCATGACAAGGTGGAGGATGCGTGCGCTCAGATCGCCAAGACCTGGAGAGCGTAAGGTTCGGCATCACAGGCGCTGTTGGAGTCCAGCTGTCAAGAAGCGGCTGGGCTGATGTACAACGTAAAGTGTTTCATAATTTAACATAATATACATTATGCGTAACAAGGTATTACGGTGCTGAGGCGGTGTGACGGAGAATCGAATGTGCTGCCTCTCAAATCCAAAACCCTGCGCCTTCAGCATTCCAGCTCAACCCACACCAACGCTCGCTCCAGATTCCGACGCTTACCGATCGACCTTAAGTCCCCAGCCCCATCCATCACGATCTGCGTTCGCTACAGCTGCTTCTTGCAATGCCAGGCCCACGTTTGAATTCGCACCGAACACCCGATGAGCGCCACAGCCACTCAGCAGCCGAATCGCACTTAGTGCTCGCATTAAGTGAATGCCGATGTCTGACGGACGCCAAAGATTCGCACCGCAGTTCACACGGCTTAGGCTCCGACCGATAACGACGCAGTTCAACATCACGTGCCTGATCACCCTGATTTAAACAGCGAACCCTCGATACCCAGTCTTAACAGGCCCAGCCGTCCCCAGCCAAAACCCAGGACAGCCCGCACGGTAAGCCAACGAAACCACTTAACCTAAGGCAGTCTAAAGTCGAACATTTAAGCTCGATTACGGCCGAGTATTCTCTGAAAGCCCCGTAATACAGGCCCTGCAGCCCATATACGCGAGACTGACAACGCCGGTACAGTCAGCAAAACCGCCGCATTCACACGCCCAAACTTGCCAAAACTCGCCAAAACCTCGCAAAACCGCAGCCCGATTCAGAAGCAACCAGCCCAATGGCCTGAGATGCCCAAATCAGCCCACAAAAGCCAGAGAGATCCAGGTACCCCGACTAACACACCCCAACCCAAAAATGCAATATCCGATAACTGTCAGACCCGGATATTGCATATGCACGTCACCTGCAGGATCATGCCGGCACCTCCCGCACTTACAGCCAGCGAATTCCATGCCCGCGCCTTCGTCACCCCATCCGCTGTTTGAAACCTACGCGAAGTTCGGTGAGCTGAACTTCAGTTCCTTAAAGGAAGAGCTTCCGGCGATCCGGGATTATCTGGAGCAATTCCCTGCTGAAACCCAGGCGGTCGAAGGCTACCGCGCCGTGCGCAGCTTTCTCAAGTCCTACGCCGGCAACGAATCCACGTTCAATTCCTACCGGACCCACGTCGAGCGTCTGCTGCTGTGGACGCTGCTCAAATCCAGAACACCCCTCCTCGCCATGCGCCGCACCCAGGCTGAAAACTTTATGGAATTCTGCCTGGCGCCCGATCCGGCATGGGTAGGTCCGGTGGTCAAATCCCGCTTCACCCGCCTCGGTGCGCGCAAAAAAACCGCAACGGACACCTACGTGCTCAACCCTGATTGGCGCCCCTTCAGCCAAACCGTCGCCAAGGAAGAACGCAAGCGCGCGCAGGAAGAAAACCGGCCTGCCCTTCAGGACACGTATCGGCTGGCCCAAGGCTCTATCGCGCAGATCTTCGCGGTGTGTGGCAGCTTTTTCCAGCACGCGATTGATGAGGGTTTCTGCGAGCAAAACCCGTTTCGCGCGGTGAAGCAAAAGAGCAAATACAAAGAGCGCAACACCGAGAACCAGGACACGCGCATCCTGACCTCGCTGCAGTGGGATTTCGTGTTGGAGACCGCCGAGTTGCTGGCGGCCGAGGACGCCAAGTACGAGCGCACGCTGTTTATCGTGGCAACGATTTTCTCCATGTACCTCCGCGTTTCCGATCTGGTGGGCCGCGATAACTGGAAGCCGACCATGGGCGGTCTGCGCAAGGACGGCGCCGGGAACTGGTGGTATCACGTGGTGGGCAAAGGCAATAAAGCCGGCAAGATCAGCGTGCGTGACGACTATGTCGACAACTACCTCAAGCGCTGGCGTCTGCACCAGGGCCTGTCACCCCTGCCCGGCTTCCGCGAAAGCACACCGCTGATTGCCACTCAACGGGGACGCGCCGGGTTATCCGACCGGCATATCCGCGTGCTGCTGCAAGAGGTATTTGATCGCGCGCTGCAGCGCATGCAGGCCGAGCACTGGCCGGATGAAGACGTCGGTCGCCTGCGCGCGGCGTCCTTGCACTGGCTGCGCCACACCTCGGCGACCTTCGATGCACCGCACCGGGACATGAAGGATCTGCAGGTCGATCTGCGCCATAACAGCCTCAGCACGACACAGAACGTCTACTACAACTCCGAGGATGAAAAGCGGGCGTATTCGGTCAAGCGTCTGCCCATGAAAGAGCGATCGTGATCGGTCATTCCCTGGGCAGATGCTGAAGGTCAGCGGTCAGGCTAACTGTTGAGGATTGCCTGATGAATATGCTCCAGCGGCATGATCCGCTGGGCAGCGTTGAGCTTGATGGCCTCCTTGGGCATGCCGAACACCACGCAGCTCGCTTCATCCTGGGCCACGGTGGCGGCGCCGGCGTCGAGCATCTCCTTGAGACCGCGCGCGCCGTCATCGCCCATGCCGGTCATGATGATCCCGGTGGCGTTCTTGCCGGCGAACTTGGCCACCGACCGAAACAGCACATCCACTGAAGGTCGATGCCGATTCACCTGCGGGCCGTCAATCACCTGGGCGTGATAATAAGCGCCACTGCGGTTGACCATCAGGTGCTTGCCACCGGGCGCGATCAAGGCCAAGCCTGGGAGGATTCGATCGTTGTTCCGCGCTTCGCGCACCTCAATCGCACAGATGCTGTTGAGGCGTTCGGCAAACGAGGCGGTGAACTTCTCCGGCATGTGCTGCACGATCACAATGCCCGGACACACCCTCGGCAGCGCCTTGAGCACCGCTTCCAGCGCCTGGGTTCCGCCCGTGGAGGTGCCGATGGCGACGATGCGCTCAGTGGTCTGTGCCATGGCGTGGCCACTGGCGGCAGGCAGGATCGCATCCGCAGTCAACTTACCGGCCGGAACTGGCAACGGCGCCGGGCTGGCGCTGCGCTTTCTCAGGTTCCTGACGTTGGAGTTGGCGGCAGCGCGTATCGCGGCCACCAACTCGGCTGCCGATTCGATCAGGAAATTTTTCAACCCGGTCGTGGGTTTGGTGATGATTTCCACTGCGCCTGCCGACAACGCCTGCAGGGAGGTTTCCGCGCCTTTCTGGGTCAGCGAGGAACAGATGACCACCGGCGTCGGCCGCTCGCTCATGATTTTCTTGAGAAAGGTGATGCCGTCCATCCGTGGCATTTCCACGTCCAGTACGATCACATCGGGCCATTCCCGGGCGAGCTTGTCCATGGCGAAAATCGGGTCGGACGCGGCACCCATGACGTGGATATCCGGCGTGTCGCTGAGAATGGCCATCAGCACCTGACGCACCACGGCCGAGTCATCGACCAGCAGTACGCTGATTTTTTTGGTAGGCATCGTGTTGAAGTGTTCCCATTGGTTGGTGCCGAACCCAGACGTTGCCGTTCCACACGTCGAACATGATCGTGCGGTGACCGGTGCTGCCCATGTCCTGAGCAGTCAGGTGCAGGTGGTAACGCTCGGCCAGGGCCAGCGCCGCGCGAATGTTCATACTGGCGACGTCCTGCGTGCGCGGGTCGCGCGGCTGATCGGGAAACATTCTGCCGCCGCCGAACAGCTTGATCTGGTAGTCCTGGACGTGAGTCCCATTGGCGAGGGCGTGTTGAAGCAGTAACTCCAGCGCCTCGTCGCCATATCGGCCGTCCAGCGGCTGATCGTGGCGCAGGCGTCCTGGCAGCATGAAGTGACACATGCCGCCGATCAGCCGTTGCGGGTGCCAGAACGTGATCGCTACGCAGGAACCGAGCAGTGTGCGCAAGCGCGTCGGGCGAGTCGCGAAACTGACCTGACCCGGGACCAATACCACTTCGGCGGCGCCGACGGGCATTTTCATGGCTTGCGGTAAATCGAGGGCGCCACCAGCTTCAGGGTGTCATTAACACCGTGGAGGCTTTCCGAGTGACTGATGATCAAGTAGCCACCGGGTTTGAGCAGCGGCAGCATGCGTGCGACGACCTGGGCCTTGGTCGGCTGGTCAAAGTAAATCATCACATTGCGCAGGAAGATCACCTCGAATTCACCGAGTGCGGGCAGCGCTTCGTTGAGGTTTACCTGGACAAAGTTGACGCGGCTGCGCAGGGTTTTGTCGATCAGGAAGGTCCCCTCCTGGCGCCCGATGCCCTTCAGGCAATACTTGACCAGCAACGGCTGAGGCAACGTCTCGGCACGCCCCATGGCGTAATGGCCGCTGCGCGCCTTGGCCAGCACTTGGGTGCTGATGTCCGAGCCGACCACTTCCCAGGGCGTGGTACCCAGGCCTTCCGCCAGGGTCATCGCCAGGCTGTAGGGTTCTTCGCCCGAGGAACTGGCCGCGCTCCACACCCGAAACACCTTGCCCGGCGCAGCCTTGGGCAGCACCTGCTGACGCAAAAAGTCGAAGTGCTTGGGCTCGCGAAAAAAATAGGTTTCGTTGGTGGTCAGCAAATCCAGGGCAACTTGCAGCTCGCCCTTGCGCTGGTCATTCATGATCAGCTTGAAATACTCGCCATAACTCTGCAGCTCGTAATGCTTGAGGCGCTTGAACAGGCGCCCGGCCACCAGCGCTTTCTTGGCGGGCGACAGGTTGATGCCGGCCGCGCGGTACAGCCAGCTCTGGAACTGACCGAACTCACGGTCATCGATGGTAGCGGTGTCTGCCATGTTCGGGCCTCAACGCGGGTCGAGATCAAGGGACGGTACCTGACCGGCTTCGGCAAGGCTGGACATTTCATCGATGGACAGCACGTTGTCTACATCCAGCACAATCACGAACTTGCCATCGACCTTCGCCATCCCGTTGATGAAATCCGATCGAATCCGTGCGCCGAAGCTGGGCGGCGGCTCGATCTGCGCGGACGGAATCTCTTGCACCGCAGACACGGTGTCGACCAGCAAACCGATGTCCTGCGCCTGCCCCTCCTCGGTGCTCGCCTCAATGATGATGACGCAGGAGCGCCGAGTGATCGCGGAGTTGGCTCGCCCGAAGCGCGCCGACAGATCGACCACCGGCACCACCGCACCGCGCAGGTTGATCACCCCGCGCACGAAGGCGGGCATCATGGGCACCACCGTCAGGCTGCCGTATTCAATAATTTCCTTGATCCCCAGAATGCCGATGGCAAACATTTCGCCGCCGAGCATGAAGGTCAGGTACTGCGCGTCCTCATCCACCGCAACTGCGGTTTGCCGAGTGGTGGTCACTGCGCCCATGTCGTTATCCCTGTAGGCCCGCATCGATTGGTGTGATCAGAAGCGGGTGAATTCCGATTCGTCCGGGGCACTGGCCATGCTGTACGCAAACGCTTTGCGCGGCGGCTGCGGTTTGACCCGAGGCGGCTGATGGCCCGGCTTGCTGCCGGAGTTGTCCACGCTGTTGCTTTGAGCGGCGGGCCGTGGTGTTGAATCCAGCACGAAGAAACTCATGGCCTGTTGCAGCTGTTCGGCCTGGCTGCTCATCTCTTCGGCGGTGGCGGCCAGTTCCTCGCTGCTCGACGCGTTCTGCTGGGTCACCTGGTTGAGCTGGGTCATCGCCGTGTTGATCTGCGCGACACCGGCGGCCTGCTCTTCGGAGGCCGCGCTGATTTCCTGCACCAGGTCGCTGGTCTTGTTGATGGACGGCACCATCTCACCGAGCAACTTGCCGGCCTTCTCGGCCATGTCCACACTGCTGGAAGACAGCTCGCCGATTTCCTGGGCGGCCACCTGACTGCGTTCGGCCAGTTTGCGCACTTCGGCCGCGACTACCGCGAAACCCTTGCCATGCTCGCCGGCTCGAGCGGCCTCGATGGCGGCGTTGAGGGCCAGCAGGTTGGTCTGGTAGGCGATGTCATCGATGATGCTGATGCGCTGGGCGATTTTTTTCATTGCCACAACGGTCTGCTGCACCGAATCGCCGCCTTCGGTGGCTTCCTTGGCGGCTTTGCTGGCCATGCCATCGGTCACTTTGGCGTTTTCGGTGTTCTGGTTGATGCTGGCGCTCATCTGCTCGATCGAGGCACTGGTTTCCTCGACGCTCGCCGCTTGTTCACTAGTGGCCTGGCTCATCGATTGCGCGGTGGCGCTGACCTGCTCGGACGCGCTGGCCAGGTTGTCGGCGGCGTTACGCACTTCACCGATGATGTGTCCCAGCTTGCCGACCATGTTGCGCATGGCGTTGAGCACCATGCCGGTTTCATCCTTCGTCCCCGGTGCGATAGGTGCACTGAGATTGCCTTCGGCCAACTGCTCGGCGGCGGTGGCGGCTTGTCTCAGCGGACGCGAAATGATCCGCGCGATGAACACAGCCAGACCCAGGCCGATCAATAACGCCGCCACCAGCGCCACGATGATCGCAAGGCGCGCGCTTTCATACAGCGCCGAGCCCTTGTCACCGGCAGCCGTTGCGCCGCCGTCATTGAGCTCGACCATTTTTTGCAGGCGGTTGGTCACATCATCAAAGCGCGTTTTGGACTCGCCCCTCAGCAAGACGCGTGCCCGGTCTTCCTGGTTCTGCCGGGACAGTTCAAGCACCTGATTGCTGGTTGCCAGGTAGGCGGCCCATGCGCTTTTCGCAGCGGCCAGAAGCTGACGATCTTCGTCGTTCGACAGCAACTGCTCATAGGTGCCCACGCGGGTTTCGAACTGCTGGCGGGACTCGGCGGCTTCCCGCTCAGCCTGAGCCTTCTCTTCAGCGACGTCGGTCGTTATGGAGCGGTACTCTTTCAAGCGATAGTTGGCGGCAAAAAAACGCATGCCTGCCGCTGCACGCATGGAAGGCATCCAGTTACCCCGGATGTCCTGGGCCGCCTGGTTCACGGCCCCCAGCTGATGAATGGCAAAGACGCCCATCGCCGCGGTGAGTGCCAGGACCACCAGGAAGGAGCTGATCAACTTGGTGGATATTTTGAGATCGTAAAACCATTTCATCGTGGAGCCTCCAGGGTGTTGCGAATACGTCAGCGGGCGACGACGGTTGGCGAATAAGCCGCCTGAGTCGTGCGGGCTTCCAGTTGTACGATTTGGTTGAGCAAGGCCGGTATGTCGAGGATCAGGGCCACCGCGCCACTGCCCAATATGGTGGAGCCGCTGATGCCGCGCAGTGCGCCAAACAACTTGCCCAACGGTTTGATCACGGTCTGGAACTCACCGAGCAGGTCGTCAACGACCAGCCCGGCCTTGTGCTCGGCGTAGCGGACTACCACCACATTCTGGCGTCGGCCGGCGCTGCCTTCGTGGCTGAAGTGCTCGCGCAGGTCCACCAGCGGCAACACCTCGCCACGCAAATCCAGGTAACCCTGGTCGCGGCTCGACTGGCGCTGGTGTTCGTCCAGTTCGATGCATTCCTGAACCATGTCCAGCGGAATCACGTAGGTGGATGTATCGATGCCGACCAGAAAACCGTTGATGATCGCCAGGGTCAGCGGCAAGCGAATGCGCACCACGGTGCCTTCGCCCGGGCGACTGTCCAGATCGACAGTGCCGCGCAGCAGCGTGATGTTGCGCTTGACCACATCCATGCCGACGCCACGGCCCGACAGATTGGTCACCGCCTCGGCGGTCGAGAATCCCGGTTCAAAAATCAGGTTGTAGATCTCCTGATCAGAAAGCACCGCGCCGCTGGCCACCAAACCGCGCTCTTGAGCTTTCTCCAGGATCCGTTCGCGGTTGAGTCCGTTGCCGTCGTCGGCGATTTCGATGACGATGCTGCCCGAGTCGTGGTAGGCGTTGAGGCTCAGATGGCCCTTCCCCGCCTTGCCGGCAGCGCGCCGGGCATCGGCGCTTTCGATGCCGTGGTCCATGGCGTTGCGCAGCAGGTGCATCAATGGGTCGCCGATTTTCTCGACGACGGTCTTGTCCAGTTCGGTTTCTGCACCGCTGATGGTCAACTCGATGTCCTTGCCCAGCTCCTGGCTGATGTCGCGCACCACGCGGCGGAAGCGGTTGAACGTGTCGCCGATGGGGATCATGCGCAGGTGCAGTGCGCCATCAAGAATCTCCTCCACCAGTCCTGATACCGTCGAGGTCGCCTCTTGCAGCGGGTCGTTCTGACAGTTACGTGCCAACAGGCTGGCACCGGCGCTCGCGATCACCAGTTCGCCGACCAGGTTAATCAGCTCGTCAAGCTTGTCCGCATTGACGCGCACGTAGTTGCCGTCCCGGGTTTTCGGCTCACTGGCCGCCGGTAGCCGCTGCACCGACGCCGTCAATGGGCCCTGCTCCGCCTGGGCAACCAGTTCGCTGCCGGTGGACACCGCATCGTCTGACGTTTGGTCGACGGCCTCGATGCGCACTTCACAGTCGTCACGCACAAAGTCGAAGACTTCGTTGAGGGTGGCGTGGCTGGCCGTTGAGCGCAGCTCGATCTCGAATCCCAAGTAGCAGCTTTCCGGGTCCCAGCTGTCCAGTGCCGGAATGCTGTCGGTGAGGGTCGTGACCTGCGTGATCTGCCCCAAGGTTTCCAGGTAGCGCAGGAACGACAGCGGGTCCATTCCATTGCGAAACACGTCCACACCGAAGCGCAGGGAAATATGCCAGAGCACCTCGGCTGACGTGTCGGCAGAGCCGGTTTCGGTGTTTTGAACGCCGGTGTCGGGAGTACTGTGCGGGGCCTGATAGGTGCTCAACGCCTCGCGCAATGCCGCTTCACGCTCCAGGGCCGCAGGCTGGAGCGTTTCGCCACGGCTGGCGACGACATTGATCAACTCCAGCATATGATCGCCGCACTTGAGCAGCACCGCGATCAGCCCGGTGTCGACTGCCACACTGCCGTCGCGCAGACGGTCGAGTACGTCCTCGACGATGTGCGTGAAGCTGACGACGGGGTTCAGGCCGAACAGACCGGCGGAACCCTTGATGGTGTGCGCGGCACGAAAAATCGCGCCGATGGCATCCTGGTCAGCGGGCTCGGTTTCCAGTTGCAGCAGGGATTGCTCCATCACCTGCAGCAGCTCGTGCGCCTCAACAATGAATGTCTGCAATGCCTGGTCGAGATTGATGCTCACCTGGACCTTCCTTGTCTATCAATGAACGTGCAATGAACGTGGCTGAGACTGGCGTGGCGGGCGCTGGCTATGAGGCCGCTTTGCGACACAGCTCAAGGGCCTGCGTGACCGCCACGCTCTGGCCGGTGACGCTTAACGCGGTGCCGGCGTTGTCGGCTTCACGCTGGATGACCGCGAGCAACTGCAGCCCCGCTCCATCCATTTCGATGACCTGCGAGAGGTCGAGCTTCAGGCGTGGCGCCCCACCCATCTGCGGCAATAGCGCGCCCGCCAGTTCGGCGACGGAGTAGATCGTAAGCTCGCCGTCAATGCTGACGCAGGTGCTGTCGTCGAGTGTTTCGATGGTGATGGGCATCGCAGACTCCCTCGCGCAAGGATTCAGGGCAGGATGAGTTTCGACACCGCTGCCAGCATCTGCGCGGGCTGGAACGGCTTGACCACCCACGCCTTGGCACCCGCCGCCTGGCCCTCGGCCTTCTTCGACTCCTGGGATTCGGTGGTCAGCATGATGATCGGGGTGAACTTGTAGCTGGCCAGCTTCTTGACCTCCTTGACGAAGGTGATGCCGTCCATGTTGGGCATGTTCACGTCGCTGATGATCAGGTGCACTTTCTGCCCGGTGAGCTTGCCCAGCGCATCCTTGCCGTCGCACGCCTCGATCACGTCGTAACCGGCGCTTTTCAAGGCAATGCCTACCACTTGCCGCACGCTGCTGGAGTCGTCGACCACTAATACATTCTTCGCCATGAGGGGCTCCTAAAAGAAGGTGATGTCTTGAGAGTTCTGCTGCACAGGCGTCTCGCCACGATGGGTGCGCCGCTGCTCGTCAGTGGCGTAAGTGGCGTCCATGCGCGCCAACCACTGGCGGGCATCGATGGACGTCGCCTGCTCCGGGGCCTCGCTGGCCTGGAGCAGGTGGCCATGCAAGTCGTCCATGTTGTCCCGCACATGGCTGAGGATCTGGCTCACACGGTCCTGGAATTGCAGGTCGACCAGCACCTCGGTCATCTCGTCACCAATGCCCCGGCTTTCCTGCTTGAGCAGGTCCGCGGATTCGGCCAGGCGGCGAGTGATGTTATGAAAACGCTCGAGCACGACTTGAATACTGTTCTCTGACGCGGCCACCGATTGACTGTCCTGATCGGCGCTGCTGGAGGCGGCGTGCACCAATTGGGTGATGCCGTTATTGATGATGTCGACCTTGGCCGACATCTGCTGGCCGGTCTCGCTGGATTTGCTCGACAGGCTGCGTACCGCGTCGGCCACCACGGCAAAGCCGCGACCGGCTTCACCCGCACGGGCCGCTTCAATGGCGGCGTTGAGTGCCAGCAGGTTGGTCTGCGCGGCAATCGCCGCCACGTCGGCGGCCATGGTGCGCAGTTCGCCGGTATACGCGGTGAGACCGCGCACCTGGGCCAGGGTCTGGTCACGGCTGGTTTGAGCGGCCTTGAGCGAGTTGATCACCTGGCTTAAATCGCTTTCGCTGAGGGACAGCACTTCGAGCGCCCCGTCCGCGGTTTGCCCGTCGAGTTCGCCGGCCGCGCGCTGGGAAGCCTGAACCGTTTCCTGCAACCGCGCTGCGATTCCGATGAAGCGATTGGTCAGATTCACAATCGCTTCTTCGGTCTGATACCGAGAGCTTTCCACTTGCCGGGCCCAGATCGGCATGGCGCCCAGCAATACCTCATCGAGTTGTACCCGCGAGGTCATGCCGTTGCTCGCCGCGTCTGCCTCTGACTGATCCGCTTGTGCTCGGGCAGTGGCTCGCAGCACCACGTCACGTTGGGAAACAGCACTCCACACCCCCGCGCCGAGGCCGACCAGAACCAGTGCCGCGCACGCGATGAGGTTAGGGAGAGAGGTCGACTGGAACAGTATCCAGGCGACGGCGGGCACGACCGGAACGAGGGTGAACCCGAGAAAGCGCCGAGAGCGGAGAACGGAAATGGGGCTGGATTGACGCTGGGTCATGGGTTCGATCCTTGAACAATGTTGCGTATGTAACTGACATCACGGTTATCTGCCCAGCGCGTCACAACTTGAGTCACCCCCCCCTGCCTTCCGTCTGGTTTATGACTGTCGCGTGACCGGCTCGGCGACTTCACGGTAATTGATCACCTCATCCGTTGAACCTGCTGCATCTGCCTGACCGCCAGGCCTAGACCAAGGCCGCAGCTTTATCGAGTTCATGGTTGAGCGGTTTGGTTGAGGCCCCTTTTTTCAATTCAGGTGCCTTTGGATTCATATACTGAAATATGCTCGACGATCGCTGCCAATGCCTCTGCCGGGGAATCAAGTGCGGTGTCTACGGTGAAGGGTGATTTGTCCCAAGGCTCATACTCATGGTTCATAACGGATTGCCAGGTAGGAGGCGTCAGCCCCAGGATATCGACCTGCCGGGTCTCCACCCTGCGCCGATGCTCCGTCATGTCGGAACAGATGACCTGAACATTCATCAGTGGCGCGCCAGAGCGAGAGGATACGTCGGTCCACGCTCTCCGGCTCTCCATCACGGGATTCACACAGTCGACAACCACCGTGCTGCCCAAACCAAGGTTGCTGGCCGCCAACTCGTAGGCGATCTGATAACCCGTGCGGCCCACATCCCGCGCAAATTCCGGCGAATCACGAAGGGCTTGTTCAATCGTATCGATGCGCACATAGACGGCACCCAGCGTCGCGGCCAGACCCTTGGCGAGGGTTGTCTTACCGGTGCCGGGCAAACCACTGAAGACGATGAGCATCTTAGACTCCCCATAGGATGTACTGAAAAAGCAGGCTAATTTACTCATATGAGGGATGCCAGCGCCGCCAGTGGTGTTCAAGATCAAATAAATCAGACCCTTTGAAGACAACATTTTGAGTTGAACCACCCATGCACATCCGCGCCGTTTTGTTCGACCTCGACAACACGCTGGTCCATCGCCGGCAAAGCATCGATGCCTACGCGGAAGTGTTTGTGCGCGAGTATGCATCGCACCTTGGCAGCCATGATCTTGCGCTGATCGCCGACCTGATTGCAGCTCAGGACAACGGCGGTTATCTATCAGCGGACAGTCCTCACCCCACTATCAGAATGGCTGTCGCATCAGCGCTGGTTGAACGCCTGCAATGGCGGCTACCGGTGGACGTGGCAGAGCTGGCAGCGCACTGGGTCGAGCTGTTCCCGGCGCAAACCGTCGAGATGCCGGGCGCTCGGACGCTGATAGACACGCTGCTGGGACACGGCATCACCGTCGGTATCATTTCCAACGGCACCCAGCGATCACGCGAGCGCACAGTCGCTCGCCTCCCCTTTGCACGGCACGTCACGCATCTGGTGAGCTCCGAGGCAGCAGGCTGGCGAAAACCCGATCCGCGGATTTTTCTGCAGGCGGCTCAACTGCTGGGGCTCGATGCAGGCGAATGCATGTACGTGGGCGATCATCCGATCAACGACGTCAAAGGCGCTGAATCCGCTGGCATGAAGGCAGTGTGGTTAAGCGGGTTTCACCCCTGGCCGCAGTCGGAAGCGGCGCCCGTCACTACCGTGGATGCATTGGAGGATGTTCTGCCGCTGCTTGAGCAGGCAAACAGCGGCGGTAGATTCACCCGCGCAGACCCGTCCTGATCGGTTTTTTTTCAAACAGAGCTCGCTGCCAAAGCTGCCCCACCCAGGAAGTCCACATGACACTGACCGCCTCCACCCTCATCGATCTGGCCTTGTCCAACCCGGTTAACGCTCAACTTGTCGAGCGACTTCCATCCCTGGGGCTCAACCAGACCCTGCTCACCGCAGGCTGCCTGTTTCAGGCGGTCTGGAATCGGCTATCCAACCGTCCCGCCGAATGGGGCGTGAATGATTACGACGTGTTCTATTTCGATGAGGACCTCTCATGGGAGGCAGAGAACCGCGTCATTGTGGCGGCGCAGGCGCTCTTTGAGGACTTGGACGTCAAAGTGGAGCTGCGCAATCAGGCGCGCGTGCACCTGTGGTTCGCAGATCGGTTTGGCTATGACTACCCGCCGCTCCAGTCCGCGAAAGAAGGCATTGACCGCTTCCTCATCTGCTCGACCTGCGTCGGACTGCACATCGACACGGGCGAGCTCTACGCGCCCCATGGCCTGGATGAGCTCGAACCGGGGGTTTTGCGTATGAACCCGAACTTCCCGCAACCGGCGCAGTTCCGAAAAAAGGCGCAGGACTATCAGGCACGCTGGGACTGGTTGCGCGTTATTGAGTCCGAGCCAGATTCCGGTCTCTAAAACGGTTCTGGAGACCCACGCCAGCGCATTGAATTGACGCCAGACTTGAGTAAAGCAAACCCCCTTTAAAAGGATGGCGTCAAATTACCGACTGCCAAACGACACCTAAATCAACACGACGCTGAAAAGCGTCATATTCCCGACGAAATGCATCTCCGCCGCATTGCCATAAGCCATCACCTCCCCTCAAAATCGCCGCACACCCGCTGTCCCGCGCCGTGATTTGCCAAAAAGGAATGAGAGCAATGAAGAGCATCTTTGTGGTTGTAATGACTATGTGTTCCGGTGGGGAAGGATGTCTGGACGAGAGCCAGCCGACGGCGTATTCGACCCGCGCAGAATGCATGGAAAGCGTTGCCGTGATGCCGACCAGAAAGGGCATCAAATACCGCTGTTCATCGGTGCCCCAGGTGCTGATTACCCAGCAGCGCCGCGCGACCCAGAATCACCTGGTGACCAACTCCGCCGAAGCGTCTGTCCGCCCTTGAGCGACAACGCCGGGTGAGGGATAGACCCCGCCCGGCGCCGCGCATTCACACAGCCGGCTGACTCAGCCCGCCGCCACCACTGTGATTTCGACCAGCAAATCCGGCGCTGCCAGGCGTGATTCCACGGTAGCCCGCGCGGGTGCGTGCCCTTCCGGCGCCCAGGCGTCCCAGACTTCATTCATGCCGGCGAAATTCGCCGCGATGTCCGACAGCCAGACCTGCGCGGTAAGAATCCGCGTTTTATCGAGGCCGGCCTTGGCCAGGTAGTTGTCGATCTTCTCCAGCACTTGCGCGGTCTGCCCTTTGATGTCGAGGGTGCGATCCGTTGCGGTCTGGCCGCCGAGGAAGGTAAAGCCGTTGCACTGCACGACGCGGCTCATGCGTTGGTTGGTTTCGATGCGATTGATTTCCAGCATGTGAACTCCTTATGGGAGGGAGGGTGTTAAGGGTTTATCGAACGACTAAATGGGCGCCGCTTGAAATATCGAACTGAGGCGTTTTACAACGGGCGTCATCAAACCGGCCGATGTCGAACGCCTCCAGCGAAATGTCCGAATGCTCGCCGAGGATCTGCTGCGCCAGGCGCTTGCCGGTGCCGGGGCCCATCTGGAAGCCGCTGCCGCAGAAGCCGAAGGAATAACTGAGATTACTGGCCTTGCGGCTCGCGCCAATCACCGGCAAATCATCCGCGGTAAACGCTTCGACGCCGGCCCAGACGCGATTGACGCCCAGGTGCTTGAGATGGGGAAACAGGTCGGTGACGGTCCTCGCGCTGATGCCAAGCCGGGCCAGGTCCACTTCGCCGTGGCGCGCCGGGAAATCCACGCTGCCAATCAGTTTGCCGCCGATCACCACCGTGCCATTGGCGAACTGCTTGAATGACAGCGAGCGACCGGTTGCCCCCAGCACCGGCGCGCAAAACGGCGCGACGCGGTGAGTCACCATCAGCATCAAGCCTTCGGGATGGGCCGGCACCGATTCGCCGACTTGTTCGGCCAGCTCCCGCGCCCAGGCCCCGGCGGTGATCACCAGATGCCCGGCGCTGAACACCCCGGCGGGCGTGGTGACTTGCCACTCACTGCCGCGTTGCTCGATGCGTTGGGCCGGTGTCATTTCAAGCACCTTCACCCCGAGCTTTTCCGCCGCCAGCCGAAAGCTCGTCACCGTTCTGTAGGGAATGGCATAGCCGTCATCCTTGACCCAGATGCCGCCCACCACATGCCGGGCAACCGTAGGAATGATCTCGAACACCTGTTGAGCGTCGATCAGCACTTCATGGGTGAAACCCAGGCGCTGCAAGTGTTCGACCCGCCGTCGGCATTCATCGAGTTCGGCGGCGGTTTCCGCGAGTTTGAGCTGGCCACTGGGCACGAAACCGCCGTCATCCCCCAGTGTCTGCGCCAGGTCATGCCAGAGAGCGCGGGACGACAGCGCCAGGGGGATTTCCGCATCGTGACGGCCGAGGGTGCGCACCCCGCCGGCGTTGACCCCGGAGGCATGCCGACCGCAGTAGTCAGCCTCCAGCACTGTGACCTCGACGCCGCGCTGAGCCAGGTGCAGCGCAGTGCTCAGACCGTGAATGCCGCCGCCTATCACCAGCACGTCGCTGTGCCTTGCCCGCGCCTCACTCACCGGCCAGCTCTCCCAGGGTGATGGGCTTGATCGGCGGGCGAATGCGGTAGTAGCCGACTTCCGCCGCCGACACGCCGCGGGCCTTGGCGATCACCTCAGTGACGGTCAGCCCGCACATCCGGCCCTGACAAGGCCCCATGCCACAGCGGCCGAAGGATTTGGCCTGATTGGGGCCGGCGCAGCCCAGGGCGACGAATTTGCGCAGGTCCCCCGCCGTGACTTCCTCGCAGCGGCAGACGATGACCTCATCGGCGGGGATGCGGTTCGCTTCCTTCGGCTGATAGAGCGCATCAAGAAACGGCCGAATGCGCAGGTTTAACGCGAGCTTTTCACGCAGCGGCCCTGCCCGTTCATCACGCTGACCTGTATCGAACCTGCCCAATTGTTGCGCGATGCCCAGCGCCGCCAACTCACCCTGCAGGGCCGCGGCCTGGGCACCGCCAATGCCGGCGCCGTCACCGGCGACAAACATCCCCGGCACGTCCAGCTCACCCCACGGGTCGACCACCGGGCTGAAGCACAACTGATCGACGTCCCAGACATGGCGTGCGCGCAACGACTGACTGAATTGGATGTTCGGGACTACGCCCTGATGCAACAGCACGCAACGCGCGTCGATCCGCTGAGCCTTGCCGGCCACGGTGAAGGTCAATGCGGTGGCGGCGTCGTCACCCTCAATCGCCAGTTGCTCGGCGCCCGTATGGTGCGGGATGCGGGCGCTGCGCAGGCTGCGCATCAATTCCAGCCCCTTGCGCAAATACGGCCAGGCGCGCAGCGCCGCGAACAGATGACGCCGCGCCCGCCAGTAATCTTCCGGCCGCGTGGTATCAACCAAGGCCTTGATCGGCACGCCCGCGCGCAGGTATTGCCAGCCGAGCAGGTACAGCAGCGGGCCACAGCCGGCCAGCACCACCGGCTCGGTCGGCGCAAGACCGGCACTCTTTAGCAGAATCTGCGCGGCGCCTGCGCTCATGACACCGGGCAAGGTCCAGCCCGGAATGGGAAACGGCCGTTCCATGGCGCCAGTGGCAAGCAACACGGCCTTGGCCTGAAGCGTGTGCAAGCGTCCGTCGCGCAGGTAGCTGACCTGATGATCCCGAATCACCTGCCAGACCGCCGCGCCTTTTTCATAACGCACCGATGACGACGCCAGGGCCTGGGCCAACAAGTTGCCATGGGCATAATCCGCGCCGAGGAGATCCCTTCGCGACAGCGGCGCGAGGGTGATGCCGCGATAAATCTGCCCGCCCGGACTGCCCTGCTCGTCCAGCAACACCACCTGCAAACCGAACCCGGCCAGGGCCACGGCGCCTGCCATGCCGGCGGCACCTGCGCCGACGACGACCACGTCCACAGCGTCGACGACGCCGCCAAAAAGATCATTCATGACTGCACCCCGACGGTCTGCACATCGCAGGGCTGGAAAATCAGGTCCCGCGCGCCTTCCTGGGAGCGGATGCGCATGCCGTCCGCCACTTCGATCAGGCAGCTCTGGCGGTTGGGCACGCCGTCGATGTCCACCAGGCACTCGAAGCACACGCCCATCATGCAATACGGCGCCCGAGGCGATTCGCTCACCGGCGTCGCGCGAAAACGGTTGATCCCGGACATCAGCAGTGCCGCTGCCACGCTGATGCCCGCTGGCACCTCGAGGGTTTGATCGTTGAAGCTGAGGCGGACAGTCCGCGTCGACCTGACTTCACTCATGACCGGTTGAAACAGCGGATCAGTGCGCATGGGAAAACACCTTGTCAGTCAGGAAACGCTCGCCGGCGAATGCGCCGAGCTCGTCAGGCATGGCACCGCCCATCACCCACGGCGCGATGCGCAGGGCGTGGGCGGCGGCCAGGGTCACGCCACTGTGGCAGGTCACCACGAAGGCGCCCGGGTGGCTGGCCGATTGCTGATAAATGGGAAATCCATCGGGGCTCAGGACGCGCAGCGCCGCCCAGGCCCGAATCAGCCGCACCTCACGCAGCAATGGAAAGGTCGCGACACCGCGCCGGGCGATGGCTTCAAGCACGTGGGTGGAGGTGCTGTCGTCGAACCCCACCTCTTCCATTGAGTCGCCCAGTTGCACGGTGCCTTCGTCGGTCTGCCGAACGTGGACCGTCGGGTGATCAAGAAACGGCCGGACCCGCTCGCTGACCAGCACCTGGCCGCGGTTCGGCGCCACTGGCGCATGCAGCCCCACTTGGCGGGCCAGCCCCGGATTGCCCAGCCCGGCCGCCAGCACCACCCGTGGCGCGATGAAGCGTTGAGTGCCGGCGGTGACGCAATACTCACCGGTGGCACCGTCGATGCAATCCACCTGAATGCCGCCGTAAAACCGCGCGCCTTTGGCCTGGGCCGAGGTGTGCAATGCGCGCAGCAGTTTCAGCGGATTGACGTGACCGTCCTGGGGCGTGTAACTGGCGCCCACCACGGACGGGCCGATCAAGGGCAAGCGCGCCTTGAGGTCGGCGGCGTCGAGCATCTGAAAGGGATAGTCGCCGAGGGCGTCCTGCAGGGTTTGCAGACGCGATTGCCGCTCGATCAGCTCCTCGTCGCTGAAACACATGTGGAAGCCACCGGGCTGACGGAGCTGCACGTCCACCCCGCTGTCGGCCATCAGCGCCCGGGCGAAGTCCGGCCAGCGGCTCGCCGAGGAACGCGTCCAGCGCGAGTAGTCCGGCAAATCGTGGCCCTTGCCCTGAACCCAGACCAAACCGAAATTGCCCCGTGAGGCGCGAAACGCATCGTCGCCCTGGTCCAGCACCACGGTGTCGGCGCAGCTGCGGGCCAGGCCGTAAGCGACTGCCGTCCCCACCAGCCCGCCGCCGATGACGATCACGTCCGAGTGAATGACGCTCTGTGTGCCCTGACTCATTTGCCTTCTCCAATCAAGACCCGGTCCAGTCCGACCATTCGGTCCAATATCAGCATCAGCAGCAAGGTGCCGACGATCAGCACCGTCGACACCGCCGTGATCAACGGGTTGATGGTCTGGGAAATCTGGTTGTACATCGCCACCGGCAGCGTCGTGGTACCGGGGGTGGCGACGAACACAGTCATGGTCAGTTCGTCGAAGCTCTGGATGAACGCGAGCATCCAGCCGCCGACCACACCGGTGCGAATCCGCGGCAGCACCACCCGGTAAAACGCCGTCCAGCGGCTGGCACCGAGGGACAGCGCGGCGTGCTCGATGTCCCGCTCAAGGCCGATGGTCGAGGCCAGCGTCAGGCGCAGCGCATAGGGCAGCACGACAATCACGTGGGTGAGGGTCAGCGCCCAGAACGAGCCGCCGATCTGCGCCAGGGAAAAGAAGCGCAGGAACGCGATGCCGAGCACCACCGAGGGGATCATCAGCGGCGACAGCAGAAACCCGGTTACCGCGCCCCGGCCGGGAAAGTCATAACGGCTGATGGCCAGTGCCGCCGGTATCGCCAGCAGGGCGGCAATGGTCGCCGACGCCAGGCCGAGTTTGATCGACAGCGCGAAGGCGTCGAGCATGTCCTGGTTGTCCGCCAGCGCCCGAAACCAGCGCAGCGACAGGCCTTCGGTGGGCAGCGACAGGTAGCCCTTGCTGGTGAACGCCATGGCCATCACCACCACCAGCGGCGCGACGATGAACGTGACGAACAAGGCATGGAACAGCAGCGAGAAAAATCCGTTCTTGTGCATGGTCGGCTACTCGAAGACTTGCTTGAACCGGCGCTCGGCCAGTTTGCTGCAACCCAGAATGATGATCAGATTCGCCAGCAGCAGAAGCATCGCGATGGCCGCGCCGAGGGGCCAGTTGAGGGTGCCGAGGAACTCGTCGTAGGCCGCCGTGGCGACCACTTTCAGGCGTCGGCCGCCGATGATCGCCGGGGTGGCGAAGGCCGACGCGGCCAGGGCGAAGACGATGATCGAGCCGGACAGCACGCCGGGCATGATCTGCGGCAGGATGATCCGGCGGAACACCGTCAGTCGCGACGCGCCGAGGGACAGGCCTGCCCACTCCACTTGAAGGTCCAGCCGTTGCAGGGTGGCCCAGACCGCAATGACCATGAACGGCACCAGCACGTGGGTCAGGGCAATGACCACGCCGACTTGGGTAAACAGCATTTTCACCGGTTGGTCAGTGATTCCCAGCGCTTGCAGGGCATCATTGATCAGGCCGTTGTTGCCCAGCAGGATTGCCCAGCCCAGGGTCCGCACCACCACGGAGATCAGCAGCGGCCCCAACACCACCAGCAGGAACAGCGAACGCAAGCGCGGCGCCATGCGCGCAATGATGATGGTTTCCGGAATGCCCAACAGCACGCACAACACCGTGACTGCCAGGGCCATGCCGCCGGTGCGCAGGAAGATCTCGTGGAAGTAATCGTCCTTGAATACTTCCAGGTAATTGCCAAGGCTGTAGCTCGGCACCACGCCGTCGGTGTCGCTGAACAGGTTCAACGACAGCACGGCGGTCAGCAGCAAGGGCGCCAGCAACAGCGCGATGAACACCAGCAATGCCGGCCCGCTCAGCAACCACGGCGCCACGCCCACCCGTTCGGCGTCATACCTGGCCATGGGTGACCTCCCGGTCCAGCAGGCGCAGGTCGTCATCCGACCAATCCAGCCCGACCTCACTGCCCTCCTCCGGCGGCGGCATGCCGAGGTTTGGCAGGGTCATGTGCACCAGGCCCAGGCGACTTTCCACCGCCATCAGCCACAGATTGCCGAGGAACACCCGCAGCCGGACGCGCCCGGAAAACCGCCCGCTGCCCAGCGCCACCAGACGGATTTTCTCCGGGCGGATGTAGACGTTGACGTCATTCCCCAGCGTGCGGTCTTCGTGGGGCACGTGCATCAGCGTGTCGTGGACCTGCACGTGACAGCAACGGTCGTTGCGCAATTGCACGGCGCCGGCGAAGGCGTTGGTCTTGCCGAGGAATGCCGACGCGAAGGGCGAATGCGGCCGCTCGTAGGCTTCGAAAGGCGTGTCGATCTGCACGATGCGGCCCTTCTGCATCACCGCAATGCGGTCGCTCATGGTCATCGCTTCGACCTGATCGTGGGTCACCAGAATGGTGGTGATGCCCAGCTCGCGCTGAATCGCCCGCAGTTCGATGTGCATCTCTTCGCGCAGCTTGGCGTCGAGGTTGGACATCGGCTCGTCGAGCAGCAGCAGGTTCGGACGGATCGCCAGGGCGCGGGCAATCGCCACCCGCTGGCGCTGACCGCCCGACAAGGCTTTCGGGTAACGCTCACCGAGGCCCGCGAGGCGCACCAGATCCAGCGCTTCGTCGACGCGCTTGCCGCGCTCGGCCCTGGGCACGCCGCGCATTTCCAGGCCAAAGCTGATGTTCTGCGCCACGGTCATGTGCGGAAACAGCGCATAACTCTGAAAGACGATGCCCAGCCCGCGCTGCTCGGGGCGCACGTGGGTGATGTCGCGGCCGTCGAGGACAATGCGACCTTCGGTGGGCTGCACGAAGCCTGCGATGGATTGCAGCGTGGTGGTCTTGCCGCACCCGGACGGGCCGAGCAAGGCGATGAACTCGCCATGCCGGACTTCTAGGTTCAAACCGTCAATGGCCCTGAACGTGCCGTAGGTCTTGACGATGCCTTCAAGGGTGAGAAATGCCATGGGCGTGCCACGCAGGCGAACCTGCGTCTCCAGAAGGGTGCTGGGGAAGATCGGCGCTTACGTCGATCAGCGACTGTCGATCAGCGAAAGGGATCGGTAGATCGACCGCTATCGCTCGACGGTGCGGTTCCAGCGCGTGGTCCACTCGCTGCGCTGCTGGTTGATGGTTTCCCAATCGACCTTGATCAGCGCGTTAACCTTCTCCGGCCCGTACGGCATGCGCGCGGCGACGTCGTCCGGCAGCTTGACGGTCTGGTTCACCGGCGCAAAACCATTCTCCCGCGCCTGAATTTCCTGCACTTCAGGTGACAGCACGTACTGAATGAACGCCTGGGCCAGTTCGGATTGCGCGTTGGGGGTCACGCTGCACGCGGCGACCTGCAGTGCGATGCCGCCTTCCTTCGGGTAGATGAATTTCAGCGGGAAGCCGGTGCCCTGCAACGCCACGGCCCGACCGCTGCCGTACACCGCCATGACGATGTCGCCGTTCTGCATCATGCCGTCCATCTCGCCCGGCGCCGACACCCACGCCAGCACATTGGGGCCGATTTCATCCTTGAGCGCCTTGAAGCCGGGGTCGATGTTTTTCTCGCCGCCGCCCCTCAGACGGGCCATTTCCACCAGCGTGTGCAGGCCGTAGGTGTTGGTCACCGGCGGCATGCCGAGCAGTTGCTTGAAACGCGGGTCGGTGAGGTTTTCCCAGGAATCCGGTGCCGCCCAGCCGCGCTTCTTGAACGCGTCTTCGTTGTAGCCGATACCGGTGGCTACCACGCCAATCCCCGTGGCTTCAGGGCTCAGCCGGGCCAGCGGATAAAGGTCCTTGTAGACCGGCGCGTCGCTGAGCTTTTCGCACAGGCCCATCTGCAACGCCTGGTACATCGGGCCGTCGTCCATCATCGCGACGTTGATCTGCTGACGGCCTTTCTGCGCCTGCAGCTTGGCCAGGGTCTCCGTGGAGTTGCCGGCCACGTAGACGACTTTGACGTTGTGCTGTTTTTCGAAGGCCGGGATGACGCGGTTTTTGTACATCTGCTCGGTGGAACCGCCGACCCCGGCCACGTACAGCGTGGTCTCGGCGAAGGCCGGCGTGCTGCTGATTGCTGCGAGCGTCAGGGCAATAGCCACGGCATTGCGATGGAAGGGACGAAACGGTCGTGCTGCTGAGGGAAGGTCAAGGCTATTCACAGACTATCTCCGAAGTGCGTGGGGCAGATCGAACAATGCGTCAGTCGCTTCGGCGTGAACCGAGGCCGTGCATGCAGCGTGCATGCAGCGTGCATGCTCCCGGCGAATCCATCGCGGGGTGGCGCATCTTCATGTGCGCTATGGGTGGCTGGTTCGAGTATTGCGACGGCCCCTCCATATGGTCAAATACGGATATCCGCCTTAGTTATTCATATTTGATATGGAGCGCGCCATGAACCTGAGACAGATCGAAGCCTTCCGCAGCGTCATGCGCCTGGGTTCCATGACCGCTGCGGCGGAGGTGCTGTTTACCTCGCAACCCAACATCAGCCGGCTGATTGCCCAACTGGAACTGAGCACCGGGCTGACCCTGTTCAAGCGGGCGGGCGTCAGACTGATTCCGACCCAGGAGGGTCAGGCGTTTTTTCAAGAGGTCGAGCGGGCCTACGTCGGGCTGGACAGCCTCAAGCTGTCGGCCAAAAACATCCGTAACCTGGGCACGGGGCGCTTGCGGGTGGCGGCGGTGCCTTCGACCGGGCTGAGCATGATTCCCCGGGTGCTGAAGGCGTTTACCGAGTCGCGACCGGAACTGACGGTTTCCCTGCACGTGAACTCCTCGCCCACCGTCGAGCAATGGGTGAAGTCGCAGTTCTGCGACGTGGGGATTGTGGTGCACCCCGGCGATGTCGACAGTCAGCAGATCGAGTTGCTGAGCGAAGTGGCGGCGGTGTGCGTGCTGCCGGCGGCTCATCCATTGGCGAGCCGGAAAGAGATCACCTTTACCGACCTGGAGGGAGAGACCTTTGTTTCGCTCTGCCACGGCGACGGCACCCGTGCGCTGGTCGATGGCCTGTTCGAGCAGGCGGGCGTGGAACGGGTCATGACCGTGGAGGCGCAGTACAGCGCGATCAATTGCGAGATGGTGGCACTGGGCATGGGCATCACCCTCGCCCACCCGCTGGTGGCCCGTGATTATCGCCATCGCGATATCGTGATCCGCCCGTTCGTGCCGCAGATCCTCTTCCCCACCTACGTCATGTGGGCCCCGGCCCAGACGCGGACAAAATTGTCCGAAGAGTTCGTTGATACGCTGAAAGCGTTCTACCGGGACATCGTTTTTTAGGGCTGAAGGGGATGCTGCTGAATATTAGTTTTGTAGGACCGGCTTCAGCCGGGAAGACGCCGGTGTGAGCACACTCGAATTTGCGGGATGCCATCACAAAAAAAGGCCGTGACGCACCACTGCGTCACGGCCTTTTCACACGTCAGTCAATCAATCCAGACGAAACGCAATCACGCTGTCGCCCAACGTGGTACCGAGCGAGCCGTGCCCGCCGGCCGAGATGACGACGTACTGCTTGCCGTCGCTGCCCATGTAAGTCGAAGGCGTCGCCTGGCCGCCCGCTGGCAGCTCCTTCTCCCAGAGCACGTCACCGGTGTTGATGTCGTACGCGCGGATAAAGTTGTCCGCCGTGGCGCCATGGAACACCACGCCGCCCGCCGTCACCAGCGGACCGCCGTGGGCGACCATGCCCATCGGGAAGCCGATCGGGAAGCGGCCCGGCAGGAAGCTGGTCTTGAGGTTTTGGGTGGTGCCGGTGCGGCGCATCCACTCGGTGTTGCCGGTGGTCAGGTCAACCCCGACCATGCGGCCCCACGGCGGCGCAATGCACGGCACGCCCAGCGCCGAGGCGAACTGCTTGATGCGAATCGCGTAGTCACCGTTGAAGTTCTCGTTCCAGTACGGCGTGCCGTCCTGGGTGAACAGCCGTTTCTCGGCGGTTTCCGGGGTGCGCTTGATCAGGTGATAGGTGTAGGCCAGACGCACCGGCGCGGCGATCAGAATCTGCCGATCCGGGTCGACCGCCACCGAGCCCCAGTTGAACGCCCCGATGTTGCCCGGGAAGATCAGCGACCCCTGCTCGGTGCTCGGCGTCCATGGATTGCCGTCGTAGCGCAGCGTGTTGTAGGTCGTGCGGCAGGACATCTGATCGAACGGCGTCAGGCCCCACATCGATTTTTCGCTCAGCGGTTCCGGGATGAAGTTGATCTTCGACACCGGCTGGGTCGGCGCGAAATGCTCGCCCGGCACGCCGCCCTGGGTCGACACCTTGACCTGATCGACCGGAAAAATCGGTTCGCCGGTCAGCCGGTTCAGCACAAAGATGTTGCCCACTTTGGTCGGCAGGATCAGCGCCGGTTGCTTGCTGCCCTCTTTGCCCACGTCCATCAGGGTCGGCTGCGAGGGGTTATCGCGGTCCCACAGGTCGTTGTTCGACGACTGGAATTTCCACTTGAACGCACCGGTGTTCAAGTCCAGGGCCACCAGGGTGTCGCGGAATTTTTCCGTGTTGCTGTTCGGGTCGCGGTTGATGCCCAGCTCGTCCGGCGAGGCGTTGCCGAACGGCACAAACACCAGGCCGTTTTTCATGTCGGCGCTCAAGGTGCCCCACGCCACGGGTGTGTCCTGCGGGTAGGTCTGGTCGGCCGCGATGGGCTGGGTCATGGCCGGGTTGGCCGGATCGAAATTCCACACCAACTGGCCGGTCATGGCGTTGTAGGCGCGGATCACCCCCGACGGGTTGCCGTCGTTGTAGCCGTTGTCCATCACCGAACCGCCGACGATGACCAGATCACCGGCGATCAGCGGCGCTGCCGTCTGCATCAACGCGTGGGGACGGATATCGCCCATATTGGCGCTGAGATCGACCACGCCGTTGTTGCCGAAATCGCTGCACAGCTTGCCGGTATCGGCGTCGAGGGCTACCAGCTTCGCGTCAGTCGTGGCGGTGAGGATGCGTTTGGCGCACTGGCTCGGCGAGGCATCGGCCGCAGCCGTTGCGGCCGACGCGTAGTAACTGACCCCGCGGCAGGTCTGATGCTGCTGCAGGTAGGAGCGGTTTTTCTCCGGTTCCCACTTCCAGTCCAGCTTGCCGGTTTCAGGATTCAACGCGTGCACTTCGTTGTGTGCGGTGCAGACATAGACCCGGTTGTTGACCTTCAGCGGCGTGGCTTCGAAGGTGTACTCGCCGGCGTCTTTGGCGGCATCGCGCAGATCGCCGGTGTGGTATTCCCACGCCACCGAGAGCTTCTTCACGTTGCCCGCATTGATCTGGTCGAGGCTGGAGAAACGCTGACCGTCGTTGGTGCCGCCGTAGGCGACCCAGTCGTTAGCGGCTTCGCCCGTGCTGCGCGTCGCCTGCGGGGTGTCGATCTTGCCGGCCACCGGGTACGGGTCGTAGAACATCACCGCCAGCACGATCAGTATCATCACGCCCACGGTGCCACCCAGAAACGGATGGAAGCGGCGCGTGTCGCCCGGGTTCTGCGCCTTGTACAGCGGACGCACCACCCACGGCAGCGCCAGCCACAGACCCAGCAGCGCGAAAAGGTCGCCGCGCGGAATCCACTGCCATTTGTCGAAGCCGACCTCGTAGACGATCCAGATCAGAATCCCCCACATCAGCAGCGCATACACCGTCAGCGCTGATTGCTTCTTCAGCATCAGCAGCACCGCCGAAGCCAATACCGCGAGGGCAATAATCGAGTACGCCGCCGAGCCGCCGGCGGCCACCAGTTGCGCACCCATGTACAACAGGGCAATGGCGAAAATCGCCATCACCACCCCAGTCACTCTCAAGATCATCGTTGGTTTTCCGTGTTGGGGCCGGTGATGGCTCCCGTGTGGGAAGTGGGCGAAAACGGGACGTCCGAGCCGCCCGTTCGCAAGCGTTCCCGCCCATATTAGCGCTCACACCCCGCACCCTGGAAAACTTTGTTACAGCTGCGCGAGCGTCTAGCGCAGGGCTTGTGGCGTGCCGGCGCCGTTCAACAACTGCATCTGCTGACGATAATCGTCGGTGACCTGGCGTGCCTGGCTGCTGCTGTTGATGACCCGCGGCGTGATCAGCACCAGCAACTCGGTGCGGTCCCTGGACTTGCTGCGATTGCCGAACAGCCAGCCCAGCCCGGGCACCCGGCCCAGGTACGGCACGGCGCTGACACTCTCGCTGTTGTCCTGCTTGATCAGCCCGCCGAGCAACACGGTCTGCCCGCTTTGCGCAGCGACCTGAGTCGACACCGAGCGCGTCGAGATGCGCGGGTTGCCGTTCACCGTCACGGTGTCGTCGGCATCGCTGACCTGCTGCTGAATGTCCATGTACACCAGACCACCTGGGTTGATGCGCGGGACGACGTTCAGAATCACGCCGGTCTGCAAGTACTCGACACTGCTCAGGGTGGTGTCCGAGGTGCCGGTGTTGACGGTGGTCTGGCTGATGGGGATGTTGTCGCCGACCTGAATCTGCGCGCTTTCGTTATTCATCACCACCAGCGACGGCGCCGACAGCACCTGGGTGCGGCCGTTGGTTTCCAGCGCGTGAATCGCTACCTGCAGGTTGGTGCTGACGAAGGAATAGAACAGCGAATCCGTTGAACCCAGCCCGGCACCGCCTCCCCCCAGCGCACCCTGACTGCCGGCAGTGTTGGCGACGGTTGTGCTGGTGGAATTGCCGGCCAGGCGACCGAGGTACCACTGAACCCCCTGATCCAGCTCGCCGGTCAGCTTGACCTCGAGGATCCGCGTTTCGATCTGCACTTGCAGCGGCGCATTGTCCAGACGTTTGATCGCCGCTTCGATCTCTTTCCACTGCGCTGGCCGCGTGCGCACCAGCAGCTGGTTGCTGCTCTTCTGCGCCGAGATGCGGGTGGTCGAGTCCAAGCCTTTCTGCCCGTTGCCCGAGCTGGCAGTGGCCGATGACGTGCTGTCGTCGGAACCGCTGTCGCTGCTGGTGTCCGCGTCTTGCTCCTGCTCGTCGTCCGAGGTCGCCGTGTTCTGAGTCCCGTTCTGGGACATGCCGCCTTGGCCATTGCTGTTCAAACCGGCGCTGCCATTCAATCCACTACCTGAACCCAGACCGCCAGACGTGCCCCCCGTCAACGATGACATCGAGCGCGTGCGCAAACCCGGCGCGACCTTCGCCGCGCTCTCCTCTTGTACCGCGCCCGTGCCGTAGATCTGCTTGAGGTATTTCGCCAGGTCAGTGGCCTTCATGTTGCGCACGTCGTACACGTACAGCTGCGGCTCGTTGCCGCCGCCCTCATCGATGGTGCGAATCCAGGTGCCCACTTCGTTCAGGTACTCAGGCTGGGACGAAAACGCCACGACCGAGTTGGTCCGCTCAATGGGCAGAAAGCGCACCATCCCCGCCAACGGCATGCCGCTGTCCGGCCCGAACAGCTTCTGCAGCTCCGGCATCAGCTCGCTGACCGAGGCCCGTTGCAGGCCGAACACGCCGACCGACATGCCCTTGAGCCAGTCGACGTCGAAGGTGTCGATGGTCTGCTGATAGTTCCCCAGCTCCTCAGCGGTGCCCGCCAGGCTCAGCACATTGCGCGCAGGGTCCACCAGCAGGAACGCGTTCTCCCGGGCGAACGGCTTGAGCAGCTTCTGCATCTCGGTGGCGGAGATGTAGCGCAGCGGGAACAGCCGCGCCGACAACCCGGCAGAGGGCTGGGCCACGGCCATTTCCGGCACCAGTTTGCCGGCAATCGCCTGGCTGGCCGGAAGGATTACGTAGCGATTGCCCTGGCGAATCATCGCGTTGTCGGTCCACGACAGCAGGGTCTCCAGAATCGACAGCGCCTGCTGCGGATTGACCGGCCGGGACGTGGAGAAACTCACTTCGCCCTTTACCCCTTGGGCAATGGTGTAGCTCTCGTGAAGCATGTCGCCGAGGATGCTGTTGACCACCGCTTCGATGGGCTGGTTGGCGAAATTGAAGACGATGTCGCCTTCCGCCGCGCGAGGCGTTGCGGCTGTCGGCGCCGGTGTTTTCACGAAGCGCTGGGTGCCCCTGATGATTTGCCGGGTACCGGTAGTCGCCGTCGAGCTGTCCGCGGGACTGGCTTGTGCCTGGACCGGCATTTGTTCGCTGCGCGGGTCGACCGGCCGGCGTTGGCTTCCGGTTCCGTCCAGCGCCTCGCGGAGCATGCCGTTGTCCGGCTCAAGGGTCGTCGGCGCAGTGGTGCAGCCGCTCAGGGCGACGGCCGCCGCCAGGCACAGCAAGGGCGAGCGCAGCGTCGCGACGGGTTTGGTGCTGCGGGCACGGCGCAGGGAAGGATTACGGGGCAGGTTCATGGAGGTCTTCACGGGAAAGGGAAAGCGGTGGTGAGGTCGACGGCGCAGGCAATCGCAGGCGCCGGACAGTGAGGGTTTCGTTGCGCTCGCCGAGGCCAAACGTGGCACTCGTCGGGCTGATGGCGCGTAGGGTCCAGCCGTTGGGCAACGGCCCGTTGAGGCGGACTTTCAGCGCCGGGCCGGTGGCCGGTTTGATGAATGCCAGCTGCACCGTGCCGTCGAGCAGCACGCCGGTCAGGGTCAGCCCGCTCAGGCTGGACGCTGCCTGATTGGCCGGCTGTTGCAGGTCCGGTCGGCGGTCGACGCTGAACAGCGGGGTCTGCCAGGCGTTGGCCAGACTGGGCAATGCCACGGGCGACAACACCAGCGTTTTTGCTGCGACGGCCGGGCGATGAGCCGATTCGGCAGGCAGCCAGTCCGCCGACTGCCAGGTGCCGTTGAGCACCAGAGCGATCAGCACCAGCAGGACAAGGGCGACGGCCATCAGCGCGCGCTCGGCCGTTATCGGGAATCGCATCATGGGGCGGCCTGCGCGGCGTCGGGTTGATCGGCAGTTGCCTTGGCCGCCACCGGCTGCAAATAGCCGCGAATCAGCAGTTGCACCGTCAACCGCCCTGCCCCGCCTTTGCCAGGCGCACTGCTCGCGCGGCGCACGCTCATGTGATCGATGAACAGCAACGGCCGCTGATACTCCAGCCCGTGCAACACCGCCATCAACGGCTCGATGGCGCATTCCAGGGTGACGCTGACCTTGACCTGGCGAAACGGCTCGCTGCCGTCCTGCTCCGGGGTGATCGGCATCCGTTGAGTGAGCGTGCAGCCGGCGCCGTTCGCGCCTTGGGCAGTGATGACGTCAGCGACGTGCTGCATGAGATCGGCGGCCACGGCGCTGGGGTCTTCGCCGGTCAACAGGCTCGTGCTGCTGGCCGGGTCCTGCGCGGCCGTTTCCAGCGCTGCGGTCAGGCTTTCGCGCTGCTGCAGCACGCCGGCGTAGCGCTGCTGTTGGGACTTGAGTTGCTCGGTCTCTTCGGCCATGTCCCGCAGCGGGCCGGCGAACCAACTGTCGATCAGCAGCCAGTAGCCTGCGCCGATCACCAGCGCGAGGACGATCAATGCAGCGCCGCGACGTTCACGGGGTGTCAGTGTTCGGCCCATCGGTGGCCTCCTGATGCAGGCGTGCGTGCAAGGCGAAGCGTTCTTTGCCGCTGGCGGCGTCGGGTTGGATCACGCCCTGAAACTGCGGGTTTTCCAGGCTGCGGCAGTCTTTCAAACGGCCGATCAGCGCACTGGCACGCACGCTCTGGCCGGAAAACGACACGTCGTCAGCGTCGATTTCGAGCTGCTCCAGCCAGGTGTCGTCGGGCAGGCAGGCGGTCAGTTCACTCATCAGCGCGGCCATGGTCGGGCGCGCGGCCTTGTGCCGGTTCAGGTAATCGGCGGCGCCGAGGGTGTTGGTCAGTTGCTGACGCAGTTGCTGGACCTGCGCCACCTCGGCTTTCTGGGCTTGCACCGTGGCGCGCATGTCTTGCAGCCGTTGCTGACGATCGTGCAGCCACAGGCCCATCAGCGTGATGAGCAGCACGGCGCATGACCCGCCAAGCACACGACGCCGGTCCACGCCTGCGCGCGGATTCACCGGACGCGCGGCGTCGGGCAGCAGGTCGATGCCCAGCGGCGTGCCGTCCTCTGCCCAGACGTCCACCCGTTGCGGCTTCAAGCCGAGGGCGGTGCAGTCCGCCAGAATCGCGTTCATGCGCTCGCGGAGGATGGCGATCAGGGTGACTTGCAACCACCCGGCGCTGCGGCCGTCCTGGCGCACTACATAAAGCAACTGGTCGCGGGGATACGGCGTGTATTTGTCCAGCTCATAGCCGACCACGGCGGTGAGATCCCGCGCCGCCGCCGTCGGCAACTGCAGGCGATGAATCATCACCAAAGGGGTCGGCAGCATCAACACTTGCCGGGCGCCGGCCTGCACTTCGGGGCCGGGCATCGTGATGGGCCAGCGATGGGTCTGCACGGGTACCTGTGCGCTGAGGCGATGGCGCAAACGCGCCGGCACGCAGCTTCGCAATTCCGCCAGCCAGAGCTGCCAGACACGTTGCGCCACGCTGCCCTGCCAGCGCCGTTCGACGTTGGCCAGGTATGCCCGAAGCGGCGCAGGGACTGAAAGGAGTGAATTCATTCTTGCCAACGCAGCACCCGATAAGGCTGAGCGTTACCCTCCGATGGGGACAGTAGAACGGTGGTCTGAAGCCGGGCGACAACGCCATCCGGCAGTTGCGCCTGACTGTCGATGCTCAGCACGCTGCCAGGGTCGGTGCCCGTGGCTGTCTCTTGCGGCAGATTCAAGGCGCTGCGCAGCAACGGCGAGGCGAATGCGGCGTCCGGCCGAGACAGCCCGCTCCACAGCGTCACTTCCGGGGCCATGCGCTGGTATAGGCGTTGGGTCATCCCCGGGACCTGGCGCAGTTCTTCGATGACCCGCAACGGCGCAGCGCTGCCGTCGCGACGCGCCTGTAAGGCACGGCCCAGGCGGGTCGCCTCGTCGCGATCAGCGCCGCAGGCCTGGGCGACCCGAGTGATGTCCTCGTTGCTGGCCGCATTCAGATCGAGCTTGCCGCGCTCGCTGCTGACGCTGACCACCATCTGCGCGTCGTCGAAGGCCAGCGGCACGGTGCGGCCGTCGGCGATCCAGCGCGGTCGGTGATTCAGGTCCAGCAACGACTGCAACGCCAGGCTCATCCCGGCCTGGGCCGCCAGCAGCGCCTGGGTGTGCTGCCGCTGCCATAAAGCCTGTCGGGTTTCCAGCTGCACCCAGCCGGCCAGACCGCCGAGCAACAGGCTCAGCGTCGCCACTGCCCAGAGCACCAGCAACAAGGCCACGCCGCGCTGCCGATTCATTGCGCGCCTCCCGCAGCGGACGTAGCACCGGATGCACCGCCGGACAGGTCCAGCCGCAGGGCGATGATTTGGCTGGGCCAGTTCACCGGGCCGTCCATCTGCACCTCGACGCGCACGGCGCGGGGCAAACGGTTGGGCCACGGCCACTCAGTCAGCCAGCCGGTCGCCTCACCTTTTGGCGTCACGCCGCGATAGCTCAACGACAAACTGTTTACCCCGTGAAGCAACACCTGGGGCTCACCCCACGCGCGCAATACGTTGTCCTGGACCTGGGCGAAGGCGATCTGCAAGCGACGGTCCGCTTCCGGCCCGGACATCTCCAGGGTGTGCAGCTGAATGCCGCCGCCCAGGTTGCCCGGCAAGGTCGCGGCGAACTGCATGCGCTGGGCCGAACCCACGAACAGCCCCGCGCCGGAAGCGTCGTTTTCGGCGAGATCCAGCGGCAGCGCCTGGCAGATGGCCTGACGCAAAAAGCCCTGGGCCGCCCGCCGCTCATCCAGCCGTGAGGTGTAATGATCGGCCTTCACCATCGCCCGATTCGCCCCCACCAGCGCGCCGCCGACCAGGGTCAGCAGCACCGCCAGCAGGCTCAGCACGATCATGATTTCCAGCAGCGTGAAACCGGTTTGTCGTTTGCTCATTGGGTGCTCGCCCTGGCCGGACTGACCAGCCGCAGGGTGCTGAACCGCGCCTCACGCCGGCCTTCGCTGACGATCACATTCACCCGCAACATTCGCGGCTGGCCGGCGTCGGTGGGCAACGCCCAGACGTTCATTGCCCATTCAATGCCATCGTCCATCACGCCGTTGCTCAGCCCCGGTTGCAACACGCCGACGGCCTGATCATCCAGCACCGAACGCGCTGCCTGACTGAGCCGGTCCGCGCGATCAACCTGCTGTAACGAGCGAGCGCTTTGCCCGAACGCCATCAACAGCACGCCACCGCACAGGGCCATGACCACCAGCGCGGCGAGCATTTCCAGCAGGGTGAAACCGGCCTGACCGGTGCGAGCCTTCATGGCAAAGCACGGCTCTTGACGCTGCCGGTGAGCCAGCCGATGTCGATGCGCCAGCGCCGCTCACCCTGGAACACCAGCAGATTGCCGCCGCTGGAACTGCCGTCCGGGTAGAACGCGACAGCTGCATTCAGATCCGCCGCCGTGTTCAGCTGCACGCCCACTTCAGCCGGCCATTGCTGGGGCCGTTTGCCGGGGGCCTGAAAGGTGCGGCGGTCGAGATCAAATGAAGTCTCCCGAGGCTGCCCGCTGATGATCGCCGCGCTGCGGGTCGTGCGCAGGGCCTGAACCATTTGCCCGAGCAACTGACGGTCCGCGGCCTGCTGCAAACCCTTATGCAAGCCAAAGCCAACCACGCCGATGCCGATGCTCATCAAGACGATGACCACCAGCATCTCCAGCAGGGTAAAACCGCGGCTTGCCCCAGTCCCGTTCATGCTCGCCGATTACTCCCAGTTGCCCAGGTCGGCGTTGTAGCCTTCGCCGCCGGGCTGGCCGTCCTGACCGTAGAAAATCAGGTCGAACGGGCCGTGCTGACCCGGAAAGCGATAGCCGAAGGCGTGACCGAAGGGGTCTTTGAGGTCCGACGGCTTGGCGTACGGCCCGGCCCAGCCTGAGGCGTTGGCCGGTTTTTCGACCAGTTGCTGCAGGGTTTTCGGCGGCGAACCCAAGTCCAGGCCGTAGCTTTCGATCTTCATGCTCAGGCTCGCCAACTGCGCCTTGCCGGCGCCGTACTTGCCCTTGTCGACGTTGCCGCCGACCTGACGCACAACGATGGTGGCGACGATGCCTAGCAGCACGATGACCGCGAGCATTTCCAGCAGGGTGAAGCCGCGCTGGCGGCGGGTGACAGCGGTGAACGGCGTGCGGCGCATCGGTCTGGTTCTCTGATTGAAAGGGGGTGGGCTTCAAATATTGCTGGTCAGGCTCATCAGCGGCAGCATGATGGCCAGCATGATCACCGCCACCAGCACCGCCATGACCACGGTCAGGGTCGGCACCAGCGCGGCGAGCATGCGGTCGATGCCGCGTTTGGCCTCGACGTCGAACACGTCGGCCACCTTCAGCAACATGGTGTCCAGTTCGCCGGCCTGTTCGCCGACTTCGATCATTTGCAGGGCCAGGTCCGGCAGCAGCGGTTGCTCGCCGAACGCACTGGCCAGCGTGCCGCCGCCTTTCACCGATTCACTGGCCTGCTCGACCTGCTGCTGCAGCGCGCGGTTGCTGCAGACTTGCCGGGCGATGACCAGCGCCTGCAAAAGCGCCACGCCGTTGTTCAGCAAGGTGCCGAGGGTGCGCGCCAGCCGGGCCGCTTCGATGCGCTGCAGCAACGGGCCGATCACACGCATGCGCAACAGACGCCGGTCACGTCGCAAGCGGCGTTGGGGATCGCGGGCGCGCAGGGCGATGATCCAGATCAACGCGATGCTGCCGGCGAGCAGTATCAGCCCGTATTCACTGAGGAACTGCCCGAGCCAGAGAATCGCCTGGGTGATGAAGGGAATCGGCACGCCGAGGTCGCGGAAGATCGGCACGAATTGCGGCACGACATACGCGAGCAGTAGCGCCAGGGAGCCGAGCACGCCGACCACCAGAAACGCCGGGTAGATCAGCGCGTTGATCACCTCGCCGCGCAGCATCTGGCTGCGCTCCAGGTACTCGCTGAGCTGACGCAGGGTGTTTTCCAGTGCGCCGCCGGCTTCCCCTGCGCGGACCATGCTGATGTACAGCGGGGAAAACTGCTGGCCCTCTTCTTCCAGCGCCACCGACAGCGGCTTGCCGGCCTTGACCTGCTCGCGAATGCGCTCGATCAGCGCGCGGGTCTGAATCTGGTTCCGGGACTGGCCGGGTTGGCGCAGCAGGATGGTCAGCGAGCGTTCCAGCGGCTGGCCGGCGCCGAGCAGGGTCGCCAGTTGCTGGGTGAAGCTCATCAGCGCGGCGCCGCTCAATGCGCCGCGGCCGAGGGCCTGACGCAGACCGCCCAGACTCGACGGGTCGATCTGCAGGACCATCAAGCCGCGCTTGTGCAGCAAGGCGATGGCGGCGTCACGGTCGGCGGCGTCCAGCAGGCCATTGTGTTCAGCACTCTGACCGTCCAGCGCGCGGTATTTGAACGGCGTCATGTCATTCGCCTCGGGTCACGCGCAGGACTTCTTCCAGCGAGGTAATCCCCGCCACCGCCTGACGCAGGCCTTCCTCATGCAGCGTGCGCAACCCGGCGCGCCGCGCGGCCTGCTCAAGCGTCGAGGCATCGGCGCGGCTCATCAGCAGGCTGCGAAGCTCCTCGTTCATCACCAGCAGTTCAGTGATTGCACTGCGGCCGCGATAACCGCCGCCGGGCGCATCGGTGCGCGGGCGGTACAGAAGAATCGGACGCTGGTCGGTGAAGCGCTCCAGGTCGTGTTCGTCGATCAGCGCCTGGGGGGCTTCGAAGGCTTCGCGGGTCAGCGGATCAAGGCGGCGCACCAGGCGCTGGGCGAGAATGCCGTTGACTGTCGAGGCGATCAGGTAGCTCTCGACGCCCATGTCCAGCAAGCGCGTGATACTTGCCGCCGCGCTGTTGGTGTGCAGCGTCGACAGCACCAGATGGCCGGTCAGCGAGGACTGAATGGCGATGCGGCAGGTTTCCAGATCGCGCATTTCACCGATCATGATCACGTCCGGGTCCTGGCGGACGATGGAGCGCAGCGCCCCGGCGAAGTCCAGACCGATGGCCGGTTTGACCTGAATCTGATTGATCCCTTCGAGTTGGTATTCCACCGGGTCTTCAACGGTGATGATCTTGCGTTCGGCCGTGTTGAGCCGCGACAGCGCGGTGTACAGCGTGGTGGTTTTGCCAGAGCCGGTCGGCCCGGTCACCAGCAGGATGCCGTGGGGCCGCTCGAGCACCGCCAGAAAGGCATCGAGGCGCTCGCCGTCGAACCCGAGGCTGGGGAAATCGAAGTTGATGGTTTGTCGATCGAGCAGGCGCATCACCACCGATTCGCCAAAGCTGGTAGGCACCGTGCTCACCCGCAGGTCCAGCTCCTTGCCCTGAATCCGCAGCATGATCCGGCCGTCCTGGGGCAAGCGCCGTTCGGCGATGTCGAGGCGCGCCATGATTTTCAGCCGGGAGATCACCGCTGCCGAGGAACTGGACGGCGGCGCTTCGGCTTCGTGGAGCACGCCGTCGATGCGATAACGCACCTTCAACTGGCTCTCGAACGGCTCGATGTGAATGTCCGAGGCCCGCTGCTCGACGGCCCGCTGCAGGATCAGGTTGACCAGCCGAATCACCGGCGCTTCCGACGCCAGGTCCTTCAAGTGCTCGATGTCTTCGGGCGAGCCGTTGTGGTCGTCGAGGGATTCGATCAGCGTGCCGATGGCGCTGCGGCCCTGGCCGTAATAGCGCTCGATCAGGGTGTCGACGTCATTGCGCGAACCGATCGACAGCCACACCGGCACCTGACAGCAATAGGCGATGGCTTCGAAGGCGTATTGCTCGCATGGGTTTGCGGAGGCGACGTGCAGACCGTCTTCGCGCCACGCCAGGGGCACCACCTGGAAATGCCGCATGAAGCGCTCGGTCAGGGCCGGCAAGGGATCAAGCATGTCGGCCGCCGCGTCGAGCGTCAGGACTGGTATCTGCAGCAGCGCCGCCCAGGCCCGGGCCATCTCGGTTTCCGAGACCAGCCCCAGGCGGGTCAGTAAAGCCAGCAGCCCGGACCCTTCGGATTCGGCCATCAAGCGCCGCGCCCGCTCCAGATCAGCAGCCTTCAGCCCGGCGTTCGCCGATAGCCATGCGCAGACCTGCTCGGCGTCCGGAATCTGCAACTGTCTGGCGTCGAGCGGGTTTAGGGGCATGGCGGTTATGGGTCTGGATGAAGGGTTAACTAATGAATACGGCGGCTATTTAATAGCGCCCACGCGCTATAAGCCGCGGATGATTCATCCAACGGCTTTCAATCGGCCTGCGTTTAACTTGGGTACTTTTTAGTTGAATATAACTAAACGACTGAATGCTATTAACCGCCATAGCTGGCGACTGTGTATCGGCAACTAAGGCGGCTATGCAGTCGTCTGAATGGTCGAGGATTACTCAGCGCGGAGAGAGCTTATCAGCAAGCTAAACCTAATAGCAATTAGGTTTTCCACATAGCAATATAAGTCACGTTTATCCGTTATTCTGAGCAATTAATCGCCACTTAAATCGATTAAACGAGTGATTTATTGCGTTAAATAGTGATTCATAGTCTGCTACCCAGCACTCTGCCCTGCTCGGAAACCCTCCTGAACGCGGCTTTTCGATCACCGCTCGTCTAATTTAAAAATAATCTTGCAAACCCTGAACTAATCAGTAGATTCCGCAGACTTAACGTTCGTCCTGTTCTCACGGGGCGGGTTTGCGCGTTCATATATTTTCCACACCCCATCAATCGAGAAACAATCGATGAATAGACCCCTGCTGTCTGTTTGCAGCGTCGTGCTTTTCGGCGCCTGCAGTTTTGCTGCTGTTGCGGCGGACTCCACGAACACCCAAACAACGAACTCGGCAGAAACACTTCGCGTAAATGTTGAGAAACAGCGCGATCAGTTGTCCGGCGTCGACAAGGTTGCCGTGCCGACCACCCAGACCTCTTCCGCCATGCTCGATGCGCCGGTCGACACCGGTGACGCGCCGGTTCTGGTGCAGAAGCCATGACCGACCCACGCACCCCGCCGTCCGGCCACCGTCAGCGACCAGTGAGCGCATTCCCGATGTCAGCCTTCAAACACACCCTGGCCTTGAGCCTGTTGTCCCTTGGCGTGCTGCAAGCCAACCTGGCACTGGCGGCGGTCACGCCTGCCACCGGCAACGCCGTCGAAGCCCGGGTCAGTTCGATCCTCGACAACATGAATCAGTCCGAGAAGATCAACTTCACCCGCGTCAACGACGGCCACATGATCCCGCCTTTGCTCAAATGGGGCATCAAGGGCACCGTCGCCTATGACTCCTCCATGGGCGTGCACGTCAACAACGCCACCTTTGGCGCGCAGTACCCGTCGCAGTCCGCCCTCGCGGCGACCTGGAGCATCAACCGCGCCAAGGAATTCGGTCTGGCGATTGCCTACGAGACGCGGATCTCCGGCGGTCAGCAAATGCTCTCCCCCGGCGTCAACCTGTACCGCACGCCGTACAACGGGCGCTCGGCGGAATACGCCAGCGGTGAAGACCCGTTCATCGGCGCCGTACTGGCGCCGGCCGTGGTCAACGGCATTCAGGCTCAGGGCATTCAGGCGAGCGGCAAGCACTACCTGGCCAACGAGCAGGAAGCCAACCGGCAGGCCGTCAACGTGGTGGTCGACGAGCGTACCCTGCGCGAGCTGTACCTGCCGGGCTTCGAGTCGATGGTGAAGAACGCCAACGTCGCGTCGATCATGTGTGGCTTCAACAAGATCAACGGCGATTACGCCTGTGAAAACCATCACCTGATCACTGACGTGCTCAAGGGTGAATGGGGTTATCAGGGCACCGTGATCAGTGACTTCAACGCAATCCATGACGCGTTCAAAGGCGCCTGGGCCGGCACCGACATCGACATGCCGTCGGGCCTGCAATTCACCGAAGCCAACCTGATGCCGTACGTGTGGAGCGGCCAGTTGAGCCAGAACGTCATCGACGACAAGGTCAAACGCAACCTGCGCGCCATCGTCAGCTACGACTTCCAGGAAAACCTCAACACCGCCAAGACCCTGGACCACCCCGAGTACGGCCAGCGCGCATCGCTGAACACGGCGCGTGAGTCGATCGTGCTGCTGCGCAACGAGAACACGGCGGCCGGCAAACCGCTGCTGCCGCTGGCGCGCGACGCGAAGATCGCGGTCATCGGTGACTGGGCCTATCAGGCGCCTGCGTCGCCGTTCGGCACCGCCAACTCGCCGCCCAACAGCTACGTCACCGAGCTGAGCGGTCTGCAGCAACTGGCGTCCAGCAGCACCAACGTCACCTACCTGTCCGAGCTGAGCCTGAACCCTAAAGCCTCGGCCTGGTTTCAGCCTGCGGTGGGCAGCAATAACGTCAACAACGCCGGCGTGAAGGCGGAATACTTCTCCAACACCAGCTTCTCCGGAAGCCCGGTCGTGACCCGCGTTGAACCCGGCGTGAACCTCAACTGGACCACCGGCACCAACGAAACCAACGCAGGCACCACCGCGGTGTCCGGTTTCAGCCCGACCCCGGGCGCGTTTTCGGCGCGTTACACGGCCACCATCAAGCCGACCGTTTCCGGCGCCCAGGTGTTCAAGGTCCGTGCGGACGGCCCGTACAAACTCTGGGTCAATGATGAGCTGGTCCTGCAGAGCGACGGTGCGCCGTACTCTGCCGACGTGGTCAACGCGCTGACGACGTCGGGTAAAACCGCCGCACTGGTGGCTGGCAAGTCGTACTCGGTGAAGCTTGAGTACCAACGCATTCAGGGCAACTTCATCCCGGCACTGGGTGGCGTGACTGGCGTGCAGATGAGCTGGGCCGCGCTGCGTCCACCGAAGGACCTGTCGAAGTACGACGCGGTCGTCATCGCAACAGGTTCCAACTACGAGCATGAAGGCGAAGGTTCCGACCACGGTTTCGAGCTGCCTGACCAGCAAGCAGAGCTGATCAGCTTCGTCACCAAAGCCAACCCCAACACCATAGTGGTCATGCACGGCGGCGGTTCGATGGACATGCAGCCGTGGGCCAACAAGGTCGGCGCATCGCTGCAAGCTTGGTTCCCGGGTCAGCAAGGCGGCCAGGCCCTGGCCGAGATTCTGTTTGGCAAGGTCAACCCGTCGGGCAAGCTGCCGATCACCATCGACAAGAAGATCGAGGACAACCCGAGCTACGCGTCGTACCCGGATCCGGCTGCCTACCGTGGCGACAATGCGCTGACCGAAATGACCTACAGCGAAGGCCTGTACATGGGTTATCGCGGTTATGACAAGAAGCACGCCAAGCCGCTGTATCCGTTCGGCTACGGCCTGTCCTACACCACGTTCGGTTACAGCGACCTGAAGCTGTCGACCAACGTCATGGCGCCGGGCAGCACCGTCGATGTCACTTTCAAAGTGACCAACACCGGTGACAAGGCCGGCTTCGAAGTGGCCCAGCTGTACGTACACCCGAACAACCCGGCGGTCGACCGTCCCGAGAAGGAGCTGAAGGGCTTCACCAAGGTTTACCTGCAACCGGGTGAAAGCAAGACCGTGAGCATCCCGATCGACTCGCGCTCCCTGGCGTATTACGTCGAGAAGACCGACAGCTGGGATGTGGACGCCGGCAAGTTCAAGATCCTCGTAGGGCCGGACTCCGAAGACCTGCCGCTGGATCGCACCTTGATCACGCTGTTCCCGGAACACCTGACCACCCGCGACAGCAACCCGCTGCCGCTGCCACTGCGCAAGGCAGTGCAGGTCAGCGCTTCGCAAACCTACTGAGTGGGTACCCGGTCGGGTTTCCGGTCGGGGTTCAAACTGTCACTTCAAGCTCAGGGACGAGCTTGAAGGTCGGCGTTCAAACGGCGCAGATAGCCCTCGAATACGGCCATCACGTCGACATCTTCCGGGGCCCTGAGCCACTGGATCTGCACACCGTCCATGACCGAAAAGATCTCCTGAGCGAGCGCCTTCACGTCGATGTCCGGCCGCACCTCTCCCGCCTCGATCAACGCCTGCAGATGCCCCCGCGCATGTTCGTGGGTGATGTGAAAGCGCGTCTTGTACCAGTCGAAGGCCGGATGGGCCTCGGACAGGCTTTCCGTGTTGAGCACCATCGCTGCCTGGCATTCGGCCGCGTCCTGGACGCTGAAGCTCATGCTCATCCGCACGAATTTGATGAACCCCTCCAGCGTCATCTCCATGGTCAGTTCACTGAACCGCGACACCACCCGCTGATCCCGACGCTCCAGTAGCGCATTGAGCAGCGCTTCCTTGTTGGGAAAGTGATGCAGCAAGCCAACGGTGGTGATGCCGGCGAGCTGCGCGACGTCCTTCATCGACGCACTGGAGTAACCATTGCGGGCGAAGATCAGCGTCGCCGCATCGAGCAAGGCGGCGCGACGCATTTCACCCTTTGGCGCACGGCGGCGTTTCGGCGAGGCCACCTCGGGCGAGTCATTCCCTGATTCGTCGTCTGTCATAACACCTTGTCTCGTTGATTCGGATAAAGCCTGACAGAGCCCGGCATTGGCCTGCTCACGCCACGGCCTGGGCAGCGCCCCGGCGCTGAAAAAACCGTCTGGCGGTCAGGGACGCGATTGTAATCGAAGTCACGGCGATCAATGCGTTACCGGTCAGCATGGCCGGGAACGCACCGGCCGCGCCAAACAGGTGAATCCCGCCGAGCACGAACGGCACGGTGCCCAGCGTCGCCCGCAGCCAGGCGAACAGCGCCACCAGCCATGGGCGGCCCAGGGTGACGAACATCGCGATGGCGACGAAATCCAGCCCGATCAGCGCCCACAGCCCGCCGCCGACGTGGCAGAACGCAAGAAAGATCGCCCGACCGGTGCCTTCCAGTTGATAGGTGTCCGCCAGCGGATTCGCCGCCAGCAACAGCACGGCCCAGACCAACAGGCCGTAGACGATCACCAGCTTGCGGCTGAAGCCAATGGCCCTGGCCACACGAGCGTGTCGATGGGCGCCGATGTTCTGCCCTAGCACTGGCGCGAGGGCGCTGGGCAGGGAAAAGAACACGCAGTAAGCGAACTGCATGACGCGGTCCATCACCGACATGGCGGCCAGCGCCGATGTGCCATAGGCGCCGATCGACGAAACCAGATAGGTCAGGCCAACGGGCGTCGCCAGATTCCCGACCATCGCTGGCAAACCGACCCGCATGACCTTGCGCGTGTGCAGGCGCAGCAGTCGCCAGCGGATGGAAAACGGCATCGCCAGCCGCGCCCGCAGCCAGTAAATGCCCAGGCTCAGGGACACCAGCGCCGACAGCGCATAGGAAATCCCCGCGCCCTCAAGCCCGAGGCCAAAGCCGAAAATGAACAGTGGATCGGCCAGGGCCAGTGTCGCCGCGCCCGAAAGCACCACGCACAGGGCGCGGCGGCTGTCGCCGGCGGTTCGCAGGATCTGTGCCGCCATTTGCATGGCCGATTGCAGCACGCTGAACGGCAGGGTCAGCCAGATGAAAATCCGCGCGGCTTCGTAGGTGCTGGCGTCCGCGCCGAGCCAGCGAGTGAGCGGCACCAGTAGCGCCAGTTGCAACGCCGCCGCCGCGCCCGACGCGATCACCACCATCAGCATCAAGTGAGTGACCAGCCGCGAAGACGCCTTCGATGCGCGATGACCGATCCGCTCGGACAACACCGTGGCGGCGGCGATGATCAGGCCGCTGGAGACGGCGCTGTTGAGGAAGATCAGCACCTTCGCCACCCCGGTCGCGGCGAGCAGCATCGGGTCGTGGAGCATCGACACGTAGAGCAGCGTGAAAATGTCCACCAGAAACACCGCGAGCAGGCTCAACGCGCTGGTGCTCGACATCACCATGACGTGCCGGGCCACCGAGCCTTCGGTGAAAACAGCGCGCGGGTGAGTCATGAACACTCCAGAAATGAACAGTGGCCGGGTGCGGCAGCGGATGTGATGGAAGAGGTGCTGCCGGGACAGCGCGGGCACTTTATACGTTTGTATCCGCCGCTGCCGCACTTCTCGCGTCCAGCAGCGCGTGGAAGTCCGACGTGGTCAGGGGATGACTCAGAAAATACCCCTGACCTTCCTCGCACTGCACTGCCTTCAGCAATGCCAGATGCTCGGCGGTTTCAATGCCCTCGGCCGTGACCGTCAGTGAAAGCGCCCGGCCCAGTCCGACAATGGCCTGCACGATGGAGCGGTCGCCTTCGCTTTCGCTGAGGCGGGTCAGGAAGCTGCGGTCGATCTTCAGCCCGTCGAAGGGGAACGTGCGCAGGTAACTCAACGACGAATAACCGGTGCCGAAGTCATCCATGGCGATGCGCACCCCCAGCTGCTTCAGCGTCTGCATGACATCGAGCGCCCCCACGGCGTCCTCGATCATCACCCCTTCGGTGATCTCCAGTTCGACCCGCGACGGCTCGATCCCGGTGGCCTTGAGGGCGAACTGAATGCGCGCCGGCAGGTTGCCGCGCTTGAATTCGGCAGGCGACAGGTTGATGGAAATGAACAGGTGTTTCGGCCAGCGCGCGGCTTCACCGCATGCCTGGGTCATGACCCAGTCGCTGAGGGGGATGATCAGCCCGCTTTCTTCGGCGATGGGAATGAAGGTGTCCGGCGGAATCAGACCGCGCTGCGGATGCTGCCAACGCACCAGCGCTTCGGCGCCGACCATCTTGCCATCGGAAATGCGAAAGCGTGGCTGGAAATGCAGACGCAGTTCGTTGTGTTTGATCGCATAGCGCAGGTCGCTCTCCAGACGCCTGCGCTCGATGATTTTGGCGTTCATGTCGCCAGCATAAAACCGCCAGGTGCCGCGACCGCTGGCCTTGGCCTCATACAGCGCGATATCGGCGTAGCGCAGCAGCTCGGCCGCCTCGCGCGCATCGGTGGGTGCCATGGCGATGCCGATGCTGGCGCTGACGAATATTTCCTGGTCGTCGATCTGCACCGGGCGTTCGATGGACTCGATCAGTCGCCGGCACAGCGATTCGACTTCGTCCTGGGTCTGGGCGTCGCTGAGGATCAGCACGAATTCGTCGCCGCCCACCCGCGCGACCAGATCGCCATGGCGCACGCAATCGGACAGCCGACTGGACACGTCATTGAGCACGCGGTCGCCGGCGGCGTGGCCGAGCAGGTCGTTCACCGGCTTGAAGCGGTCCAGGTCAATGCTCAGCATCACCAGTGGCTGGTCAAGGGTTGGCAATGCTTTCAGTTTGCCGTCCAGAAACTCCTGCAAGCGGACCCGATTGGGCAGCCCGGTCAGGGCGTCGTGCTGGGAGAGAAACTCGATGCGCCGACGGGCTTCCACTTCTTCGGTGACATCGGTGGCCGTGCCACGGAATCCACTCGCCGTCATAGAACGCGCCGACAGACGACTGATGCGCTCGCGGCCGCAGGTCTCCAGGTAGCGGCACTGAATGGTGATGTCAGGGCGACGGTTGGGGATCGCCAGCCACTGGGACACCCGGCCGAGCTCGGTCTGCAGCAGGTCGTCCATCAGTGCCCCGATCCACTGCGTGCGGTTCAAGCCGGTGACGCTTTCGAAGCGGTCGGAAAGGTAAGTGAAGCGCCCTTCGCTGTCGATCTCCCAGACCCAGTCCGAGCTGGCTTCAACCACGTCACGAAAGCGCGCTTCGCTGGTGGCGAGGGCGCTTTCGCTTTTTTGCAGGGACGCGTAACTGTCATCAAGGGAGCGCGCCGCGGCGGTGGTGCGACGCAAGATCGCCCAGGTCATCAGGCACACCAGCGCCGCGGCCAGGCCAATCAGCGGCAAACCGAGGGCCAGCAATCGCTGGCCAGGCTTGGGTGGTGTCCAGTGCAAGGCGCCGGCGACACCGCCCTCGCCCAGCGGAAAGATCGAGACCTGGTCGCGCTCGTCGGCCGTTGCAACGTGCAACCCCTCTACGCCGTATTCCTTGCCCAGAACGGCCAGCTTGGCGTCGTCCAGCACATCGACGAAGATCAACACCGAGGGCGTCCGGCCATCAGGCACGACGCTTGGATCGGTGCCAGGGGTGATGGCGGCTGCAGCGACCAACGCGGGTGTGCCGTTCAAGTCAATGAAAGTGGTAACAGGGGTTTCTGTCTCGGCGCCCTCCCGGGCCTGGGCCAGCAACGCGTCCTTGGCAGGGCCCAGCCACGGCTCGGCATCGACCTTTTCCAGTTGCCCTTCCACCACGGCATACACCGTGCGGCCGGTGTCATCGATGACGAACACGCCCTGGAATCCGAAATCGCTGAATAGCGTCGGCCCGATGTTCTGACGGACAAAGGCCCAGTCGGGGTCGACACTCAGGTGCAGGTAACGGTAGGCATCGCCCCAGAACGCATAATCCTTGGTCGTGACGGTCAGCGTTTTTTGCAGCGAGCGCACCGCCTTGTCGGTGTAGAAAGCGCTCTCGATCTCCTCGGTGTGATCGAGGTCATGGGCGAGGAACGCCAACAGGTAAGCGGCCAGCAGAAACACGCCTGCCAGCAGGAACACAAATTTGAACAACGAGCCCCGCGCCAAAGCAACGGTCGAGGGGCTGGCGGATTTGATGACATCGGGGGTGGGCTGGTTTGGCATGGTTTTCCGCAAGCTGAAGACCGGCAGGTCGCTTACGTCTGTATCGGCGGCGGTGTGGCAATGATGAGCTGCACCTGAGCACGCAGGCTGTCGTTGTCTTCGGTCAAGGCAGCTATCTGCTGGTTGGCGTGCGCCAAACGCTCATTGGCCAGTGCCACTGCTGTCGCCAGAGATTTACTGTCCACTTTTATCGCCGCCAACTGCTCCTGCAGCTGCTCACGGGCGCCATCGGCTTTCGCGGTGGCCATCTGCGCTTCGCGGAGTTCTGTGGCGAGGCGCTGGGTCTGGTCTTGCTGATCGGCCAGCGCCCGAACCTGCTGACGCATTTCGCCGAGCAAGCGTTCGTTGTCGCGGTTCAGGCGCGTGGATTCATCCTGCTTGATGACCAGTGTCTCCTGAAGTTTTCGCTGTTCAAGCTGAATCTGCTGCAGCTGGGCTTCGTGGCGACGCTGATCCTGCTCGCGTTGTTCCTTGATGGCCTCGCGGTAATGCTCCAGCGCGGCGCGGGCGTGCACATGCTTTTCTTCGAGGGACTGGATCTGCAGGTCTTTGTCCTGCACCCGCCGTTCAAGGTCCTGGCACTGCTGGCTCAGACCGGCATTGCGCGTCAGCTCCGACTGCCAGGAAGAATGGGTGGTTTGCAGCTGGGCGCCCTGCTCGGTCAACGCGGCGTGCTGGGATTCGCACTGGTGCCGGGCTGATTTCAGCTCCAGCTCAAGGGCTTCCAGTCGGGCCTCCCAGGCTATCCGCTGACGATCGAAGTCCGCCTGGGCCTGGGCGACGACCTCCTCGCCCTCCTCCGTCAGCCGATCAAGCAAGCTTTCAACCAATGATTTGAGCTCTTCGCCCATGCGCTGTCGGGACGACGCTTCGGCCGGCGCTTGGGCGTCCAGCTCTTTGAGATAGCGGGCAATGGTGGTTTTCGAACCGGTGTTGCCCAGTTCCACGCGCACCGCGTCGATGCTGGGGTAAGCGCCCTTGCTCAGCAATGCCTGTCGGGCCCGCTCCACTACCGCCTTGTTAATGCCACCGCGTGCCATGCCATCTCCTACAATTTCGTACCGTGTTACGTAACACGCTATTACAGGTCACGATACCAGTTAAAACGTTGTGTGGAAATGTTTCTGCCAGGAGCCGATAATAGTGCTTTATCGCTTTCCAAACGCTGAAGTCGCGATTTGAGCCAGCAAAGCGCCCGTGTCACGTCGATTGAGGTATGTATGGAGAAAGCAGATCGGTACCTGTCAGCAGGCACCCGCGCCAACACGCGCCGCAGCTACCGGGCAGCGATCGAACATTTCGAAGTGGTCTGGGGCGGTTACCTGCCCACCACGGGCGACGGTATCGTGCGCTACCTCGCGGAGTACGCCGACAAACACGCCATCAGCACGCTGAAGCAGCGTCTGGCGGCGCTGGCCCAGTGGCACGTCACCCAGGGGTTTCCGGACCCGACTAAAACGCCCACGGTGCGGCAGCTGCTCAAAGGCATCCGCGTCGTCCACCCGGCGCAAGCCAAACAGGCGGCGCCGTTGCTGTTGCGTCACCTCGAGCAAGCGGTGACGTGGCTGGAGAACGAGGCAGATGCTGCCTGGGCACGTGGAGACCACAAGTCATTGATGCGTCACCGACGCTCTATCGCCCTGGTCCTGATCGGTTTCTGGCGAGGGTTCCGCGGCGATGAGCTGGCCAGACTGGACGTCGGCAACACCCAGGCCCAGGCGGGCGAAGGCATCAGCTTTTATCTGCCTTACACCAAAGGCGACCGCCAGCATGAGGGCACCACGTTTCGCACCCCCGCGCTGAAGACGCTCTGCCCGGTCAATGCCTATATCAACTGGATTACCGTGGCCGGCCTGACCCACGGTCCGGTGTTCCGCCGTATTGATCGTTGGGGCAACCTGTCCATGGAAGCCATCAATTCCCACAGCCTGGTGCCGATGTTGCGGCGCATCTTTAAAGACGCCGGGTTGCCTGATGACCTCTACAGCAGTCACTCAATGCGTCGAGGATTTGCAACTTGGGCGTCCGGTAACGGCTGGGATATTAAAAGCCTGATGAATTACGTCGGCTGGAAAGACATTAAATCGGCGCTGCGTTATGTAGACCCGACCACCTCGTTTGGCGGCCTGGCATTGAAGCCTGCTTTGAATACCGCTTTGCAGCCTGCAGCCCTGGCCGAAACGTGACGGCCGTTGATGTTGTAAAGCGGCCTGCGCCATTTGAACTGCCAGCTTTGCAGTCAAGGCAGGAAAGAAGGCAGAAAAGTTTGCTGTTAGTACTGGCATCCATGCACCCACTCGCACTACAGTGTCCACGGTCACACCAGTCACCACCGTGCGCTCCAATGTTCGCCAGTGCTAACGCCGCACGTCAGTATCAACAAACCGAAACATGGAGTTCCAATGTCTAAACTTGCTGAATACCGCCAACTCGAACGTCACCTTGCCGATCAGCTCGCGGCCCTTGAGGCCATGAAAGGCGATAAAGGCCTGGAACAGGAAATCGAATTCGAAGGCAAATTGCGTACGCTGCTCGGCGAATACAATAAGAGCCTGAAAGATATTATTTCGATTCTGGATCACCCTACCGGATCCAAACAGGGCAAGAACGCTACTGCCCCCGAGAAGACCACTCGCAAAGCCCGCGCCGTTAAAGTCTACAAAAACCCGCACACCGGTGAAGTCGTCGAAACCAAAGGCGGCAATCACAAGACCTTGAAAGAATGGAAAGCCGAACACGGTTCCGACACCGTCGAATCCTGGGTTTCCTGATGGGTCTGTAAACGGGGGGACAGGTGATTAGCCTTCGCTCCGTTGCCGATCTCCCGATGCCCGCGCCCGTCGCGCGGCATCGGTGATTCGATCATTGCTCTGTTGTTAGTCTGCAATTGCCAATCGCGCAATTGGATCGTTTTAACCTCTTCGCCTCACACGTCAGCCCGGCATTCGTCAGGGCTCCCTCACTGCTGTCTGCCGGAGTACTCCCGTGAAGAATATAGTTGCTGGCGTGCTGGATGTTTCATATCACGACATGGGCCCAGGCGATGGGCCGGTTGTGGTATTGCTCCACGGATTTCCCTATGACATTCACGCGTACGACGACGTGTCGACGCAGCTTGTCCAGGCCGGCTGCCGCTGCATCGTGCCTTATCTGAGGGGATACGGCCCTACCCGTTTTATGGATTCAGCCACGCCCCGCTCGGGCGAACAGGCCGCATTGGGCGCCGACCTGCTGGCACTGCTGGATGCATTGAATATCCCGAAAGCCATTCTCGCTGGCTACGACTGGGGCGGACGCGCGGCGTGTGTGGTGGCTGCGCTGTGGCCGGAACGGGTGACCGGGCTGGTCAGTTGCGACCCGGGCTACAACATTCAGGACATTGCTGCAGCCACCACACCTGCGTCACCCGAAACAGAGCGACGGCTCTGGTATCAGTACTACCTGCACGGTGAGCGCGGACGCGCCGGCCTTGCGGCCAATCGAAATGAGTTCTGCCACTTGCTCTGGAAATTATGGTCACCAACGTGGCAATTTGCGGAATCCAGGTTCACTGAAAGTGCGCAGTCATTTGATAACCCGGACTTTATCGACGTGGTCGTGCATTCTTATCGACACCGCTATGGACTGGCGCCGGGCGATCCTGCCTGCGCGGCGATTCAGGAGAAGCTCGCGCAGAAGCCCCCGATCATAGTGCCCACGGTGATTCTGGCAGGAGCAGACGATGGCGTCTCATCGAAACGCAAGGACAGTGCAGCGATACGGGGCTTTGCAGGCCCAGTCCGGCGGCAAGTGATAGCGAGAGTGGGCCACAATGTGCCGCAAGAAACACCGCAAGAATTCACCGATGCGATATTAAGCCTGTTGAGAAATCACTGAGCACAAGTTTCTGTCAGACCGCTGCCAATTCAAGATTGCTCGGCATTGCTTAGTTCAACAGCCAACTTTGCCGCTTCCACTTCATCTTCGAAATATAGTACGGCGCCCTCGTCATCTTTGACACGGAAGACGGCGGTTGCGCCCGACTGCCTGTGTTCGAGGGGGATGTCTTCACCTTCCAGTCTGACGACGGCCACGGCCATGATGATTCTCCTGCGGTCAGCACTGACAGCAAACGCAGCCGCTCACGCTGGAACTGGCTTGCGTCGGTTATCAGCTTGAATATTCAAGGGCACCACTCGTCACGCGCGGTATTCAGCGTAGAACCGGGGTTGCGGGTGGATGCGTGGAGAGCTGAACAGTTGTGCACTTTGGGATGTGACGGGCAGCGGACGGTATTCAAGATCGATCAACCGAACCCCATTGATATGGGGTTGCCCACACGGCAGTGCGCCAAAAGCGGTGGCCAGCACAATCTGCTCGGGATCAAACAACACGATGGTTTCCGCGCTGACGGCGTCCATGTATAGCGAATAGGGGCAGGAAGCGTCGGGACAAACTTGATGACGAAGTTCGTTCAACACACGTAAGCGGCGGTAGACGACGGTGCCTTCACCCAACGATTTGCTGTACCAGGTATTCATTGCACTGCCCATCTCAATAAGCGTTATCAGTATCGACCCTGGGCTGAATCGATTCGTTCAACGGCAATAACGATGGACTGCGAGAACCTTACAGGCGGGCTTAGCGGCGGGCTTGAAACAGGGCGTGAATCTTGCCGATGACCTGGTCGATATCAAAGGGCTTTTCAATCACCTCATCAAACAGGTCTGGCCGCTCGGCCCCCATGTACGCCTGGGCGCCACTCATGAGCATGATAGGCGTCGACATGTGCACGTCCCGAGACTTGATCGTCTCGGCAAGTTCCAGACCGGTCATGCCGGGCATCATGAAATCGGTGATGATCAAGTCGGGGCGCTCGCGTTCAAGAATCTCCAGTGCCTTGCGCCCGCTTCCGGCCACCACGGTCTGAAAGCCCTCGTCCTCCAGCGCGAAGCTGAGGATATCGGCAATCAGGTATTCATCATCGATGATCAGAATGGTTGGCATCAGAGGGCCATTTCCCGGCGGGCCCACGATGTCGCGAGGGTCAGGCACCTGGTCAGGCAACTCAATGGTTCTGGCCATCCCCACGTTGCGAATCGCATATCTCAGACCTTCTTCATGGTGATTCCAGCGTTGCTCATCACGACTTCAAGTGGCGAGGGATCGTAGGCGTTGTCTCTGATCTTCAGAATAGAAACCTGGCGTTGAAGTTCAGTCCGATGCTGAACGAACTGGACGAGCAGCAGGTTATCGACCACGCCGGAGACGTCAGGCGCCGGGATGCTCGTTTGATCGTCGAACAACCGATGCGCTTCCCAGGAAGCCATAACCGTGACGCCGCGCGCGCGAAGCTCGCCAAGCACGGTTTCGAGAACGTCCGGCACCCGACGCTGATCGGTGGCCGCCCGACTCAGGGCATTGAGACTGTCGATGAAGACGCGCTTGATCTGCAGCCGCTCCACCCTGTCGAGCAGGTCGTAGCACACCCGGTCGATAAGCCCTGCCGATGCCGGTGTCCAGACGACGTGCAGCGCGCCCGACGCCTGCAGCGCCGTGAAGTCCACGCCCAGAGAACGCGCTTTGGTCATGGCCCGCTGCGGCGACTCATGAAAGCCGAAGTACAGCCCCGGCTCCTGCGCAGAGCATTGGCTCAGAAACTGGATGCCCAGAGACGTCTTCCCGGCGCCTGAAGGGCCCATGATCAGCGTCACCGACGACCGGACCAGACCGCCACCGATGTGTGAGTCCAGCCCGCCAATGCCGCTGCTCAGGAGGGTGTGAGGGTGTTCGGGCATCGCACCGGTTCGGGTGAGCATGCATTCAAGACGCGGGTAAATGGAAATGCCCTGGTCGTTGATCTCGAATTCATGGGCGCCGGGGATCGCGCCGCTGCCCCGGGTCTTGCGCATTTTGATCCGGCGCACCGTACGGGAGCCGACCATGTCTTCGCCCATCTCGATCACACCGTCAACCATGGTGTGCTCGGGACTGCCATCGTCGAGTTGCGAGCTGGTGAGAAACAGCACCGTGCAGCCGGCGAAAGCGGCATGGCCCTGCAGCTCGGAGATGAATTGCTTGGTGTCCAGCGACGTCTCTGCCCTGGAGCGTGCGTTGAGCAGCCCGTCCAGAATCAGCAGGCTGGAATGCTGACGACTGATCTCGCGGCGCAGCAACTTGACGACCTCGTCGAGACCGTCGTTCTCCAGCGTGTCGAAAGCGCTGACAAACTGGATGCTCTGGCCCACCGCCTGGCGATCGAAAAAGCTCAGCGTCGAGAGGAAATGAAACAGCCGGTCGTGAGGCTCGGCCAGCAGTGTGGCGAACAGCACGCGGCCGTTCTGCCGGACGTGATTGAACCCCAACTGGTTGGCAAGGATCGTCTTGCCCGACCCCGGGCGTCCCTGAATGATGTATGACGCGCCCGCCACAAGGCCTCCTTTGAGCAGTGCGTCGAAGCCCTTGATCCCGCTTTCAAGGCGTTTTAGCTGATTCAAATCTGCTCCCTCTCCTGATGTGCATCAGGCCTGAAAATACGCATTGCCCACGCGCGAAAGGCAATACAGTGGCGGGTAATCGCGGATCAGTCCAGCCCGTCGCACCGTTGCGGGTGGCGGGGCATGCCGGGGCTACGCCGGGATCCAACTTTACCCCCTGATCGGGGACAAAAAAAAGCCCGCTTTCGCGGGCAAAATCGATGGAGTCGTAGCGGATCAGACAGCCCGGCCAGCGGACGCTTCTATTGCATCAAACTTAGAAGCCACGGGCCTTAGTGGAGTCTTTCAACCCCTTTTACGGACTTCGGCAACAGTCCGGCCTTGAATTGCTGAACAAACAACGCGGTTCTGAATCCACGCCCCAGCGTTGCGGCTTCTGCTTCGAAGCGGGTCACACAGGATGTGAAGTCCAGCCGGGCGTTGTCGTTGAACAACTCGCTGGCTTCATTGGACGTCGAATCTTCCAATAACTTGTTCATCAGAATCTCCATGTCGTACGTGGTCTTGATCACATCGCCGGGAGAGCCGCTACATACCGGCCCTCCCCTTATCGCACTACTCTGCTTTACCCTGAGCCAGACCCGAGCCAAGGTCGGCGCCGGTCATCGGGTCCGCTTCCAGGTCAGACTTCAGACGCTCCTTCATCATCGTCAGGGTGACCGAGTCGTCCTCGCTCAACGTGACCGAAGCGGTACCGTCACCACCATCGACTGCCGGCTTTGGATTCTCGACGTATTCGAAATCAGCGTCGCTGTTCCACGGGCCACGTACGTTCGGCTCGCCGTTGGACATGCTGAAGTAAGTTCGGGAGAACTCTGGCATGCCTGGCAATTTGCCTTGCGGGAAGTTCGGCTGAATCGAGTGCAGCGCTTTCTCGAATGAGATCTGATGCGCGATTTCGCGGGTCATCAGGAAGCCCAGGGCGTCCTTGATGCCTGGATCGGTGGTCACGTTCATCAGACGCTCGTAGACGATCTTCGCCCGTGCTTCAGCAGCGATGTTCGAACGGAAGTCCGCCGTCGGCTCACCAATGGTATCGATGTAGGCTGCGGTCCATGGCACACCGGCCGAGTTGACCAGCGGAGCACCACCGCCGTACAGCAGGCTGGTGATGTGCGAATCATTGCCCGCGCCGTTGATGTCACGGTACAACTCGCCCTCAGCTTGCACGCCTTCGGCGAGTTTGCCTTTGGCGCCCTTGTTGAGCATCACGATGATCGAGCCAATGATTTCAAGGTGGCTCAGTTCCTCGGTGGCGATGTCCAGCAACAGATCCTTGCGACCTGGATCTTCTTCAGCCAACGCTTGGGTGAAATAACGAGTGGCCGCAGCCAACTCGCCCTGGGCGCCGCCGAACTGCTCCAGCAGCAAGTTGGCCAAGCCCGGATTAGGCTCGGCGACGCGAACCGTGTATTGAAGACGTTTATTGTGCAGGAACATAGTCTTACTCCCTTCTCAGGCTAATTTCGTATCAGGGTTTTTAACGACAAGTTCAGCTTTCTATTGCGGCGATCTGTCAACTAAGCAGACCGCACAGATATAAAGAGACATCGCTGAAGATGTAATTCAGGAAAGCGGGAATAGACCCGACCAATGGTTTCGCGCTGAAAGTTTATAACGGTTGATGATGTGCCGACGGGCGGTTTCTCATTTCATTCGAGTTCAGATAACTACTGAAAGGCGACCACAATTAGTGTCGATCGGCGGGGCGGCACGAGGATCGACGGCATTGCGCCGTCGATCTCCCTGAATCGTTCTAGCGAGGCCCGTCGGTGGCCAGCGCAGGTTGTTTCAGCTGGTAACGGCGCCTTTTGGGCCACTGGCGATAAGCGCCGCACCACAGGCGGTTTTCATGCCGTCTAATGCGACCGGAATTCCGTCGACCGTGTAGGTGCTGCTGCCTTCGGCGATGGGGAAAATGCCTTTGCATAACGGGCAACTGACATTGTGTCCCACCCCGGCGATGGGCTTGCCGTTCAGGTTGGTCTGCGGAAAGGCCTGAAGCACGACGCCGCCGTGGGTGGTGAGGTCGCCTAGGCGGATGATGTCTTTCATGTTTGAGGCTCGTTGTTGGTTTTAGTGACTGATGCTTTGATTGCGGTGATTCTGGATTTAGTTGTTTGGCTCTACCCGTCGTGTTTCTGTCGCTATTAAGTTTAGAGAAATAACTTACTGACGAGTGGGCTGTATCGGGCGATAGTTGTTGCACTGGCCTGAGCTGCTCGGGGAGTTACAACTAAGAACGCGTCTGGAACTTTGAATGCCGATACAGTATTACCAACTTCCATAAGGGATGCCGTGTTGATCTATCCAGGCTTGTGCCGCTGGATTGGGTGCACGGTAAAACAGCCCTTTTCCGTCCTGGTTGGGGCCAAGCGGCTCGACTTTAGCTTGATAGCGGCCCACTTCTTTGAAGCTCAGGCAAGATCCGCCTAGCCAAACTTTTACAATCCCGCCGGGTGCCATGCCGAGTGTGATAGTCTCTCGATAGTCTGTTTTCCATTGCTGATTCCACTGGCAGAGAACACGCTCCGGTCTAACCATCTCTTCACGGACCCACTGCGGTATCCGGATACTGATTTTGTAAGCTTGAGGCTCTACGAGTGATTGCCAACGCAGAAGGAGTTGGTCTGGTAAGTCGACGTTACTTATGGGTTTCCCGCCAGATGTGCCCTTGTGCCAACCCTCGGGCTTACGCGTGTAACCGGCGACGCCGGCATGCACGTTGAAAAAAACGTATCCCCGCTGATCGAGCACATCGACGCTTTCCACCCACACTTCCATATGCCTCGGCGCGGCTAAGCCTACATACCACGCCGGATAAGGCAGCTTGACAGGTGGAGGCACTGAGCCTCCCTTTGCACAAGCACTCAGGCTGATTAGCAATCCCGCTGCAAACACCAGACGTCTCATTCTGGATAGCCTGGTTGCGGACGGTTGAGATGCACATTCCTACGATTCAGCGGTGCTGGCTTGCTAAGTAAGAAGAGGCCTAGTGGAGTCCAGTGCGCGGACAGGTGGATGTACCGCGCTCGTAGCAACGCCTCTTCCTCAGATTCAAGTCGTACCAGCCGGTCCGTCATCACCCGCTGCAAAATTCGCTTGGCGATAGGCAGGAGCTCATCCGGTAACTTGAAGCGTTTATCCGTCTCGGTAATAACGTCGAATGGCACCCCATGACGCACACCCATCTCACGCATGACACGCAATGCAATGAGGCTCAGTTCGCCATGCACCGGGCGTTCGAGTAGCACTGTTATCCAGTAGTCCTGTAGGACAGGCTCGGCTTTGCCGCGAGGGTTAGTTGCTGCAGGCCACGCCTTGACCGTAATAAGGCCCTCGCGGGCGACGCCTGATTCGCGTAATACTTTGGCGTCCGCCTCGGCAAGGCCCCACGCGGTATGGGATTCAACCCTTTGGCCGGTCGGAACGCTGGCCTTGCGGGGTCGTGTCATCCACAACTTTTCTCGCGCGCGTGGGGGATAACCCCCACCAACATCGGAGTGAGCGCCCGGCAGGCCTATCTGAAGGTGCGTGTGGTGCACTTGATTAAGAGAAAAGTCGGCGCGGTACTCGTCGAGCGCCTGAAGCTGGATAACCTGCCGCGCGCAGTCGGGTGGCAGGTAGAGATTAACGCCACGATTGATGTCATCGCCGGGACTAAAGTCGCCGCGCCAAGGCGTTGAGATGGCCGCGACCTTATCGAACAGACCGACGAAATTGATGCACACATCAGCGGCCGAATCGAAGCTTCTCAGCAGCCCCGCCAGGCCACCCCGGAGCAGTTCGTTGAATAGCCCGCGACCTGGTTTAAGGACTTCATTAGCGCAATGCCGTGCAGCGGCAGCGCCACGGCTGAAGCCAAAAATGTCGAATTCGATACTATGGATAACAATGCCGGGATTAGTTTCGTGGAAACTACTCAATTGCTTTGCAACCAGATCGGGAACCTGCTTTACCCTCGCTACTACGCCAGTTTCGCCTTGGCCAAGGCCCTGCCCGATCAAGATGGCATCCTTGCCACCGCTGCGGGTGCCTATACCGTCTACGTACGCCTTGATGTACGCGGTTTTGGCTTTAGCCGAAATACCATCCACCGCGTTGTCCGGGTACAGCTGATACAAATACGCCACATTACTCGGCGCATTCCCATAACTGTTATTCGGCGCGCTGTTAAACGCACTGCCGTCAAACTCCCCAAACCCGTACTGCTTGCACGTCGCCGCAATGCTCTCCAGCTCTTCGCTGCTAAAACTCTCCAGATCCTGCCGTCGGCACCGCTCCGTCGCCGCCGCATTGCTCAGGTTGTTCCCCGTCCCATCAAAGAACAGCCCAATACGCAGAGTAATTCCTTCGGTGATTTCCTCTTCCTCTTCTTCCTCCTCAACTAGCTCAGGCTCTTTAACCGGCGCAGCATTCTTGATCATGCTCCGCTCGTAGTGAATGTTGCCGCCGCTGAAGCTGGGCCAGAACTCGTGCAGTTCCGGCGGAATATCCAGCAGCGGTGGCAAGGCCGGCAGTTCAACCTCCTGTGCGGCTTTCGCTTTAAAGTCGAAGTGCGCGGCCTTGATCAGGTAGTCGCCGGCGGTACCGGATTCGATGCTGCACCGCTCAATGGCGAGGTAGCTGCCGCCAGCATTGAGGACGATCCGCTTCTTCGCCGTGATGTGAATTTCATCTTCGGTGCTGGTGATGTTTATGCCCTGCCGAGCCAGCAGTTCCAGACGATCGTTTTGCGCCTGGATGCTCACCGGGCCTTCGTTGGAAATCAGCTTGAGGCCGACCTTGCGAACGAACAGGCTCAAGCCCTGGCCGATACCCATGAACATTTTCTTGACCACGCTGATGTCGGCGTGGCTACCCGCATTGAGCATCAGGTTGTTTTGGGCGGCCAGCTGCAAGTGCTTGCCGCTGGTCAGCGCAATACCATCCGGGGCGCTGAGCAGCAGGACCGAGGATTTGAGCGCGTCCAGGTCCTGTTTCAGCAGATCGAGTTGTGCCTGCACGTCGGCAGGATTGGCGTGACTGATGGCAGCGTCTGCCGAGATTGTTTCCAACTGATCGCCGGCACTTTGCAATCGACCGACCGCCGCGCTCATGTCGAGCTGTTTACCCTGCGCCCTGGTCTGTTCATCCGCACTGATAAACACCCCGCGCCCGGCCCGAATCGCGCCCCAGCCATCGGTGCGCAATTCAAAGCCTTCGCCGCGCTTATCCTTCTCGTTGTCGACCAGATGGCCAAGGTTCAGCTGGCTCTTGCCGCTGTGTTCGGTGCTGAGCTTGATGTGCTCTTTGCCGCGGTCGTCTTCCATGCGCAGCTTGTTGTTCGCCGGGGTGCGCAGCACGTTGCGTTTGTAATCGCTGCGCAGCAGCGTCACATGGTCAGGATGTCGGCTGTCATGAAGCGCGTGAGCGATATAGGGTCGATCCGGGTCGCCCTGCTCGAAAGCAATGGCTACTTCGGTCCCGCAGATCAGTGGCAGGTGCAGGCCGTGGGTATCGCCTGCGTACGGACGGGCAAGGCGCAACCAAAGACTTTCCTCACCCAGCTTCCAGTTGTCGCGATCAAACAAAAAGCTGACCTTATAGCGGCCTTCGCGGTCGATGTGACTGTAGGGATCGTTGGCCAGCGAACTGGTGACTCGCGCCGGAACAGTGCCCGCTATCTCAGGCTTGACCAGCAAAGGCGGCCGAAAACACACGCTCTCGGAATACGGAATCGCCTCAAAGCTCAAATCAAAACTACGGTCCCGCGCCGCACGCAGCTTCAATCCAGTGATCACCGCCCCCGGTTCAAACGCCTGGGGCGCCCCACCGGAAATCGCCAGTACCTGCGCCAATCCCAAAGAAGCACTGCTGCTTATACCGCTCAGGCGCGTCTGATCATTCAGATACCGCTCATGCCGCAACCGGGCATAAAAAAACCCGCTTTCCCCGAGCAGATCCTCGTCCTGATCCAGCTTGTCGCTTAAGGCCTTATAAGGCTCGGCATAGTGATACGCCTCGCCATAAGTCGTGGAATCCCCCCGCGTCTGATCAACATCCCCATCCAGCCATGCGTTCGCATCCCGGTGGTGATAAGCCTGAAAATGAACGCTCTTCTCCACCACCTCATGACTGAGCTGTAATCCCCAAACCCCATCCGCACCACTGCTGCCCAATCCCGACTGCGGCCGAAACGGCAAGCTCACACGCGGCCGAACGTAATGCCGCTGATCATCGTGAAACTCGACGACCGCAATACCCAATCGCTCATCGTTAGTGAAGCGATACCAGATCCCCACCTCCGCCAACAGCCTGGAAATGAAAGCGAGATCACTCTCGCCGTACTGCATCACCTGCTCACGCGTCGGGTACTCCCGCACCAACGAAAACAGAAAATCCTGCCCCTCAAAATCGTGCCGCGACCGCAAGATACTCTCGACAATCTCCGGCACCGACTGATGCTGATAAATTCGAAACTGCCGCCCCCGCGCCAGCAACGCCAGGCGCGGCTGCAAAGTAATCTCGTATCTGGCTTCGTCAGCAGAACCGGAAAGACGTTTAAAACCCGTCACCACCCCATGCAACGTGCGCAGCGGTTTAACCGAAGGCACCGGCAACCCACGAATCGCAACAGGCAACGTATGCGCCGCCGCATGCAGACTGAACTGCGCACCCCGCCCCAACACACGCTCAGCCCCGATGTCCTGCTCGACGGAAGTAAATTCAACGCGATAAAGAAACGGTTGGCTCAACTGTTCTTCACCTTCAAAGGCAAGTACATCGAGCGCAATGGGCAAACCATGAACAACAAGTTTATGGCGGCTGTGATCGAAGAAAGGTGGCAATACGGTGAGCATGAATGAGCGTCCCTGGCAGGAATAAGCGCCCCTGACCGGTCTGCAGAAAACCGGGTCAACTCGTCCATGAGAGAGGGCTGAAGCGGGCGAAGATGCGACATTTCAAAGTGTGACTCCAGAGGGGGAGACACGAAGGAGACGGTTCCAGCGGCATTTACGGAGTAATCCTACAAACCGCAAATCGACAGCAAACCCAGGCCGCCATTCTCTGGCACAATCCCCTCTTTTTTCGAGCAGGACAGGCCAGAACATGGATCTGAACAACGTTTTTCAGCGCTTGAACACCGGCAGCAAGAAGTGGAGCCAGTACCCCGAAGACGTGCTGCCGATGTGGGTGGCGGACATGGATTTCCCGGTGGCAGCGCCCATTGTGCAGGCGCTGAAGAACCGTCTGGAGCATCCGCTGCTGGGCTATTCCGTGCCCCAGCAAGCGTTGCGGGAAACCTTGGTCAAGCATCTCGCCGACCGCTACGGCTGGCAGATCGAGGCGCAGGATCTGGTGTTTCTGCCCGGGGTCGAGCCTGGGGTGAACATGGCGCTCCACGCGCTGGTTTCGCCATCCAGCGCGGTGCTGGTCCAGACGCCGAACTACTCACCGCTGCTGCACGCGCCGGCCAACTGGAAACTGCCGCGCATCGATCTGCCCTTCCATGCTGACGCCCAGGGTGAATACCCCACCGACGTCGCGGCACTGGAACGCGCGCTGCCTGACCATGGCGCGCTGCTGCTGAGCAATCCCCACAACCCGCTGGGCAAGGTGTTCGAACGCGACGAATTGCTCGCAATCGGGGAGGCCTGTGCGCGGCGCAAGGCGCTGATCATTTCCGATGAAATCCACGCCGACCTGCTGTTCGACGGCCGCCATCACACGCCGATCGCTTCCCTGAGCCCGGAGATCGCGGCGCGCAGCGTGACGCTGATGTCGGCGAGCAAGGCCTGGAACATCGCCGGGCTGAAAACCGCGTTCGCCGTGGTGCAGAACCCCGAGCTGCGCCAGCGTTTCAATGCCGGGCGGCTGGGGCTGGTGGACAGCGTCAACGCCCTGGGCCTGGAAGCCACCGAAGTGGCCTATCGCGAAGGCGCTCCTTGGCTGGAACAGGTCGTGGCATATCTGCAGGACAACCGCAATTACCTGGCCGAGGCCATCAAAACCCGCTTTCCCGGTATTACGATGAACCTGCCCCAGAGCACCTATCTGGCGTGGCTGGATTGCTCCGGCCTGGGGCTGGAAAACCCACAGCAGTTCTTCCTCGAACACGCCAAAGTCGCGCTCAGCGACGGCCTGGAATTCGGCGAGGACTGTGGCCAGTTCGTGCGTCTGAACTTTGGCTGCCCGCGGCCGATGCTGGAAGAAGGCCTGGCGCGTATGGAACGCAGCCTGCGCCGCGCCTGACGCCTTCCCGGCTAAAGCCGGTCCTGCATGGCCGTGCTTAGAAGTATTTCAGCCAGGCGATGTCCCGGCGTCGCGCCTTGAGCGCCGCGAACCAGCTCACTGCCGGCAACAGCACGACCGTGAGCACCGCGGCGCAACCCCACAGGCCCAGTACCGAGGTAAACCCGAAGTATTGGCCGTGGGTCGTCCCCCAGATCGCCACCGCGCCGACATACAGCAGCTTGAGCACATACAAGTGCAGCAGATAGAAAAACATCGGCGCGGCGCCAAAGGTCACTAGCGGTCGCAGCCATGGCCTTCCCTGCTGCCGCTCAAGCCAGGCCAGCACCAGCAAGCCGACGCCCAGGGTCAGGCTGATGAACAGCAACGACGGCGGGTATTTGGTGACGTTGAGGACGCTCATCAGCGTGTGGGCCGTTGTGTCACCCTCCACCCACGGCTTTTCGCCATAACCGTTGATGCCGCGCAGGGCGAGAAACAGCGCCAATGCGCCAAAACCCCAAGCGATCAGGTGGATCTCGCGCTTCTCCGCATTCGCGTCGCGGCCAAACCACGGCCCCGCGGCGTAACCCACGGCGATCACGCCGATCCACGGCAGCAGTGGGTACGAGGTACGCAAGCGCACACTGTCGCCGACCTCGATCCAGCCGCGGTCATGCAGAATCGCCCACGGAATGTGCATCGCCGAGCCCACAGCAAAATGCACGTCGTCCAGCAGGTTGTGCCCGGCGATGATCGCCAGCCCCAGCGCCGCCAGCACACCGCGCGGCAATACCACCATCGCCGACAGCGCAATCATGCTCAGGCCAATTGCCCAGATGACCTGCAGGTAAATCACCGTCGGTGGAAAGTGGAACGTCCAGGCGAAATTCACCAGCGTCAGTTCCAGAGCGATCAACACCAGCCCCCGCTTGAACAGAAAGCCCGCCACCGCGCCCCTGCCCGCATGCCGTTCGCCGTACAGCCAGGCGGAAAGCCCGGTCAGGAACACGAACAGCGGTGCGCAAAAATGCGCGAGGGTGCGGCTGATGAACAGATCGACGCTGGTGTGAGCGACATCCATCGGGTCGCTGACCTGGTGGTGCAGAAAGAACGTCTCGCGCACGTGGTCCAGCAACATGAAGATGATGATCAGCCCACGCAGGGCATCGATCGATTGCAGGCGGCCGGGGTGGGCGATGGACGTGCTGGGAGATTGCAGAGGGACAGACAGGGTTTGCATACGCAGTGGACTCTCGAAGCGCTATAACCGACAGGTCCATGTCAGGCCTGTAAAAATAGAGTTATAACATAACACTTCAAGGTGTCCTGCGCGCAACCAAAATCACGCGCAGGGTGTGGCCCGAAACCACCACAATGCCTCGTCACCGGCCATGAGCACCCTGCCCCGTCCGGTGACTCGGCTGTCGCGCAGATCAATAGCCGAGCGACAACCCCGTGCTGCGACGCGGATCGTTGGCGCCGTAGAAACGGTTATTACCCACTGGCTTCCCACCGAGCGAAGGCGCGCCAACGAGAATGGCGGCCAGATGATTGGCGTCCTGAGGACGGGCAAACGTGTGGCCCCAGCTTTCCAGGATCTTTTGGGTGTCGGGGCTGACGGCGAAGGTTTCCAGGTTGGTGGTTTCCGGCATCCACTGCTGGTGGAAGCGTGGCGCATCGACTGCTTCCTGAATATTCATGCCGTAGTCGATGACGTTGAGCATGGTCAGCAAGGTGGCGGTGATGATACGGCTGCCCCCCGGCGTGCCGACGACCATGACGGTTTTGCCGTCCTTGGTGACGATGGTCGGGCTCATCGACGACAGCGGCGACTTGCCCGGGGCGATGGCGTTGGCTTCGCCTTGTATCAGGCCGTACATGTTCGGCACGCCGACCTTGGAGGTGAAGTCGTCCATCTCGTCGTTGAGGATCACGCCGGTGCTGCTCGCCATCACCCCAGCGCCAAACCAGTCGTTGAGGGTGTAGGTCACAGACACCGCGTTGCCCCATTTGTCGACGATGGAATAGTGCGTGGTGTTGTTGCCTTCGTGGGGCGCGACGCCGGGTTTGATGTTCTGGGAGATCCCGGCTTTCTGCGGTTCGATGGCGGCGCGCAGCTTGGCGGCGTAGTCGCGGTCGAGCAGATGGCTGATCGGGTTTTTGACGAAGTCCGGGTCGCCCAGGTAGCTGTTGCGGTCGACGTAGGCATGACGCATGGCTTCGATCTGGTAATGCAGGCCCTGGGCGGAGTGATAACCCAATTCCTGCATCGGGTAGCCTTCGAGGATGTTCATGATCTCGCAGATGACCACGCCGCCGGAGCTCGGTGGCGGCGCCGAGACCACGTGGTAGCCGCGGTAATCACACTCGATCGGCGCCAGTTCGCGGGTCGCGTACTTGTCCAGATCCGCCTGGGTGATGATGCCCTTCCCCGCCTGGCTGGAATCGACGATGGCCTTGGCCACCCAGCCCTTGTAGAAACCGTCGCTGCCTTTGGCGGAGATTTCCTTCAGGGTTTTGGCGAGGTCTTTCTGCACCAGGGTGTCGCCGACTTGAAGCGGCTGGCCCTTGTTCAGAAAGATCGTGCCGAGGTCTTTGGCGTCGGCCTTGAACTCGTCGGTGGCGGTGCCAAGCAGGTCAACGTCTCCCTGCTCCAGGGCGAAGCCGTTTTCAGCGAGCTTGATCGCCGGGGCAATGACTTCGGCGCGTTTTTTGGTGCCGTATTTGCTGAGCGCCATTTCCATCCCGGACACGGTGCCGGGCACGCCGACGGCCAGGTGACCCTTGGAACTCAGGTCCGGCACGACGTTGCCGTCCTTGTCCAGGTACATGTTGGCGGTGGCCGCCAGCGGCGCTTTTTCGCGGAAGTCGAGGAAGGTCTTGCGCCCGTCTGCCAGCTGGATGGTCATGAAACCGCCCCCGCCCAGGTTGCCGGCGGCGGGATAGACCACGGCCAGCGCATAGCCCACGGCGACTGCCGCATCGACTGCGTTGCCGCCCGACTTGAGCACGTCAACGCCCACGTGGGTGGCCAGGTGTTGCGCGGTAACGACCATGCCGTTTTCAGCGGCAGCCGGGGCCACGGAAGCGGCGTGAGCGCAGGACAGACCTAGGATCAGCGCCGTCGCAACGAGGGACTGGGCGAAGGGTTCGAACTTCATGGGCGGTTTCTCTTTTTCTTGTGGTGGGGGGACAGCGTGGGCAGAGGGTGCCCCGCACTAAACTAGCGCATGGAGGGAAAGTTGCCAGTGAGCGTTAAAAACCCGGCAGGGTGAATGCCGGGCTCGGTGCGCGTAGATGCAGGACAGCGCTGAGTCTGCTTCAGAACCAGCGATCGTTGCGCTTGCGGCCCTTGGTCAGGGACGGGAGGATCAGGCCCAGCAACAGGCCCGCGCCAGCGATGCTGCCGCCGTAGACCATGTAGCGCATGAGCACCTGATTGTTCTCGTCACCCAGTTTCGCCTGGGTGGTGCGCAAGTCGGACTGCGCGCTGGCCAACTGCGCGTTCAAATCCTTGGTCCGCGCTTCGAGCTCGTCGACCAGCTTCTTACGCGACTCCAGGGTTTCCTGCATGCCCTGAACCTTGGTCTTCCAGTCGTCGTCGATGGTTTTCAGTTGCGCGCTGAGATCCGCGGCTTTCTGGGTCAGTTGCGGCAAGCGCTCCGCCTGCCCCGGCACTTCCTGCAGGTCAGCGGTGGGAATCCAGACGTTGTCGCCGGCGCTGCCGCGCACCTGGCTGTAGTCGCCCTGGGTATTGATGAGCTCGACTTTCTGCCCGGATTTCAGCGTGCCGACGATGCGATAACCGTCGGTGGGGCCACTGCGCACGTAAGTGCTGAGTGTGTCGCTGACCCAGCGGTCCTTGCTCTGCGTTTCGGCGTGGACCAACGGGCTGGCAACGGCAACGGACAACAGCGAGGTCAGCAGGCCGGCGTTGAGCAAACGGCGTCGAACGCCCGGCACAGGGGTAAAGCGAAAGGAAACATCGGAGGGAGAAATTGGCATGGATAATCTTCGACAAATTGAAAAGAAGGCCGGTGGGCGGGCCGCATGCAAGGGAATCACGCCTGGTCGGACAGCGACGAACAACGCGCTGCAACTGCTGGAATAGGCATCTGGCGCGGGCGAAATTCAGCCGGACGTCGAAGGCCGTGGCCCCAGCGTACTGCGCGCGCAGTGGTCAACAGACCATTCAAAAGATGTCAGGTTCAGTGGCGAGGGATGACATTCGTCCGGGAAAGGTCCCACAACCTTTGTCGGCAGGGCAGAAACGACTGTGGGAGCGAGCCCGCTGGCGAATGCTTCATCAGGCGATCAGGTCGACTGATAGAAAGCTATTCGCGAGCACGCCCGCTCCCACAGGTTCACAACAGTGTGGCGGAGGAAATCAACCCTCCTGCTGCAGCTGCTCCACGGTCGGCTTCAGGATCACCACACCCAGCGGTGGCAGATTCAAGGGCAGCGAGAACGCCTGGCCATGGCTCTTGATGTCGTCGGTGCGCACGCCGCCGCCGTTGCCGAAGTTGGAACCGGCATAGACCCCCGCGTCGCTGTTGAACAGCTCGGCCCACTTGCCGCTGAAGGGCACGCCGACACGATAGCCTTCGCGCGGCACCGGTGTCAGGTTGGCGACCACCAGCAACGGCTCGCCCTCCTTGCTCCAGCGCAGGTAGGCATAGACGCTGTTACCGGCGTCGTCACCGATTACCCACTGGAAACCCTGTGGCTGGCAGTCCTGCTCGTACAACGCCTTTTCCGTCCGGTACAGCCGGTTCAGGTCGCTGACCAGCGTGTGCACGCCCTTGTGCTCGGCGTACTGCAGGAAATGCCAGTCCAGTTCGGTGTCGTGGTTCCACTCGCGCCACTGGGCAAACTCGCAGCCCATGAACAGCAGCTTCTTACCCGGGTGGGTCCACATGAACGACAGGTACGCGCGCAGGTTGGCAAATTTCTGCCAGCGGTCGCCAGGCATCTTGTCGATAAGAGAATGCTTGCCGTGCACCACTTCATCGTGGGAAATCGGCAGCACGAACCGCTCGGACCAGGCATAGACCAGACCAAAACTCAGCTGAGAATGGTGATGCTGGCGATGGATCGGGTCCTGCTCGATGTACTTGAGCGTGTCGTGCATCCAGCCCATGTTCCACTTGTACGAGAAACCCAGACCGCCCTGTTGGGTGGGCTGCGAAACGCCCGGCCAGGACGTCGATTCCTCGGCAATGACCAGCGCGCCCGGTGCTTCAATCGCAACCACGTCGTTAAGGTGGCGCAGGAAGTCGATGGCTTCCAGGTTTTCGCGGCCGCCGTAACGGTTCGGGACCCATTCTCCGGCGTTGCGGGAGTAGTCGCGATACAGCATTGACGCCACCGCATCCACGCGCAACGCATCGACGTGGAAGTTCTTCAGCCAATGAATACCGGAGGCAATCATGAAACCGTGGACTTCGGTACGACCCAGGTTGTAGATCAGGGTGTTCCAGTCCTGATGGAAACCTTCATGGGGGTTGGCGTATTCGTACAGTGCAGTCCCGTCGAACTGAGCCAGACCGTGTGCATCGGTCGGAAAGTGTGCCGGCACCCAATCAAGAATCACGCCGATGTCGTTACGGTGGCAGGCATCCACGAAGGCGGCGAAGTCTTCCGGCGTGCCGTAGCGCGCGCTCGGTGCGAACTGCGACAACACCTGATAACCCCATGAGCCGCCGAACGGGTGCTCCATGATCGGCATCAATTCGATGTGGGTGAAACCCAGGTCCTTGATGTAAGGAATCAGGTTTTCAGCCAGCTCGCGCCAGTCGTACGGGCGATCCGGCTCGTCATCGCCGCCGTGGTGCCACTGCCACGAGCCGGCATGCAGCTCGTAGATCGACAGCGGCTGATGAATGTCGTGCTTTTCACCCCGGGACTGCATCCAGTCGTGGTCCTGCCACTCGAACGTCAGCGGTGCAGCGACTTTCGACGCGGTTGCCGGCGGCAGCTGGGTGGCCAGGGCCATCGGGTCAGCTTTCAGCGGCAGAACGCCGTGCTGACCGAGGATCTCGTACTTGTACGCTTCGCCCGGCCCGATGCGCGGGATGAAAATTTCCCACACGCCAGTCGGGTGACGCAGGCGCATCGGGTGACGACGGCCATCCCAGCTGTTGAAATCGCCCACCACGGACACTCGGCGGGCATTCGGTGCCCACACCGAGAAACGCACGCCGTCGACGCCATCGACATTCTTGACCTGTGCGCCCAGAGCGCTGCTCAGGTCGCGGTGGTTGCCCTCGGCGAAGAGGTACAAGTCCATCTCGCCCAACTGCTCGCCGAAGCTATAAGGGTCTTCGGTGATTTGCTCGCCGGTGGCCCAGGAGATTTTCAGCAAATAGGGTTCGCGAACCGCAAAGTGGCCGGCAAAAAAGCCCGGCTTGTCGGTCATGCTCAGCTCGCCGAGGTCACGTTCGCCGTCGCGCGAGAGCACGCGCACGGCCAGGGCATTGGGCAGATAGGCGCGGATCACCTGGCCTTCAGCGCCATCGCTGTGGGGGCCAAGCATCGAGAACGGGTCGCGGTGCTCCGCGCGGATCAGCGCGTCCAGGTCGACGGCGCTGGGCAATATTGCGTGGTTGCCGTTACCGAATTGGTCAGAGGCACTCATTTTCATTCTCCATCAGACAGGTCGAGAAGCCCGCGCAAGCCTTGAAGCGGAACCGACAACCATGTCGGCCGATTCTCGGCCTCGTAGGCCACTTCATAAGCGGCTTTTTCCAGAGTGAACAGCGCCAGCGCGGCCGCTTCACCCTTGGCATCTTTCCAGTCGTGACCCACTTCGACGGTGGCCTTGCGATAGCCGTCGAGGAAGGCCTCGCGCGCCTGCTTCAAATACGTCTCGGCCACTTGCTGGCGGGCGGTTTCAGCCTGCACCGACGTGTCGGCACTTTGCGCGTTGCGCAGGGCCATCGCCGCAGCGTAGTCGAACGAGCGCAGTACGCCGCTGACATCTTTGAACGGGCTGTATTTGGCCCGACGTTCCTGCAGCGGACGCGCGGGCTCGCCTTCGAAGTCGATCAGGTAGGCATCGCCCTTCACCACCAGCATCTGGCCGAGGTGCAGGTCGCCGTGCACGCGCATTCTCAGGCCGCCAACGGACTGCTTGGCCAGGGTCTTCACTTGGGCCAGCAGCGCTTTGCGTTTGCCCAGCAGTTCAGTGATGAGCTGCTGATCCTGGGCCTCGAGGGAGTCGCGGTGCTGTTGAAGCAGCTGCAAGGCGCGCTCGATCTGCGCCGACACGCTCTTCGCCGAGGCCTCGCTGTCCTTGACGCTGGTGACTTCGGTCTTGAAGTCCGGGTTATCCGTCGGGGCGCCGAGGATCACGTGCATCTCGCCCAGACGCTGGCCCAACAGCCCGGCGAAGTCTTTCAGCTCGATCAGCGCGTTGGCTTGCTGCTCCAGCGCCGACTGACCGTGGGCCATATGATCACGCACCGCGCGTTCGAGGTTGTTCTGCGTCCATTCCCACGCATCGCCCTGGTTACTCAGGTAACCCTGGGCGATCATCAGCAGGTTTTTCTCGCCCTGCCCGTCGACGCGCACGACTGCGCCCAACAGCGGCGAGATGTGCGGGTAGCCGGCTTCGGTGAGGTACGCACCCATTTCCAGCTCGGGGTGAGTACCGGCCGCGACACGGCGAATCATTTTCAGCACCAGCTTCTTGCCGACCACCACCGAGCTGTTGGACTGCTCGGCCGAGAGGTAACGCACCTCGGCGTCTTCGTTCAGGCCCAGCGGCGCCAGTTGCGACGTGCTCTGGAACTGCAGCTCACCGTCCGGCGTCGCCAGCACGGTGTTGTCCTGCATGCCTTTGATGACGTTGCGAATGAACGGCTCGAGGGTGAATGCATCGGTGATCAAGCCGACCTGACGGCCACGACGCACGCGGGACAGGGCCAGCTGTTGCGGCAAGGCGCTGCTGATGTCGTCTTCCGGCAACAGGCCGAACGGCAACTGGTAGCGCACCGTTTCGCCACCGGAGGTGACTTCGATTTCGCTCAGCAACGCCGGCCGCACCGTGGAGCCGAAGCGCACGGCGTAGGCGATGTGAATGCTGTCGATCGCCGTGCCTTTGCCGGCGAACCAGCGGCGTTTCGGCAGATAGACCGACAGCGACTGCTGCTCCATGGTCTGGCGCAGGGGTTCTTCGAGCAATTCTTCCAGGCGCTGCTTGAGCACCAGGGTCGGGAAGTCCGGCATGCTCTGAGCCGGTTCAACGTGCCAGCTGGGCATTTGATTCTCCGCGGCCAGCAAGAACCAGTAGAAGCCGTACGGCGGCAACGTCAGCAGGTAATTGAGCTGGCCAATAGGTGGAAAGGCGCTGCCACCGAGCATCTCGACGGGAACGGTCCCGGCGTATGGCGCCAGTTCAAGCTCGGCGGCCTGGGAGGCGGCCGAGACGTTGGCGACGCAAAGGATGATTTCGGTCTTGCCGTCCGGCCCGGTGTACTCGCGGGTGTAGGCCAGGATGCGGCGGTTGCTCGGCGAGAGCATTTTCAGGGTGCCGCGGCCGAAGGCTTTCTGCTGTCGGCGCACGGCGAGCATGCGCCGGGTCCAGTTCAGCAGCGAGTGCGGATCGTGATCCTGCGCTTCGACGTTGACCGACTGGTAACCGTACAGCGGGTCCATGATCGGTGGCAGCACCAGGCTCGCCGGGTTGGCGCGGGAAAAGCCGCCGTTGCGGTCGATCGACCATTGCATCGGCGTGCGCACACCGTCGCGGTCGCCGAGATAGATGTTGTCGCCCATGCCGATTTCGTCGCCGTAGTACAGGGTCGGCGTGCCGGGCATGGACAGCAACATGCTGTTGAGCAGTTCAACGCGACGACGGTCACGCTCCAGCAACGGCGCCAGGCGACGACGGATGCCCAGGTTGATCCGCGCGCGACGGTCCGAGGCGTAGTAATTCCACAGGTAATCACGCTCGCGGTCGGTGACCATTTCCAGCGTCAGTTCATCGTGGTTACGCAGGAAGATAGCCCACTGGCAGTTCTCCGGGATTTCCGGGGTCTGGCGCAGAATATCGGTAATCGGGAAACGGTCTTCCTGAGCCACCGCCATGTACATGCGCGGCATCAGCGGGAAGTGAAATGCCATGTGGCATTCGTCGCCGTCCTTGCCCTTGCGGTCACCGAAGTACAGCTGGGTGTCTTCGGGCCACTGGTTGGCTTCGGCCAGCAGCATGCGGTCGGGATAGTTGGCGTCGATTTCGGCACGGATCTGCTTGAGGACCTGATGGGTCTCCGGCAGGTTTTCATTGTTGGTGCCGTCACGCTCGATCAGGTACGGGATCGCGTCCAGACGCAGGCCGTCGATGCCCATGTCCAGCCAGTAGCGCATCACCTCGATCACCGCCTTCATGACCTGCGGATTGTCGAAGTTGAGGTCCGGCTGGTGGGAATAGAAACGGTGCCAGAAGTACTGCTCGGCCACCGGATCCCAGGTCCAGTTGGACTTCTCGGTGTCGAGAAAGATGATCCGGGTGCCGTCGTATTTCTGCGGGTCATCGGACCAGACGTAGAAATCCCGCGCCTTGGAGCCCTTCTTGGCATGCCGCGCGCGCTGGAACCACGCGTGCTGGTCCGAAGTGTGGTTGATGACCAGTTCGGTGATCACCCGCAGGCCACGGTTGTGCGCCTCGGCGATGAACTTCTTCGCATCCGCCATGGTGCCGTAGTCGCTGTGCACGCCACGGTACTCGGAGATGTCGTAACCATCGTCGCGGCGTGGCGACGGGTAGAACGGCAGCAGCCAGATGGTGTTGACGCCCAGCTGGGCAATGTAGTCGAGCTTGGCGATCAGGCCGGGGAAGTCACCGATGCCATCGTCGTTGGAATCGAAAAACGACTTCACGTGGACCTGGTAAATCACCGCATCCTTGTACCAGAGCGGGTCTTCGATAAAGGCAGCGTTGCGGGGTTTCTTTGCCATGACCACATCCTTTGAATTATTGGTTTGTGGCTTTGATGCGCCAGATACCGAACGGCTGGTACGAAGGGTCCAGGCGCATGAACTGGTACTTGCCATACCAGGTCCAGGAATGCCCGGTCATCAAGTCTTCGCCCAGGGTGGCGGCATCGTCCGGCAGGCCCATTTCCCACAGCGGCAGCTCGAACGTCGCTTCCTGCACGTTGCGCGGATCGAGGTTCACGGCGACCAGAATGAAATTGCTGCCATCCGCCGTGCGCTTGCCGAAGTACAGGATGTTGTCGTTGTACGCGGCGTAGATCTTCAGGCCCAGGTGCGTCTGCAACGCCGGGTTCTGCCGACGGATGCGGTTGAGCTGGGCGATTTCGGCAATGATGTTGCCGGGCGCGGTGAAATCGCGGGGACGGATCTCGTACTTCTCCGAGTCCAGGTATTCCTCTTTGCCCGGTACCGGCGCCGATTCACACAGCTCGAAGCCCGAATACATGCCCCACAGACCCGACCCCATGGTCGCCAGCGCCGCACGGATGAGGAAGCCCGGACGACCCGAGTCATGCAGGAACGGCGGGTTGATGTCCGGCGTGTTGACGAAGAAATTCGGGCGGTAGCACTCGCGCCATGGCGACTCGTTGAGCTGAGTGAAGTACTCGCTCAACTCGGCCTTGGTGTTGCGCCAGGTGAAATAGGTGTAGCTCTGGGAATAACCGACCTTGCCCAGGCGCGCCATCATCGCCGGCTTGGTGAACGCCTCGGCGAGGAACATGACTTCCGGGTGCTTGCTGCGCACGTCGGCAATCATCCACTGCCAGAACGGCAGCGGCTTGGTGTGCGGGTTGTCGACGCGGAAGATCTTCACGCCCTCCTTCACCCAGCCGAGGATCACGTCACGCAGCTCGGTCCACAGGCCCGGAATCGCGTCCGGCGCATAGAAATCGACGTTGACGATGTCTTGATATTTCTTCGGCGGGTTTTCCGCGTAACGGATGGTGCCGTCCGGACGCCACGAGAACCAGCCCGGGTGTTCCTTGAGCCACAGGTGGTCCTGGGAGCACTGGATGGCGAAATCGAGGGCGATTTCCAGGCCATGCTCGGCTGCCGCGGCGACCAGCTCGCGGAAGTCCTCGCGGGTACCCAGTTGCGGGTGGATAGCGTCGTGGCCTCCGTCCTCGCTGCCGATGGCGTACGGGCTGCCCACATCATCTGGCCCTGCGGTGAGGGAGTTGTTCGGGCCTTTGCGGTGAGCGCGACCGATCGGGTGGATCGGCGGGAAGTACAGAACGTCGAAGCCCATGTCGCGGATCATCGGCAGGCGCGAGTGGACGTCCTTGAAGGTGCCGTGACGCTTTTTGTCGTCTGTGATCGAACGTGGAAACAGTTCGTACCAACTGGCGAACTGAGCCAGCTCACGTTCGACGTCCAGCGGGAATTCCAGGCTGCGGCTGAGGAACGCGTGGTTGTCGGCCTTGGCCATGACGCTGGCGGTGTCACTGCTCAGCAGCAGCGCCACCTTGGCCTCGTTTTCCGTGGCCTCGCCGAAGCGCGTGATCAACGTGTCGAGTTGCCCACGTACTTCCAGCTTGCTGCGCTCGGCGGCGTGCACCAGGTGCAGGCGTCCTTCTTCCAGCTCCAGATCAATGGTCACACCGGCGGCGTATTTCTTCTCCAGCTCGTAGCGGTAGCTGCCGAACTGATCGATCCAGGCTTCAAGGCGATAGACGTAGCGGGTGAAGGTCGGCGGGGTGAATTCGCCGATCCAGCTGTCATTGCCCAGCTCGCGCATGGGCACCGATTGCCATTCTTCGTCGTCGATGGCCCGGTAGACGATACGTACGGCCATCTTGTCGTGGCCGTCCGCGTAGATTTTGCTGGTGACCGTGACCGGCTGACCGACAACGGCCTTGGCCGCCAGCTGACCGTTATCGATCACCGGCTGGGTGTCCTCGATCACGATCCGCGGCAGCTGCAAGGCTTGGGTCAGGGGGATAGGGTGGATAGAGTGGAGAACATCGTTGGCCAGGGAATCCGGGCCGTACGGCTGATCAGCAGTATCATTCATCGAGCATCACTCCTCACGCCCAGGGACGCCCACCGTGGGGCGCCCATTGCTTCAGCGTCTTTGTCCATAACATAAGAGAGAGCCACGGGATCAACGCATCCGGACGTGGCAGCATAGGTTCCGAACGCCAGCCGCGGGCAAAAGTTCAAACAGCTTGCATGACGTTTGATCAAGTCACCCCAGGGATAATGGCAGGCCGGGGGCTCCGGCGTAACGGGGTATCCAGGCGGATTGAGTGAATCATTGCCAGGGCGCCGCGGTCGACATGTGTGCGTGCTGGCGGGTGTGCTGCAACGTCACCTGACACGCCTCTCTCGACGAACCCAAGGAAGCGAAGATCATGAGCATTCCCGTTCCCGCAGAAACGCCTGATCCGAACATCGACGACCCCGAGCTGCCGGTGCCCAAGCCCGAGGAGCCACCTTCCCCGCTGATGCCTCCGGTGATCGAACCGCCGGTGGGTGACCCGCCAAGTGGCGAGCCCCCGGCCATTCTGGATGACACGTTTCCTGAGTAATTCCTTGACCCACCGCGGTCTTGTGGGACCGGCTTTAGCCGGGAAGCTTCTAGATGGCTAGCCGCAATGTTGAGGGTGCGCCAACTGGCTTCCTCCCGGCCAAAGCCGGTCTCAATATTAATCGAGCGTCACACCCTCAATACCCCTGAATAACCGCCGGACTAAGGCTCCTGTGCATCGCCACCCGTCCTGCGGGCAGGGTCGTGTGCACGTTCTTCCGCCGACTCAACCCGCCTGACGATCATAGGCATCAGGCTGAAGATGCCCAGTGCCAGCACCGTACTCAAGACTGCCGTCATCTCCCTGCCCATCCCGGCCGCAATACCAATGGCCGCGGTCATCCACAAACCGGCCGCCGTGGTCAGGCCTTTCACCTGAGTCGCATTGAGCGCATCGCCCTTGAGGATGGTCCCGGCGCCGAGAAAGCCGATCCCCGCCACAATGCCCTGCACCACCCGGCTCAAAGCAGCATCGTCGGCACCGGCCATGCGCGGCACCAGCACAAACAGCGCGGCCCCCATGCACACCAGCATGTGCGTTCGAACGCCGGCCGCCTTGCCCTTGTGTTCCCGCTCGAAACCCAGAATCCCGCCCAGCAGCGCCGCGATGACCAGGCGTATGATCACGCGGGTGATCTGCCCGGCATCGGTGATATCAGAGAACTCGGCCTGCAGTGTGTCCACCACTTCTTCCCACCAGGCATTCATCAGTGCATTCCCTTCGGTTAACGTCAGTGCGGTATGGACCGCAGCGCGGGGCGAGAGTGCGGGAGGTGGATACCGAAGAGATACGCCTGATCCGGTGGTTGTCAGCCGATCTGCATCTGTACTAATCCGCCGGCCGAGGGCATATTCCGGTCCTGCAGCCGGGTCCTCCGCCCTGCCGCAGTCGCATGTGTATGGCGGCTGCACCCCAGAAGCCACTCAGCACGAGTCCGCCATGAAGCGCTATGAAAAGTTTGCCGACGACATTGCCGAGCTGATCCGGTCTGGGGTCCTGGCTGCAGGGCAACGGGTGCCTTCGGTGCGCTACGCCAGCCAGACCCACGGCATCAGCCCGTCTACGGTGTTCCAGGCGTACTACTTGCTGGAACGTCGAGGCCTGATCCGGGCACGCCCGCGCTCCGGCTACTTCGTCAACGACAGTGTCCGCCTGCAAGGCTTGGGCGGTGAGGTTTCAGAACACGATGCGCGCCCGGCGCCACAGGTGAGCGAGTCCACCGAAGTCGACGTCAGCGATCTGGTGTTCTCGGTTCTCGAATCCATCAAGGACCCCAACACCGTACCCTTCGGCTCCGCCTTCCCCAGCGCCGGGCTGTTCCCGTTGCAGCGCCTAGCCCGTTCCCTCGCCAGCGCCACCCGCGACATGGACCCGCGCATGGTGGTCAGCGACCTGTCGCCCGGCAATCCTGCGCTGCGCCGGCAAATCGCGCTGCGGTACATGGTCGCCGGGCAAATGCTGCCCATGGACGAGCTGCTGATCACCAACGGCGCCCTCGAAGCGCTGAATCTGTGCCTGCAAGTGGTGACCGAGCCCGGCGATCTGGTGGCCATCGAGGCGCCGGCGTTCTACGCCTGCCTGCAAGTGCTCGAACGGCTTAAGCTCAAGGCGGTGGAAATTCCGGTGCACCCGCAACAGGGCATTGACCTGGCGGTGCTTGAACAGGCGCTCGAGCGCTACCCGATCAGAGCCTGCTGGAGCATGACCAGTTTTCAGAATCCCACCGGCGCGACGGTGCCTGAAGCGCGCAAACGGGAACTGGTGGAATTGCTGCGCAAGCACGAGGTGCCGCTGATCGAGGATGACGTCTACGCCGAGTTGTATTACGGCCAGCACGCGCCGAAGCCGGCGAAGGCGTTTGACAGCGAAGGCTTGGTGCTGCATTGCGGCTCCTTCGCCAAGAGCCTGGCGCCCGGTTATCGGGTGGGTTGGGTGGCTGCCGGGCGTTACGCGCAGAAGGTCGAGCGGCTGAAAATCATGACCTCGCTGTGCGCCTCGATGCCGGCCCAGGCTGCCATCGCCGATTACCTGCAACACGGCGGTTACGACCGCCACCTGCGCAAGCTGCGCCACAGCCTCGAAGATCAGCAGCGCGCGATGCTTGGCGCCATCGCCCGGTACTTTCCGGCGCAGACCCGCGTCAGCCAGCCCACCGGCGGGTACTTCCTGTGGGTTGAGCTGCCGGAACAAATCGATTCACTGAAAGTGTTCCAGGCCGCCCTCGCCCAGGGCATCAGCATCGCCCCCGGCCCGATGTTCTCGCCAACGCGGCGATTCAAGCCCTTCATCCGCCTGAACTACGGCAGCCCGTGGGGTGAGACGACTGAACGGGCGATGGAGACGCTGGGGAAAATCATTCGCTCGATGATGGGTTAGCCGGCCTTGGATATGGCTGCAGAGCCGTCAGCGCCCGCCGCCCAGATCAATGAACGACCCCGTCGAATACGAGGCCTTGTCGGACAGCAGCCACAGGATCGCTTCCGCCACTTCATCGGCCAGTCCGCCACGGCCCATGGGGATGGTCGGTTCCAGCTTGCTGACGCGATGGAGGTCACCGCTCAGGGCGTGGAAGTCGGTGAAGATGTAACCGGGACGCACGGCATTGACCCGCACGCCCTCGCCCGCCACCTCCTTGGCGAGCCCGACGGTGAAGGTGTCCAGCGCGCCTTTGGATGCCGCGTAGTCGACGTACTCACCGGGTGATCCGAGCCGTGCGGCGACGGACGACACATTGACGATGCTGCCACCGCGCCCGCCGTGGCGGGGCAACATGCGCAGCAGTGCTTGCTTGCTGCACAGCATCGGCCCGACCACGTTGCTCATCATGATCTTCAGCAGCCGAAACTCGGACATGGTGTCCAGCCGCGACGCCTCGCCCACCGTACCGGCGTTGTTGACCAGCGCGGTGATCCGCCCCATCTCCGAATCGATCCGCGCAAACAGACGAATGATCTCGTCTTCGTTGCTGACATCGGCCTGCACCGCGATGGCATGACCGCCCGTCTCGCGAATCTGCCCGCACAGCCGCTCGGCGGAGGCGTGATCGGACAGATAGTTGATGCACACGCGATAACCCTGCGCTGCTGCCAGAACCGCCGTGGCGGCCCCGATACCCCGGGAGCCGCCGGTGATGAGGAGATTTTTATCCATAAATGTTCCCGTTCGATCAATGCGTGGAGGTGGGGTGGGCATTAACACTCAATCCGTGATTTCGCTGACACGCCGCCGCGCGGCTTCGATGTCTGCCATGAACCGCTCGGCCGGCAGTGGATAACCCAGCAGGTAACCCTGCAGCGAGTCGCAGCCCAGGCGCGTGAGGAAATTCTGCTGGCTGGCGGTCTCGACACCCTCGGCGACGATGCGCAAGTTCAGCGCCTGGCCCAGCGCAACGATGGCCGAGACAATGGCCGCGTCGTCGCTGTCGTGCTCCAGATCACGGACGAAACCGCGGTCGATCTTCAATTCGTTGGCCGGCAGACGCTTGAGGTACATAAGGCTGGAATAGCCGGTGCCGAAGTCGTCGATGGACAGGTCGACGTGCATGTCCGAGAGCTTCTGCAGCACGGTCATGCTCGCATCGGCGTCGCTCATGGCAGTGGTTTCAGTGATTTCCAGGGTCAGGCAGTTGGCCGGCAGACCGTGGGTCGCCAGCGCGTCCGCGACGGTGTCGACCAGCCCGACATGGCTGAACTGCAACGCCGACAGGTTCACCGCAATGCGCCAGTGGGTAAAGCCGCTGTCGTACCAGCGCTTCATCTGCCGGCAGGCCTCGTGCAGCACCCACTCGCCGATGGGAATGATCAGGCCGGTTTTTTCGGCAAGGCCAATGAATTTGTCCGGCATCAGCAACCCGAGCTGCGGGTGATTCCAGCGCACCAGCGCTTCGGCGCCGATGGGCTCCTGGGTGCCGGCGGAGAATTTCGGCTGGTAATGCAGGCAGAACTGCCCTTTACGCAGCGCAAGGCGCAGGTCCTGCAACAGCTGCAGCTGATTGCGCGCGTTGGTGTTCATCGACGCATCGAAAAAGCTGTAGCCGTTCTTGCCGGCATTCTTGGCGTGGTACATGGCGGCGTCGGCGTTCATCAGCAGTTCCTGCTGGGTGCGGCCGTTGCCGGGGTACAGGCTGATGCCGATGCTCACCGTCACCTGCAGATCATGTTCCTGCACGCTGAACGGCTGGCTCACCAGGGAAACCTGACGCGAGGCCACGCTGACCGCTTCTTCGCCATCGTCGAGCTCAACCAGCAGCACGAACTCGTCGCCGCCGATGCGCGCCAGGGTGTCGTGGCGATGGAAGTTTTCCCGCATGCGCACAGCCACCGCGCGCAACAGTTGATCGCCGACGTGGTGACCGAACGCGTCGTTCACCGGTTTGAAGCCGTCCAGATCCAGAAACATCAGGGCGAACATGCCGCCCTGGGCGTCGACCTTGCGCATGGCCTGATCGATGCGATCCGCCAGCAGGATGCGGTTGGGCAGCCCGGTGAGGTTGTCGTGCAGGGCCAGTTGGGTCAGCTCGCGGTTGGCCTCTTTCAGCGACAGCGACAACTGAGCGGTACGCGCTTCCAGGCGGGCATCGAGCACGGACGTCAGCAGTGTGATGCCCAGCACCGCCATACTGGTAACCAGCACCAGCTTGTCCAGGCCGTTGGTGTGCAGACCGTTGAGCGTCGCGCCGCAGAAACTGCCCTCGGGAAAGTTCGCCGCGCTCATGCCGGTGAAATGCATGCCGAGGATGGCGAACCCCATGATCACCGCCGCACCAGCGCGGGCCAGCCGAACGTAAGGTGTCTGGCGGCGCAGACGCACGGCAATGGCCAGTGCGACGGCGGAGGCGGTCACGCCGATAAACAGCGAAAGGCCAAACAATGTGGGGTCATAGTCAATGCCCGGCTGCATGCGCATCGCCGCCATGCCGGTGTAGTGCATCGCGCTGGTGCCAAGCCCCATGACCACGGCGCCAAACAGGAGATGCGGCAGCGGCACACGGTCGTGACTGACCAGCCACAGGGCGAAGCCTGAGGAAAAGATCGCGATGATCAGCGAGAGCACCGTCAGCGGGATGTCGTACGCCAGCTGGATCGGCAGGTTGAACGCGAGCATGCCGATGAAGTGCATCGACCAGATGCCGACGCCCATAGACAGCGCACCACCCCCCATCCACAGCCCGCGGGCCCGACCACTGGCCGAGGCGATGCGCCCGGCCAGATCAAGGGTGGTGTAGGACGCGAGTATCGCGACCAGAAACGAAATCAAAACCAGCGAATAGGTGTAATGGCCGATCAACATGGGCTGGCCCTTGGCTCAACGGAGTGCGGCCTTTCAGCCCTGATCAATTCGGCGGCGATTGTACCGAAATTCCCGTAAAAGTCCCGTCACTCCGTCGCAAAGATGGCACATCGCTATTTAGCTGCAATCAACGATCGGAAACTTCCGCGCCCGGTCTCAGTCCGGTCGCGGCGTCCCAGCCGCCACCCAATGCCGCAATCAACTGGGCGCTGGCGACCAACCGGCTTTCCAGTACGTTCAGCACGCTGCGTTCGTTGCTCAGGGCGGTGGTCTGCACGTTGACCACGTCCAGGTAGCCAATCAGCCCGGCCTTGTACTGGTTGTTGGTCAGACGCAGAGAATCACGCGCCGATTGCAGCGCCTCGTCGCGCACCCCGGCTTCCTCCTCATAGACGCGCAGCTGGGCCATGTAGTCCTCGACTTCCTTGAAGCCGTCGAGCACGGTCTGGCGGTACTGGGCGACGGTCTGATCGTAGACCGCTTCGGTGCGGTCCACTTCGGCAGCGCGCTGGCCGCCATCGAACAGGGTCATCGCCAGTTGCGGGCCCACCGACCAGAAGCGATTAGGCAGGGAAATCCAGTTGCTGACGGTGCTGCTGCTGTAACCGCCGCTCATGCTCAGGGTCAGGTCCGGGTAATAGGCCGCCTTGGCCACGCCGATATTGGCGTTGGCAGTCATGACCGAACGCTCGGCCGCGGCAATATCAGGGCGGCGTTCAAGCAACTGTGACGGCAGCTGCGCCGGGATCTGCGGTACCGCCGGAATCGAGGTGGTCGCCGCGAGGCTGAAATCCGCTGGCGCCTGGCCCATCAGCACGGCGATCGCGTTTTCGAACTGGGCGCGCTGCCATTGCAGGTCGATCAGGTCAGCCTGGGTGCTCTTGAGCTGCGTCTGCGCCTGGGCGGTAGCGTCGCGGCCGGAAATCCCGGCGCGGTACTGGTTCTGGGTCATGGTCAGCGAGCGCTGATAGGCGTCAACGGTCGCTTCGAGCAAGCGCTTCTGCTCGTCGATCACCCGCAGTTGCAGATAGCTCTGCACCAGTTGCGATTGCAGGCTCAGGCGCATCGACGCCAGATCGGCGAGGCTCGCCTGGGCGCTGGCCTTGTCGGCTTCCAGGCCGCGGCGCAGTTTGCCCCACACGTCGGCTTCCCAACCGACGCCCAGCTGCGCGTTGTAGGTGTCACGAATGCCACTGCTGGAACTGCTCAGGCTCGAACTGCTGCTGCCGGTGCCCTGGCTCGAACGGTTCTTGCTGGTGGTCAGGTCCAGCGTCGGGAAGAACGCGCCCCGCGCACTGCGCACCAGAGCGGCGGCCTGCCGGTATTGAGCCTCGTACTGCGCCACAGTCTGGTTGGAGGTGTTGAGTTTCTCCACCAGCGCGTTGAGCTGGGCGTCGCCGTAGATTTCCCACCACGCGCCGCGGGCCATCGCATCACTCGGGTTGGCCTGGGTCCAGCCTTCGGCCTGTTTGAAGTGCGCCGGGGTCGGCATTTCAGGCGTTTTGTAATCCGGGCCGACGGCACAGGCACTGAGCAGCAGCGCACAAAGGGCGACGCCGAACGTCCTGGGAAACGGCAACGTCCGCTGTGGGCCAGGGGCTTTCATCGAGTCGCTCATAGCGGAGTGTCCAGGGCAGCATCCGTCTGCACACCGCGCCACGTGTTGAAACGATGGCGCAGACGGTCGAGATAAAGGTAAACCACGGGCGTGGTGTACAGCGTGAGGATCTGACTGAGGATCAGGCCGCCGATGATGGTCAGGCCCAGCGGCCGACGCATTTCCGCGCCTTCGGCACTGCTCAGCAATAACGGCACGGCGCCGAGGATCGCCGCCAGCGTGGTCATCAGAATCGGCCGCAGACGCTGCAGGCAGGCATTGCGAATCGACTCCACCGGGGTCATGCCGCCCTGACGCTCAAGCTGCAAGGCGAGGTCGATCATCAGAATCGCGTTCTTCTTCACCACGCCGATCAGCAGGAACAGCCCCAACAACGAGATCAGGCTGAATTGCCCGCCGGTGAGGTAGATGCTCAGCAGCGCGCCGACCCCGGCCGAGGGCAGCGTCGAGAGGATGGTCAGCGGGTGAATGTAGCTTTCGTAGAGAATGCCAAGCACCAAGTACACCGCCACCAACGCGCCGAGGATCATCCACGGCTGGCTCTTCTGGGTGGCGGCAAAGGCGTCGGAGGTCCCGGCCATCTTGGCGATCACGTCCTCAGGCAGGCCCACCGCCGCGACGGCGCGCTCGATGGCCGCATTCGCCTGATCGAGGGTGACGCCATCGGCCAGGTCGAAGGAGATGTTTTCCGAGGCGAACTGGCCGTCGTGGCTGACCCGGTCGTCTTCCAGGCTGCGCTCGTAACGGGCGATGGTCGACAGTGGCACCCGTGCGCCATCGGCCGTGATCACCTGGACCTGCTCCAGGGTGGTCGGGTCGAGGGCGTATTTCGGGTTGACCTCCATGACCACCTGATACTGGTTCAGCGGGTCATAGATGGTCGACACCTGGCGCTGGCTGTAGGCGTTGTTCAGCACCGTGGTGACCATGTTCATGTCGATGCCCAGACGCTTGGCCGCATCGCGGTCGACGATCAATGTCACCTGCTGGGTGCCGCCGCCGTCGTTGGCGTCGATGGCGGTCAGCTCCTTGAGCGACTTGAGGGCGGCGACGATCTTCGGGTACCACAGGCGCAGGGTTTCCAGGTCGCCGCTTTGCAGGATGTACTGGTATTGCGAAGTGGTCTGCTCGCGGCCGCCGCCCAGTTGCAGGTCCTGATCGGGTTGCAGGAACAGGCGCCCGCCCGGCACCAGCGGCATTTCCTTGCGCAGTCGCTCGACCACTTCCATGGCGCCGATGTTGCGCTCCTTGATCGGTTTCAGGCGCACGATGATGAACGCGTTGCCGGTGCCGCCGTTGCCGCCGATGAAGCCCGCGACGCTCTCCACGGCCGGGTCCTTGAGGATCGCCGAGCGGAACGTGTCCATCTTCGGCTGCATCACCGAGAAGGACAGGCCGTCGTCGCCGCGCACAAAACCCATCAGCTGACCGGTGTCCTGCTGCGGCAGAAAAGTCTTTGGTACCACGACGTACAAAGCGATATTGCCGACGATGGTCAACAGCAGCGTCAGCAGGGTCAGGCGCCGATGACGCAGCACCCAGCGCAGGCTGCGGTCGTAGCCGGCGACCATGCGGTCGTTGACCCGCTGGCTCCAGCGCTGCAAGCGATTTTCCGTACCCGGCACGTGGGGCTTGAGCCAGCGCGCGCAGAGCATCGGCGTCAGGGTCAGCGAGACCACCAGCGAAACGACGATGGACACCGACAAGGTGATGGAAAACTCGCGGAACAGGCTCTCCACCAGCCCGCCCATAAACAGGATCGAGACAAACACCGCCACCAGCGAGACGTTCATCGACAGCAGGGTGAAGCCCACCTCCTTGGCGCCCAGGTAAGCCGCTTCCATGGGCGGCACGCCTTGGTCGATGTGCCGGGAGATGTTTTCCAGCACCACGATGGCATCGTCGACCACCAGCCCGGTGGCGAGAATCAACGCCATCAGCGACAGGTTGTTCAGCGAGAAACCGTACAGGTACATGATCGCGAAGGTGCCGACCAGCGACACCGGCACCGCGAGGGTCGGGATCAGCGAGGCGCGGAAATTCCCCAGGAACAGGAACACCACCAGAATCACCAGCACCACGGCAATCAGCAGCGTCATTTCCGCTTCGTGCAGCGTGGCCTTGATCACCGGCGAGCGGTCCATGGCCAGGTCGAGCTTGACGCTGGCCGGGAGCACCGCCTGCAACGCCGGCAATTGGGCCTTGATCGCCGCCACGGTTTCGATGATGTTGGCGCCGGCCTGGCGGTTGATCACCAGCAGCACCGCGGCTTTGTCATTGAAGAAGCCGCTGTTGTAGCGGTCTTCCACCGAGTCCTTGACCTTGGCCACATCCTTGAGACGCAACGCCGCGCCGTTGGCGTAATGGATGATCAGCGATTCGTAATCCTTGGCCTTCTCCAGCTGGTCGTTGGCCTGCACCTGCCAGTTGTGCTCGCTGTTCTCCACCGAGCCTTTTGGCCGGCGCACGTTGGAATTGGAGATGGTCGTGCGCACTTCATCCAGCGACACGCCGTACTGGGACAGCAGCTTGGGCTCCAGCTCCACGCGCACGGCGGGCAGCGAACTGCCGCCGATCTGCACCTCGCCGACGCCGTTCACCTGGGACAGGCTCTGGGACAGGATCGTCGACGCCATGTCGTACAGCTCGCCTTTCTCCAGCACGTCGGAGGTCAGCGACAGCACCATGATCGGCGCCTGGGACGGGTTGACCTTCTTGTAGGTCGGCATGCTGCGCATCCCGCTGGGCAGCAGGTTGCGCGCGGCGTTGATGGCCGCCTGCACTTCCCGCGCCGCGCCGTTGATGTCGCGGTCCATGTCGAACTGCAGAATGATCCGCGTCGAGCCCTGACTTGAACGGCTGCTCATGGTGTTAACCCCGGCAATCACCCCGAGGGAGCGCTCCAGCGGCGTCGCCACGCTCGACGCCATGATTTCCGGACTGGCGCCAGGTAACGACGCGCTGACCACGATCACCGGAAAATCCATGTTCGGCAGCGGCGACACCGGCAGCAAACCGAAGCTCATCCCGCCCAGGAGCATGATCGCCAGACTCAGGAGCATGGTCGCTACGGGGCGTTTGATGAAGGGCCCGGAGAGGTTCATGGGGGGGAGCTCCAGGCGGCAAGCTTCAAGCGGCAAGTGAATCTGCGGCGAACCCCACTCTTGTAGCTTGGCGCTTGAAGCTTGTGGCTGCCGGTCATACCGCCACCTCGGTTTTCTCGTTGCGCTGAAACCTGCGCCCCAACCGATCAAAGTACAAATAGATAACCGGCGTGGTGAACAGCGTCAGGACCTGGCTGACCAGCAAGCCACCGACCATCACCAGACCCAGGGGCTGGCGCAGTTCGGCGCCGGAGCCTGAGGCGAACATCAGCGGAATGGCGCCGAACAGTGCCGCCAGAGTGGTCATGAGAATGGGGCGGAAGCGCAGGAGTGCCGCTTCGTAGATGGCGGTCTGCGGGTCGATGCCGCGGTTGCGTTCGGCGTCGAGGGCGAAGTCGATCATCATGATCGCGTTCTTCTTGACGATGCCGATCAGCAGGATGATGCCGATGATGGCAATCATGCCCAGGTCATTGCCGCTGATGAGCAGCGCCAACAGCGCACCGATGGCCGCCGACGGCAGGGTCGACAGGATGGTGATCGGGTGGATGTAGCTCTCATAGAGCACGCCAAGCACGATGTACATGGTGATCACCGCCGCCAGCACCAGCAGCAATGTGCTGGACAGCGACGCCTGAAACGCTTCGGCCGCGCCCTGGAATTCCGTCTGCACGCCGATCGGCATGCCGATGTCTTTCTGCACCTGCTCGATGACTTCCACGGCCTTGCCCAGCGCGACACCGGGCGCCAGGTTGAACGACATCATCACCGCCGGAAACTGGCCGATATGGGCAATTGCAAGCTGCGCCTGACGCTGTTCGACCCGGGCCAGACTGGACAGCTTGACCTGCCCGCCGTCGGTGGTCTTGACGTGAATCTGCTCCAGCGCTTCGGGTCCCAGTTCACTGCGCGAATCCGCCTGCAGCACCACGCGGTACTGGCTGGCCTGGGTGTAGATGGTGGAAATCTGCCGCTGGCCGAACGCGTCATACAGCGCGTCGGTGATGTTGGCGACGGTCACGCCCAGCCGACTGGCGGCATCGCGGTCGATATTGAGAAAGACTTGCAAACCCTTGTCCTGCAAGTCGCTGGCGACATCGGTCAGTTCCGGGCGCTGCACCAGCGCCTCAACCAGTTTGCCGCTCCACAGATTGAGCAGGTCGGCGTCCGGCGAGGACATGCTGAACTGGTACTGGGTGCGACTGACCCGGTCTTCGATGGTCAGGTCCTGCACCGGCTGCATGAACAGGCGAATGTCCGACAGCTGATCGACCTCGGGCTGCAAGCGCTGGATCACCTCGGACGCGGTGACATCCCGCTCGCCGTGGGACTTGAGGTTGATCAGCATGCGGCCGCTGTTGAGGGTCGCGTTGTCGCCGTCGACGCCGATGTAGGACGACAGACTGGCGACTGCAGGATCCTTGAGGATGATTTTCGCCAGGGCCTGTTGGCGCTGACTCATGGACGCGAACGACACCGATTGCGGCGCTTCGGAAATGCCCTGAATGACGCCGGTGTCCTGCACCGGAAAAAAGCCTTTGGGCACGGCCAGATACAGCAACACCGTAATCCCGAGGGTAGCGACGGCAACCAGCAGGGTCAGCGGCTGATGCTTGAGCACCCACTGCAACTTGCGCCCGTAGGCGGCCACCAGCCAGTCGATCCACGCGCCGCTGGCGCGGTAAAAACGGCCCTGCTCTTCTTCCTTCGGCTCACGCTTGAGCAAGCGCGCGCACATCATCGGCGTCAGCGTCAAGGACACTACGAGGGAAATCAGGATCGCCACGGCCAGGGTGATGGCGAACTCGCGGAACAGGCGCCCGACCACATCGGCCATGAACAACAACGGAATCAGCACGGCAATCAGCGAGATGGTCAGCGAGATCAGCGTGAAGCCGATCTGCCGCGCACCTTTGAGCGCGGCCTGCAAGGGGGTTTCGCCCTCCTCCAGGTGCCGGGAAATGTTCTCCAGCATGACGATGGCATCGTCGACCACGAAACCGGTGGCAATGGTCATCGCCATCAACGTGAGGTTGTTGACCGAGAAGCCGGCCAGGTACATCACGCCAAACGTACCGATGAGCGACAGCGGCACGGCCACCGAGGGAATGATCGTCGCGCTGAAGCGCCGCAGGAATAGAAAGGTGACCAGCACCACCAGCACGATGGAAATCAGCAACTCGTGCTGCACGTCGCTGACCGAGGCACGGATGGTCTGCGTGCGGTCGGTGAGCACGGTGACTTCCAGTCCGGCGGGCAGGTTCTCGGTGATGCTGGGCAGCAGCGCCTTGATCCGATCGACCACGTCGATGACGTTGGCGCCCGGTTGACGCTGGATGTTCAGCAACACGGCCTGGTTCTCATTGGCCCAGGCGGCGAGGCGATCGTTTTCAGCGCCGTCGACGATCTCGGCGACGTCCTTGAGTCGCAACGGGCCGCCGTTGTTGTACGCCAGAATCAGGTTGGCGTACTCCTCGGGGGACTTGAGCTGGTCATTGGCGTCGAGCATCGACACCCGCGTCGGGCCGTCGAAATTACCCTTGGGCGTGTTGACGTTGGAGGCGCTGACCAGCGTGCGCACGTCCGCCAGATTCAGACCGTTGGCCGCCAGCGCGTCGGCGTTGACCTTGATCCGCACCGCCTGACGCTGACCGCCGGCGATGGTGACCATGCCTACTCCACTGATCTGCGCGATCTTCTGCGCCATGCGCGTGTCGACCAGATCATTGAGTTTGGGCAGCAGCATGGTCTTCGAGGTGATTGCCAGGGTCAGCACCGGCGTGTCGGCCGGGTTGACCTTGTTGTACGTCGGGGGCGCCGGCAGGTCGTTGGGCAGCAGGTTGGTCGCGCCGTTGATCGCCGCCTGCACTTCCTGCTCGGCCACGTCCATGTTGATCTCGAGGCTGAAACGCAGGGTGATGACCGAGGCGCCGCCGGAGCTGGTCGAGGCCATTTGCGTCAAGCCCGGCATCTGCCCGAACTGCCGTTCAAGGGGCGCGGTCACGGCACTGGTCATCACTTGCGGACTGGCGCCCGGGTACAGCGTCATCACCCGGATGGTCGGGTAATCCACTTGCGGCAGCGCCGATACCGGCAGCAGCGTGTACGCGATCAGACCGGCCAGCACGATGGCCAGCATGCTCAGCGTGGTGGCGACCGGCCGGAGGATGAACAGCCGTGACAGGTTCATACGTCGCCTTTCTTCGCCGGCTCGGCACCCGCAGACTCACCGGGCTCCTTGGACGGCTTGCCCTGCAACTGCTGCCCCGGCGTGGCCGGTACGTCCTTGCTGTCATTGACCACGTCCACGGCGCTGCCGTCTTTCAGGCGGTCGGTGCCCTCAAGCACCACGCGGTCACCGGCCACCAGACCTTCGGTGATGACTGTGGAGGTCTCGTCGCTGGCACCGGTTTTAAGCGAGCGGATGCGCACGGTCTTGTCGCCGTCCATCACGTACACGAAGGTGCCGTTAACCCCGAACTGAACCGCCGCCGAAGGCACCAGCACCACGTTTTTCAGCGTGTTGGCCAGCAGCCGCGCGTTGACGAACTGATTGGGAAACAGCGCTTCATTGTCGTTATCGAAGCGCGCCTTGAATTTCAGCGTGCCGGTGGTGATGTCGATCTGGTTGTCGATGCTGGCGAGCACGCCCGTGGCCTGCAGCTTAAGGTCCCCGCGATCCCACGCTTCCACCGGCAGCTTGCCGCCGCTGCGATAACGGCTGAGTACTTCGGCGAGGTCTTTTTCCGGCAGCGTGAAGTTGACCGTGATCGGCTTGGTCTGGGTGATCACCACCAACGGGTTGGTGTCATTGGCCGCCACCAGATTGCCGACGTCCAGCTGGCGCAGGCCGATGCGGCCCGAGATCGGCGCACGAATCTGCGAGAACTCCAGGTTGAGTTTGGCGTCGCCCACCGCCGCCTGATTGGTCTTGATCGTGCCCTGATACTGGCCCACCAGGGATTCGGCAGTGTCCAGGGTTTGCTTGGCGATGCTGTCCTCTTTGTACAGGCCCCGATAACGCTGTACGTCGAGTTGAGCATTCTTGAGCAGCGCCTGATTCTGCATCAGCGTGCCTTCGGCCTGCTGCAGGGCGATCTGATAGCTGCGCGGGTCGATCACCGCCAGCAGATCACCGGCCTTGACCTGTTGGCCTTCCTGAAAATTGATCTTCATCAATTCGCCCGCCACACGGCTGCGCACGTTGATCGTGTTCAGCGCCGTCACGGTGCCGAGGGCTTTGTAATAGATGGGGAAATCACCGGTGGTCGCTGCTGCCACCCGCACCGGTACCGGAACGGTCGAACCGCCGAACCCGGGCCGTTTGGCCACCGCCTTGCCGCCGCGGGTTGCGCTGGCCTGGGCCTGCTCGCCTTTCTGCGCCGTGCCGTTCGGTTGCGACGCGGATCCCGGCCAGAAGCGCCAGCACAGGCCAGCGACGATCAACAGAACCAGCAGGCTTATCAGCCAGCGACGGGAATTGCGGGGGGCAGACGATTGCATGAATAAATCAACCAGTGTGCGCGTGAGCGTCTTCGGGAGGCTGAACAATAAGCACAGACAGCGGACAGGCAAAGGGCCTTTACCGGCAATTTACCTGGTGCTTACTTTGGATAAGGTGCTGATGTACCAATAAAAACGGCCTGATGGAGTCAGGCCGCTTGTATGTTGCGGGATGTTACCGCGCCCGCTGGTGGCAATAAGCCGCCTGCGAGCTTACTTCAATACCGCCAGTGCTGCGTCGTAGTTCGGCTCCTGACCGATCTCCGGTACCAGCTCGCTGTGCAACACAACGTCGTTTTCGTCCAGCACGACCACGGCACGGGTGGTCAGCCCCACCATCGGCCCGTCGGCGATGGCAACGCCGTAGTCCTGCATGAACTCCGCGCCGCGCATGGTCGACAGGTTCTTCACGTTTTGCAGATCTTCGGCGCCGCAGAAACGTGCCTGGGCGAACGGCAGGTCGGCGGAGATGCACAGCACGACGGCGTTGTTCAGCTCGTTGGCCTGGGCGTTGAATTTGCGGATGGAGGTGGCGCAGGTCGGTGTGTCGACGCTCGGGAAAATGTTCAGCACCTTGCGCTTGCCGGCGAAGGTTTCCAGCGTGGCGTCGGACAGATCGCCCGCTACCAGTTTGAAGGCCGGCGCCTTGCTGCCGACTTTCGGCAGTTCGCCGCTGATCTGTACCGGGGAGCCTCTACGAGTCACTTGTGGCATGAGCTGAGTCCTTGTTTGAGTGGCATGCGAAGGCGGAAGTTAACCATGAAAAACCGCGGCAACCTACCGCCAGAAACGATTTTGTTGTCAGGAAACGCGGTGCATTACCGGTTTGTCCATCAGCCCCGGACGCGAGCACACGTCCACCACCCAGTCGACGAATACCCTCACCCGCCGTGAGGTCTGCCGGTGTGCCGGATACAGCGCGGTCAAAGGCAATAGTGGTTGTTCGACATCGCCCAGCACTTCGATCAGCTCGCCACGACGCAATAATTCGGCAACATGGTAATACGGCGTCTGCACCAGACCGTAACCCGCGCTGCACGCGGCGAGGTAGCCATCGGCGCTGTTGGTCGCCAGGGCTTTGGGCAGGTCCGGCGCCTGGGTCCGGCCGTCGATGACGAACTCCAGCCCGTAGCGCTTGTTGGTGGTCGAAGAAAAGTATTCGATGATCTGGTGATGCTGCAGATCGGCCAGTGATTGCGGTGTGCCCCTTCGCTGCAGATAGCCCGGACTGGCGCACACCACTTGGCGCATCTGAGCGAGCGGCCGGGCCACCAGTGAATGATCGAGGGGCTGGCCACCGCGAATCACGCAATCGTAGCCCTCCCGAATCAGGTCCACCGGGCGGTCGTTCATGCCCACTTCCATCTCCAGCCGGGGGTAACGCTCGGTGAACTCCGGCAACAGCGGCATGATGATCAGCCGACCGATGCCAGACGGCATGTCGACGCGCAGCACCCCTTCCGGGTCTTTGGCCACCGAGGAGAATACCGATTCGGCGGCTTCCAGCGCGTTCAGCACATTCAAGCAGCGGTGGTAATAGGCCTGACCGTCCGGCGTTGGCGTCACCTGCCGCGTGGTGCGCATCAACAGTTGCACGCCCAGTTCCGCCTCCAGTTGCTTGATAAGAATGGTCACCGAGGCGCGCGGCATGTGCAGGCTGTCGGCGGCTTTGGCGAAACCGCCCAGCTCGACGATACGCGTGAAAGCTCGCATCGCATTGAATTTATCCATGGCTCATCACAGGTCCGCTGAGGGATTGTTTAGATATAACCAATAGTGAAAGCACTTTTAGCCGGTTTATCCCGACGCTGTCGAGGCGCAAGAATGGCGGTCCTCTTGATTGACAAGGCATTCATCATGCAAACGCGTCAACTTGGCAAAAACGGACCACAGGTCTCGGCCCTGGGCCTGGGCTGCATGGGCATGACCGACTTTTACACCACCGGCGGCAATCCCGATGAAGCGATCGCCACCCTACACCGGGCGCTTGAGCTGGGCGTCACCCTGCTCGACACCGCCGACATGTACGGTCCCCACACCAACGAAGAACTGTTGGGCAAAGCGCTGGCGGGCAAGCGGGATCAGGCGTTCATCGCCAGCAAGTTCGGCATCGTGCGTATACCGGGCGACGCCGGCGCGCGCGGGGTCAATGGCAGTCCCGAGTACATCCGCGCCGCGATCGATGGCACGTTGCAGCGGTTGAAAATCGACACCCTGGATCTGTATTACCAGCACCGCATCGATCCGGGCGTGGCAATCGAAGAGTCCGTTGGCGCCATGGCTGAGCTGGTCAAGGCCGGCAAGGTGCGCTTTCTCGGCTTGAGCGAAGCGTCGGCCAGCACCCTCGAACGCGCTCACAAGGTTCACCCCATTGCCGCCTTGCAGACCGAATACTCCCTGTGGAGCCGCGATCCGGAAGAAAACGGCGTGCTGGACACTTGCCGCCGTCTGGGTATCGCGTTTGTCCCGTACAGCCCGTTGGGCCGAGGTTTTCTGACGGGCGCCCTGAAAAGCACGGACGACTTCGCCGCCGATGACTACCGCCGCAGCAGCCCTAGGTTTCAGGGCGAAAACTTCGCCAAAAACCTGCTGCTGGTGCAGAAGGTCGAGCAATTGGCGGCAGAAAAAGGCATCACCGCCGGCCAGCTCGCGTTGGCCTGGGTGCTCGCCCAAGGCACTGACGTGATTCCGATTCCTGGCACCAAGCAGCGTAAGTACCTGGAGGAGAACGTCGCTGCGCTGGACGTGACACTCAGTGCGGCGGAATTACAGGCGCTGAAAGACTTGTTCCCGGTTAACGCTGTGGCGGGTGGTCGCTATCCGGATGCGGCGATGAAGCTGGTCAACGGCTGAAGCCGGTTACTCGACAGCCGCTTAAGTCGCGGCGGTTGCGTGACTCCTCAAAACCGGCTTGCTAGCGGAGCACTCTCCCCCGCGAGCAAGCCGGCTTCGTCGAAGGCGTTCGCCCTCGTCTGATCAAAAATCCCGCTTGTAGAAAATATCCAGCGAACTCGCCACACCACCCGCGACCTCCAGGTACACCTTCTTGCTGAGCAGGTAGCGCAAGGTCAGCGTATTAGCCGGTTCAAACACCCCCACGCCATAACGCAGGCTGAGCTTGTCGGTGATCTTGCCGCTGGCGACCACCGCCGTCTTGTCGCCGCTGCCGGAGGTGTCCAGGTCGAAATCCTGAATCCCCAGCCCGGACGCCAGCTTGCCCGCCGTCGAGGAACCGCCGGCCAGGCCCAATGCCAACGCCGCTTGGGCAACCATGTTGCTGTCCTCACCGTTGGTGCTCAGCGGACGGCCCAGCACCAGATAGGACAGCGCTTGCTCCTGGCTCATGGCCGGTTCCGAGAACACCGTGGTGGTCGGTTGCTCGGCGCTGCCGCTCAGTCGAATGCCGGCAATCACGTCGTCGGTCTGGCGAATGGCTTCGATGTCCAGATACGGCTGATCCACCGGCCCTGCGAACAACAGGCGTGCCTTGCGAATGGTCAGGCGCTGGCCGTAAGCCCGGTAGCGGCCATCGTTGAGGTTCAACTCGCCGCGCGTGTCCATGTTGTCGCCGATGTGCACGTGCCCGACGAGATTGGCGGTCAGGCCAAAGCCGGTGAAGCTCAGGGTTTCCTGCCCCACTTCGACGTTCACGTCCATGGCGATGGCCAGCGGGGTTTTGCCCTGTTTGGTCTGCTGGCCGACGATCACCGTGTCATCGGACACTTTAACGGTCGAGGGCGGTAGCTGGCGCACCGTGATCTCGCCTTTCGGGATGAGGACTTTGCCTGACACCGCCAGCCGGTCGCCCTGCAGAGTAATCTTCAGGTCCGGCGCCGCTTCCAGCTTGGCGTAGGGCTCAACAGTGATCGGCAGGTGGGTGCCTTTCACCGCAACGTCGACGTCCAGCGCATCGGCCCAGGCCACATGCCCGCCAATACTGCCCTGACCCGCCGCGCCGCTGCTCCATTTGCCGGTCAAATCCACACGTTCGCCGGCAATCAGGGCTTGAACGTTGAGTTTTTCAAAGTTCACGGGCACTTCCGGACCCGACACCTCACCGTCGGTGAGCGCCACATTGCCGTTGATCTGCGGCGCCATCAGGCTGCCCGAAATCCGGCCGCTGCCATTGAGCTTGCCGTTGAGCTTCTCAATCATCGGGACGAAAGGCCGGCCGACCGAAATATCCAGGCCGCTAAGGGTGAAATCGCCGGTGACGGGTTTGTTTTTGGCGATTGGATCGATGCTCAGTCGGGCCAGCAGTTCGCCGAGCTTGCCGCCACGAAAATCGAAGCTAGTGTCGACTTTCTTCGGGGTCAGGCTGCTGGTCAGCTTCAGCGTGTCGTAGGGGAAGTCCAGCCATTGGTTCTTGTCCTCGACCCGCAGCGTCCCGCCGCTGGCGTCGATGACCACCTGGCCATTGGGGCCGGCAGCGGGAACGTCCAGCTGGATGTCGGCATTGAGCGCGCCCTTCCAGGCAAAATCCTTGGGCAGCCACTGAGCCAGGCTTTCCAGCGGGAAGCGCTTGAGGTGATAGCGCAGGCGCGGTTCCGGCATCAGACGCTGATCTTCGCCGCACAGACTCGCAGGCCCCGAGACCCAGCAATGGGCACCGAAGTTGACCTTGCCGTCGGCCAGACGCTCCAGTTTGGCCGGCTGCTGCAGCTTCCAGTCCTGCCCGCCGCTCTGGATGTCACCGCTGGCCAGACGCCCGCGCCAGTTGCCTTTGTCCAGGTTGCCGTCCAGCGCGAGGGCCAGTTTGAGCAACGGTCCCTGCAGGTCGAGTTTCACCTGCTGACGCTTGATGTCGCCCTGACCGTTGACAGTCAAAGCGCCCAATGCGGTATCGCCGGCTTGAATGCCGGAGGTCTTCAGATCAAGGGTCCCGCGCTGGGCGTTGTCGAGCTTGGCCGCCAACGTAAGGGCTTGCAGCTTGTTCGCCTCAAAGGCCAGTTGAGTGCCCTGCAACGCCAATTGCCCCTGGGGCGCCTGCACGGTGCCGGCGACATCAAGGCGGCCTTTCATCTGCCCTTGTAGCCCGGGCCACAGTTGACCCAGCCGCGGGAGGTTGATGTCCAGCTGTGCTGCGATCTTCTGCTGGAGGCTGCCCGTGCCCTGAATCCGGTTGTCGCCCAGGCGGATGTCCAGGGCGTTGAGATTCCATTTATTGTCGGCCCCATCGGCCTTGGCTTGCAGCACCGCAGGCTGACCGCGCAGACGCCCTTTCAGATCCAGGTCGGCATTCAGGTTCAATTGCTCGTTACGCAGCGACCCTTTGCTGCGCAGCGGACCTGCCAGGGAGCCCGGCAACTCCGCGACCCAATAAGCGGGATCGATGGCGCTGAGATCCAGCGCCGTGTCCCAGGCGATGCCGTCGGCAAATTGCAGGTTCAGGTGACCGCTGGCCTTGCCCTGCCCGGCTGCCAGTTCAAGCTGGGGCAGAAAGATCTGCTGCAGATCGCCGCTGAACGGGCTTTCCAGAGTGAAGGGACCGGCCGGCCCTTTGAAGTCCCCAGCGAAATGGCCGAGATATTTGCCGTCGGTGTAGGACACTTCGCCGGTGAACGTATGAACGCTGACCTGCGGCTCTTCGATCAGTGGGTACAGGCGATGCCAGGGGAAATCGAGCCAGTCGATTTTCGCGTCGGCGCGCAGGCCCTGTTGCCAATCCAGCGTGCCGCTGGCCTTGAGCCGCTGATTGTCACTGGCGGTCAGGTCCAGCGCCGCAATGTCCGCGCCCTTGGCGTCGACACGCCCTTGTAGCGCCAGTGCCACCGGACCTTTTTCAGCGGGAAGGCTGGCGTTGCCGGTGATGGCGTAGCCCTGGGCAAGGTCGCCCTTGGCGTTGAGAACCAACTGATTGAGCTGCAACGTGTCCGGCAAATCGGCAGCGGGTTTGAACGTGTCGCTGGTGATGGCAATGGTTGCCGGCAGGTTTTCCACCAACGGCTGCAGCTCACCGATCAGATGAGCGTCGATATACCCCTTGCTCTGCGCATTCAGCGTCAACGTCTTGAGCAGATCGCCCTGAATGTTCAGCGCCAGTGACAACGGCTGACCGCTGACATCCGGCAGCTTCAATTGCCCTTCGGCGGTCAGCGGCCAGTCGCCCTCGGGTTTAAGCAGGCCCGACAAGTCCAGCGCGATGTCATCACGACCGGCGTGCAGCGAATCGATCTTCAACCCTTCGGCAGTCCAGTGCGCCGCCAGTTGCACGTCGCGAACCTGTTCGGTGCCGTCCAGGTGCAGACTGCCGATCTGCACGCTACCCAGCTGCAGGGCCAGCGGCAGCTTGAGATCCGGCAGTTTGATGGGGCCGCTGCTGGCTTCGTCGGTCGAAGGCGGAAATTGCAGCCTGATGTCGCCCGTCTGCAGGTTGTCGATGCACAGCGTCATGCGCGCCAGGCACGCCGGTGACCAGTCGAACACCGGCGCGTCAATGTCGACTGTGCTCTGGCCTTGCTGCCAGATCAGGTGATCCGCCTGCCATGCGCCGCCCAGCCGACCGGAAAACCCGTCGACCGACAGGCCCGGCACCAGACCGAGCGCCCAACGACTGCCGCTCTGCGTACCGAGGACGAGCGTCAATGTCAGCATCACAAGGATGACCAACGAAAGCAGCGTAAGCGCCGTTATCGCAACGGTGCGTTTCAACAAATCCCTATTCGTCACAATTCAGGTCCCATCGAGAAGTGCAGACGAATACCGCCGTCTTCATCCAATGCGTGGGCGAGGTCCAGGCGCAGCGGCCCGACCGGAGACACCCAGCGCACACCAACGCCGACGCCGGTCTTGAGGCTCGGCAGGTCCAGGGTATTAAACGAGTTGCCCTGATCGACGAACGCCGCCACGCGCCACTTTTCGGCGATGGAGTACTGGTACTCGGCGCTGCCGGCAATCATGTAGCGGCCGCCGATCTTGTCGCCGTCGGAGTTTTCCGGGGACAGCGATTGGTAGTCATAACCGCGCACGCTCTGGTCGCCACCGGCAAAGAAACGCAGCGAAGGCGGGATCGATTTGTAGCCATTGGTGGCACTGCCGCCGACCTGCACCCGCCCGAGAAAGCGGTGGTTCTGCGCCACGGTGGTCAGCCCTTTGAGCATGACCGTGCCGTGCAAGAGGTTGGCGTCCGAGCCCAGTCCTTCCTTGGCGACCTGAGTATCGAACTGCAGCCGGTAGCCATTGTGCGGGTCGATGCGGTTATCGCTGCGCAGGTATGAATAGCTGACGCCGGGCATGAGCAAGGTGCTGAGGCCTTCATCGTTGCCCAGTCGGTATTCTTCGCGCTGCCATTTCAGCGAGATCACCCGTTCCCAGCCGCTGGGCAATTTGCTGTGCCACTCGGGGCCGACGGTCAAGAGCTTGCTGAGGCTGTCGGTGTCGGCGATTTCTTCATATTGGTAGCCGCCGGCGAAACGCAGTTTGTCGGTCAGGGGCGGGTCCAGCGGGATGTCGTAGAACAGGCCGACATTCTGCCGTGGCGCAGAGATTTCGGCTTCAGCGCCATAGCTGTGACCCTGGGGATTGACCCAGTGGCGCGTCCAGTTGGCTTTTACCCGAGGGCCAACGTCGGTCGAATAGCCGACACCCAGCCCCATGGTGCGCGGCTTGCGGGTTTGCAGCTGAACGTCCACCGGAATGACCTGAGCCTGGGCGTCGGTGGGCGATGCGTTGACCCGCACCCCTTCGAAGTAGCCGCTCGATTGCATGGCCTGATTGAGTTCGGCGATCAGTTCGGAGTCGTAAGGCGTGTCTTGTTTGAACGGCACCATGCGCCGCAGCAGGTCTTCATCGAACGGCGCGTCGCCGCTGAAGGTGACTTTGCCAAGGGAGAAACGCGGCCCGCTGTCGTAGACCAGTTCAATGTCGGCGACACCGGCACGGGGGTCAACGGACAGGCGCTGGGTCACGAACCGGCCATTGAAGAAGCCATAGCGCGCGGCCTGGGTTTCGATCAGGTGTTTGGCGTCCTCGTAGACACCATGGTTGAGCACAGCGCCGGGTTTCAGGGCGTCACCCTTTGGGACCCGAAAGCTTTTCAGCTGGGTGGCCTGCCCGGTCACGCGGATGGACACATTGCGCAGGTGGACGGGCTCACCCGCCTCGACCTTCAGCAGCAGTTGCAGGTTGTTGTCGACATGGCGGACTTCGCTGTCAATCTGCGCCTGATAATAACCAAGGGCCTGAGCGGCCTTCTGCGCCTGCTCGACGGCCCCCACGCTGAAACGTTCGAGGGCCGGCTCGTCGCGCTCGCCGAGGCTGCCTACATACCCTTCGATGTTGGATTTGAGGGCGGCATTGGACGGCTTGATCCGGACCTCCAGCTGCGCATCGGCGAATGCCGCGCAGCTGGACAACATCAAGAGAAAGCCACTGGTGTATCGATGGGGAAACTTCATAGGCGCGAATGCTACACGAGCGACGCGGGCTGCTGGAACCCGCTCAAATGGGGAAGCTTGCGTAGCTCAAGCCACAGAGCCCAATGAAACCTGGGGGTTTGGGCGGAAAAATATGCGTTCTCGGACGGGTCCTACTTCCACTTCGCCGATTTCTTGATAACCGTGTCGATCGTAAAAATCCAGATAATGGCCATTTCCCGTGTCGAGGACGATGCCTTTCGAGTTTTTGTCCTGCCCACACCAGTCATGCAACGCCAGCAGCAACTGCTCACCATAATGCTTGCCCTGAAAATCAGGATGGACGCCGAGCAGCGGCAGCACATGAACCGCTTCCGACGGCGCACAGGCCAGCACGTCATGGTAATACTCCAGGTAGCGCTGGGTCCCGCGCAGGCCGGTGCTGATCAACATGCGAATCCGCCAGGCCCAGCTTTCGGTAATGCCCAGCCGCCGCTGGGGCGGTGCAATCAGCGCAACGCCCACCAGGCGGTCCGCCACGAACAGCCCCAACGCCGGCAAGTCCTGAAGAAAGTGCTGTTTGACCAACGCACGGATGGTCGCCTTGACCCGGTGGTCATAGCCGGAGCGGCCGGATTCAAATAGATAGGCAAAGCTCGGCTCCTGACGGTAGGCGAGGTACAGCAATGTGCGGGTTTCGCGGGAATAGCCGCTGTCGAGCTGACGGATCTGCGCCGTTTCGCCAGGCAGTTCAGGCATGGAGTTCGTCCTTTTGATGAGCCCCGGGGCGGTCGCTCGGGTGGCTGTCTTCAAGGCTTCGAGTCGCCGCCCGCAAGCGCAGTTCCCACGACTTGGCCGCCATTCAGAAATGCACGCCCCCCGGTTCCAATGCAGCCGAGCGAACCGGGCGCTGGCCGTCACCGGGCAGGTCGGCTAGCATCGCCGTTTGTATTTGCAAGGAGCTGCCAGGAGCGCCGCCCATGAAACTTGTGTCTTTTAATATCAACGGCCTTCGCGCCCGACCGCACCAACTGGCGGCGTTGATCGAGAAACATCAGCCCGACGTCATTGGCTTGCAGGAAACCAAGGTCTCCGACGAGCAATTCCCCCAGGCCGATATCGAAGCGCTGGGCTATCACGTGCATTTCCACGGGCAGAAGGGTCATTACGGCGTCGCCCTGCTCTCCCGTCAGCCGCCGCTGTCAATTCACAAGGGCTTCGACAATGACGACGAAGACGCCCAGCGCCGCTTCATTTGGGGCACATTCGCCGATCGCAACGGTAATCCGGTGACGGTCATGAACGGCTATTTCCCACAGGGGGAAAGCCGTGATCACCCGACCAAATTCCCGGCGAAGCTGCGCTTCTACGCAGATCTGCAGAACTTGCTGGAAACGAAATTCAGCAATGACCAGCCGCTGGTGGTGATGGGCGACGTCAACATCTCTCCGGAAGACAGCGACATCGGCATCGGCGCCGACAACGCCAAGCGCTGGCTGAAAACCGGCAAGTGCAGCTTCCTGCCGGAGGAGCGCGAGTGGCTCGCGAAACTCAAGAACTGGGGCCTGGTGGACAGCTTCCGCCACCTGTACCCGGAAGTGGTCGATCAATTCAGCTGGTTCGATTACCGCAGTCGCGGTTTTGAAGACGAGCCGAAGCGCGGCCTGCGCATCGACCTGATCCTCGCGTCCCACGGCCTGCAACCGCGCATCAAGGGCGCGGGCGTGGATTATCACTTGCGCTCCATGGACAAACCGTCCGACCACGCGCCGATCTGGCTTGAGCTGGAATAACCGAACCATTAAGTGACGAGCCGCGCGGCGCCTGTCCCGCGGCTTGATCGTCCAACGCGCACGACCCCGTGATCTGTCATCTGGCCGTCATCCGCCTGTCTTATTCTCCGGCCACCTCAGCTCATATAAAGATGCCGCACATGCTGCGCACTCGCGTTTTCCTTGTCCTCTCTTCACTCCTTGCCGCCACCCTCACGGTAAACGCAGCCGCCGCTACGCTTCCGGCGCCGACTGACGGCTCGCCCGCCTTGCGCATTCAGGGCTCGAATACGATTGGCGCGCAGCTGGGGCCGGCGCTGGTCAAGGGCTTGCTGGCGCAGCAAGGCGCAATGGCGATTCAGGAACAACCTGGCCCGCACCCCAACGAACTGCGTCTCACCGCTCAGTTGCCCTCGGGCCAGAACGTCAGCATCGACATTGCTGCCCACGGATCGAGCACCGGGTTTGTGGCGCTGAAGGACGGGGTAGCGGATGTGGCGGCATCCTCAAGACCGATCAAAAACAACGAAGCCACCGAGCTGGCGGCTTTGGGCGATCTGCGCAGTCATGAGGCCGAGCAGGTCATCGCCATCGACGGCGTGGCAGTGATTCTTCACCCCGGCAACCCGCTGCGGGAGCTGAGCACGGCGGAACTGGCGAAAATCTTTTCCGGCGAGATCCGCGACTGGGAGCAAATGGGCGGCCCGGCCGGGGCTATCCATTTATACGCACGGGATCAACAGTCCGGCACGTTCGACACCTTCAACGAGCTGGTGCTGGCCAAGTCCGCCAAGACGCTGTCGAAGGAGGCCAGGCGCTTCGAGTCCAGTGAGGAACTGTCCGACCAGGTCAGTCAGGACCGTCAGGGCATCGGCTTCATCGGCCTGCCCTATATTCGTCAGGCAAAGGCCGTGGCGATCATCGACGGTGAGTCAAAACCGATGCTGCCCACGGTCAGCCTGATTGCCACCGAAGACTATCCGCTGTCGCGCCGCCTGTATTTCTACCTGCCGCCCGACTCGAGGCAGCGCTGGGCCAAGGCGCTGGTGCGGTTCGCCCAGAGTCCCCAGGGCCAGTCTATCGTCGCGCAGAACGGGTTTGTGGCGCAGACGGTTCAGGCGGTGAAAGTGCGGGCGACGGCACAGATGCCGCTGGAGTATCAGAATCTGGCGCGGGAGGCCGAGCGGCTGTCGGTGAATTTCCGTTTCGCCCAGGGCAGCGCGACGCTGGACACCAAGGCGATGCTCGATCTCAAGCGCGTGGTCGAGTACCTGAAGGCCCATGACAAGCTGGATCAGAAGGTAACGCTGGCGGGATTTGGCGATGCCAAGAGCGATCCGGCGCGGGCGCAATTGCTGTCAAAACTGCGCGCCATGGCGGTGCGCCGGGAGCTGCTGAAACATCAGGTGGTACTGCGTGACGTGCGCGGGTTTGGCGACGAAATGCCGGTGGCGGCCAATGATGGCGATGAAGGCCGGATCAAGAACCGCCGAGTCGAGGTTTGGGTGGAGTAAGGCGGTTGAGCCGCCTGCATCCGTGCCAGCAACCTACGGGTTGCTGGTGACGCCGTGGTCGATCACCGATGCTCGCCGCGCATCATCTCCTTCGGCACGTACTTGCCGATCTCAAACTTTCCAATGGCCGCGCGGTGCACTTCGTCCGGACCATCGGCCAGGCGCAGGGTGCGCTGCATGGCGTACATATAGGCCAGCGGGAAATCGCCGGACACCCCCGCACCGCCGTGCATCTGAATTGCCCGGTCGATCACCCGCAGGGCGACGTTTGGGGCGACCACTTTGATTTGCGCGATCTCGCTTTTTGCCACCTTGTTGCCCACGGTGTCCATCATGTAGGCGGCCTTCAGGGTCAGCAGGCGCGCCATGTCGATTTCCATGCGCGAGTCGGCGATCTTGTCGATGTTGCCACCCAGTCGCGCCAATGGCCGTCCAAACGCGGTGCGCTGAACCGAGCGTTTGCACATCAGTTCCAGCGCGCGCTCCGCCATGCCGACCGAGCGCATGCAGTGGTGAATCCTGCCCGGACCCAGACGACCCTGGGCGATTTCGAACCCGCGTCCTTCACCCAGCAGGACGTTTTCGTACGGCACGCGTACATTTTCAAACAGCACTTCGGCGTGACCGTGGGGCGCATCGTCGTAGCCGAACACCGGCAGCGGCCGGACGATCTGCACCCCCGCCGCGTCGGTCGGTACCAGAATCATCGAATGCTGCTGGTGACGGGGGCCGTCCGGGTTGCTCAGGCCCATGAACACCATGATCTTGCAGCGCGGGTCACAGGCGCCGGAGGTCCACCACTTGCGTCCGTTGATAACCCACTCATCGCCATCGCGTACGGCGGTTGCGGCCATGTTGGTGGCATCCGAGGACGCCACGTCGGGTTCGGTCATCGCAAACGCCGAGCGAATCTCCCCGCGCAGCAAGGGTTCCAGCCACCGCTCCTTTTGCGCGTCATTGGCATAGCGCACCAGCACTTCCATATTGCCGGTGTCCGGCGCGGAACAGTTGAACGGCTCCGGGCCCAGCAGCGAGCGGCCCATGATCTCCGCCAGCGGCGCGTACTCGAGGTTCGACAGCCCTGCCCCCAGTTCGGATTCCGGCAGGAACAGGTTCCACAGCCCCTCGGCTTTCGCCTTCGCCTTGAGCTCCTCCATGATCGCCGTGGGCTGCCAGCGATCGCCTTCGGCTACTTGACGCTCGAACACCGGCTCGGCCGGGTACACGTAAGTGTCCATGAAGGCGGTCACGCGCTCGCGCAGTGCCTGAACCTTGGGGGAGTAAGCGAAATCCATGGGGCTGCTGCCTTCTATGAGGTGTTGTCAGGTCGTGATCTGATGCTAGAACAGCGCCCCCCATTTATCTAACCTATTCTCGGCGTGTATAAACATTCATAACCGATATATGATTCGGCGCATTCCAAACAACAAGAACTGCACGAGGCGCACAGCAATGAACCTGAGCAAGGTCGATCTCAATCTTTTTATTGTGTTTGACGCCATCTACACCGAAGCCAACCTGACCCGCGCCGGCCAGATCGTGGGCATCACCCAGCCTGCCGTGTCCAACGCCCTGTCGCGCCTTCGCGAAACCTTCAACGATCCGCTGTTCGTGCGCACGGCCCAGGGCATGGTGCCCACGCCGATGGCGCAGAACATCATCGGCCCGGTGCGCAATGCCCTGTCGTTGCTGCGGGTGTCGGTGCAGGAGAGCCGGATCTTCAATCCGCTGCAGGCCAACAAGAACTACCGCATCAGCATGACCGACCTCACCGAGGCGGTGATCCTGCCCGCGCTGTTCCAGCGGCTGCGGCGTCTGGCGCCGGCCGTGACCATTGAAAGCTTTCTGTCCAAACGCCGGGAGACGACCAAGGAACTCGCGGCCGGCCGTCTGGACTTCGCGGTGGACGCGCCGTTGAACACCGACCCGCAGGTGCGCCACGTCAAGCTGATGGAAGACCACTATGTGTGCGCCATGCGCCGCGGCCATCCGCTGGCGAACAAGGACGCCATCAGCCTGGATGACTACCTTGGCGTTGCGCACATTCATATATCCAGCCGACGCAGTGGCTTGGGTTACGTGGATCTGGCTTTGGGCAAAATGGGTATTCAGCGCAAGGTCGCGTTGCGTTCGCAGCATTACCTGATGGCCTCGCAAGTGCTGCAGCAGACCGACATGGTCATGACCGTTCCCGAGCGCTTCGCCCGGCGCAATGACCTGCATTTCGTGTATCTGCCGGTAAACGACGTGCCAACCGTGGAGACGCACCTGTACTGGCACGAAAGCACCGACCAGGACCCGGCGAACCGCTGGATGCGCGAGCAGATCATCGAGCTTTGCCAGTTGGTGACCGCGCAGGAGCGCAAGCTGGGCAAAACCCTTGAAGCAGCGGTGAAGTAAGCGTTCAGCGGCGCATGCGGTCTTCGTAGGACCGGCTTTAGCCGGGAAGAGGCCTGCGTGGGCGCCATCAAATTCGCGGTGTGGCTGCTGACGCGGTCTCTGTAGGACCGGCTTTAGCCGGGAAGAGGCCCGTGTGAACACCATCAATTGTGCGGTGTAGCTGCTGGCCCTTTCCCGTCTAAAGCCGGTCCTACATTCAAAACGCGGTCCTACGATTGGCAAAAGCTGTCCAGTGTTTGATAACGCCGCTTGACGTTAACGTAAAGCCCAACTTACGTTACGCCCATGCCTTCCGTATCGAGCACTGCCATGACAGCTACCACCTACAGCATCTCCGACCTCGCCCGCGAGCTGGACATCACCACCCGCACCATCCGTTTCTACGAAGAACAAGGCATGCTCAGCCCCGAACGCCGCGGGCAGGAGCGTATTTACTCCCCCCGTGACAAGGTCACCCTCAAGCTGATTCTGCGCGGCAAGCGCATCGGGTTTTCCCTGGCCGAGTGCCGCGACCTCATCGGTCTGTACGACCCCACTGGAGGCAATCACAAACAGTTGAGCACCATGCTCGAGAAAATCGCCGAGCGTCGCGCTCAACTGGATCAGCAGCTCCTGGACATTCAGCAGATGCAGCTGGAGCTCGACACCGCTGAAGAACGCTGCAAAGCCGCGCTGGAAATGTCCAGCTGATTCAACCAGATAACCCAATCACCTCAAGTCAAACCTCTCAGGAACGATTCCGATATGTCTCTCCCTCAGCGTGTGCGTCTGGTCGAAGTCGGCCCTCGGGATGGTCTGCAGAACGAATCCCGCCCCGTCAGCGTCAGCGACAAACTGCAGCTGGTGCATGACCTCGCCGACGCGGGCGTCAGCTATATCGAAGCGGGCAGTTTCGTTTCGCCGAAATGGGTGCCGCAGATGGCCGGCTCCGCTGAACTGTTCGCCGGCATCCAGCGCAGGGACGGCGTGACCTACGCCGCACTGGCGCCTAACTTGCGGGGGTTCGAAGACGCACTCGCTGCTGGCGTGAAAGAAGTCGCCGTGTTCGCCGCCGCATCGGAATCGTTCTCCCAACGCAACATCAACTGCTCGATCAGCGAAAGCCTGGACCGGTTCCTGCCGATCATGGAAGCCGCGCGCCTGCACGGCATCAGCGTTCGCGGCTACGTGTCCTGCGTGCTCGGTTGCCCCTATGAAGGGGACATTGCGCCGAAGCAAGTGGCGGCAGTCGCCAACGAGCTGTATGCCATGGGCTGCTACGAGGTGTCCCTTGGCGACACCATCGGCACCGGCACGGCGGGGGCCACCCGCACGCTGTTCGACGTGGTCGCCGGGCACATCCCGCGCGGCAAATTGGCCGGGCATTTCCACGACACCTACGGCCAGGCGCTGGCCAATATTTACGCCAGCCTGCTGGAAGGCATTCAGGTGTTCGACAGTTCCGTGGCCGGCCTCGGCGGCTGCCCTTACGCCAAAGGCGCAACCGGCAACGTGGCCAGCGAGGACGTGGTTTACCTGCTGAATGGCCTGGGCATCGAGACCTGTATCGATCTGGACAAGCTCATCGCAGCAGGCCAGCGCATCAGCGAGACCCTCGGACGGGCGAACGGCTCGCGGGTGGCAAGAGCACGTCTGTCGGCCTGATGTGCGACAAGTTGTCACACAGTGTTACCCTGCCCGCCATCGCGTTCAGGGAAACGGGTAACACGGAAACACCTGGCGACAGATTCAGCAGTGAATCCAGGCCGGTGAAGTCCGCAAAACCCCGAAAACCGGGATCTTCCTAAAGTTGGCATGGCTTCTGCTATGTCTTACATACAACAAAAATAACAAATGCAATAACCCAATAAAAACAAGACGTATCGGCTCTGACATAACAAGAACAACACGGACAGAGACGCAGCTAACTGATTTTTTTGGAGTGGACCGCTCTACTTGAGGCCCTGGCCTCATGACCGGACTGAGAACAATAAAACTGCGTTTAGGCAGCTACCAGACCAGTCGGATCGAAAGATCGAAGCGGATCAGCGCTCAAAAAAATACGTTTGCTCTTGGCCCCGTTCGGGGGTCGCTCAGAAAAGCAAAAGAGGCTGGCTGACAAAAACAACAACAGGCCACCTAACAATAAAAACGAGCATGCAATCGAACTTGAAGGGGAGCCCAGGCTCCCCTTCGTGCTATCCGGCATTTGTAAACCTCTCCCCCCTTCAGTATTCCCCGGACCAACGCCTCGTTCCCGTTGACATCAGCATGACCGCAGGCTTACGTTAACGTAAAGGTGCACATCATCTTCCCCCCTGACAGCCCTCCAATAACAACACGGGATGCAGTCCATGAATTACCCCACGCTCAACTTCGGCCTCGGCGAAACCCTCGACATGCTGCGCGATCAAGTGCGCGCCTTCGTCGCTGCCGAGCTCGACCCGCGCGCTGCACAGATCGACAAAGACAACCTCTTCCCCGCCGACATGTGGCGCAAATTCGGCGACATGGGTCTGCTGGGCATCACCGTCGATGAGCAATACGGCGGCGCGGGCCTCGGCTATCTGGCCCATGTCATCGCCATGGAAGAAATCAGCCGGGGCTCCGCCTCCGCGGCGTTGTCCTACGGCGCCCACTCCAATCTCTGCGTCAACCAGATCAATCGCAACGGCACGCCCGAACAGAAAGCCCGCTACCTGCCCAGACTGATCAGCGGCGAGCACGTCGGTGCCTTGGCGATGAGCGAACCCAACGCCGGTTCCGACGTGGTCTCAATGAAGCTGCGCGCCGACCGACGGGGCGACCGCTTCGTCCTCAACGGCAGCAAGACCTGGATCACCAACGGCCCTGACGCCAACACCTACGTGATCTACGCGAAGACCGACCTGGAAAAAGCTGCCCACGGCATCAGCGCGTTCATCGTAGAGCGCGACTGGCACGGCTTCTCGCGGGGCAACAAGTTCGACAAGCTCGGCATGCGCGGCTCCAACACCTGCGAGCTGTTCTTCGATGACGTCGAGGTGCCGGAAGAAAACCTGCTCGGTGCGCTGAACGGTGGCGTGAAGGTGCTGATGAGCGGTCTGGATTACGAGCGTGTCGTGCTCTCCGGCGGACCGGTCGGGATCATGCAAGCCTGCATGGACGTGGTGCTGCCTTACATTCACGACCGCAAACAGTTCGGCCAGAGCATCGGCGAGTTCCAGCTGATCCAAGGCAAGGTCGCCGACATGTACACCCAGCTCAACGCCAGCCGCGCCTACCTGTACGCCGTGGCCCAGGCCTGCGAGCGCGGCGAGACCACGCGCAAGGACGCCGCCGGGGTGATCCTTTACGCCGCCGAACGGGCGACACAGTTTGCCCTCGACACCATCCAGATTCTCGGCGGCAACGGCTACATCAACGAATTCCCGGCCGGACGACTGCTGCGCGACGCCAAGCTCTACGAGATCGGCGCCGGCACCAGCGAGATCCGCCGCATGCTGATCGGGCGTGAGCTGTTCAACGAAACCCGCTGACCGCGCCGGAGGCCCCATGACCACTCTGCACACCCAGATCAACCCGCGTTCGCCGGAATTCGCTGCCAACAGCGACGCCATGCGCAAGCAGCTCGATGCGTTGCACAGCCTGCTCGACCACGTCCAGCGCGGCGGCGGTGTCAAAGCCCAGGAACGCCATACCTCCCGGGGCAAATTGCTGCCCCGGGAGCGGATCAATCGCCTGCTCGACCTCGGTTCGCCCTTCCTCGAACTCAGCCAGCTCGCCGCCCATGACGTGTACGGCGAAGACGTCCCGGCTGCAGGGCTGATCGCCGGCATTGGCCGGGTCGAAGGCGTCGAATGCATGATCATCGCCAACGACGCGACGGTGAAAGGCGGCACGTATTACCCGCTGACCGTGAAAAAACACCTGCGCGCCCAGACCATCGCCCAGCAGAACCGCCTGCCGTGCATCTACCTGGTGGACTCCGGCGGCGCCAACCTGCCCCGCCAGGACGAGGTGTTCCCGGACCGCGAGCACTTCGGCAGGATCTTCTTCAACCAGGCCAACATGAGCGCCGAGGGCATCGCCCAGATCGCGGTGGTCATGGGCTCCTGCACCGCTGGCGGCGCCTATGTGCCGGCCATGGCTGACGAAACCATCATGGTCCGCGAACAGGCGACGATCTTTCTCGCCGGGCCGCCGTTGGTGAAAGCCGCCACGGGCGAGGTGGTCAGCGCCGAAGACCTCGGCGGCGCCGACGTACACTGTAAAATCTCCGGCGTGGCCGATCATTACGCCGACAGCGATGACCATGCGCTGGCCCTGGCACGACGCTGCGTGGCCAACCTGAACTGGCGCAAGCTCGGCCAGTTGCAGACCCGCCCGCCCCAGGCGCCGCTGTATGCCGATGACGAGCTGTACGGCGTGATTCCGGCAGACGCCAAGCAGCCGTTCGACGTGCGCGAAGTCATCGCGCGTCTGGTGGACGGTTCGGTGTTCGATGAATTCAAGGCGCTGTTCGGGACTACGCTGGTCTGCGGCTTCGCCCACCTGCACGGCTACCCGATCGCCATCCTCGCCAACAACGGCATCCTCTTCGCCGAAGCCGCGCAGAAAGGCGCGCACTTCATCGAACTGGCCTGCCAGCGCGGCATTCCGCTGTTGTTTCTGCAGAACATCACCGGCTTCATGGTTGGCCAGAAATACGAGGCCGGCGGCATCGCCAAGCACGGCGCCAAGCTGGTCACCGCCGTCGCCTGCGCGAAGGTGCCAAAGTTCACGGTGATCATCGGCGGCAGCTTCGGCGCAGGTAACTACGGCATGTGCGGCCGCGCCTACGACCCGCGCTTTCTGTGGATGTGGCCCAACGCGCGGATCGGTGTCATGGGCGGCGAACAGGCCGCCGGCGTGCTGGTCCAGGTCAAGCGCGAGCAGGCCGAACGCAGGGGCCAGACCTTCAGCGTCGAGGAGGAAGCCGCGTTGCGCCAGCCGATCCTCGATCAGTACGAGCATCAGGGCCATCCCTGGTATTCCAGCGCCCGGCTGTGGGACGACGGTGTCATCGACCCCGCCCAGACCCGCGACATTCTCGGCCTGGCCATCAGTGCCTCGCTCAACGCCGCCATCGAATCGACCCGCTTCGGCGTGTTCCGGATGTGACCCGAGAGAATCGCCCCATGAATGATTTCGCCACCCTCGACATCGCCCTCGACCCACGAGGGTTCGCCACGCTCTGGCTCAACCGGCCGGAGAAAAACAACGCCTTCAACGCGCAGATGATTCGCGAGCTGATCATCGCCCTCGACCAGTTGCAGCGGGACGACAGCTTGCGTTTTCTGCTGTTGCGCGGACGCGGTCGGCACTTCAGCGCCGGCGCCGACTTGGCCTGGATGCAGGAGTCGGCCAACCTCGATTACAACACCAACCTGGGCGACGCCCGGGAGCTGGGCGAGTTGATGTACAACCTCGCCAAGTTCAAGGCGCCGACCCTCGCCGTGGTGCAAGGCGCGGCTTATGGCGGCGCACTGGGCCTGATCAGTTGTTGCGACATGGCCATCGGCGCTGAAGACGCGCAGTTCTGCCTCTCGGAAGTGAAGATCGGGCTCGCCCCGGCGGTGATCAGCCCGTTCGTGGTGCAAGCGATTGGCGAACGCCACGCGCGACGCTATGCCCTGACCGCCGAACGCTTCGACGGCACCCGGGCGCGGGAAATCGGCCTGCTGGCCGAGTGTTACCCCGCCGCCGAGCTTGAGCAGCACCTGGAACACTGGATCGCCAACCTGCTGCTCAACAGCCCCCAGGCCATGCGCGTCAGCAAAGACCTGCTGCGCGAAGTCGCCGACGGTGAGTTGACCCCTGCCCTGCGCCGCTATTGCGAGAACGCCATTGCGCGCATTCGCGTCAGCGCCGAAGGCCAGGAAGGTCTGCGCGCGTTTCTGCAAAAGCGCGAACCAGCCTGGCGCGGCGAGCCCGGCACGCTGTCTCAAACACCACAGGCCCTGCGTGCCCCACAAGGAGAGTCGCACTGATGAGCGCCCCCCACACACAACCGCTGAATTCGGTGCTGATCGCCAACCGGGGTGAAATCGCCTGCCGGGTCATGCGCACGGCCAAGGCCATGGGCCTGACCACCGTTGCCGTGCACAGCGCCACGGACAGCAACGCGCGGCACGTCCGTGAGGCTGACATCGCGGTGAACCTCGGCGGCAGCAAGGCCAGCGAGAGCTATCTGCGGAGCGACAAGCTGATTGCAGCCGCCAAGGCCAGTGGCGCCCAAGCCATCCACCCGGGTTATGGGTTTCTCTCGGAAAACGCAGGCTTTGCCCGCGCGGTGGAACAGGCAGGCCTGATCTTCCTCGGTCCGCCCGCCTCGGCCATTGACGCCATGGGCAGCAAATCGGCGGCCAAGTCGCTGATGGAAACCGCTGGGGTGCCGCTAGTGCCCGGCTATCACGGCGATGCGCAAGACGCCGCAACCTTCCGCGAAGCGTCCGCCCGCATCGGTTATCCGGTGCTGCTCAAGGCCACGGCTGGCGGTGGCGGCAAGGGCATGAAGGTGGTTGAGCGCGACGACGACCTGGCCGAAGCGCTGGCGTCCGCGCAACGTGAGGCGCAGTCGTCGTTCGGCGATTCGCGCATGCTCGTCGAAAAGTACGTGCTCAAGCCGCGCCACGTGGAAATTCAGGTATTCGCTGACCAGCACGGCCACTGCCTGTACCTCAACGAGCGCGACTGCTCGATTCAGCGCCGTCACCAGAAAGTCGTCGAAGAAGCCCCCGCACCGGGCCTGACACCGCAGATGCGTCAGGCCATGGGCGAAGCGGCTGTGTGCGCGGCGCAGGCGATCGGCTATGTCGGCGCGGGCACGGTGGAGTTTCTGCTGGATGCCCGTGGGGATTTCTTCTTCATGGAAATGAACACGCGCCTGCAGGTCGAGCACCCGGTGACCGAGGCGATCACCGGGCTGGACCTGGTGGCCTGGCAGATTCGCGTGGCCCAGGGCGAGCCGCTGCCGATCACCCAGGCCGAGGTTCCCCTCAACGGCCACGCGATTGAAGTGCGACTGTATGCCGAAGACCCGGCCAACGACTTTCTCCCTGCGACCGGAACGCTGTCGCTGTATCGCGAATCAACTGCGGGGCCGGGACGTCGCGTGGACAGCGGTGTGGCGGAAGGTGACGAGGTCTCGCCGTTCTATGACCCGATGCTCGGCAAACTGATTGCCTGGGGGGAGACCCGCGAACAAGCGCGTTTGCGGCTGCTGGCGATGCTGGATGAATTCGCCATCGGCGGCCTGCGCACCAATCTTGCGTTTCTGCGCCGGATCATCGCGCACCCGGCTTTCGCTGAAGCGGAACTGGACACCGGGTTTATCCCTCGCTATCAGGAGGAGCTGCTGCCAGCGGCTGAGGGTTTGACGGAGGCGTTCTGGCAATTGGCGGCGCGGGCATATCTGAGCACCGCGCCAGTGGCGGTCAGAACCGACGACGCCCATTCACCCTGGTCAACCACCAACGGCCTGCGCCTCGGCGGTCCTGGCGAAGTGACGTTGCACCCGGCGTGTGGCGCCGAAACCCGGAGCATCGTGCTGCGTGGTGACTCGCAGCAAGGCGTTCGGCTGAACGGCGAGCGCCTGTTGATCGAGCGGGACGGCGTGCGTCACCAGACGATTGCAATTCGTCGGGCCGACACGCTTTACCTGCGATGGCAGGGCGACGTGCACGCCATTCAACAGGTTGACCCGATTGCCGAAGTGGATTCCAGCCACGGGCACCAGGGCGGCCTCACCGCGCCCATGAATGGCAGCATCGTTCGGGTGTTGGTCAGCGTGGGCGAACAGGTGCAAGTCGGTACACCGCTGGTGGTCCTGGAAGCGATGAAAATGGAACACAGCATCCGCGCGAACACGGCGGGGACCGTCGCAGCGCTCTGTTGCGCCGAAGGCGAGATGGTCAAGGAAGGGACAGTGCTGGTGGAGTTGGCCGCTGAATAAATGTCAAAACCCCGGTGGGATCGGGCGTGAACGCGAATGTAGGACCGGCTTTAGCCGGGAAGACGTCAGGTGGCGCACCGCAAAATCGATGGCGTTCACAATGGCCCCTTCCCGGCTAAAGCCGGTCCTACAACGATTCGTGTGTCCAATGAAATTGTGTGCGAACGCAAATGTAGGACCGGCTTCAGCCGGGAAAGCTTCAGTCGTCACGCCGCGAAATCGAGCGTGGCAATACCGGCGTCTTCCCGGCTAAAGCCGATCCTACTAAGCGATGCATCCAGTTCGATCAGAGGAGGCCTGAACGACCTCCTCCCATTCGTTACGCCGCTACTTCATACAACTTCAGCACTTCCACCTCGCCACTGACCAAACTCTGGCGCATACGCGCCGCCTGCAATGCCGCTGCTTTCATGGCGCTTTCCTTGACGTGACCATAACCGCGAATGCGTTCCGGAAGCCGTGCCAGACTCAGCGCGGTATGGCGGTTGCTCGCACTGAGGTGGCCAAGGATCAGCTCGATGTCGCCGACATAGGCATCAATCAACTCACGTTCCTGACGACGCTCGACGCTGCGGCCGAACGGATCGAGCACTGTGCCGCGCAGGAATTTGAACCGTGCCAGGACGTCGAAGGCCTTCAACATCCACGGCCTGAAACTGCGTTTGCGCGGGGTGCCGTTGTTCGGGTCGCGCTTGGCCAGCCAGGACGGCGCCAGGTGAAACTCGATGCGGTAATCGCCCTCAAACTGCGCTTCCAGCTGACGGGTGAAGTCGCCATTGCTGTACAGCCGCGCCACTTCGTACTCGTCCTTGTAGGCCAGGAGCTTGAAGTAATTAAACGCCACCGCCTCGGTCAACGCAGGCGGCTGGCCGGGGAACAGCCGCGCTTCGGCATCCCGCACCCGATTCACCAGCGTCAGGTAACGCTCGCTCAGCGCGCCGTTCTGATAGGCGATTAAGCCGTGAACATTGCGTGTAACGCGCTCCTCCAGGGTCAGGTGTTCTGGGTCCGGCGCTGGCTGGGTCTGCGGATTGGCCGCTGCTTGCACCGCTCGCAAGTCAAACGCCGCACGACGCCCCCACAGGAACGCTTGCTGGTTCAGATTGACCGCCACGCCGTTAAGCTCAATGGCTTTTTCGATGGCCGCAGAGGTCAACGGAATCAACCCCAGTTGGAAGGCATAACCGAGCATAAAGAGGTTGCTGGCAATGCTGTCGCCCATCAATTTGGTCGCCAGGTCCGTCGCCTGCACAAAGTGCGTTTTCTCGGCGCCGACGGCTTCGCGGATGGTCTGCATCATCGCTTCGGCCGGGAACTCGGCGTCGGGATTGCGAGTGAATTCAGCGGTCGGCGTCTGCTGACTGTTGATCACCGCATGGGTTTTCGCGCTGTTGAGCTTGGCGATCGCATCGGGCCCCGACGCCACCAACAGGTCGCAACCGAGCAGCAGATGCGCCTCACCGGCGGCGATGCGCACGGCGAACAGGTCTTCCTGCCGCGCGGCGATACGGATGTGGCTGACCACCGGGCCGAACTTCTGTGCCAGACCGGCCTGGTCTAGCACGCTGCAGCCCTTGCCTTCCAGATTCGCCGCATAACCCAGCATCGCGCCAACCGTGGTTACGCCGGTGCCACCCACACCCGGCAGCAAAATGTTGTACGGCTCAGCAAGGCTCGGCAGTGTCGGTTGCGGCAGTTCAGCGAACGCCTGGGCCTGCTTGGGCAACTGTGGCTTGCGCAGCTTGCCGCCATGCACCGTGACGAAGCTCGGGCAGAAGCCTTCGACGCAGCTGAAGTCCTTGTTGCACGCGCTCTGGTCGATTTCGCGCTTGCGGCCTTCCGGGGTTTCCTTCGGCAGCACCGACAGACAGCCCGATTTGACGCCACAATCGCCGCAGCCCTCGCACACGGCCGGGTTGATGATGGCGCGCTTGTCCAGATCCACCATCGTGCCGCGTTTGCGGCGACGGCGTTTCTCAGTGGCGCAGGTCTGGTCGTAGATGATCACCGACACGCCTTTGAACTCACGCAACTCGCGCTGCACGGCGTCGAGGTCGCTACGGTGGTGGAAGGTAGTAATCGGCGCGAACTGCTCGCGGCTTGGGTATTTCTCCGGTTCATCCGACACCAGCGCAATGCGCTGCACGCCTTCGTTGAACACCTGCCGGCTCAGTTGATCCACCCGCAGCACGCCATCGATGGGCTGGCCGCCGGTCATGGCGACGGCGTCGTTGTAGAGGATCTTGTAGGTGATGTTGACCTTCGAAGCGACCGCCGCCCGCAGCGCCAGATGCCCGGAGTGAAAGTAGGTGCCGTCACCCAGGTTCTGGAACACGTGGGGGGTTTCGGTAAACGGCGCCTGCCCGATCCAGGTCACGCCCTCGCCGCCCATCTGGGTGAACGTCTCGGTTTCCCGGTCCATCCAGATGGTCATGTAATGGCAACCGATCCCGGCCAGGGCGCGACTGCCCTCCGGCACACGGGTCGAGGTGTTGTGCGGGCAGCCCGAGCAGAAATGCGGGGTGCGCTGGGTGTTGAACAGCGGCGCGGCAAGGGCCTTTTCCTTGTCGGCCAGAAATTGCAGACGCGCGTCGATTTTCGGGCTGCTGTAAATCGGCGCAAGGCGTTTGGCGATGACCCGGGCGATCATCGCCGGCGTCAGCTCGGCCAAGTTGGGCAGCAGCGAACGGCCTTCTTCATCGAACTCACCGACCACGCGAGGACGCTGATCCACCGGCCAGTTGTACAGCTGGCCGGTCAGCTGATCCTCGATCACGCTGCGTTTCTCCTCGACCACAAGGATTTCGTCCAGCCCTTCCGCAAAACCGTGCACCGACACCGGTTCCAGCGGCCAGCTCATGCCGACCTTGAGCACGCGTATGCCCACCGAGGCGCACAGGTCCTCGTCGATACCCAGTTCTTCCAGGGCCTGACGCACATCGAGGTAAGACTTGCCGGTGGTGATGATGCCCAGACGCGCCTGCGGCGAATCGATCACCACTTTGTTGAGATTGTTGGCCCGGGCGAACGCACGGGCGGCGTAGATTTTGTAGGTGTTGAGGCGCGCTTCCTGAGCGAGGGGCGGGTCGGGCCAGCGAATGTGCAGGCCGCCTTCGGGAATCTGGAAGTCTTCGGGGATCTGCGTCTGGATGCGCAGCGGATCGACTTCGACCACGGCCGAGGAATCGACGTTTTCGGCGATGGTCTTCATGGCCACCCAGCAACCGCTGTAGCGTGATAGCTCCCAGCCGATGATGCCGTAATCGAGGATTTCCTGGACGTTGCTGGGGTTCAGCACCGGAATCATCGAAGCGATGAAGGCGTGTTCGCTCTGGTGCGCGATGGTCGAGGATTTGCAGCCATGGTCGTCGCCGGCGAGGATCAGCACGCCACCCTTTTCGGCAACGCCCGCCGAGTTGCCGTGCTTGAACACGTCGCCGCAGCGGTCAACGCCCGGGCCTTTGCCGTACCAGAGGGCGAAGACGCCGTCGTATTTGCCGTGGGGGAACAGATTGACTTGCTGACTGCCCCAGACCGCCGTCGCGGCGAGCTCTTCGTTGACGCCGGGCTGGAAATGAATGGCGTTCTGCTGGAGATATTCCTTGGCGTCCCACAGGCTCTTGTCGAGGTTGCCCAACGGCGAGCCGCGATAGCCCGAGATGAACCCGGCGGTGTTGAGCCCGCGGGCTTCGTCGCGCTGCTTCTGCAGCATCGGCAGGCGGGTCAGCGCCTGGGTTCCGGTCAGGTACAGATTGCCGGTTGCGAGTCGGTACTTATCGTCCAGACGAATATCAGCCAGGGACATTCAGGCACTCCTTTATTTTTATTAGTGCGTTTTGAATGCGGCGCCAGCGGCATTTTACAGCCTTGCCAGCACCTCGCCGCCAGGACGGTTCAGCCCAACGGTCACAGACAAAATACTGCCTGCCCGACGCAGGCTTTTTCTTCCTAAATCGGCGCGAATCTGCTCATATCGTGCATGCCCGTTCCCGTTCAAGAATAAAAAAGGGTCAATTCATGCAGGTCAAGCTCAGCCCCATCGATCGCAAGATCCTCCGTCTGTTGCAACACGACGCCAATCTCTCCGCCGCCGAGATCGCCGAGCGTGTCGAACTTTCGCAATCACCCTGCTGGCGGCGCATCAATCGCCTGGAAGAAGAAGGCATCATCGAGCGCAAGGTCGCCCTGCTCAACCCGGCCAAGCTCGGGCTGACCATGACGGTGTTCGTCGACGTCAAGCTGTCCGGCCACGGGCGCAAGTACCTGACGGAGTTCGAGGAGGCGATCACCGGATTTCGCGAAGTGCTGGAGTGCTACACCATGGCCGGCGACATGGATTTCCTGCTCAAGGTCGTCGTGCAGGACATCGCCAGCTACGAGCGTTTTCTGCGCGACCACCTGCTGCAAAGCCCCCATGTGCAGGAGGCGCATTCGAACATCGCGATGAGTGTGGTGAAGCGCACGACAGAATTGCCGATCGACTGATACGCCGATTGACTGAGAGGCGAGGCAAGAACCGCCCACGCACAAAAAACTCTTTTCACCGAGGGGCGAAAAAAGCATTGACTCTCAAATGGGAATGATTATTATTGAGCGCAACCGGTCGCGAGACTGGTTGGTAACCCAGAAGCCTTAGGTCGGCTTCCGGATTATCTCCTCATCAGGCTAATCACGGTTTTTGACCCGGCTTATAGCCGGGTCTTTTTTTTATGCCCTTTTCGGGTCTGGGTTCGGTCGGGTGTTGCGTCTTCAGGCTAATGAAGAGGGTTCGACGGTGATCTGCCTTTTCGATGGCGCGCATCATAGCAAATGGATCGAGCGATGGGCCGTTGCAGCTGTCAAAAACTGACACATTCAGTAAAAACCTCCACATTCACGACGTTGTTTTCCGCGACCGCCGCTATTCAAACAGTGAGCAAGACGCCATGACTCAGCTCCTCGACTCGTTGATGACCGCTTCCCCCGTGTCGCCCTCCCCGGGCGCGAGCGCCGAAACTGATCTTTACCGACGCCGCCTTCAGCGGCTGCCTCGCAGGGTGCTGCAGGTTTTTCTGCTGAGCCGTCTCGACGCCCTTTCCTACACTGATATCGCCCGCCTGCTTGACGTGGACGCTCGCACCGTCGAACGCTGCATGACGGTTGCGCTTGAGCATTGCGTCAGCGAGCCCGCCGAACATGACCCGTCCCGTGCGGTTCTGCTTCAGGCCTTGGGCTGGTACGTGCACCTGCAAAGCTCCCAGGCCACGGCGAGTCAGCGCATCGAGTTTCGTCACTGGCTCGACGCCGATCCCCGGCACCTGGCGGCGTTTCAGAACACCGAGCAGTTCTGGCGCACGTTGCATGCACCCGCCGCCATCCTCGGCGCCAGTGGCTGGCATCGGCACAAACCGCGGGTCTATTTCGGCTGGTTGCTGGTGACGATGTTGCTGTGCGGCCTGCTGGTCACTGCCGAGGCCTATAGTTGAAGCCGCCCCTGACTCTTTAGCGAACTATTCTGTCGCCGTCCCCCTATCGGTTGCGTGTAAAGTAATTGTCATAACAGCCCAGCGAGGCAATCAGGTCCGGCCTGCTTGCCTCCCCGATGGCTTCGTAATGGCAGATCATGCAACCAGGACGCTCCCGTGACTCAAACCGCCCTTTCCATCTCCGCCGATTTTGACAGCGGCAACATCGTCGTGCTTGACGCCAGTAACCCTAAAGCCGTGCAACTGGCGATCCGTCCCGATACCCGCAGCGCGCATTTCCAGTGGTTCCACTTCAAGGTTGACGGCCTGCAGATCGGCGAGCCCCACGGCTTCAGCCTGACCAACGCCGGCGAGTCGAGCTACAACCGCGCCTGGACCGGCTACAACGCAGTGGCCTCCTACGATCAGAAAACCTGGTTCCGCGTGCCGAGCCAGTTCGACGGCAAAGCGCTGAACTTCGAGCTGACGCCCAGCGAATCCCAAGTGTGGTTCGCCTACTTCGAACCCTACAGCCGCGAGCGCCACGACTGGCTGGTGGATCAGGCGCTGAATAAGGCCGGCACCCAGTTGATCGCCACCGGCAAGAGCGTCGAAGGCCGTGATATTCCGCTGCTGCGCAAGGGCGACGGCGCGGCGGGCAAGCGCAACATCTGGATCATCGCGCAACAGCACCCCGGCGAGCACATGGCCGAGTGGTTCATGGAAGGCATCATCGAGCGGCTTCAGGAAAACGACCCTGAGTTGCAGGCCTTGCTGGCCTCGGCGGACCTGTATCTGGTGCCGCACATGAACCCGGACGGGTCGTTCCACGGGCATTTGCGCACCAACGCCCAAGGCAAGGACCTGAATCGCGCCTGGCAGGACACGACCCCCGAGCTGAGCCCGGAAGTGTTCTTCGTCAAAGAGCAGATGGAAAAATACGGCGTGGACATGTTCCTCGACGTACACGGCGATGAGGAAATTCCCTACGTCTTCACCGCCGCCTGCGAAGGCAATCCGGGGTACACCGACCAGCAAGCGCAACTGGAAGCTGACTTCCGCGCGCGTTTGAGCGGCTTGACCCGGGACTTCCAGAGCAAGTACGGCTATCCGAAATCGGCGCCGGGCAAGGCCAACATGAACCTGGCGTGCAACAGCGTCGGCGAGCGCTACAAGTGCCTGTCGCTGACGCTTGAAATGCCGTTCAAGGACAACGACGATGCCCCCGATGTCGTCACCGGCTGGTCGGGCCAGCGTTCGAAACAGCTGGCCCGCGATGTGCTGACCACCCTGGGGCAGATGGTGTCCGTCTTGCGCTGAACCGCCGCCTGATGTCGACAGGTTGACCGGCGTCCATAAACGACATCGCCAGCGGGGTTAAACCCACTGGCGATGTCGTCTGCCTTATTCGCCGCGGTCAATCACGGCAACATCAACCCCGCGATTTACCCCGCAGCATGCTGTCCAGCACCTCATCCCGCCTCACCCAGCCGTGAAACAGCGCCGCTGCCAGATGCGCCAGAATTGTCAGGAAGAACAGGTACGCCAGATAGGCGTGGGCCTTGCGCAGCAGCGCGAAGGTTTCCGGGTTGGCCGCGACGATGGACGGCAGGCGCACCGAACTGCCGAGCATGACCGGGTCCCCGGCGGCTGAAATCATCGCCCAGCCAATCAGCGGCATCGCCAGCATCAACCCATACAGCACGTAATGGGACAGCTTGGCGGCCAGCGCCTGCACGGCCGGCAGGTCAGCCGGCAACGGCGGCGTTTGAGTAGTGACCCGGACGACGATCCTGACAATGACCAGCAGCAGAATCGCGATACCCAGGGGCTTGTGCAGGTTCAGCAGCCACTCGTGGCGCTCGGACACCGAAGCCACCATGCCGGCGCCGATGAACAGCATGGCGATGACCATCAGGGCCATCAGCCAGTGCAGCAGGCGCGCCAGTGGGGCGAAATGCTTGACGGGCGTACTCATGGCTGTTTCTCCTGGGCGGGCTCGGCTTTCAGCTGATCGACTTCACTGGTGCGGCGCATGTAGGACGCAGCGTAGGCCGCCGAGCGCGCGGCGAGCAGCGGGTCATCCGAGCCTTCGATGCCGCTGGGCAAGATCAGCGGATCGTAATTGATGTCGCGGCAGTCGCCATCCAGTTGCGGGCTGTCGGAATTGACCACCAGGGTCCCGGCATCCACGGTCTTGTGCTCGCCGGTCCAGGCTTTGGACGCGTCGTTGGTCGGGTCCTGAGGGTTGGCCAGCGTCAGCATCAGCTTCCAGCGTTGTGGGCCGCTGGCCAGTCTGTCGCTGAGGTCCTTGTCCAGATATTCCTTGGCGTCAGGCGCGGGCGCTGCATCGGTGGCTTCCGGCACCAGACTCCAGCGCACAGGCTGGCGCTTGCCGCTGGCGTCCACCAGCACGAAGGCGTTGACGCTGTTGTAGGTCTCGGTGACGAAACTGGCCGAAGGCTTGGCCGTCTTGACCCACGCCAGAAAAGGCTGGGCTTCCGGGTGCGCGGCGAAGAACGCCGGGGGTTTCGCCGGGTCGGGTTTGCCGGTCTTGGGGTCAGGGCCGGTGGCGATCTGCAGGTCAATGAATGCTTCAGGCGTCGCGACCGGAAACACCGGCATGCTGTTCATGCCCGTGCGCCACTGCTGGCCGTTGGGCTGGGTGAACTGCACGGCGAAACTGCGCAGGGGCGCAGCGCTGTCAGGGGAATACGGGTTGCCGGTGGGCACGGCCAGACGCCCGATCACCGGCGTGCGCCCGCTGGCGAACACTTCGGCTTTGGACAGGCTGGCCGCGGCACCGTTGCTCTCGAAGTAGCCGGCCACGCAGATGCCTTTCGGGTGGTTGCGACGGTAACCGGGATGCACACCGTTGTTGCGTTCGAACACGTCAACGACCCGCGCGGGGGTCAGTCGCCGGGGGTCGAGGCTGCCATTGACGTAGGCGAAGGCGCCCGCGACGACCAGAACGATCAGGCCAATGCCGGCCAGGCGTGCGAGTTTTTGGGAATTACTGAGCGGCGGTTTGCGGGGATACGGTGGCTCACGGTCAATCATCGATCACACTCCGGGCTTTTAGCCTCTGGGGACAGCAAAGTGCTTGGCACGCTTTGTTTATAGCCGGATGCTTGAGGTTTGTCAGGTTGAGGACTTCGAGCGCCTGGCGGCTGGAGCAAGGCCGGAATCTGAGGCTGATCCCACTGCCCCCTTCCCGGCTGAAGCCGGTCCCACAAAAAGCATCGTGCGCGGCCAATGGTTCTGGCAGTGTCCCAATATGAGGAACGACGCGCACTTAGTGGGACCGGCTTTAGCCGGGAAAGCGTTGGGTGTCACGCCGCAAAACCAAGGCTATACCGCTATCAGCCATCCAGCTTCGACGGATCACTCTGCAGCAGCACCTTGGCGTGAATCCCGGCCAGGGTGCCTTTCAGCGTCGACGCGCCACGGCCCTGCTTCGCCTCTTTGTCCTGTTGCAAGGCCTGCTGCAGCACGCTGAGGAAGTTCTGGGTTTTGGAGGTGGAGATCGGCGTGTGGGTGTCTTTCTCCAGGCGGCCCATTACGTACTTGGCAATGCGCGTCGACTGGCTGGCGGACTGACTCAGCGTCGCATCGACCAACTCACCTTTTTTATAGCCGATGCTGGTCTTGCTGCTGGCCTGGTCGCTGACCTCGTAATACAGGTAATTCTGTGTTGTCGGATCGGTGCTCAACGCCAGCTTTTGCCCGCCTGGCAGGGGCTTGTGGTAACTGGCGGTCAGCTGCGATTGCTGGTTCTGAACGATGGTCCGGTTCATCTGATCGCGTCCCTTGGACTGGGTGGTCTGCGACAAGGTGTAAGCAAAGGAATCGAGCTCACCGGGGCGGCCCGGGTTGCCCTCGACGCTCTTCTCGCTGACCGACGCGCTGAAGTCGCCGAGGCCGGTCAACAGGCCGTGGTCAGTGTCGGCGAGCTCGATCGAGTTGACGGTCTGCGGCGCCGAGGAAACGCGGGTGTCCGGGTACTGGCTGTGCAGGGTTTTGAAGGCGTCCTCAAACATCGACAGCAACTGTGCATCGCCGTCGCCACGCTTGCGCGCCGCCTCGATCTGGCTGACATAGCCGTCCAGCGCCTTGGCCTGCTGAGCGCTGTCACCACGAATGGCCGCGTTTTTCAGGTCAACCGAAAGGTCGAGATTGCCCAGCGCGCCACTCATGCGCACCGAACGCTGGTCGGCGTCGGCATGCAGTTCAAGGGTCTGGGCGCTGCCGTCTTCCAGCTTGAGGCTGGTTTTCAAATCCACGGAGGCGAAGGCCTTGGCGTCGAAATGGGTCAGGGCGTCGAGTTTCAGGGTCGGCGGCTTGGCTGTCAGGCCGTCGATGGCCGACTGAAAGCCGTCCGCCATGGCGTTCAGTGCGTTCAGCTCGTCGTCGCTGAGTTCGCCGCCGCTCACCTGGGCCTGCACCGCGAGGCCATCGTCCTGACTGGCAAGGCTGAGCTCGATGGTTTTGCCGCTGGCGGTTTTCAGGGTGAGGCTGATGCTGTTGGCCGGATTACTGTGCAGGCGGTCCTGGGCGGCGGCGAGTTCCGCCGGCTCCAGCGCTTTGCCGGTCGTCGAGCGCAGCACCGATTGGGAAATGTTCTGGCCGGTCTGGGCCAACTGACTGAGCAACGTTGCGCCCAGGCCCTGGAAACGCCCCGCCGTGGCGGAGGTGCTGAAGTTGCCCGCCATCGCCAGCGAGACTTTGTCCTGGCGGGTGTACTCCCAGGCCGGCGGGACGTTGCCATCCCCCATCAGCCCGCGGACGTTGTAGGTCAGCGGCTCGCTGACCTTGGCGTCCTGGCCCAGCATGACGACGGATGACGGCGAGGCGCCGGTGGTGCCAGCAACGGCGCTGTCATTCACCGCGACGGTGGCCGCCGGTTTGACCACCGGCATCAATGCCGCGGATGAGGTGACCGAAGAAATCGCTGACATGGCACTTCCCTGTTCAAGTGAGTAATAGACTTCCTGAACAGGGTGTCGGCGGACGCCTTTGTAACTTGAGCGATACAAACCCGGGGCATTCCCGCTACACAGTGAACGCGGCACGCTCGGCCAATGAGGGGTACGCCGAGAAGATGATGCGTGGGGATTTTCCATTCAACTGACCCATGCAAACAATTCAGTCGAACACTTTTACGTTATCGATCATAAATAAATAGCGAGCACTTATTCGCCGTCCTGCAACTTACGCAATCACTCGTTTGATTGAATAGTTATGGCGTGCTTAAACTTCACGCCCTCCAAATGAATAACCGTCCGCGTTATCCAACCTGCCCCGAGAGCCACCGATACATTCATAGTCATCCCGATGGATAGAATTAAAACAACGCCGGGCGTTGACCAAACCGCTAGCCGTGAAACTCGCCTCCAATTGAGTCTCCCCCACCTTTGATCGGCGGAACGGGCCCGGTGAAGCCTGAGGGCCTGCGCGGCAGAGCGCCGCACGCTTCATGCGTCTGTCCGTTCGGGCAAGAACGTGTACTATCCACTGACACCTACCAGAACTTAATCCCATGTTTGCCGATAGCGAAGCAGGCCAACGAATTGCCACATGCCTGACCCATCGGGTCAATGGCAGCGCGGAACTTTCCGAGGTCGCTGAAGCAATTACTTCGATGTTCGAGGACATTAATACCTCCCTGACCCCAATCATAGGGCCGAAAGGTGTTGCCGCCCTGCATCGCCGCAGCCTTCATCTCTACATATCAAAGCACCCGCTGGCTGGAGACAACTACAAGATGCTGGCCGTGGGCATGGATCTTCAACAATTGAAGGCGTTACTGGCCGAAGAATCGATAGCCGACGCGCTCTTGTTCGGCCAGGAAGTTCTGAACACTTTTCACGCATTACTTGCCACGCTGATCGGACCATCACTCGCTGCACGGCTGCTCCTTGACGTGTGGGAACACTCTTTCAGCGGCCCGCCTGCCCAGGACATTTCACGATGAGTAGTAAAGTCACGATCAACCGTCTGGCAACGGGCGTACCGGGATTCGACGAGATTCTGGGTGGCGGCCTGCCGGAGTTTTCCTTCAACCTTATCGCCGGTCCGCCCGGCTGTGGCAAGACCACGCTGGCCCATCAGATGATGTTCGCCCTGGCCACGCCCGAACGCCCGGCGATCTTCTTCACGGTGCTCGGAGAGCCGCCGCTGAAAATGCTGCGCTACCAACAGCAGTTCAGCTTTTTCGACGAAGAAGCGGTGAACCGCTCGATCCGCTACGTCAATCTGGCGGATGACACCCTGGCTGGCGATCTGGACGAAGTGCTGCGGCGCATCGTCGCCGAAGTCGAGGCCCACAGCCCTGCCCTGGTGTTTGTGGACTCGTTCCGCTCCGTCGTGCTGGCCAGCGAAACCGACTGCAATCCCAAGAACAACCTGCCGCAGTTCGTGCAGCAGCTGGGCATGCTGATGACCACCTGGCAGGCGACGACCTTCCTGCTGGGGGAGTATTTCAACGAGCTCGACAGCAACCCGATCTTCACCGTTGCCGATGGGCTGATCTGGCTGCGCCAGAGCGTTCAGCGCAACTCCATGGTGCGCAAGATGGAGATCATGAAGATGCGCGGCCAGCCGACGCTGCCCGGGCTGCATACCTTCCGCATTGCCGATTCGGGCATTACGGTGTTTCCACCGGCCGCGGTCACGCTTCAGGACCGCGCCGCGCTGAACCACGGCAGCCCTCAGCAGCGTCTGAAGATGGGCGTGCCGCATCTGGACGATATGCTTGGCGGCGGCCTGCCCCGTGGCTATTCGTTGCTGGTTGCCGGCCCTTCCGGCTCTGGCAAAAGCCTGCTGGCGGCGGCCTTTCTCGAAGAGGGTGCGCGCATCGGCGAAACAGGCGTGATCGCCGTTTTCGAACAGCGACCCAATCACCTGCATAACGCCGAACTCACGCGTCTGGTGCACATGGACAAAGTAGGCGTCGTCGACCGACGGGTGCCGGACCTGTCCATCGACGAGATCGTGCAGCAGCTGCTCAGCGAAATCCGCCGGCTGGACGCAACGCGTGTGGTCATCGACTCGCTGTCCGGGTTCGAGCTGGCCGTGGCGCCCGCCTTCCGCGAAGACTTCCGCGAATCCCTGTCGCGCATGGTCAATGCGTTGACCAGCACCGGGGTCAGTGTATTGATGACCTCGGAACTGGAAGACCGCTACACGGATCTGCGCTTCAGTCCTTACGGCACGGCCTTTCTTACGGATGCCATCATCGTCCAGCGCTACATCGAGATCGACAGCCGCTTGCAGCGCATCATGGCGGTGGTCAAGGTCCGGGCCAGCGCTCACTCGGATGAACTCCGGCTGTACCGCATCGACGACAACGGCTTGCAGATCGGCACCCGTCTGCATAATCAGGAAGGGCTGCTGGGCGGACGCCCGACGCGGCTGTCGCCAGGGGTTGCTGAAGCGGGAGACACCATTCGATGAGCGCATTGCCATGAGCGAATTCGACAGCAAGGACGCAACCGGAGGCACAGACGCCGACCGAGAATTCGAGCGACTCGCGCAGAAAAAGGAACGGGCCCTGGCGCACCTGGCGTTCCTGCGCCGAGAGCTGCACGAGGCCGAAGCCTCTGCCGGCGCCGGGCTGCATATCGAATTGCTGGTGGAAGCCAATCAGAAACTGGTGCTGGCGGTGTTGGCGGCACAGGCGCAAGCACCCGCTGCCAGTGCACACGCTGATGTCTATCAGTATCTGCGCGAGGCCAACGAGCATCTGGTGATTTCTGCGCTCCACGCGCAGACGTTGCAAGCCCAGGCTGAACAGGCGCTGGCCCAGCAACGCACGGCCATGGCCTCGGTAGCCCATGAAATGCGCAACCCGCTGACGCCCATCAGCATGATTGCCGAACGCATGGTGCGCACGTCCAGCGACAGACTGCCGGAAATGCGCAACCTGATCGAAGGTCAGGTGCAGCATCTGTCGCGCATGGTGGAAGACTTGCTCGACGTCTCCCGGGCAAGCACCGGAAAGCTGCGCCTGAGCTACGCCCACCTCGACATCGTGCAGATCATTCAGGAAGCGGTGGACGCCTGCGCGCCGCTGATGCACAAGAAAAACCTGCACATGGACGTCAGCCTTCCCGACGCGCCGGTACGGGTCAACGGTGATCACATCAGGATCGTGCAGATCTTCACCAATGTGCTGACCAACTCGGCCAAATACACGCCGTGCGGCGGCAACATAGAACTGCGTGCCGAGACCGTTCCGGAAGGCTTGAAGATCGTCGTCTCCGACAACGGCATCGGCATTTCCGCCCAGGCATTGCCGGTGATCTTCGATCCTTATGTGCAGGACACCCAGGCCATCGGCTTCAATGGCTCGGGCCTGGGCATCGGGCTGACGGTGGTCCGGCAGCTGGTGGAAGCCCATGGCGGCAGCGTTACCGCCCACAGCGAGGGCGAAGGCACGGGCTGTCATTTCACTATTTTGTTTCCACTGGTGGGATCTGCGCTGTAACTCGGCCACAATACGCCCCCGATCCCAGGCTCCAGGGCTTCACGCCTTTCGGTTCGCCGCCAAACCCAACCCCCCAGGACTGAGCAATGCCTCAAGAGCGAATCGCTGCACTTCGGCTTCCCAAACCCATTCAGGGTGCGATCGACGATCTGGTGCGCGCGTTGAACGCCGCCACCACCAAGGAAGACCTCGAACGCGAGGCCGCCATGGAAATCAGTTTCATCCTCAGCCTGGAGACCAGCCGACGTCTTCGCCCGGCAGACGTAGAAACGCTGTACATGATCTTCGACGACGCCGTGCAGGAACGTCTTGGCCAACTGGCGGATCGATCCTGACCGGACGGCTCGCCGCCTCCCTCGCTGGCACGTCACACCGCTGCTGTGTCATACCGCCGCCGCGCCGCCGTAAGCCCCTCCGCCTGTTCGACGAGCAACTGGATGTGCGCGACCTGTTGCGCGCTCATTCCAGGACTGGATGGGTGATCATCTCCACGGGCTGGCTCGCGATTAATCTCTCCGGGCAGATACGGATTTTTCCGGCGCAGACGCATCCAATGCCGAGACGGCCCCACGGCCTGCACTTCAAATGGTTTCAGCAAAGGACCCCACATGACTTTTTACATTTACCTCATTGCCTGCTGCGCGGCGGCCAGCACCGGCATCATTTTCAAACCCGGCAGCTGGTATGAATCGCTGCAGAAACCACGTTTCACACCGCCCAACTGGCTGTTTCCGGTGGCCTGGACGACCATTTATCTGCTGCTGGCCTGGGCCGGTTATCGCCTGACCCTGATCCCTGGCAGTGAGACCGTGCTGGCGTTGTGGGCCGCGCAGATTGCCTTGAACACGCTGTGGACGCCGGTGTTCTTCGGCGCCCACCGGATCATTGCGGGCATGGTCATCATCTTGCTGCTGTGGCTGGTGGTTGCCGCCATGGTGGTGCTGGGGATCCAGCTGGACCTTATTACCGGGCTGATCCTGTTCCCCTATCTGGTGTGGCTGACCGTGGCGTCGGCGCTGAATTTTTCGATTCTGCGTCATAACCGCTAAAACAACCTACGCCGCCCTGGCGCGGCCGGCTCGCTGAATCAGCAGACCGGCCAGCGCCGACACCGCCAGCAAGACCACCACCCCGCCATAGACATTCGTGGTGGTCACCAGCCCCGCCGTCTTGATCGACACGCCGGCCAGCAACGCCGGTATGCAAAACGCCAGATAACTCAAGGCCAGAAAGGCCGCCATCAGCGCACCCCGCTCGTGGGCGTGGGCCAATGGCAGCAACAGCCGCAGGGCGCCGAGGAAGCTGGCCCCGAAGCCAACCCCCGCGACCACGGCGCCGGTGAAGAACAGCCACAGCCAGCCCAGGTTCACCGCCGCCAGAATCACTGAAACCCCGATCGCCAGAAAACTGCAGCCCACCAGCAATGCCAGCCTGGGCGCGCGCAGGCGCAGGTTATGGATCGAAATCGCGCCACTGATGGTCAGCGCTGCCACGGCAAAGCCGCCGTTGAGTACCGAGGTCGAACCGGTCGCGGCAGTCAGCAGCGACGGCGCGAGCGACAGGAAAAACCCGCCCAGCGCCCAGGCGGCGATGTCCGCGGGCAGCACCAGCAACAGCGTCCCCCTCGCCTGGGCCGGTACGGCGAGCCGCGGCCGCAGGGTTTTCAGCACGCCCGGCTGCGGCGTCACTGTTTCAGCGATCCACAACAGATACGCCGCCTGCCCGACGAACGCCGCCAGAAGCAAACCATAGGCGAGGCCCATGGGCAGCGGCGCGTATTCCACCAGCGCACTGGTGCCAAGGGCGCCCAGTGCCATGCCGAACATCGGCGTGATGCTGTTGAGCAGCGGACCCTGCTGCGCGTCACTGTCGAGCATCGCGGCACCCAACGCGCTGGTGGCGATGCCCGTCGCCACGCCCTGCAGCACCCGCGCAACGATCAGCCAGCTGACGTCGGTGGCAGCGATGAACAGCAGCATCGAGACGATCTCCAGCAGCAGCCCGATGAAGATCACCGGGCGGCGACCGAGGTAATCCGACAGCGAGCCGAACATCAGCAGCGTCGCCAACAGGCTCAAGGCGTAGACGGCGAAAATCACCGTCAACAGCGCCGAGGAAAAGCCCCACGCCTGTTGATAGAGGTGGTAAAGCGGCGTAGGCGCACTGGACGCGGCGAAGAAACATAGCAGCACGAAAGCCAGAAATACCAGGTGGCTCCGCCCCCGACCATCGACTTGCGGGTTCTGCAAAGAATCAGACACGAGTACACTCTCCCGAAAAAGCACGCCACAAAAGCTATTAATTAGCTTTAGCAGTGTGCGAGCAGCGTCTGCTTAAAGCAAATACTTTGTGTTAGGGTCCGCACCATGGCTATCAAAGAAGGCATTCGCACCGGCGGCCGCAGTGCCCGGGTGCAGACATCGATTCACGCGGCGGTCCGCGATTTGCTCCAGGAGCAGGAGCGTTCGGCCCTCAGCGTGCCCATGATTGCGGCCCGCGCCGGTGTCACGCCGTCGACCATTTACCGGCGCTGGGGCGACTTGACCTCGTTGCTGGCCGACGCCGCTGTCGAGCGTCTGCGCCCCGACGAACCGGTGGATTGCGGCAACCTGCGCGATGACCTGCGCACGTGGGTCGAGGTCTATCTCGAAGAAACCAACTCGGCGCCGGGCCGCGAAATGATGCGCGACGTGGTCGCCAGCAGCGCGACCCTGTGCTCGGGCAAGTGCCTGAACATGGTTCGCGATCAACTGCAGATCATCATCGACCGCGCCCGGGAACGCGGTGAACAGAGTCCTTCGGCGGACGAACTGGTCGATGCCGTCGTCGCACCCATGGTCTACCGCATCTTGTACGCCGAATCGGCGCCGTCCCTTGAGCGCATGCATCAATTGCTGGACCGCTGCCTGAATTGATCCCTCACCCGTCGCGCTCGTAGCAAACGAGCAACGACCGGGTTGACTGGTTATCATGGCCGCCCATTGATCACAGGCGCCCTTCCCCCCATGCACACCCTTGCAGACCTGCGTGCCGGCAAACTGGCAGGCATCACGCGGCTCAATCTCAGTGCCGACCTCAGTGAATTTCCCGAGGAGATTTTCAGCCTCGCCGATTCGCTGGAGGTGCTGGACCTCAGCGGCAATCGGCTGACTGACCTGCCCGCCGACCTGCACCGGCTCAAGCGCCTGAAAATCCTGTTCTGTTCGAATAATCCCTTTACCCGCCTGCCAGAATGCCTGGGCCAGTGCGAGCAGCTGTTCTTCGTCGGCTTCAAGGCCTGCGAGATCGCCGATGTCCCCGCCAACGCGCTGCCGCCTTCGCTGCGCTCTCTGGTGCTGACCGACAACCGTATCGAAACCCTGCCTGAAGCCATCGGCGACTGTGCGCACCTGCAGAAGCTGATGCTCGCGGGCAACCGGCTGCGGCAATTGCCGGAATCACTGGCCCGCTGTCAGCGCCTGGAACTGGTGCGGATCGCGGTCAACGATTTCCATGAACTGCCGCGCTGGTTGCTGGAGATGCCCGCGCTGGCCTGGCTGGCGTTTGCCGGCAATCCGTTGAACGACATCCACACCGAAGCGCCGATCCGGCAGATTCCGTGGCCGCAACTGACGCTGCAACAGGTGCTGGGCGAAGGCGCGTCCGGGGTGATTCAACAGGCCCAGTGGCGCGCGGACAAGGACGCGGCGGCGCTGGACGTCGCGGTGAAGCTGTACAAGGGCGATGTCACCAGCGACGGCTCGCCGTTGAACGAGATGCAGGCGTGCATTGCGGCGGGTCGTCATGCTCATCTGATTCCGGTGCTCGGGCAGATTCTGGACCACCCGCAGGGCGCTCGCGGTCTGGTGATGGAGCTGATTTCGCCTTCTTTCGTGACCCTTGCGCGTCCGCCGACCCTTGAATCCTGCACACGGGACACGTACGTCGACACCCGGCTGACTCTGTCGATCGTGAAGCGTATGGCCGCCGGGATCGCAGCGGCGTGCGCACATTTGCACGGGCATGGGATCAACCACGGTGACCTGTACGGCCACAACATCCTCTGGAACGAAAGTGGGGACAGCCTGCTGGGGGATTTTGGCGCAGCGGCGTTTTACCCGGATGAAGAAACGGGACGCAGGCTGGAGCGCGTTGAAGTGCGCGCGTTCGGGCTATTGCTGGGGGAACTGCTGGACTGCTGCGGGGATAACGATTCGCAGGTTGCCGGGTTGCGGGAGCTGGAGCGGCGTTGCGTGCAGGCGGATGTGATGCAGCGGCCCGGGTTTGCGGAGATTGAGCAGCAGTTTAGTCAGTAGGACCCAATCCAGAGCACGCCGCACAACCTGTGGGACCGGCTTCAGCCGGGAAGAGGCCAGCGTGGACACCCTCGATTTCGCAGTGTGCCCACCGACGCCTTCCCGGCTAAAGCCGGTCCCACTAAAAGCACGCGGCGTGTCAGTGAGACCCGTGGGAGGCATGGGGCGTATCAGTAGGACCCAATCCAGAGCACGCCGCATAACCTGTGGGACCGGCTTCAGCCGGGAAGAGGCCAGCGTGGACACCCTCGATTTCGCAGTGTGCCCATCGACGCCTTCCCGGCTGAAGCCGGTCCTACAACGACCGATTCAGTCAGTTGGCCCGGTCAGCCTTATCCGGCCAAGCCGACGTACACGTTTTGCACGTCATCGTGGCTGTCGATCGCTTCGAGGAAGGCTTCCACTTCGGCCATCTGCTCGTCGCTCAGGCCTTCAACCGGGTTTTTCGGGCGGTAGCCGATCTTGGCGGATTCAACGGTGAAGCCGAACTCGGGCAGCGCCTTGCACACGGCGTCGAGGTCGGTGGTGTCGGTGTAAAACGTCGCAACGCCCTCTTCGCCTTGTTCAACGTCCTGAGCGCCGGCTTCGATGGCGGCTTCCTCGGCGTCCGCTTCGGGTGATGCAGCAACCGCATCGATCATCCCCAGGTGATCGAAATCCCAGGTAATCGAGCCCTCGGCACCCAGTTGGCCCTTGCGGAACAGCACGCGGATTTCCGAGACGGTGCGGTTGATGTTGTCAGTCAGGCATTCAACGATGACCGGCACTTTATGCGGCGCGAAGCCTTCGTAGGTGAGTTTCTCGAAGTGCACGTGCTCGCCGAGCAAACCGGCGCCTTTCTTGATGGCACGCTCCAGCGTTTCGCGCGGCATCGAGGCTTTCTTGGCCTGCTCGACCACCAGACGCAGGCGCGCGTTCATGTCGGGGTCAGCGCCGGAGCGTGCGGCAATCATGATCTCTTTGGACAGCTTGCCGAAAATACGCCCCTTGGCGTTGGCTGCCGCTTCTTTGTGTTTGACCTTCCACTGTGCGCCCATGATTGCTCTCTTGTTCCGGTGGCGATAAATCGCTCGGATCCGACGCGTCTTGCGCGTCGGGCCGATGGCGATAAACGCTGAAAATAGGGTGATCGATAATGACAGGCCGGGGTGAACCTCGGCGACCGGCGCATTTTATACACGCTGGCGCCAGAAGACACCCCTGAGACGCGCCACCGCCCTGACCTGAATCAGCGATGCTTGAACGCCGGTTCGCGCTTCTCGATGAACGCCGCCATGCCTTCCTTCTGGTCCTCGCTGGCAAACGCTGCATGAAACACGCGGCGTTCGAAACGAATCCCTTCGGCCAGGCTGACTTCAAAGGCGCGGTTCACGCTTTCCTTGACCATCATGGCCGCCGGCAACGACTTCGCCGCAATGCCGGCCGCAACGTTGAGCGCCTCCTCCAGCAACTGGTCCTGGGGCACGATGCGCGCGACCAGCCCGGCACGCTCCGCTTCGACGGCGTCGATCAGGCGCCCGGTCAGGCACATTTCCATGGCCTTGGCCTTGCCGACCGCGTGGGTCAGGCGCTGGGTCCCGCCCATGCCCGGCAGCACGCCCAGCTTGATTTCCGGCTGGCCAAAGCGCGCGTTGTCGGCCGCCAGGATGAAGTCGCACATCAGCGCCAACTCGCAGCCCCCGCCCAAGGCAAAGCCCGAGACGGCAGCAACGATCGGCTTGCGGCGGTTGGCCACCCGATCGCTGTCACTGAACAGGTCGTCCAGATAGATCTGCGGGTATTTCAGCTCGGCCATTTCCTTGATGTCAGCCCCGGCAGCGAACGCTTTTGCCGAGCCGGTCAGCACGATGCAGCCGATGCCGTGATCGCGTTCCAGCTCATCGAGGGCATGGTTGAGTTCGCTGATAAGCTGGGCATTGAGGGCGTTAAGCGCCTCTGGACGATTGAGGGTCAGGAGTGCAACGCGACCTCTGACTTCTTTGAGGATTGTCGTGTAATTCATTATTTTATAGACCTTTTATTATGTAGAACGCCAATCAGCCGTTATCACAGATCTAACCTGCGAAACATGACGCAAGCCATTGATATCAAAAGACAAGCTCGACCGCCATAGCCGTTGCTTCGCCGCCACCGATGCAGATGGCCGCGACACCTCGCTTCAGTCCACGCTGCTTCAACGCTGACAGCAAGGTCACCAGAATCCTTGCCCCCGATGCGCCAATGGGATGGCCCAACGCGCAGGCGCCGCCGTGCACGTTGACCTTGTGATGGGGCAGTTCCAGGCGGGCCATGGTGACCAGCGCGACGACGGCGAAGGCTTCGTTGATCTCGAACAAGTCCACATCCCGGAGGGACCAGCCGGTCTTGCTCATCAGCTTGTCGATCGCGCCCACTGGTGCGGTCGGAAACAGCCCCGGCTCATTGGCGTAAGCGGCGTGGCCATGGATGACCGCCAGCGGCGTGAGGCCACGACGTTGTGCTTCGGACTGGCGCATCAGGGTCAAGGCCGCGGCGCCGTCGGAGATCGAGCTTGAGTTGGCGGCTGTCACGGTGCCGCCCTCGCGGAACGCCGGTTTCAGCTGCGGGATCTTGTCCAGCTTCGCTTTGGGCGGCTGTTCGTCCTGGCGAATGGTCTTGCGCTCCTTGCCGACGGTGACTTCCACCGGGACGATTTCAGCGTCGAACCAGCCGCGCGTCATGGCCTCCTGCGCCCGGGTCAGCGAGGCCACTGCAAAACCGTCCTGGGCTTCCCGACTGAAATTTTCAAGCCCGGCGCACGTCTCGGCAAACGTGCCCATCAAGCGGCCTCGGTCGTAGGCGTCTTCGAGGCCGTCGAGGAACATGTGATCGATGATCCGGCCGTGGCCCATGCGGTAACCGCTGCGGGCCTTCTCCAGCAGATATGGCGCGTTGGACATGCTTTCCATGCCACCGGCGATGACCACGTCGGCGCTGCCGGCGAGCAGCATGTCGTGGCCGAGGATCGCCGCCTGCATGCCCGACCCACACATCTTGTTCAGGGTGGTGCACGTCGTGGCCTCGCTGAGCCCGGCGCCCAATGCCGCCTGGCGGGCCGGCGCTTGTCCCAGCCCGGCTGGCAATACACAACCGAACAGCACGTCGTCGACCTGCGCGCCATCGATGCCCGCGCGCTCGACGGCGGCGCGGATGGCAGCGGCGCCCAGTTGCGGCGCGGTCAGGCTCTGGAGATCGCCCTGAAAGGCGCCCATGGGCGTGCGCACGGCGCTCACGATCACCACGGGATCGTCGTTCAACATCTGGCGTTTGTTCAAAGACATGATGGGGTTTCCTCGATTAGCGAGCGGCCATGCGCAAGGCGCCGTCCAGGCGGATCACTTCGCCGTTGAGCATGCTGTTTTCGATGATGTGGCGGGCCAGTGCCGCGTATTCCTCGGGCTTGCCCAGGCGTGGCGGGAATGGCACGCCGGCGGACAGGCTTTCGCGCACTTGCGGGGTCATGCCGGCCATCATCGGCGTTTCGAAAATGCCCGGGGCGATGGTCATGACGCGAATGCCGTAGCGCGCCAGTTCACGGGCGGCGGGCAGGGTCAGGCTGACGATGGCGCCCTTGGAGGCCGCGTACGCCGCCTGGCCGATCTGGCCGTCGTAGGCGGCGACCGACGCCGTGTTGATGATGACGCCACGCTCACCGCCGGCATCGGCCGTGCTTTCGGCGATGGCTACAGCGGCGAGGCGCAGCAGGTTGAAGCTGCCGATGAGGTTGACGTTGATCACCCGGCTGAAACTGTCGAGGCCGTGGGGACCTTCTTTGCCGAGGATTTTCTCGGCGCCCACAATGCCGGCGCAATTGATGACGCCGTTGATCTGGCCGAACGCACTGAGCGCCGCATCCACCGCGGCCTGAACAGCGCTCTCCTGGGTGATGTCGCTGACGCTGGCGCGGGCTTTGTCGCCCAGTTTTTCCACTTGGGCCGCGAGTGCCTCGGCGTTGACGTCCACCAGCATCACGCTGGCCCCTGCGTCGATGAGCATCTGCGCGGTGGCCGCACCCAGCCCGGACGCGCCGCCACTGACCAGAAATACCTTGCCTTGGATCTGCATGATTGTGTCGTCCTTACACTTTTATTGTTGGAGTGGCGAAATACTCCGCTCTGCCGCGCCGATGGGCAATGGTCAAAGCGCGCAGAACGTCTGGTGGTTTTGGCCAGTGGCGCTTCGTGTTTGCCAGCAGGTCAGGCCTTGGGTTGCAGCAGCGCTGCACCGGCCTGGGCCGACACCCGGCGGTTATCCAGCAGCGCCAAGGCCGCGATCACCGCGACGCCAATAAACGTCAGCTGGAAATCAGCGGTCATCGCCTGCCCGTCGTTGCCATGGAGGGCCATCGCGCCACGCAACAACAGCGCAGCAATCGCGACGCCCAGGCCCATGCTCAACTGGAAGCACATGCTGAACATCGTCGACGCATCGCTCATCTGCGTTTTGGGCACGTCGGCGAAACCCAGCGTGTTGAACGCGGTGAACTGCATCGAGCGCGACAGCCCGCCGATGAACAGGATCAGCAGGATCATCGGCCAGCCCATGGCCTGATCGAGCAGCGCGCAGGCGGCAATCGCCGCCACACCGATGCAGCCATTGACCAACAGCACCTGACGAAAGCCCCAGCGCTGCATGATTGCGCTGGTAAAGGGCTTCATCGCCAGGTTGCCCGCAAACACCCCCAACACCAGCAGCCCGGCGTCGAATGCGGACAGGCCAAAGCCCAGCTGAAACATCAGCGGCAGCAGGAACGGCAGCGTGCTGATGGCGATGCGGAACACCGAACCGCCCAGCAGACTGACGCTGAAGGTGCGGATGTGCACCACCGCGACGTTCATCAGCGGCTGCGGATGCCGACGCATGTGGCGCCAGGCCAGCGCGCCGCAGACCACGCCGAGCGCCGTTACCGCAAGGCCCGGCCACTGACTGCCATCGCCCTGCCCCAGCCGTTCCATCCCGAACAACAGCGCCGTGCAGGCCACGCCCAGCAGCAGGAAACCTTTCAGATCAAACGGCCGAGCGCTGACTTCATTGCGCTGGGGGATGAGGATGAGGGTGGCAATCAGCGCCATGACGCCGAGGGGCAGGTTGAGGTAGAAAATCCACGGCCACGACGCGTGGGTAACGATGAACCCGCCCAGGGGCGGCCCGAGTATCGGCGCCACCAGCCCGGGCCAGGTGATCAGCGAAATGGCCCGCACCAGGTCTTTCTTTTCAGTGGCGCGCATGACCGCGAGGCGCCCGACCGGGACCATCATTGCGCCGCTCATGCCTTGCAGGACCCGGGCGGCGACGAACGTCTGAAGACTGTCGCTGATGCCGCACAGCATCGAAGCCACCGTGAACAGCGCGATGGCGCCGCCGAACACCCGGCGTGAACCGAGTCGGTCGGCCAACCAGCCGCTGAGGGGAATGAACGCGGCGATCGCCAGCATGTAAGCGCTCATGCCGATATTCAGGTCCACCGCCGCGACGCCGAAGGTCCGGGCCATTTCCGGCATGGCCGTGGCGATCACCGTGGCGTCGAGGTTTTCCATGAAAAAAGTGACGGCCACCAACAAGGCGATCAGCGTGGATTGGCGTTGCGACATCGTCGGGTCCTCAGGCGAGCGTGGCGTTGAACGTGCCGGGTCACGGCAGCAGGTAGCGCATCACCGAATCACAGATCATCGCCTTCTGCCGCGCCTTGACCGCTTCGTCTTCCAGGTCGATCTGGAAAATCTCGGAAAAGGTATGGCGGTTCGACACCCGATAGAAACAGAACGAGCTCATCAGCATGTGCAGATCAACGGCCTGTACGTCTGGACGGAACACGCCGTCCTGTTCGCCGCGCCGCAAGGTGTCGTCCAGCGCCTGCAAGACGTGCCGGCTCAGTTCGCGGATGGTCGGGGACTGTTTGACGTTGGCGCCGTTGTGGATATTTTCGATGCACACGATGCGCACGAAATCGACGTTGCGGTCGTGGTGATCGAAGGTGAATTCCACCAGCCGCCTGACCCCTTCTTCCGGCGCGAGCACGCCGAGGTCAAGGCTGCTTTCCGTGGTGCGAATGTCGCCGTACAGCTTCTCCAGCACTTCGGTGTACAGCTGCTCCTTGCTGTTGAAGTAGTAATAGATCATGCGCTTGGAGGTTTGCGTGCGTTCGGCGATCGCATCGACGCGGGCGCCGGAGAGCCCTTGGGCGACGAACTCGGCGACGGCCGCCTGAAGGATGCCGTCGCGGGTTTTCTCCGGATTGTTCTTGCGGGACTTGCGCGGGGCGTCTACGGGCGCTTCGGCGAGGCTGTCGTCAACGGTTTTCATGCGGGGCTCACGACCACGGTGGAATCGCGGGATTATGGGCTGCGCCTGTGCGTTACGGAAGTGGTGCGTGCCGATGCGCTACACGTCATCAGAACCGTGCGGAGCCGCTGCGGGCCCTGGCCATTGCCGCCAGGCGCACCGCCGCATTCGCCTCGCCGTACCCGGCATAACCCTTCCTGCGCTGGAGGATTTCAAAAAAGAAACGCCCCTCGAACGCCTCGGTGCAGGCGTGAAACAGCTCGCCACCGTCGGCATCGCGGTCATACAGCACGTTATGGTGCGCCAGTTCGCCAAGGGATGCGTCGTCGAAACCGAACCGCGCCCCCAGGACATCGTAATAGTTCTGGGGAATGGCCAGCCACGGCACGCCTGCCGCTTTGGCGCGGGCAACCTGGGCGAAGATGTCGTCACAGGCGAAGGCGATGCGATGAACGCCAGAGCCACCGTAGCTCGACAGTGCGTGGGAGATTGCCGTGTTGCCGCGATCCGTCGTGTTCAGCGGCAGGCGCACGGTGCTGCAACGGCTGCGTAACGCCCGGCTCCTCACCAGACCGTGAGGGTCAGGCAGCAGCTGGTCGGCATCGGCCACAAAATCCAGCACGCTTTTGTAGAACAGCACCCGACTGTCCAGGCTGTCGGCCGGCAACGCCATGGCCACATGATCGATGCACTGCAAACCGCTTTGCGTCGGAGACTGCGGGCTCAGGATGAAGTCCTTGTCCCAGCTCGATTGCCCTGGCGCGGCAGGCTCCACCAGGTAAATAAGGCTGCCGTCCGGCGCACGCACCGCCGGGAGCTCCCGATCATCAGGCCCCACCGGTCCTCTATAGATTTCGGCATTGAACTGACGCGCCCGCTCCAGCGCGTCAGCGCTGTTGTCCACCCGCAACCCCATGGCGCGCAGCGACGGGCCGGGGGCTTCAAGGGCTGAGTCAGCAAAGGAAGCGGCAGCGAAAGACATCTGAGGCAAGGACAAGCGCTCGGCGTTCAGCACGATCTTGATATCGCCCTGCCCCAGCATGGTCATGGCTTTGCTGCGGTGCTGACTCAGGGTGCCGAAGCCCAGGCCATGCAGCCAGCTGACCAATCGCGCCCCTTGGGCATCCTCCACGGCAAACTCGAGAAACTCGACGCCGTTGCAGGCGCTGGGTGCCGGCGGATGGAACAACGATGACGGCGCGATGGGTTGAGATGGCTGCTCCAGCAGCGCGCGGGTTTGCGCTTCCAGGTACAGCAACGAGCGCAGGCCGTCGGCGGCGTTGGCCCGAGTGGGCGCGGCGCGAAACACGTCGTTGAAAATCTCCAGCGACAGCGGGCCGGTGTAGCCGCTGCGCAGGATCGCCGCAAGAAAACCGGGGCAATCGAACTCGCCCTGCCCCGGAAAACACCGGAAATGCCGGCTCCACTCCAGCACGCCCATGTTCAGCAGCGGCGCGTCGGCCATCTGCACGAAGAAGATCTTGTCGCCGGGAATCTGCGCAATCCCGCTCGGATCGCCCTTGAGCGACAGCGTGTGGAAACTGTCGAGCAGCACGCCGAGGGCGGGATGGTCGACCTGCCGGACGAGATCCCAGACCTGCTGCCAAGTGTTGACGTGACGCCCCCATGCCAGCCCTTCATAACCCACGCGCAATTGACGCGCCCCAGCCCGCTCGGCGATCGACCCAAGGTCATCGAGCAGTACGTCTCGCTCGCCCAGGGAATCGCTGGCGGTATTGCTGCACACCAGCATCAGGTCAGTGCCGAGTGCCTGCATCAGGTCGAATTTGCGCTCGGCACGGTCAAGGTTGCGCTGCAGGTGCTCGCGGCGACAGCCCTCGAAGTCGCTGAAAGGCTGAAACAGAGTGATGGCGATGCCCAGATCCGCGCAGAGCTGGCGCACCTGGCGCGGACTGCCGTCGTAACAGAGCAGGTCGTTTTCGAAGATTTCAACACCGTCAAACCCTGCGGCGGCAATGGCTTCCAGCTTTTCCGGCAGGGTGCCGCTCAAGGAAACGGTGGCGATCGATCGCTGCATGCGGGGGTGGCTCCTGAATAATCACATGGCGCTCGGCACGATGATGGGGCTCGAACCGGGCGGGCGTTCATGGGATTATTCGCGCCGCTGCATGGGACATCAACTGAAATGAACCATACGGTTAGTTTTATGACGCTATGCGGGGCCAAGGCCTTGGCCGCGCGGACATCACCATAACAATTTCAAAACAGGCTTGATGCTTATGCGGTCCCCTTCTGCTTCGCCTGCCCCGGTCGCCTCCCACCCTGCGCCTCCCCACGCCAGTGTGAGCGAAAAAATTCGCGGCGCCCTGGCCGTCGGCAAAACCCGTTGGGGCATGCTGGCACTGGTGTTCTTCGCCACCACCCTGAACTACATCGACCGCGCCGCACTCGGCGTGATGCAACCGATCCTGGCGAAACAGATGAGCTGGACGGCGATGGATTACGCCAACATCAACTTCTGGTTCCAGGTCGGTTACGCCATCGGTTTTCTGCTGCAGGGGCGTTTCATCGATCGGGTCGGCGTCAAGCGCGCGTTCTTTCTGGCGGTGCTGCTGTGGAGTATCGCCACCGGCGCCCACGGTCTGGCCACTTCAGCAGCGGGCTTCATGGTCTGCCGGTTCATTCTCGGCCTGACCGAAGCGGCAAATTACCCGGCCTGCGTCAAGGTCACCCGGGTGTGGTTCCCGGCCGGCGAACGCGCCGTGGCCACCGGCATTTTCAACGCCGGCACCAACGTCGGTGCGATGGTCACGCCCGCCTTGTTGCCGCTGATCCTGACGGTGTGGGGCTGGCAGGCGGCGTTCATCTGCATGGGCGCGCTGGGGCTGGTCTGGGTTATCACCTGGCGGCTGACGTATTTCAATCCGCAGGAACATCCCACCGTGCGCGCCAGTGAGCGGGCCTACATCAACAGCGAGGCCGAGCCTGAGACCGAGACTGAAGCGGAGAAAGTATCGCTCTCGCGGATCCTGAAGATGCGCGGCACCTGGGCCTTCGCCCTCGCCTACGCCCTCACCGCGCCGGTGTTCTGGTTCTATCTGTACTGGCTGCCGCCGTTTCTGAATCAGCAATACAACCTGGGCATCAGCGTGACGCAGATGGGCATCCCGCTGATGCTGATCTGGCTGACCGCCGATTTCGGCAGCATCGGTGGCGGCATCCTGTCGTCGTGGCTGATCGGCCGGGGCATGCGCCCGATGACCGCACGCTTGCTGTCGATGCTGGTATTCGCCGTGACGATCATTGGCGTGGTATTCGCCGCCAACGCCAGCGGTCTCTGGGTGGCCGTGCTGGCGATCGCCCTGGCGGTGGGTGCGCATCAGGCCTGGACGGCGAACATCTGGAGTCTGGTCATGGATTACACGCCCCGGCACATGATCAGCACCGTGTTCGGCTTCGGCGGCATGTGCGCGGCCATCGGCGGCATGTTCATGACGCAGATCGTCGGCGCCGTCCTGACCGCGACACACAACAACTACAGCGTGCTGTTCACCCTGATCCCGGTGATGTACTTCATTGCGCTGATCTGGATGTACTTCATGGCGCCGCGCAAATCATGAACCCGCTGTCGTCAGCCACCCTTTTTGCGCTGTTGCCACGCCGCCGCCAGGCCGCTGAGGCAGATGATCGCAATGCCGGCCTGGGCGACAAGCGACGGTGAGTGATTGAAGACGATGTAGCCCCACAGCCCGGCGAAGACGATCTGGCAGTAACCGAACGGCGCCAGCATGGCCGGGGCGGCGAAGCGGAAGGCTTGGGTCAGCATCAGGTGCGCGACCATGCCGCAGGTGCCCAGCGCCAGCATGAAGGGGATGTGTTTCCACTCCGGCGACTGCCAGAAGAACGGCACGATGGCGCTCATCAACAGGCTGTTGAACAGCCCGGCGAAGAAGTTGCTGGTGGTCGGGCTGTCGTGGGCCGCGACCAGACGGGTCAGCAGCTGATAGCAGGCGAAACAGAACGCCGAGCCCAGCGGCAGCAACACCGCCGGCCGAAACAACTCGCCACCGGGATGCACGATGACCAGTACCCCACTGAAGCCCACCAGCACGGCGATCCATTGCCCGCGGCTGACCGTCTCCTTGAGCAGTGGCACCGACAGCGCCGTGACCAGCAGCGGCGCGAGGAAGTTGACCGCGGTCGCTTCGGCAATCGGGATGAACATCAGGCCACTGGTGAACAACAGACTGGTGCCCAGCAGGCACACGGCGCGCAACGCCTGCAAGCCCGGGCGCTTGGTGCGCAGCACGCGCAGGCCGGACGACGGCATGAAAATGCACGCCATCAGCCCGGTGTGCACCACATAGCGCACCCAGACCACCATCATGATCGGGTAGATGCCGGAGAGGTATTTGGACAGCGTGTCGTGACTTGAAAACAGAAAGGTCGCAAACAGGATCAGTGCGATGCCTTTCAATGGCTGGTTGACGCCGGAGAGTGGCGTGCTGGTGGTGCTCATCTGCGTTCCTTTGGCCTTGCGTGAATGCGGGTCTGTCCCTTGCCGTGTCGAGCGCCGGCCTTTCGTCGAGGAATCCAGTGTCAGCAAGAATATAGAAGGCGTCGCCGGAGCACCAAGCAAACATGACCGCCCGGGCGTTTTTCCGACTGTCTGGATCAGACCTTTCCGCTCGCCCGGATTTGCCGCAGACTGCCGCTCTCGTTGGCTCGAAAACGGACGCTCAGTGGACCGCATTCAGGAAATGACCCTTTTTGCCGCCGTCGCCGAAGGCCCCAGCTTCGCGGCGGTGTCGCGCAACCTGAACGTCTCCACGGCCACCGTGACCCGCGCCGTCGCGCAACTGGAAGCGCGGCTCGGCACCTTGCTGATCGTGCGCACCACCCGGCAGTTGCGCCTGACCGAAGCCGGCGTGCGCTTCGCCGACGACTGCCGGCGCCTGCTGGCCGATCTGCACGAAGCCGAAAGCGCCGCCGCCGGCATCCATGCCACGCCGCGCGGGTTGCTGACCATTACCGCGCCGCAGGTGTTCGGCGATTTGCACGTCACGCCGGTCATGACCGACTACCTGAGTCAGCACCCGGAGGTGCAGATCCGGGGCCTGTTGATGGACCGGATTGCCGCCCAACTGGAAGAAGGCATCGACGTGTCGGTGCGCATCGGCGAGATGCCCGACTCGTCGATGACGGCCATTCAGGTCGGTACCGTGCGGCGCATGGTCTGCGCCTCCCCCGCTTATCTCGCCGCCCACGGCACGCCCCGGCATCCCCACGAACTCATCGAGCGCGAAACCGTTTCCGTGATGATCACCGGCCGCAGCCCCGCGTGGACCTTCCGCATCGAAGGCCAGCACCAGGAAGTGAAGGTGCAGTCGCGACTGTCGATGACATCGTTCACTGCGTCCATTCATGCCGCCATTGATGGCTGGGGGCTGACCCAGGTGCCGTCCTATCAGATTCGCCGACACCTGCAGGCGGGCACCTTGTGCGCCGTGCTCGAAGACTTCGAGGTCACGCCGATGCCGGTTTACGTGGTCTACGTCGAGGGGCGACGGGGGTCATCCAAGGTGCGCTCGTTCGTTGATTTCTGCGTGCAGCGTTTGCGCGCGGACCTGCATTACAGCGCCGGGCCGAGTTGATGGCGGGACACTCCCACACGTCCTGCACCCACCGAAAATCCCGAGCCGAACACCACCCCGTGGGAGTCGAGCTTGCTCGCGAAGGCTTACGTTCAGTCCCCAGAAAAGTGGCTGAATGCATCGACTTCTTCGTGAGCAAGGTGGAGCGCCACCCCGGTCACTCGCACCGGACACCCCAGTCTCTCCCTACCTACTGAAATAGGGTTAGAGTGGTCGCGCTGGCTCCGTCATCCTTCGACACAGCAACAAAAGGAACGGGGCGCTTTCCATCAATTGCCTGAAGGAAGACCCGCGTGAATCCATCGTCTCACCCAGCGAATATTGCCGAATTGATCGTCGCCGCCATGGGCGCCGGTCAGAAAATCACCGAAATCCGTCCCGAATACGTGCCCGACGATGCGGCCAGTGCCTACGCGCTGCAGCGCGAGATTCTGCGTCTGCGCGACACCACCGTGGGCGGCTGGAAGGTCGGCGCCAAGTCGCCGACCGGGCCAATCAATGGCGCGCTGTTGCCGGACGACGGTATTTTTGCCAGCGGCAGCCAGGTTGAGTGCGTCGACTATCCGTCGCCGATTCTGGAGCTGGAAATCGCTTTTCGTCTTGGCCGCGAATTCACCCCTCGCGACGAGGCGTATTCGGATGAAGACGTGCTGAGCAGCATCGCGACGATGGGCGCGACCATTGAAGTGGTATCGAGCCGGTTCGCGGCCTGGCCGAAGATCGAGCCATTGCTGGCCTTGGGCGACCTGCTCAACCATGGGGCGTTGGTCATCGGTGAGTTTGTCGACTACGACGCCAGCTTTCCGTTTGTCGAGCCTGCGCTGAGCTTCACTTATGGCGATGAAGACATTGTGCCGGGCGATGGTGCGAATCCGGCCGGTGACCCTCGGCGGTTGCTGCCGTGGCTGGTCAATCACCACACGCAGAATGGGCTGAGCGTGACGCCGGAGATGGTGATTACGACCGGTTCCTATACCGGGATGTACAAGACCACCGGACCGGGTCTGGCGGTTGGCGAGATTCGCGGGCTGCCACCGGTGTCGGTGGAGTTGATTTAGGTTCCTCGGTCGCCATTGGTGGGACCGGCTTTAGCCGGGAAGACGTCGGCGTATCCAATATATCTTCAGCGCCAGTTACGGCCCCTTCCCGGCTAAAGCCGGTCCCACTAAAAGCAGCGCGCGCTTTCTGGGCTGTTCCCGACTGAAGCCGGTCCTACCAAAAGCAGCGTGCGCTTTCTGGCCGGTTCCCGGCTGAGGTTGGTCCTGCCGACCGCGCACGACCTGTGGGACCGGCTTTAGCCGGGAAGCCTTTGATTTGGGTGCTTCGGGGATCGTTGCTCATCCCTGGCGCCAATACGCCGGCCGGTTGTAGACCTCTTTCAGAAACGCGATAAAAAACCGCACTTTCGCCGGCAGGTAATGCTGCTGCGGGTACACGCCCTGGATGTCGTAGCTGGGCAAGGCGAATTCGTCCAGCACGGTGACCAGCGCGCCGCTTTCAACCTCGTTCTGAATCTCCCACGTCGAACGCCAGCTCAGGCCCAGCCCGCGCTTGGCCCAGTCATACAACAGCTCGCCATCGTTGCAGTACAGGTTGCCCACAACCTTGATCGCCACCGGCTTGCCCTCGCGCTGAAATGTCCAGCCGCGATGCTGCCCGCCCTGCAGGTTGAACGACAGGCAATTGTGCTGCGCCAGATCCTCAAGCACCTGGGGAAACCCATGCTCGGCGAAATAAGCCGGCGAACCGCAGACCACGCGTTTATTGGCGTACAGCTTGATGGCGACGTAGTTCGGGTCCAGCACCTCGCCGATGCGGATGCTCATGTCATAACCCTCACGCACCAGATCCACCACGTTGTCAGTGAGGTTGAATGACAGCTGCAAATCCGGGAACCGCGCCTGGAATTCCGGCGCATGGGGCGCGACGTGCTGACGACCAAACCCCGCCGGCGCCGAAACCACCAGATGCCCGCGCACGCTGCTTTCGTTCTCGCTGATGCTGGCGTCCAGCTCCTCGAACGACTGCAGCACCAGCTTGGCGTTCTCAAGATACGACTCGCCGGCATCGGTCAGGGTCAGGCCCCGCGTCGAGCGATGAATCAGCTTTACGCCCAGGCGATCCTCCAGCGCGCTCAATCTCCGGCCCATGATCACCGGCGTCACCCCCTCCACCAGCGCCGCGGCGGCAAAACTGCCACGGGTGGCCACCAGGACGTAGCTGCGCAATTCGGTATAGCGATCCATTCGATACTCCAGATACCGATAGAACGGATAAAAACAGCCATTCACAAAAAATCGGATTCAAATCAGGCTGTTTACGTACAAAAACTATCGAGTTCAGGAGACTAACAAATGACCGTCATGAGAGCCATCGAAGCCGCCGTTCTGGTGATGCGTCGCGAAGGCGTCGACACCGCCTTCGGTATTCCGGGCGCTGCGATCAACCCGCTGTACGCCGCCTTCAAGAAACTCGGCGGCATTGACCACGTGCTGGCGCGCCACGTCGAAGGCGCTTCGCACATGGCCGAGGGTTACACCCGCGCCAGCGCCGGCAACATCGGCATGTGCATTGGCACCTCGGGCCCGGCCGGCACTGACATGATCACCGGTCTGTATTCAGCCTCCGCCGACTCGATTCCGATTCTGTGCATCACCGGCCAGGCGCCGCGCGCACGGATGCACAAGGAAGACTTCCAGGCCGTGGACATCGCCAGCATCGCCGCGCCGGTGGCCAAGTGGGCGACCACGGTCATGGAACCGGGCCAGGTGCCCTATGTGTTCCAGAAAGCCTTTCAGTTGATGCGCAGCGGCCGACCCGGTCCGGTGTTGATCGACCTGCCCTTCGACGTGCAGATGGCCGAGATCGAATTTGACATCGACGCCTACGAACCGCTGCCGGTGGTCAAGCCCCAGGCCAGCCGCAAGCAGATCGAAAAAGCCCTGGCGATGCTCAACGCCTCCGAACGTCCGCTGATCGTGGCCGGCGGCGGCATCATCAACGCCGATGCCTCGGACGCGCTGGTGGAGTTCGCCGAGCTGACCGGCATTCCGGTGATCCCGACGCTGATGGGCTGGGGCACGATCCCCGACGATCATCCGCAGATGGCCGGCATGGTCGGGCTGCAGACCTCTCACCGCTACGGCAACGCGACGATGCTGGCGTCCGATCTGGTCCTCGGCATCGGCAACCGCTGGGCCAACCGCCACACCGGCACCGTGTCGGTGTACAGCGAAGGGCGCACGTTCATCCACGTCGACATCGAGCCAACGCAGATCGGCCGCGTGCTGACGCCTGATCTGGGCATCGTTTCCGACGCCGGCGCAGCCCTGGCGATGTTCATCGAAGTGGCGCGCGAGTGGCACACCGCCGGCAAGCTGAAGAACCGGAGCGAATGGCTCGCCAGTTGCCAGGAACGCAAGCGCACGCTGCAGCGCAAGACCCATTACGAGAACATCCCGGTCAAGCCGCAGCGGGTGTACGAGGAGATGAATCAGTATTTCGGCAAGGACACCTGCTACATCAGCACCATCGGCCTGTCGCAGATTGCCGGCGCGCAATTCCTCCACGTCTACAAACCGCGTCACTGGATCAACTGCGGACAGGCCGGGCCGCTGGGCTGGACCATTCCCGCGGCGCTGGGCGTGGTCAAGGCCGACCCGAGCCGCCAGGTGGTCGCGCTGTCAGGGGATTACGATTTCCAGTTCATGATCGAAGAGCTCGCCGTCGGTGCGCAGTTCAAGCTGCCGTACATCCACGTGGTGGTGAACAACTCGTACCTGGGCCTCATCCGTCAGGCCCAGCGCAATTTCGACATCGATTACTGCGTGCAGCTGGCGTTCGACAACATCAATGCGCCTGAGCTGGAAGGCTATGGCGTCGATCACGTCGGGGTTGCCGAGGGCCTCGGCTGCAAGGCGATCCGCGTCCTTGACCCGGCGCACCTGCAGGCCGCCTTCGCCGAAGCGTCGAGCCTGATGCAGCAGTACCGCGTGCCGGTGGTGGTGGAGATCATTCTCGAACGCGTCACCAACATTGCGATGGGCACCGAGATCAACGCCATCAATGAATTCGAGTCCCTGGCCGAGAGCCGCGCCGACGCCCCCACCGCCATCAGCCTGCTGGACTGATCGCGCCTGGTTGCTCCAAACAAGAGCTCCCAACGCGAACCCGGAACACGAACAAGGAGTACGTCATGCCCCGTTTATGCGCCAACCTGTCGATGCTGTTCACCGAGCTGGCATTTCTGCAACGTTTCGAAGCCGCCGCCGACGCCGGGTTCAGTGGCGTCGAGTACCTGTTTCCCTATGACTTCAGCTCCGCCCAGATCAAAGCCGAGCTGGACCGCAACCGGCTCACTCAAGTGCTGTTCAACTTGCCAGCCGGGGACTGGGCCAAGGGCGAGCGCGGCATCGCCTGTCACCCCGATCGAGTCGAGGAGTTCTATGCCGGCGTTGACCTGGCCATTGCGTACGCCAAGGTCCTGGGCAACACCCAGATCAATTGCCTGGCGGGGATCAAGCCCCAGGGATTCGACGACGGGCTGATCGAGAAGACCTTCGTCGACAACCTCAAATACGCCGCCGACCGCCTGCAAGCCCAGGGCATCGATCTGGTGATGGAAATGATCAACACCCGGGACATTCCGGGGTTCTACCTGAACACCACCGCCCAGGCGCTGGCGATTCGCGAGAAGGTCGGCAGCCGCAATCTGTCGCTGCAATACGACATCTACCACATGCAAATCATGGAAGGCGACCTGGCCCGCACCCTTGAAAACCACCTGCCGGCGATCCGTCACTTGCAACTGGCGGACAACCCGGGGCGCCACGAACCGGGCACCGGCGAGATCAACTACGGCTTTTTGTTCAAGCACCTGGACCGGCTGGGTTATAGCGGCTGGATCGGCTGTGAATACAAGCCGCTGACCACCACCGAAGCCGGGCTTGGGTGGCTGAAAACCCATAATTTGATCTGATACCGATTCTTGTAGGAGTGAGCTTGCTCGCGATGCTGTGGGCTGTTGACGATGCGCTGGCTGATAAATCGCAATCGCGAGCAAGCTCACTCCGACAGGAAGAAATATTGAGGCATGTACGCAACCCGTCTGCCTCCTCCAAACAAGGGAAAAAATCTCATGGCTAACATCGGCTTCATCGGCACCGGCATCATGGGCCTGCCCATGGCAGAAAACCTGCAGAAAGCAGGTCATCAATTGATTCTCTCCCGGCACTTCATCGCCCCGCCCGCGTCCCTGGTGGAGGGCGGCGCGACGGTGCTGGCCAACCCGCGGGAAGTGGCGCAGGAAGCGGAATTCATCATCGTCATGCTGCCGGACACCCCGCAGGTCAACGACGTGCTGTTCGGCGAAAACGGTCTGAGCGAGGGCGTCGATAGCCGCAACGTGGTCATCGACATGAGCTCGATTTCCCCCTCGGCGACGAAAGCCTTCGCCGAGAAAATCAACGCCACCGGCGCGCAGTACCTCGACGCACCGGTGTCGGGCGGCGAAGTCGGCGCCAGGGCGGCCACGCTGAGCATCATGGTCGGCGGCGAGCAGGCCACATTCGAGCGCGCCCTGCCCCTGTTTCAGACCATGGGCAAGAACATCACCCTGGTCGGTGGCAACGGAGACGGCCAGACCGCCAAGGTCGCCAACCAGATCATCGTCGCGCTGAACATCCAGGCCGTGGCCGAAGCCCTGCTGTTTGCCTCGAAAAACGGTGCCGACCCGGCCAAGGTGCGGGAAGCGTTGATGGGCGGTTTTGCCTCGTCGAAGATTCTTGAAGTGCATGGCGAGCGGATGATCAAAGGGACGTTCAACCCGGGCTTCAGGATCGCGCTGCATCAAAAGGATCTGAACCTCGCCCTTGAAGGTGCGCGGGAGTTGGGCCTGAATCTGCCCAATACGGCCAACGCCCAGCAAGTGTTCAGCACCTGCGCGGCGTTGGGCGGGAGTGGCTGGGATCACTCGGGGGTGATCAAGGGGCTGGAACACATGGCGAATTTTTCGATTCGTGGGGATCACAGGCCTGACTGACTGGCATTGAGAGGTGTGTCGTCCATACCGGCCCCTTCCCGGCTGAAGCCGGTCGCACTAAAAGCAGCGGCATGCACTGTGTGGGACCGGCTTTAGCCGGGAAGAAGCCCGCCCTGCTGATACATATCCCGGCCAGTGACAAAAGCAAAAAAGCCAGGCTTCCTTTCGGACAGCCTGGCTTTCTTATGCAGCGGGGATTCACATCACCCGCCTCCCGATCAGAAAATATTGATCGGATAATCCGCAATCAAACGAAATTCCTTCACGTCGCCGTCAGGCTGATCGCCGTTGGCGGTGTGCCAGGCCTGACGCATGCGCAAGGACAAATCCTTCGCCGGTCCGGACTGCACGACATACTTCGCTTCGAGGTTGGTTTCGTGGTGGTCGCCGTCATCGCCATAACCGGTGTAAGTGCTGTTCGATGGAATATGGGACCCATCGATGTCGTCACCGTGAATATAACGGACCATGAAGCTCAGCCCCGGCGCGCCATAACTCGCCATGTTCAGGTCATACCGCGCCTGCCAGGACTTTTCCCCCGGGCCGTTGAAGTCGGAATACTGAACCGAGTTCGCGAGCAGTATCGAGTCGCCGGTGTCGCCCGCGCCGTTATTACCAAAGGCCACATAATCGAACGGCGTGTCGCCATGCACTTTCTGGTAGGCCAGGGTCAGGGTATGAGCGGTCAGGAATGAATAGGCCGCCGCCAGCGACCAGGTCGTGTTGCTGATATCGCCCGCCTTGGCGGCACCGCTGTCGTTGGTGCGATAGATATTGAAATCGAAGTTCAACGACTGCTGATCAGAGATCGGCAGGGTGTAGTTGGCATTGCCGTAGTACTGATGCCAGACATCCTTGAGGTCCGAGCCGTAAAGGCTGACCGAGAGGTTATCGGTGAGTGCGTATTTACCGCCGGCGTAGTCAATGCTGCTGGCTTCGACGTTGGCATACGCCGCCCAGATACCGTGATCATTGTTGGTGGTGATCGGGCCGTTGCTGCCGGTGAAGTGGCCGCCGTCGAGTTCCAGGTTGGCGATGTCACTGCTCAGCACGTTGAAACCGGTCGCGGTTTGCGGGAACAGGCGTGAGCCGCCCGCGGCAAACACTGGCGCCTGGGGCTGCAGATTGCCGTAGCGCAATTCAGTCTTCGAGATGCGCATCTTCAGCGCCCCGCCGGCTGTGCCGTATTCATCCTGGGGATTGCCATGGCTGTCCACCGGCAGGTTGCCAGTGCCGGTGGTCCCGCCACCGCCATCCAGTTTCAGGCCCCAGTAACCGTAGGCATCAACGCCAAAACCCACGGTGCCCTGGGTGAAGCCGGAGCTGAAATTACCCAGCACGCCCTGGGTCCAGTCCTTGCTGTCGTCCTTGCCGTTTTTGTTGTCCCGGTTGAAATAATAGTTCTTCAGGTGGACGGTCAGACTGCTGTCGTCGACGAAGCCCTTGGCCTCCGATTGATCACTGACAACTGCTGCCGTTGCCAATTGACTGACGCCCAGCGATACCGCCAGCGTCATCAGATTCCATTTCACGAAAGTCATTGTTATCCCCTGTCTCGATTAAGGCCCAGCGCGTGCGCCCCCGAATGCGGGACACTGTTTCAAGTTGACACGACGATTCAGCGCTGAAGCGGGCGTTGCGGCAGATGGAAGCGAAACACACATGCCAGTGACTGGACGGCTGTTCCAGCCAATGGAGCACATCGATTATTGTTGATGCACGTTCTGGTCAGGTTGTACCCCGCACTTGAAGGCCGAAAATCTTGTAGCACTATCCGACCGGCGGGATTCCCAACGAGTCTTGATAGTCACTATCAATCTTCGTAATAGTCGAAAACTTTAAGCCAGTGTTACCGTCGTCGGCGATGAAGAACACGACTCAATTGCCGGATGACTCCGCAGCATCAGGCAATCGAATCATGCTCCGCTTCATCATTCCTTTGGTAAGACTTTTAGCCACCTCACGTCAGTGCGGTGGCTTTTTTTATGCCCGCGTTCTACCGGACGTTCGCGACATGTCCCCGAACACCCAACGGCGGAAAAATTCCTTGTAAAAGGACCAACGGACTCTATTGCTTTAATAGCGAAAATATTTCGACACCGCGCTGGAAACTCCGATATAAAGCGCACCAAGTAATAGCGTTCTAATATCACGAACGCCATCATTTCAGGTGCCCTTATGTTCAAAGATCTTTCAATCGCCAAGCGCCTGGGACTGGGCTTCGGGCTTGTCCTCGCGCTGATGATTCTCGTCACCCTGGTGGGCGTTAACAGGGTTCATCTGATGGAATCCGCCTTGACCGACGTCAGTGAGGACGCCACCGTCAAACAGCGCTACGCGATCAATTTCCGCGGCAGCGTGCATGACCGCGCCATTGCCCTGCGCGATGCCGTGCTGGTGCGCAACGACGCAGGCCTTGCCACGCACTTGCGTGACATCGAGCGCCTGGACGGCCTTTATCAGGCCTCGGCCGCGCCCATGGACCGCATCTACCAGACCAAGGGTGCGTCGTCCCGTGAGCAGGAGCTGCTGGCCAACATCAAGACCGCCGAACGCACGGCACTGAGCGCCACCGAGAAACTGCTGAAGCTGCGTCAGCAAGGCGAGATCGACCAGGCCCAGACATTGCTGATGGAGCAAGTGTCCGGCGCCTACAAAGACTGGCTCGCCCGTATCAACGCACTGATTGACCTCGAAGAAGCGTCCATTGGCGGGCACATCACTTCGGTACGAGCCACGGCCTCGCAATTCGCTTCGCTGATGCTGCTGGCTACCGGCATCGCCGTGGTGTTGGGCATCATCGCCTCGCTGCTGATCATCCGCAGCCTCAAGTCGACCCTCGGCGCCGAACCCCACCAGGTCGCGGCTTCAATCCGTCGTCTGGCGGCCGGCGAGCTGACCGACAAGATTGAAACGTCCTACCCCGACAGCGTCATGGGTGCGCTCAAGGCGACCAACCTGCACCTGTCGGCCACCATCACCGAAGTACGCTCTGCCGCAGTAGCGTTGACTCACTCCTCCGCCCAATTGCTGTCCAGTTCCGACAGCAACAGCGAGCAGATGCGCCTGCAAGCCAGTGAAACCCAGCAGATGGCGACGGCGATCAATCAGATGGCCACCACCGTAAAAGAAGTCGCGGGCTACGCCGACCAGGCCGCCAATGCCACCCAGACGGCTGACCATGAAGTCGAAAACGGCAAGCGCGTGGTCGAAGGCACTGCCCAGGCAATGGACCAACTGGCGCGCAAGCTGGAAAGCGCCGCTGACTCGGTGGGCCAGGTGTCCAGCGACAGCCGCGCCATCGAGAACGTGGTGGCGGTGATCAACTCCATCGCCGAGCGCACCAACCTGCTGGCGCTCAACGCCGCCATCGAGGCCGCCCGCGCCGGTGAAGCGGGCCGCGGTTTCGCCGTAGTGGCCGACGAGGTTCGTTCTCTGGCCAATCGCACTCAGGAATCAACCCAGGAAATCCGCGACATGGTCGGCCAGTTGCAAGCGGGTGCGGTGAAGACCGCCGACCTGATGCGCGAAAGCCGCGAAATGGCCCAGCGCACCGTCGAGCAGACCCACGAAGCGCAAACCGCGCTGGTGAAGATCCGCCACGAAGTCGGTGCGCTGAACGACATGAACGCGCAGATCGCCAGCGCCGCCGCGCAGCAACGGGCGGTGGCCGATGACGTCAGCATCAACATCAACCGCATCCACGATTCCGCACTGGAAACTGCGGTCGGCTCCAATCAGGTCGCACGCTCCAGCCGCGAGCTGTCGACCCTGGCCGACGTGCTCACCGACCGCGTGAGCTTCTTCAAGGTCTGAGCCTGCCAGGCTGCGTCGTTCAGGCGACGCAGCCATTTACGCCATCACCCCGCCGCGCTGATTTCCTCTCTGAAGACGTCTTGATTCCGAAGCTGCCCCCGGCTTAATCGCTGGAGTCCTTCTGCACTTTCTGGTCTAGTAGCGATCCGATCATCGCGAGTCGACTACCGTCGATTCCATCATCCATTCGCTGCAACTGCCGCCCTAGCAAAGGTCCCGCCGATGTCTGCCCACCGTTTCAAGCACGCCCTCTCCTGCCTGTCCCTGCTGGCCTGTCTGACCTCCACTGCCGCCTTCGCCCACGCCCATCTTGAAAGCCAGCAGCCGGCTGCCGACAGTGAAGTGAGCGCACCCAAAGAGCTGCGCCTGATCTTCTCCGAAGGCGTCGAAGACACCTTCACCAAAGTCGTGATCAGCCTGGACGCGCCCGATACGCCGACTGAAATCATCCAGACGCGCAACGTCGAAACCGATCCCAACGACAAGAAAGTCCTGATCGTGACCCCGGCCGTGCCGATGGTCCCGGGCAAATACAAGGTGGAATGGCACGCCGTGTCGGTGGACACCCACAAGAGCGAAGGCACCTATCGCTTTCAGGTGACGCCATAACCCCATGCACGAAGGACTGATCCTGTGCCGGTTCATCCACTTCGGCGCAGTGCTGTTGCTGTTCGGGATCGGTGCGTTCCGCAGCCTGTTGTTTGTCCCGCACCTGCGCCCTTTTGAGGCCAGCCCCGCGGGACCTCCGCTGAGTCGACTGCTTGGCTGGCTAGCCGCTATTGCACTGGCGAGCGCAGTGGCCTGGCTGATGCTGACGGCTGCTTACCTGAGCAGTGACTGGAGCAGCGCAATCGATCCGTCCACGGTCGGGCGGGTACTCGGCAATACCTGGTTCGGGCACATGTGGATCGTCCATCTGTTGTTGAACGCGCTGGTTGTCATCCTCAATCGCCGGGCGAAGCCGAGGGTCATGCTGGTCCTCAATGCCCTGTTGCTGATGACCCTGGCGCCGGTCGGTCACGGCGCGATGTTTGACGGGCTGAAAGGCCAGTTGTTGATCCTCAATCAAATGCTGCACCTGCTCGGCGTCGGCACCTGGCTCGGCGGGTTATGGATGCTGGCCTGGCTGCTGAGGGTTGATCATGGCGTCGATCTCGCGGCGGTATTGCGGCGTTTCAGTGGCATCGGCTACGGGCTGGTGGCGGTGATCATCGCCACGGGCCTGATCAACGTTCGTGCGCTCAGCGGCGGGTTCTGGCCTGCACCTGCGTTTGCCGGGTTTGGCCTGGTGCTGGCGGTCAAAGTCGTGATGGTGCTGGGTATGCTGGTGCTGGCGGCGCTGAACCGGCAATTGGCCCACTCGGCCGATCTGCCGGTGGCGCGCTTGAAGATGAGCGTGTTTCTGGAATGCCTGTTCGGCGCAGGTGCGCTGGCGGCGGTGTCGTTGCTTGGCACCTTGCCGCCGATGCTGGGCTGATGTGAATGCGAGGTCCTGCGTACAAGAGTTTGAACGCAAGACTCGGAGTGTCGTCCTCCGTCGCAGCGCTTAACGTACAGGCCAGTGAACAGTCAGAGAGCCGCCAATGAGCCGCCAGCCGCGTAATCCGTCACCCGAAAGCGTCGAGCTCGACCCGCGCTGGAGCGCCGTGCTGTCCCGGGACGCCAGCGCCGACGGGCTGTTTGTCTACGGCGTGCGCACCACGGGCGTCTACTGCAGGCCGAGCAGCAGCGCGCGCTTGCCACGCCCGAAAAACGTGGTGTTCTTTGACAGTGCCACCGAGGCCGAAGCCGCCGGGTTTCGCCCGAGCAAACGCGCCGCCGCCGACCGCACCGGTCTGGCTGAGCAGCATGCTGCGGTTGTCGCTGGCGCCTGTCGACTGATCGCCGACGCAGAGTTGCTGCCGACCCTCGCCGAGCTGGCCGTCCACGCCGGCATGAGCCCCTGGCATTTCCACCGCGTGTTCAAAGCCGTCACCGGCCTGACGCCCAGGGGCTACGCCAATGCCCACCGCGCAGACAAGGTGCGCAGCAAACTGACGGACAGCGGGCGGATCACCGACGCCCTCTACGACGCCGGTTTCAATTCCAGCAGCCGCTTTTACGAAGCCAGTGCCGGACTGCTGGGCATGAGCCCCACCGACTACCGCAAGGGCGGCGCCGCGCTGGAGATTCGTTTTGCCGTGGGGGAGTGCTTTCTCGGTGCGATTCTGGTGGCCCAGAGTGCGCGAGGCGTGTGCGCCATTCTGCTGGGCGATGACCCCAACCGACTGGTGCAAGACCTGCAGGATCAGTTTCACAGCGCCACGCTGATCGGCGGCGATGCCGACTTCGAGCGGCTCATGGCTGAGGTGGTCGGGTTTATCGAGGCGCCGAAGCTGGGGCTTAATCTGCCGCTGGATTTGCAGGGCACGGCGTTTCAGCAGCGGGTCTGGCAGGCCCTGGCGCAGATACCGCCGGGCACGACCGCCAGTTACGCACAAATCGCCCGGCAAATCGGTGCGCCGACCGCCAGTCGCGCGGTCGCCCTGGCCTGCGGGGCAAACCGGATTGCCGTGGCAATTCCCTGTCACCGGGTGGTGCGCAGTGATGGCGCGTTGTCGGGTTATCGTTGGGGTGTGGAGCGCAAGCGCGCGTTGCTCACTCGTGAAGGTCAAGGAACGGAACCACAGCATTCACGCTGAGCTATTTTGATTGGTTTCAGCCCAGCTCAAACTTCAGTTCCGCTGCTTCCACGATCCTATCGATCCTCGCGGGTGTGCCACAGACGCAGCAGATAGATTGTGGAATTGGCTATCTCGTAGCGCATCTCGTAATGGCCGATCTGGATTCTGCGCACATCCCTCGGTTCAAATTCTTCAAGGCGTTCGCCGATGCGTGGATTAACGAGCAGCGTAGTCGGTGCTGCCGTGAGTTGCTGCACGGTTCGTGCGGCGGCAGGCTGATTGGCCGCTGCCAGAAACTCATAGAGCCGGGCAATGTCGGAAAGCGCCTTGCTCGTCCACTTCAGTTCCATCAGCGTGGAACCGGCAACGGCGTGTCGGTGCTAAGGCTATCAGCCCAGGCCTGAACGGTCTGGTGGTCAATTACGTGACCAGCATCGACATCAGCCAATGCCTCGCGAGTCAGGCGACTGCGCTCTTCTTCCTGATCTATCCAGGCGGACAGGGCCTGTTTGACGATCCAGTTTTTGGAGCGTTCCAGCCGCTCCGCCATCAAATCGACTTTTTGTGCCAACGCCTCAGGAACGTGAGCCGTCACCGATCGGGTCTTTGCGGAAGTTGCCATGATAGGACGGTCCTGATTAGAGAGTGATTTAAAGTTAATCATAGTGAGTCATTAAAAATCGTCAAGAACAGGGTCAGCTGTCGGATTGCGCTGTACGCCATCCGTTAGGCGTTTCCGGCTAAAGCCGGCTCCACTAGGGAAGCAAAGCATGCAAACGCCGGTAACAGCTTCTCGCTTGAGAAACCCTGACAGCGGCGTAAGGTCCCTGCACCGGATCTCACAAGGAGCATGGACGTGCCTTCGACTCTTCAAGCAGCGATAACCGACACCGCCCCCTCATTCTGGTTGATCGCCGACCAGCTCAACGCACGCAACGAAACCGAACGGCTGGACTACATCCGCTCGGGCTTCCCGCCCGGCTGGGTCAAGGTGCTGCGCAATGCCTTCCGCCTCAGCAACAGCCAGCTCGAAGCCTTATTGGCCACCTCGGTCTCCACGCTGGAGCGCCGCCAGCGTCAGCAACGACCGCTGGACATCGTCGGCTCCGAACGCCTCGACCGGGTCGCCGCCCTCGCCACCCACGCCGCCGAGCTCTTCGAAGACCAGAACACCGCCCGCCGCTGGATGATTGCGTCCAACCGCGCGCTCAACGGGCAGACGCCTATCGCCCTGTGCGAAACCGAGATCGGCGCGCGCCAGGCACGTCGGGTGCTCAGCGCCTTGCAGCACGGCGGGGTTGTCTGATGCAGGCCTGGAGGATCAGCAAGGCAAATGCCGCGAACGATCTGTCCGGCACGGGCGCCGCGCAGTTCGGCGGGCGCTGGAATCATGCCGACCAGCCTGCCCTCTACCTGGCGCTGAGCGCGTCAGGCTGCGCGCTGGACACCCTCGTCCAGTGCGCGAGCCTGCCGCAGCCGGGTTTCCAGCTGGTTCACCTGCAGTTGCCGGATGACCCGGCACTGTATTGGCAGCCTGCCCTCGCGCACCTGCCGCCCGGCTGGGATGTCACGCCGGCAGACCGGCCCAGCATGGATTTCGGCAGCGCCTGGCTGGAACGGCGTGAGCAACTGGGTTTGATCGTGCCCTCCGCAATCATCACCCACACGCGCAACCTGCTGCTCAACCCCCTTCACCCCGCCATGGCGCAGGTCAGGGTGCTCGACGTGCGCTCTTTCACCTGCGGCTGATCAGCGCTGGGTGTCGACCACGATTCTCCCGCGCACCTGCCCGTCCATGAGCTGGTGTGCGGTTTCAATCACCTCACCCAATCCGATCTCCCGGCTGATCAACGGCAGCAGCGAGACATCGAGATCCCCGGCCAGACGCGCCCAGGCGTCGATGCGGTCCTGGCGCGGGCGCATCACACTGTCGATACCGGCCAGGGTCACGCCGCGCAAAATGAACGGCGCCACCGACGCCGGAAAATCCATGCCCTGGGCCAGGCCGCAGGTCGCCACCGTGCCCCAGTACCGTGTGCTGGCGCAGATATTGGCGAGCGTGTGACTGCCCACCGAATCGATCGCCCCGGCCCAGCGCTCTTTGGCCAACGGGCGGCCGGGCTCGGCAAGGGTCGCGCGGTCGATGATTTCAGCGGCGCCGAGGGACGTCAGGTATTCGCTCTCGTTCACGCGGCCGGTGGAGGCCACGACGCGATAACCGAGCTTGGCCAGCAACGCGATGGCGAAACTGCCGACACCGCCGTTGGCCCCGGTCACCAGCACCTCGCCCTTGTCCGGCGTCACGCCGTTTTTCTCCAGTGCCATGATTGCCAGCATCGCGGTGTATCCCGCCGTGCCGATGGCCATAGCCTGCGCCGGTGTAAAGGCGCTGGGCAGCGGGATCAGCCATCTGCCTTGCAGCCGCGCCTTTTCTGCCAAGCCACCCCAATGGCCTTCGCCCACGCCCCAGCCGTTCAGCAACACCTGATCGCCGGGTTTGAAGTCCGGGTCGCGGCTGTCCTCGACCGTGCCGGCCAGATCCACGCCGGGCACCATCGGGAACTGCCGCACGATCGGCCCTTTGCCGGTGATCGCCAGGCCGTCCTTGTAATTCAGCGTGCTGTGGCTGACGCGCAGCGTGACGTCGCCCTCGGGCAACTGACTGTCATCGATGTCTGCCAGCTCGGCGCGGTAGCCGTTGTCGTCTTTGTTGATCAGGATGCCTTTGAACATTGCCCCTCTCCTATTTAGACCGCTCGTCTATAACCAGACCTGAAAACATCAGCGCGGCAAGCCGCGCAGAAATCCGATGATGAAGGTGTTGAGCGGCTGCTCGTTCTGCACCAGTCGAGCCCGCAGCACGGCGCCCTCCCAGCCGATCCAGAAATACGCCGCCAGTTCTGAACAATCCGTGCGCGCTGGCAGTTCCCCTGCGGCAATCGCCGCCTTGAAGCAGACCGTCAGGCGCGCCTGCCAATCGAGGAAAACCTTCTCCAGGGCCTCGCGGAAACCCGTTGGCAGGACGCTCACTTCCTGGCCCATGTTGCCGACCAGACAGCCGCGGCGGAACTCATGGCGGGCGATGTTGACCTTTGATTCCTGAACGAACGCGGCCAGCCGCTCCAGTGGCGACAGGGTTTCATCCAGCAGCCAGCGATCAAGGCGCCGGGCAAAGTAGCCGGCGTAGCTGTCGAGCACCGCGAGGCCGAACACCTCTTTGCTGGCGAAGTAGTGGTAGAAAGAGCCTTTGGGCACGCCGACGCGCTTGAGGATGCCGTCAATGCCTGCGGCCATGAAGCCCTGCTCGGTCAGCACCTCGACGCCGCAACGGATCAGCGCCTCGCGGGTGTCGAAGTCATCGGGGCGCGCCACTTTGGGCGGGCGGCCGGGGCGTCGTGGTTTTGCAATGATGTCGTTCATGGGGTTGCATATTAGACCGAGCGTCTATTAAATCAACCGCAACGTTTCAAATGCTGCTTTTTAACAGCCTTTTCGCTATGGAGACTCTGCCGATGATCGCCTGGCCCGACACCCGCCTGCTCAAACTGCTGGACATCGAACTGCCCATCCTCCAAGCGCCCATGGCCGGCGCGTCCGGCTCGGCAATGGCCATCGCCGTCGGCAAAGCGGGCGGTCTGCCCTCGCTGCCTTGCGCCATGCTCACCCGCGCGCAGATTCGCGAAGAAGTGGCGCGAATACGCGCGAGCACTCACGCGCCGCTTAACCTGAATTTCTTCTGCCACTCGACTCCGCCCGCCGATCCGCAGGCGGATGCAGACTGGAAACTCCTGCTCAAGCCCTACTACGACGAACTGGGCGCCGACTTCGACGCTCCCACCCCCACCTCCAACCGCGCACCGTTTGACGAAGCGGCCTGCGCCTTGATCGAAGAACTGAAGCCTCAAGTGGTCAGCTTCCACTTCGGCCTGCCCGATGCCGCGTTGCTGGCGCGGGTGAAGGCGACTGGCGCGAAGGTGTTGTCTTCTGCAACCACGGTTGAAGAAGCGATTTGGCTCGAAGCGCGGGGCTGCGATGCGATCATCGCCATGGGCTACGAGGCCGGTGGGCATCGCGGCATGTTCCTCAGCGATCAGCTTCACACCCAGGTCGGGACCATGGCGCTGGTGCCGCAGATTGTCGATGCCGTGAAGATTCCGGTCATCGCGGCCGGTGGCATTGCCGACAGTCGCGGGATTGCCGCTGCGTTCATGCTCGGCGCGTCAGCGGTTCAGATCGGCACCGCGTATCTGTTTACCCCGGAAGCCAAGACTTCCGCGCTGCATCAGGCGGCACTGAGCCGAGCGCAGGATAGCCAGACCGCCATCACCAACATTTTCACCGGCCGCCCGGCCCGGGGCATCGTCAACCGCATCATGGCTGACATCGGACCCATGGCCGATGCCGCGCCGGCCTTCCCCACGGCGGGCGGCGCGTTGATGCCGCTGCGCAGCAAGGCCGAAGCCCGGGGCGACGACGGTTTCATGAACCTCTGGGCGGGTCAGGCGGTGGGCATCAAGCATTCGCTGTCGGCGGAAGAACTCACCCGGACGCTGGCCATCGGCGCCCTTGAACGGCTGGCCGGGCGCTAAGCCGGGGACTTAAGCCGCCGATTTAAAACGCAGCGCGGCAAGATCCGGCTTCCGCGCGGGGAAGAGTCGCTATATATTTCGCTGCATAGCGTTTACCGGCGTCCGGTTGGCGTTCTTCCTCACCCCCGTTTGCCGCACCCCGTTCGCCATCCCGGAGCCGTTCCATGCGCGCAGTTTCACACCGCTTCACCCTCACCTCACTGGCCATCGCCTTCGTCGCGCTGTGCTCGGGCACAGCGTTTGCCGATGAAGTCCAGGTGGCCGTCGCGGCCAATTTCACGGCGCCGATCCAGGCCATCGCCACCGACTTCGAAAAGGATACGGGCCATAAACTCGTGGCCTCGTTCGGCGCGACCGGCCAGTTCTACACCCAGATCAAAAATGGCGCGCCGTTCGAAGTCTTCCTCGCCGCCGATGACACCACTCCGGCAAAACTTGAGGGCGAAAACGAGACCGTGAAAGGCTCGCGCTTCACCTACGCCGTTGGCACCCTCGCGTTGTGGTCGGCCAAAGACGGCTACGTCGACGACAAAGGCCAAGTGCTCAAGGATGGCAAATTCCAACACTTGTCCATTGCCAACCCGAAAGCCGCTCCGTATGGCCTCGCCGCCACCCAGACCCTGGACAAACTGGGCCTGACTGACGCGACCAAAAGCAAGATTGTCGAAGGCCAGAGCATCGCCCAGGCCTATCAGTTCGTGCAGACCGGCAACGCCGAGCTGGGTTTCGTCGCCCTCTCCCAAGTGTTCAAGGACGGCAAGCTGACCGGCGGCTCGGCGTGGATCGTTCCGGCCAACCTCCATGAACCCATCAAGCAGGACGCCGTGATCCTCAACAAGGGCAAGGACAACGCCGCCGCCAAGGCGCTGATGGACTACCTCAAGGGCCCGAAAGCCGCCGCGATCATCAAGTCCTACGGGTATCAGTTGTAAATGCTGCTGGGCAGTGCCGACCTCGCGGCCATCTGGCTGACGCTGAAGCTGGCGTCCCTGACCACCTTGATTCTGCTGATCGTCGGCACGCCCATCGCGCTGTGGCTGTCGCGCACCCGCTCGTGGCTGAGAGGCCCGATCGGCGCGGTGGTCGCCCTGCCCCTAGTGCTGCCGCCCACGGTGATCGGCTTTTATCTGTTGCTGTTGCTCGGGCCGAACGGTGCGGTCGGGCAACTGACCCAGAGCCTGGGGCTCGGCACGCTGACGTTCAGTTTCACCGGGTTGGTGATCGGCTCGGTGCTGTATTCCCTGCCGTTCGTGGTGCAGCCCTTGCAGAACGCTTTCGCCGCCATCGGCCCTCGCCCCCTTGAAGTGGCGGCCACATTGCGCGCAGGCCCTTGGGACACGTTCTTCTCGGTGATCCTGCCGCTGGCGCGCCCTGGCTTTATCACCGGGGCGATTCTGGGTTTCGCTCACACCGTGGGTGAGTTCGGCGTGGTACTGATGATCGGCGGCAACATCCCGGAGAAAACCCGAGTCGTGTCCACGCAAATCTATAACCACGTCGAATCCATGGAATACGCCCAAGCCCATTGGCTGGCCGGGGCGATGCTGGTGTTTTCCTTTGTGGTGCTGCTGGCGCTGTACTCCAGCGGCAAGGCGCGTTCGGCGTGGAGCGGCGCATGAGCGCGAACATTGAAGTGCGCCTCCAGGTGGATTACCCCGAGTTCGCCCTGGACGTAGACCTGACCCTGCCCGGTCGTGGCGTCACGGCGCTCTACGGCCATTCCGGTTCTGGCAAAACCACTTGCCTGCGTTGCATCGCCGGGCTGGAAAAGGCGGCCGACGGTTATATCCGTGTCAACGGCGAGGTCTGGCAGGACAGCGCCAACCATGTCTTTCTCCCCCCACACAAACGCCCCTTGGGCTACGTGTTCCAGGAAGCCAGCCTGTTCCCGCACCTCAACGTCGAGGGCAATCTGCGCTTCGGCTTCAAGCGCATCCCCGAGCGCGACAGGCGCATTACGCTGCAACAGGCGACGTCATTGCTGGGCATCGATCATCTGCTCAGCCGCGCGCCCGACAAACTGTCCGGCGGCGAGCGTCAGCGGGTCGGCATCGCCCGCGCGCTGCTGACCAGCCCGCGCCTGCTGCTGATGGACGAACCCCTGGCGGCGCTGGATGCGCAACGCAAAAGCGAAATCCTGCCTTACCTCGAACGTCTGCATGACGATCTGGATATTCCGGTGATCTACGTGAGTCACGCCCAGGATGAAGTGGCTCGACTGGCCGATCATCTGGTGCTGCTCAGCGACGGCAAAGCACTGGCCAGCGGCCCCATAGGCGAAACTCTGGCGCGGCTGGATCTGCCGCTGGCGATGGGCGACGACGCGGGCGTGGTCATCGAAGGCAGCGTGCTGGCCTATGACGCTGCGTATCAGCTCATCACCGTACAACTGCCGCGTAGCGAACTGAGTATCCGCGTGGCCCACTCGGCATTGCAGCCCGGCAAGCCGCTGCGCCTGAAGGTGCAGGCGCGGGACGTGAGCCTGAGCCTGCAACCCGACGCTCAAAGCAGCATTCTCAATCGCCTGCCGGTTACGGTCATCGAAGAGATCGCCGCTGACAACACCGCCCATGTGCTGGTCCGCCTGGATGCCGACGGCTCGCCACTGCTGGCGCGGATTACCCGCTATTCCAGGGATCAGCTGCAATTGGCACCCGGTCAACGGTTGTGGGCGCAGATCAAGTCAGTGGCGCTGCTGGCCTAGGCCCGATCCATCGCACTCGTCAGAACGCAATTATTCGGCACGACTGCGCAGCGCCACGGTCAATGCAGAAAGACCCCGCGTTCAGGACTGCCTTTCATGCCGGACACAATTCACAGCGAAGACCTGCCCAAAGATCTGCACTACGTCGACGACAGCCAGCCCGGATTCAGCCGCAAGATCCTGCGCGGCAAGTTCGCCTATTTCGACATCGACGGCCAGCGCATTCGCGACGAGGACGAGATCAAGCGCATCAACGCGCTAGTGATCCCCCCGGCTTACAGCGACGTGTGGATCTGCGCCGACCGCCAGGGCCATCTGCAAGCCACTGGCCGCGACGCCCGCGGGCGCAAGCAGTATCGCTATCACCCGCGCTGGCGCGAGATCCGCGACGAGAACAAATACTCGCGGATGATCGCCTTCGGCCAGGCGCTGCCCAAGGTGCGCAAGCAGCTGGAAACGCAGCTGGCGAAACCCGGCATGGGCCGCGAGAAGGTCATGGCGGCGGTGCTGTCATTGCTGGACCAGACGCTGATCCGTATAGGCAACAGCCAGTATGCCCGGGACAACCGCTCCTACGGGCTGACCACGCTGCGCAACAAACATGTCGACGTGAAGGGCAGCAAGATCTACTTCGAGTTTCGTGGCAAGAGCGGCGTCGAGCACCGGCTCAGCGTCACCGACCGACGCCTGGCCAACATCATCAAGCGCTGCATGGAATTGCCCGGCCAGAACCTATTCCAGTACCTGGACGACGACGGCCAGCGGCATACCGTTTCTTCCCACGACATCAACCAGTACCTGCACACACTGACCGGCGCTGACTTCACCGCCAAGGATTACCGCACTTGGGCCGGCAGCGCGATGGCCCTGGCGACCCTGCGCAAGCTGCACTGGGAACCGGAGGCGGACGCGAAGAAACACGTCGTGTCCATGGTCAAGGAGGTCGCCAGATTGCTGGGCAACACCCCGGCCGTCTGCCGCAAGTGCTACATCCACCCGGCCGTGCTGGAAGCCTTCGCCATGGGCGAACTGGCCAAGCTGCCGCGCATCCGCCAGCGCAAGGGGCTGCGTCTGGAGGAAGTGGCGCTGGCCGGTTTCCTCCAGGGCCTGCAGGCCGCCGAGGTCATTCGTGAAGCATCCGAAGAACTGACAGGAGAAACAGCATGACCCCCCATGACGCTCATATTCCCGGTGAAAAACTCAACGACCCGGACGCGCGCCCCGCTGACGTGGCCGACGACCGCGACCGCACCGACGATGTGCGTGAAGACGAGCCGCTGACCGGCGGCGACCACGATGACGCCGGGCACACCCCCAAGGTGCCCCTCGCCGAGTAAACCCGTTCTTGCATTTCAGGATTCAAAGGCCTCACCCATGACCACACCGCCGCACCTGACAGATGACGCCCGCCCTGCTTCCTTCACCGTAGATGCCGACCGCCCCGGATTCGTCCGGGTTCGCGGTGCCCGTGAGCACAATCTCAAGGACGTGGACGTCGACATCCCCCGCGACGCGCTGGTGGTGTTCACCGGCGTGTCGGGGTCGGGCAAATCCTCCCTGGCGTTCTCCACCCTGTACGCCGAAGCCCAGCGCCGCTATTTCGAATCCGTCGCGCCCTACGCCCGACGCCTCATCGACCAAGTGGGCGTGCCCGACGTCGACTCCATCGAAGGCCTGCCGCCCGCCGTTGCACTGCAGCAGCAACGGGGTACGCCGAGCACGCGCTCTTCGGTCGGCAGCGTGACCACCCTGTCCAGCCTGATCCGCATGCTCTATTCCCGCGCCGGCACCTATCCGCCGGGCCAACCCATGCTCTACGCCGAGGACTTCTCGCCCAACCTGCCCCAAGGCGCCTGCCCCGAGTGCCATGGGCTGGGCCGGGTCTATGAGATTCCTGAAGAGCTGATGGTGCCGGACGATTCGCTGACCATCCGCCAGCGCGCTATCGCCGCATGGCCCTTGGCCTGGGGCGGTCAGAACCAGCGCGACATCCTGGTGACCCTGGGTTACGACGTCGACACCCCGTGGCGCGACCTGCCGAAAAAGGACCGCGACTGGATTCTGTTTACCGACGAACAGCCCAACGTACCGGTCTACGCCGGCCTGACGCCTGAAGAGACGCGTCTGGCGATCAAGCGCAAGGTCGAGCCCAGCTACCAAGGCACCTTCACCGGCGCCCGCCGCTACGTGCAGCACACCTTTGCCACCACGCAGAGCGCGCTGATGAAAAAGCGCGTCTCGCGGTTCATGCGCGGCAGCCCATGCCCGCTGTGCGATGGCAAACGCCTGAAGCGCGAAGCGCTGTCGGTGACCTTTGCCGGCCTCGACATCGGCGAGCTGGCGCAAATGCCGCTGTTGCGGCTGGCCGAGGTGCTGCGGCCGGTGGCAGCGGGCGTCTTCGCTGATGAAGATCGCGACAGCGCTGTGCTGGATCGCGAGCAAATGGCCAAAGCGAAAAAGAAGCGGGTCAGTGCAGGCGGTTCGGCCCACGACGCCGCACCGGATGTGCGTGCGACGCCGAACTTGTCTGTCGAAAAACGCCTCGCCGCTCAGCGTATTGCTCAGGATTTGCTGGCGCGGGTCAGCACCCTCACCGAGCTGGGGCTCGGTTACCTGGCGCTGGATCGCAGCACGCCGTCGCTGTCGTCCGGCGAACTGCAGCGGCTAAGGCTGGCGACGCAATTAGGCTCGCAACTGTTCGGCGTGATCTACGTGCTGGACGAGCCGTCGGCGGGTCTGCACCCGGCGGACAGCGAAGCCCTGTTTACAGCGCTGCAGCAGCTCAAGGCGTCCGGCAATTCGCTGTTCGTCGTCGAGCATGACCTGGAAACCATGCGCCGCGCCGACTGGCTGATCGACGTCGGCCCCGCTGCCGGCGAGCATGGCGGGCACGTGCTGTACAGCGGCCCTCCCGCAGGCCTGGCCGAAATCGAGGCGTCGCAAACGCGGCGGCATCTTTTCGCCGAACACACGGAGTTGCGCGCCGCAAGAAGGCAGCCCACTGACTGGCTGCGCCTGGAAGGCATCACCCGCAACAACCTCAACGAACTGAGCGCAGAGTTTCCGCTGGGCTGCTTCACATCCGTGACCGGCATCTCCGGCTCGGGCAAATCCAGCCTGGTCAGCCAAGCGCTGCTGGAACTGGTGGGCGCGGAGTTGGGACGCCCGGTCGCGGAAGTCGAAGCGGAAGAATCCAGCTTGGAAGACGACGCGCCGCAACCCACCGGCGGGCACATCGCTGGCGGATTGAGCGCGATCAAGCGTCTGGTGCAGGTCGACCAGAAACCCATCGGCCGCACCCCGCGCTCCAACCTGGCGACCTACACCGGGCTGTTCGACAACGTGCGCAAACTGTTCGCCGCGACGCCCGATGCGCAGAAGGCCGGCTACGACGCCGGACAGTTCTCCTTCAACGTCGCCAAAGGCCGCTGCCCGGTGTGCGAAGGCGAAGGGTTTGTCAGCGTTGAATTGCTGTTCATGCCCAGCGTCTACGCGCCCTGCCCAACCTGCCACGGCGCCCGCTACAACCCGGACACCCTGGCCATCAAGTGGAATGGTTTGAGCATCGCCGACGTGTTGCAGCTGACGGTTGAACAAGCGGTGGACGTGTTCGCCGAACAACCCGGCGTGCTGCGTTCGCTGACGGTACTGCGTGATATTGGTCTGGGCTATCTGCGCCTTGGTCAGCCTGCGACTGAACTGTCCGGCGGTGAGGCTCAGCGCATCAAACTGGCGACGGAGCTACAGCGCAGTCAGCGTGGCGCCACGTTGTACGTGCTTGATGAGCCGACCACGGGGCTGCACCCCACTGACGTGGATCGACTGCTGACGCAGTTGAACGCGTTGGTGGATGCAGGGCATAGCGTGGTTGTGGTGGAGCATGAAATGCGCGTGGTTGCGCAAAGTGACTGGGTGATCGACATCGGCCCGGGGGCTGGGGACAAGGGTGGGAATGTTGTGGCTGCTGGCACGCCTGAGTTGGTTGCGGATGTGGATGAGAGCCGGACGGCGCCGTTTTTGCGGAAGGTTTTGAGGGGGTAAAACGAAAAAGGCACTTGAGGTTGCTCTCAAGTGCCTTTCTTCTGAATGGTGCCCCGAGCCGGAGTCGAACCGGCACATCCTTTCGGACGACGGATTTTAAGTCCGGTGTGTCTACCAATTTCACCATCAGGGCGGTAGCACATATCAACCTTGACCTCCGCGTGCTGTGTAGCGAGGCCAGCTGATAAGAGTGGGGAATATATACACCCGCAGCCCTGGAGGCAAGTTCAAAGCTTTCGGATTCAATTGGTTACGTTTGTTTACCGTCGCAATCTCGATACCTTGTCTATGCTCTCTCCCAGCGAAGGGTGACACGCTCGCGCAGCTGTCCTGCCCTTCTTTAGACAAACTGAATGAGGTGTCTATGAAATCCGCTTTGTGGCTTGGCCTGATTGGAGCATTTTCGGTGAGCGCTCAGGCGGCGTCGCTCAATGTCCCAATGAACCTGGTGAGTGCCGATGGCGCCCCACAGCCTGTTGGCGAGATGACCATCAGCGAGACCGCTTACGGGCTGGTGTTTACCCCCGAGCTGAAATCTTTACCTGCCGGCATTCACGGTTTTCATGTTCACGAAAAAGCGAGTTGCGATTCGGGCATGAAAGACGGCAAAAAAGTCGCGGCACTGGCAGCAGGCGGCCACTTTGACCCGGCGAGCACCGGCAAACATCTGGGCCCTTATGGCGAGGGCCACTTGGGTGACCTGCCGGCGGTTTACGTCAATGCCGATGGCGTGGCCAACTACCCTGTGCTCGCACCACGCCTGAAGAAAATTGCCGACATCAAAGGCCACGCGCTCATGATTCATGTCGGCGGCGACAACCACTCCGATATGCCCATGCCATTGGGCGGTGGCGGTGATCGCATGGCGTGCGGTGTTATCTGACTCAAATTTGTTTCACTAAATCGCCGCCAGCCAAAAAGCCCGTAAGACGTTGATCGTACGGGCTTTGAATGAGAGGCCGAGGTCGGAATCGATCCGGCGTAAGCGGATTTACAATCCAAGTGTTAAATCCTATATTTTCAATAAGTTATGCGTTTCTAATTTCCGTGATGGCTGGTTCTTACGTATCCCGCAGACCGCTTTATATGATCCGTCAGGGATCGGGGGCGGAACTGAATCTTCCTATCTAGAACCGCTTATTCTTGAGCCTCCTTAAGCACAGGATAGGCTAGAAATACATCAGGCATGCCTTGGAGCCTAGGGGCCATCCCGGGTTTCCTGCAGATGTTCCAGATGACCAAAGGATGTCGAGGAATAACTGAATCTTTCTCAAATCTTGGTCCTTGAATCAGAACACGGGTAGGACACGCTGAGACGTAACCCAGTCAGGCATCGAGCCGGGCAGATTGAAGCGCAATGAAGGTTCCAAGACCGTGCAGTGGCGGGTCCAGTCCTGTCGGGAAAATGATCACGTGCATCAAAGCACGCGGCCGCCCCGATCAGGCTGTCAATTTTGTGCGCATCCGCCTATCGAGTCCGCCAAGTCTCCAGACCTTGAAACAACCTCCCCCTAGCCGAACGAATATGCTTTCGCTACTATCGGAGAAAAGCTGGCTGTCAAAGGAATGAACATGCTTCATGACGTTTCCAACCCGGTGGATAGACCTACCCCCCTCCCGCAGGGAGCTTTTAGCACTGCTTTCGAACTAAAAAGGGTTTCATCGCCTAACGGCCTTATTAATTGTCTTTATCGCCAGCCTATATCGTTAGAGGTTTATGCATGAAAATAATTACCCTTTATAACCACAAGGGCGGCGTCTCTAAAACCACTACCACATTCAATATCGCCACATATCTGGCCGATCAAGGCAAAAAAGTCTTGATGGTGGACGCAGATCCGCAGTGCAATCTGACGGAGATCGCGTTATCGCGGACTATCGACTCCCTCGACGCCAAGGCAGCAGCTAAGTCAGACATTAAAAAATTGATGATCTTCCGGGGACAAGTATCCTCGAAGCGCTGAATCAGAGGATTAAGGGTGACGTCGCATTTATTGATATTGATAAGATTCACCCACACGAAGTACATAAAAACCTGTATCTCCTTCGAGGCGCGGTAGATCTTAGCTCAATTGAGGATGATCTAGCAGAAGCACACGTGCAGCGCATGAGTATGCGCACAAATCTGATGAGAACATATGTAGCTATAGGGGATTTCTTAGTACGATTGGCAAATAAAGAAAATATGATTATATATTTATAGACGTAGGCCCAAGCTCAGGCGCTCTAACAAGAGCATTTTTCTTGGCCTGTGACGCCTTTTTTATTCCAGCTGCCCCTGATCGGTTCAATGTCCAAGCGATCGGCACGTTGTCAACAATTCTAAAGAGATGGATAAAAGATCACGATCAAGTACTGTCCCAGTATGAGGCAGTCGACATGCCAATTCGGCCAGGCAAACCTGTTTTCCTAGGTGCGGTAGTTCAAGCATTTAAAAAATATGCCGGCGAGGCCAAGCCTGGATTTAAGCTCTGGATGGGCAGACTGCCGTTGGAAATCGAAGAAAAATTACGTCCAGCACTGAGCGAGTTTGATGCCAACCCAGCTCTCTATCTCCCTACTCAGTCTCAGAAAGCACCGAACCCTATATCTGTAGAGATCCCTGATTTCAACCAGCTTGCCCCTCTCATGCAGGAGGTAGGTAAAGCAGTTTTCAATATCGATCGCCTAGATACAGCTTTAATCACGAAAAGTAAGAAACCGTGGGCGGGCAATAATTGGACTGGCGCACAAAAACGAATGACCCACTACAAAAAGCTATTTGAAAAAATTGCCCACACCATTGAAGCATTTGACAAATCCAAACCATGAAGATTGAACAGCAAATATTCTATGTTGCGTTTCTAGACATCCTAGGCTTTAAGTCTATGGTTGAAAGCGAATCCAACGGCGGAGAAGGAATTTACCTCAACAAATTATTCAAATGTCACAAGGAGGCCAAGACGCTCTTTGATGCTAACACGCTAACAACGGTCCAATTTTCTGACTCAATCGTAATATCCGAACCCTACAAGGCCAAAGCATTCTCTCGATTCATTACATCGATTGCAAAGTACCAGCGCATGTTGTTAGACGAAGGATTACTTTGCAGGGGCGGAATAGCAGTAAATCGACATTTCAGCAATGGCGCGTTCACTTTCAGCGCTGGTTTGATTGACGCCTACAAGGTAGAAAGCGAGACCGCGAGATTTCCGAGAGTCGTTATCTCCCCAAATGTTATTGATTTAGTATTTCCGACAAGAGAAATTTCATCCGAATTAATATTAGAAGATGACGGGCAGTACTTTATCGATTATTTAGGCATTACAAAAGACGTTAATCCAGAGCAACTGACCACTACAATTGAGAAAATTGTGACTGACCTTCGCCGCAGTACTAACTCCTCAGTTCGGGAAAAGGGAATTTGGCTTTCCCGGTACTCCGACGCTGTGCTTGGCTCACATTTTACACAGGCAAAATTCTCCTTCACGACCAAAGCCCGCTGTATCTGAACAAGATGGATCGCCACATGATTGTAGTAGTCTGCGCGCAAGTAGACATCTCCTATTGACCACGGGATTGATTCACGGGTGATTGGATCAGGTTTGACATGGGAAACCCCATTACGTGAACCCAACGCGGCGCACAGCTCGGCAAAAATTGGGGGCTCGCCGACATGGGGAGAATAACGCAGTAAGACCCTCGGGGCACTTGAATACACGTTCGGAGGAGATCCTTACCGCTGAAATGGCCCAACAACGTGTCGATCCGCGCGAACGCGCCAAGGATGTCGCGAACTGATGCTGTCGCCCACCGCGGATTAAACGAGGCAAAATTTGAGTTAGTAGGTGAGAAAAATCGATATTCAGGGCAAGTCATTACGCATCGGAACGATCAGATAGACACCATTCGGACTGAAAAGCAGCCAACTGGCTCACAGAATTGTTGAAAGCCGTAACCACGCATTTTAGGGGACTCTTTCGTGCCCCTCAGAAATGCCCGACATTTGCTCGTAGTTACTAAACTCGGACTCCACGCCGTATCCGTTCGTTTGCCAATACGGCGAGTCCATGTAATGGAAAGTATGGGCGCGGTCGTACCGCTCGGCGCACTCAAGCCAGGGGAGATTTTCGATGTGAGTTCCAGAAAGTCGCTGCCAAGCCGCTGAGAGCTTTTCTTCAATTCGCAGATCCATCGGTAGCAGTTCCTAACGTCTGGCCTGAAACCCGTCCGCCGAATGCGTGGTGCTGCAGAAAGAAGAACCGCGCAGCGCGCTAGATATCGGTGAGTGTTTCCAGTCGGGTGTGTTTGTGCCAGTCGAATATCTGGCGCGAACTGAGCGCCCACTGAAACTGACGGACAAGTTCCTCAAGGTGGTTCTGAACAATGCGGTACAGATTCACGAGCTCACCGTTGATGTCGTTGAGTACCTCGACGGGTGCCGGCTGGGGACCCAGAAGAAGAGCGCGGCGCCGCCGGCGAAGACTCCGACGTAGCATTCGTGCGGAGGGAAAAGCGGGATGAGGCGGTCAGCAAGACGACGTTTGCCGCCCATCCAAGGAATGATGGGAGAGTGATCCATTGTGTAAGCAAGCCTTATGGAGAAGGGTGACGGGCGCTAGACTCGATTCGCTTTGTGCACGAAGCGGGAGCCTTGGCTGGGATTGCAGGGGTATTCTGCGGGTTCGGCGGCCAGTCGGATGGTGGATCATCCGATCTGCCCGCTTCTTTCTAACGTGCCTGACGGAGTCAGGCATCATGTCTTGGAACTTTGCGCATGAAGCTTTTTGGTTGGAACAAGGAAAGAGTGGTTCAGGTCCGGATTACAAACGAGACTCTGACGTTAAATTCCCCTGCTGCTGCAGCACCCGAGCGTCCGATACAAGCGGAAACCAAACCGCTGAACTATGAGCTCGGGCTGAAGCTGGCGGCACTTGTAGCACTTATTTTGAACAGCCTGCTGGCGATCATCGGTTATGTAGACTTCACCGGTCAGCTGGAGACGTTGGGGATCAGTACTAATGAGATCGATCTGGGGCTGCCCACCCTTTTGTTTCAGGGTTATCTTGCGATCGTTCTGGATGGCTACACATACGTAGCATCCCACTTTCTACTAGGCGTATTGGGCCTGGCCTTGATTCCCTCCCTGGTGCTCTACTTTCCGGTATCAAAACTGTTTAAGTCCCGGAGTCCGATCGATAACTGGCTGTTTTGCATGATGCTGACGATGGGTCTCGTAATCGTTTCGATCATTCCAACAATTGGTTTGAAACGAGGCATTGATTCAGCGTATTCCACGTTTAAAAAAGAGAATCCCACTGAGGAAAGTAGCAAAATCTTGAGGCTGGGAACGAAGTCAACCATCCTGACAAAGGAAGGAGCCAAAATCAGCGGGCATACGGTATTTGCTTCTACGCTCTACACGTACGTTCTTCAGGGTGCCGAACTATTCAAGATTGCGAATCGTGACAATCACGTTGTAAGTGTCACGACTATTCACCCTGACGTTGACCAAGCGGCGAAGGCTGAAGCGCCTGCTAATCCTGACGCAGCGCCGAAACAGTCCTCGCAAACGTCTGACACGCTCTCAACCCAATCAATCCCCGATCCCAATCATCTATGATGCCGACAGTTCGCTGAACATGCGCTGGGGCAAGTTCGGCTCGACGGGCTTCATGAACCACGCTGCCGCCTGTGATGGTTAGCACTGAGCCGCCACCGGAATCGTACACAGCGAGTAGGACTAACAGCCGCATGTCAGCAGTCATCCGAGCCATCTGCTGGGACACTAGAAGGAAAAGATAACGACCGACGTTTAAAGGCGCATCGGGGAGTTTGTCAGCCCTACTAAATAGGAGGGTTGCGCCAACTCTGACCAAATCACCGCCCACAAAAAAGCCCGTAAGACGTTGGTCTTACGGGCTTTAAATGTGGAGGCCGAGGTCGGAATCGAACCGGCGTAAGCGGATTTGCAATCCGCGGCATAACCATTTTGCTACTCGGCCTCAAACGCTCAACGATCCAACCACTACCGCTAAACGCATACAAACTGGAGCGGGAAACGAGACTCGAACTCGCGACCCCGACCTTGGCAAGGTCGTGCTCTACCAACTGAGCTATTCCCGCTTTGTGTGGGCGCCATTCTATACACTCAAATGACCCCGTCAACCCCTTGATTTAAAAATACTTATTTTTCATCTGTGGTCGTGCGCAGATGCGGCCATGCCGCGCGCAGGTATTGCACCATCGACCAGAGCGTAAGGCCCGCCGCGATCATCAGCAGTACGTAACCCAACACCACCCAGAAGGTAAACGCAGGCGGGTTGGCAAGCAGGATGACCAGCGCAAGCATTTGCGCAGCGGTTTTCCATTTGCCCAGGTTCGACACGGCTACCTGTGCCCGTGCCCCCAGCTCGGCCATCCACTCGCGAAGCGCCGAGATGACAATCTCGCGGCCGATGATCACAGCGGCGGGCAGCGTGAGCCAAAGGTTGGCGTGGGCTTGTACCAGCAACACCAGCGCAACGGCCACCATCAACTTGTCAGCCACCGGATCGAGAAACGCTCCGAACGGTGTGCTCTGCTCCAGGCGTCGTGCCAGGTATCCGTCCAGCCAGTCGGTCGCGGCTGCCAGGGCAAATACCGAACTGGCGGCCATGTAGCTCCAGTGGTACGGCAGATAGAACAACAGAATGAAGATCGGAATCAGCAGGACACGTAATACGGTGATCAGATTAGGGATATTCATCGGCACAACTGGCTACGAGGTGAGCGAGCATTCTACTCGCTGTGCAGGTTTGCATAAATCGACTCTGCGAGCTTTTTGCTGATTCCCGGCGCCTTGGCGATTTCTTCGATGCTGGCCCGGGACAATTCCTGAAGACCGCCGAAATGCTTGAGCAGATCGCGACGGCGGGTCGGGCCCACCCCCGCAACGCCTTCCAGGGTTGAAGTACGACGGGTTTTACCGCGTCGCGCACGGTGCCCGGTGATGGCAAACCGGTGAGCTTCGTCGCGGATTTGCTGGATCAAATGCAACGCGGGGGAATCGCCCTTGAGGGTGAACTCATGGGCCGCGTCATTCAAGTAAAGCGTTTCGAAACCGGCCTTGCGTGTAGCGCCCTTGGCGACGCCCAGCAAAATCAGGTCGGGGATCGCCAACTCGTTCATCACGTCGCGGGCCATGCTCAACTGGCCCTTACCGCCGTCCACCAGCAGGATGTCCGGCAATTTGCCCTCGCCGTCCTTGATTCTGCTGAAGCGACGGGTAAGGGCCTGGTGCATGGCGGCGTAGTCGTCCCCCGCCGTGATGCCTTCAATGTTGTAGCGGCGGTAGTCCGACTTGATCGGGCCCTCGGGACCGAACACGACGCACGACGCCACCGTCGCTTCACCACTGGAATGGCTGATGTCATAGCATTCCAGACGCTGCGGCGGCTCCTCGAGTTTGAGCACTTGGGCCAACGCTTCAAAACGCGCAGTGACGTGCTGCCGGTTGGCGAGGCGCGCCATCAGTGCCTGCTCGGCATTGGTCACGGCGAGTTGCTGCCAGCGCGCACGGGTGCCACGCACCCGATGGCTGATGATGATTTCGCGGCCGCGTGACGCATCGATGGCGTCGATCAGCGCAGGGAAATCCTCGCTGACCACGTTGACGATGACTTCGCCGGGCAATTCGCGCTCGCCACCGCCCAGGAAATACTGGGCAAGGAAGGCGGACATGACCTCGCCCACCTCCTCCTCGATCCCGACCTGGGGGAAGAAATTCTTGCTGCCCAACACCCGCCCGCCACGCACGCTGATCAGATGGACGCAGGCGCCGCCCGGATTGACGAACGCCGCCACGACATCGACGTCGCCGGTACCGCCGTCCATGCTCTGCTGATCCTGGACGCGGCGCAGCAGGCCGATCTGGTCACGCAGCTCGGCCGCGTGCTCGAAATCGAGGTTCATTGCCGACTTTTCCATCAGCGCATTGAGTTCGTCGGTGAGGGCATTACTGCGGCCTTCCAGAAACATCACCGAGTGACGCACGTCCTCGTTGTAGATCTGCGGCTCCACCAGGTTCACGCACGGCGCCTTGCAGCGCTTGATCTGGTACTGCAGGCAAGGCCGCGTGCGGTTCTTGTAGAAGCTGTCTTCGCACTGACGAACGTGAAAGGTCTTCTGCAGAATGCTCAGGCTTTCGCGAATGGCGCCGGCGCTGGGGTAAGGCCCGAAGTAGCGGCCCTTGGCCTTTTTCGCGCCGCGATGGATGCTGAGCCGGGGAAATTCGCCGTCGGACAGGTGCACGTAGGGGTAGGATTTGTCGTCGCGCAGCAGGATGTTGTACGGCGGGCGCGACTCCTTGATCAGGGTTTGTTCCAGCAGCAGCGCCTCGGTTTCGTTGGCGGTGATGGTGGTTTCAACCTGAGCGATCCGCGCGACCAATGCGCCTGTTTTCGGGGCGTGGCCGGTCTTGCGGAAATAGCTGGCGAGGCGTTTCTTTAAATTCTTGGCCTTGCCGACGTACAGCAGCTTGCCGTCGATATCGAACATCCGATATACGCCGGGGCGGCCACTGCAGGTGGACAGAAAAGCGCTGGGATCAAACGGTTGGGTCATTTATGCGCTGGCGTCGACCATGCCATGACGAACGGCCAGCAGGGCCAGCTCAACGTCACTGCTAATCGACAGCTTCTCGAATATGCGGTACCGGTAGGTATTCACGGTTTTGGGGGACAGGCAAAGCTTGTCGGAAATCGTCTGCACTTTCTGGCAGCCGACAATCATAAGGGCAATCTGGATTTCCCGCTCGGACAAGAGATCGAACGGCGAATTGCTGGTCTGCGGCTGGAACGATTTGAGTGCCAGTTGCTGGGCGATCTGCGGGCTGATGTAGCGCTGCCCCGCGAACACCAGGCGAATGGCCTGAACCATCTCGGTCAGACCGGCGCCCTTGGTCATGTATCCCGCCGCGCCGGCCTGCAGCAGCCGTGTGGGAAACGGATCTTCTTCGCACACCGTCACCGCCACCACCTTCATGTCGGGGTGGCTGCGGATGAGCTTGCGCGTGGCTTCCAGTCCGCCGATGCCAGGCATCTTCACGTCCATCAGCACGACGTCGGGTTTCAGCTCACGGGCCTTCTGCAACGACTCTTCACCGGACTCGGCCTGCCCCACCACCTGCAAGCCTTCGATGTCGGCCAACATGCGCGTGATACCTGTCCGAACCAGATCGTGGTCATCGACAACCAGCACCCTAATCAAGCAGACACCTCACCGAACGATTCATGGCGGCTACCCGCCACGTTAACAAAAGAAAGTACGCGACCTGCTCTGGAGCACTGCTCGTGCATGTGTGCCAGATGATCTACAACGATGCCGACAAGCTATCATCATCGACCGCAAAACTTGATAAAAATCTTCAAACATACGACCGCTGCATCCCTCGCAAAGTCCTAGGGCTTCTTGTCCGGGGCATAGCTGCTCTGGTATTCAGCCAGGGTAGTCGTCAGCCGGCAGATGGCATCCTGCTCTTCCTTGCCGAGGGTGCGGTAACTGCCCACCATCCACTCCTCGTTTTCACTCAGGCTGACGATGGGCACGGGGGTGCGCGACCCCGTCAGCACGTACAACACATCAACACCGCGAAGGGCGACCCGGGCCAGGTAATCGGCCTTGGGCGTGCGCTCGCCGTTTTCATACTTGCCCTGTGCATTGGCTTCCACGCCGCCGATTTCACCGAATGCGCGCTGTGAAAGCCCCAAGCGCTCACGCTCTTCCCTAATTCGGGCACTTATTCCACTCATTTGAATGTATAGCCTTGTTGACATCACTCTTTTGAGTGATAGAATCGAAATAATTTGAACGAACTTGAACGGTTTTGAACTATGCCCGGAATCCGTACTGCCGCACAAGCCAAGGCTTGGCTGGAACAGCAAGGCAAATCGGTTCAAGAGTTTGCCAGGGAGCACAACGTGGACCCGGCGACGACCTATCAAGTGCTGTCCGGGCGAAAGAAGGGACGGCGGGGCGAGTCGCACAAAGTCGCGGTGCTGCTGGGAATGAAGATCGGCGTGATACCGCTTGAAGGCGGCCCTGCGAAAGTGCCTGAGGACTGAATCGGCATTTTGCCGTTTTAACTGCTTCTTGGTAAGCAGCCGGCCTCAATCACCCCGATTGCAATTTCCAATTGAAGAATCCGACGGGTCTGAAGTAAGCTCGGCGGCATTCCACGGAGACAGACCATGTTGCCTTCCCCTTTCACCCAGTTGTTCGCCGCCGACGGTTCACGTCTGGCCGAGCGTGCGGCTGCCTGGAATGCGACAGCATCTATCGCTCCTGCATCTTATTTTTATGGGTATTGGTTTAGCCACTGGCGCGCCTGATACCCACACGGCGCCCTGAACTTCGGGACGCCCACCAGAGATAACTCTCACCCCCGGTCGGCTTCCCGACCGGGGGTTTTGTTTTTCTGGGCCACCCATTTTTGACCGATTGATTTGAGGAACTGCACATGAACCACACCCACTATTACCGCTACGACACCGACTTCGCCTGGCGATTTAGCAACCTCCGCTCGGGACAGCCTGCCGCCTCCGATCGGTCACTGACAGGTGGCATCGCCCTGCTCACAGCCAATCCGGCCAATTGTCGAACACCCCAGTAGGTCCGCGCGGGAACGCCCGCCGACCAGGAAGCCAGCACATGAATTCGCCCGTAGTCCGCAACACCCTCATCGATCTGCCGTCCAGCGCCGTCACCCTGAATGACAGCTGCCCTGCCCCGAAACGCCTGCCCACGCCGTTCGCGCTGAAACATCAGCTGCCGCTGGACGCTGCCATGACCGCACAGGTCGCCGCTCACCGTCAGTCGATTCGCGCCATTCTCAATGGTGAAGATTCGCGCCTGCTGGTCGTGGTCGGCCCGTGCTCGATCCACGATCCCCATGCCGCCCTTGAATACGCCGAGCGCCTGGCCCGTCTGGCTGCCGAAGTCAGCGACCAGATGCTGCTGGTGATGCGCGCCTACGTCGAGAAGCCCCGCACCACGGTGGGCTGGAAAGGCCTGGCGTACGATCCCTCGCTGGATGGCAGTGACGACATGGCCGAGGGCCTGGTCCTGTCACGGCAGTTGATGTGTGAAATGGTCCGCCTCGGCCTGCCTATCGCCACAGAGCTGCTGCAGCCGATGGCGGCGGGTTACTTCGATGACCTCCTGAGTTGGGTGGCGATTGGCGCAAGAACGACCGAATCGCAGATCCACCGGGAAATGGCCAGCGGCCTCGGCGTGCCCACGGGCTTCAAGAACGGCACCGACGGCGGCATTTCCGTGGCCTGCGACGCCATTCGCTCGGCGGCCCACGCGCACCGGCATTTCGGCATGGATTCCCAGGGCCACCCGGCGATTATCGAGACGTCGGGCAATCCCGACACTCACATCGTGCTGCGCGGCGGTCACGGCGGTCCCAACTATGACGCGGCCAGTGTCGCCGCGGTGAATGCCAGCCTGGCGAAGCACCGCATGGCCGCGCGCATCATGGTCGATTGCAGTCACGCCAACAGCGGCAAGGATCCGCTGCGTCAGCCGGCCGTATTCAACGATGTGCTGCAGCAACGACTGGCCGGCGACCGAACACTGATCGGCATGATGCTGGAAAGTCACTTGTTCGAAGGCTGCCAGCCCTTGAGTGCTTCACTCAAATACGGCGTGTCAGTGACGGACGCGTGCCTGGGCTGGGAGTCCACCGAGCGCCTGCTGCGCGATGGCGTGAACAGACTGCGCTACAGGTAACATTTGCAAACGGGAAGCCGGTGCCAGCCATGCGTCCGGCTTCCCTCCGCGGCGTCGTCGTTGTCAGCCACCGCCCGTCACAGCTAAGGCGCCGATCGTGGGAAAGCGCCCCACCCACCCGGCGGATTTGGGCCGCAACGCCTGCGCCTTTTCCAGCCTCCCCGGCAACCAAGGCCTGTAGCGATCAAAGGCTCGCCACAACCTGCATCAGCCGGCGCATTGCCATGCACCGCCGCGCCCTTCCCCTATCACTTCCGCTGGTTACGCTCGATCCCTCTCCGCCATACAAGGAATGATCGACATGTACAGGGAAGTCACCACCAAGTACCCACTTTTGCTGGTCCACGGCTTGTTCGGTTTCGACCGGATAGGCAAGGTGGACATGTTCCATGGCATCCCCGAGGCGCTGGAGAAAGCCGGCTGCAGGGTTCATGTGCCGGCGCTGTCCGGCGTCCACGACAACGAAACCCGCGGCGAGCAGTTGATTGACCAGATCGAACGCTTCCTGCGCCGCACCGGCTACCTGAAAGTCAACCTGATCGGGCACAGCCAGGGCGCGCTGACCTCCCGCTATGCCGCTGCGTTGCGTCCGGATATCGTGGCGTCGGTCACCTCGGTGAGCGGGCCCAATCACGGCTCGGAAGTAGCCGATCGAGTACGTCGGGCGCTGACACGCGGGCAAATGCCTGAAGCGGTCGCATCACGGATGACCGCAGGTTTCGCGCATTTTCTTGCGCTGTTGAGCGGCAACGCGGACTTGCCCCAGGACCCGATTCAGGCGCTGGATGCGCTGACCACCGAGGGCGTAGCAGCGTTCAACAGCAAGTATTCCCAAGCGCTGCCATCGACGTGGGGCGGTGAAGGCGCCGAACGGGTCAACGGCGTTCACTATTACTCGTGGAGCGGCTGCATCGACGGCTCACTGTTTTCCGAAGGCCGCAATGCCATGGACCCGCTGCACCTGGCATTGCGCAGTTACGCGCTGCTGTTCGAGAAGGAAGCCGCGTCCAATGACGGCTTGGTTGGCCGCTTCAGCTCCCACCTGGGCAAGGTGATCCGCTCCGACTACCCGATGGACCATGTGGACTCGATCAATCAGAGCGCCGGTCTGGTCCGCAAGCAGGTCGATCCGGTAAAGCTGTACGTGGACCATGCCGGTCTGCTGTTCAGCAGAGGTCTTTGAGCGACGATGTCGTCTGTCACGGCAAGACAAAGGCGCCTGAACTTTCTCGGGAAACGCGGCCCTTATTCCGGTACGCTCGTTTCTTTTTTTTTCACAGGAGTCATCAAAATGGCCAAAGCCACTGCCCGCCACATCCTCGTATCCAGCGAAGAGAAGTGCAACGAACTCAAAGCTCAGATCGAAGGCGGCGCTGATTTCGCCGAAGTCGCCAAAGAGAACTCCAGCTGCCCGTCCAGCCGTCAAGGCGGCGACCTCGGCTCCTTCGGGCCGGGTCAAATGGTCAAGGAATTCGACACCGTGGTGTTCAGCGCACCGGTGAACGTCGTCCAGGGCCCGGTGAAAACCCAGTTCGGTTATCACCTGCTGGAAGTGACCAGCCGCCAGGACTGATCCGCCGCGCTGCTGCACGAACGGCCCGCCCTTGAAAGCGGGCCGTTTGTTTATCGGATCCCTGCTCCAACGCTGTATTGTCCGGTTACAAAGGCTTCGGCTTTGCGGTACCTTGCCACCGGGGTAACCAATAAAAAAACCGGAACGGCCAGCCGCGCCGTCATGACCTTCAACCCTGATATTGGTCACCAATGTCAGTCAGGATTCGTGCAATGCGTTTTGTTTTGTCATCGCTGATGGTTGCAACACTCGTCCTCGTTTCAGGTTTTCAGGTTCTGTCCGCCGCCCCTCAACACGCGTTGACCGTTTACGGCGAGGCGCCACGCTATCCGGCGAATTTCGAACACTTCGATTACGTGAATGCCGCCGCTCCGAAAGGCGGGAGCATGCGCCGCTCGGCGCAGGAAATCGGCCAGTTCGATCACATCATGCCGTACCTCGACAAAGGCACCGGCGTCTCCCAGGTCAACGGCTTGCTTTACTCGCCCCTGGCAGTCAAGTCGCTGGACGAGCCCTACACCGTGTATGGCCTGATCGCAGAGAAAATGGAGCGCGCTCCCGACGGCATGTCATTGCGTTTCTACCTGAGCCCTAAAGCGAAATTCTCCGACGGCTCGCCCATCACCGCCGAAGACGTGCGCTACACCTACAACCTGCTGATGACCCAGGGCAGCCTGTCGTACCGCACCGAGTTTCAGGACGTCAAAGGCGTGGAAGTCGAGTCGCCGACGCAAATTAGGTTTGATTTCAAAAGCAGCGAAAGCCGCACCCTGCCGCTGGATCTGGCCTCGCTGCCAGTGTTTCCCGAACATTGGTGGAAGGACCGCGATTTTGCCAACGGCGGCGGCTTCGAGATCCCGGTGGGCAGCGGCCCGTATCGCATCGGCAAGGTCGACCCGGGTCGCAGCGTCACCTTCGAACGCAACCCCGACTGGTGGGGCAAGGACCTGCCGGTCAATCGCGGCCAGTACAACTTCGATCATTTCAGCGTCGAGTATTTCGGCGACACCGACGTCGCCCGTCAGGTGTTGCGCGGTGGCGGTTACGACTACAACCGCGAATATTCCGCCACCGGTTATTCGATCGGTTATGACAGCCCGGCCTTGACCGAGGGCCGTCTGCAGCGGGCGCACCTGGCCAAGGGTGCGGTGCAGAGCTCCCAGGGTTTTATCTTCAATCTGGACCGTCCGAAGTTTCAGGACCGTCGCGTGCGCCAGGCGCTGGCGATGCTGTGGGATTTCGAGTGGACCAACAAACAGATGATGCGCAACGTCTATGTGCGCCAGAACAGTTACTTCTCCAACAGTGATCTGGCGGCGACAGCGCTGCCCACCGAGTCCGAGCTGAAGATTCTTGAGCCGCTGCGCGGTCAGGTGCCTCCGGAAGTCTTCACCACGGTGTTCCAGACGCCGAAAACCGATGGCAGCGGCTTCATTCGCGACAAACAGCTGCAAGCCTTGGCGTTGCTCGAAGAAGCAGGCTGGATGCCCCAGGGTGACAAGCTGGTCAACGCCCAGGGCGAACCGTTGAGTTTTACTTTTCTCAACGGCCAGAGCGGCTTCGAGAAAATCCTGCTGCCCTACAAGCGCAATCTGGCGCAGATCGGCATCGATTTCGAAATCCGCCGCATCGACTCGGCACAGTACCTGAACCGGGTCATGGCCCGGGATTACGACATGATCGTCACCGGCTACGGCGTCTCGACCTCCCCCGGAATGGAGCTGTACAACAACTTCGGCTCGAAAGTCGCCACCGATTCCGGCTCCAGCAACTACATGGTCCTGCGCGACCCGGCCGTCGACACACTGATCGAGGGCCTGGCCAAGGCCGACAGCAAGCCCGCGATGATCGATTACGCCCATGCCCTGGACCGGGTGCTGCAGTGGGGCTTCTACTGGATTCCCAACTATTACCCGCCCGGCTCGTCCACGGTGTGGTGGAACCGATTCGGCATTCCCAAGGTGCAGGCCAGCAACAGTGAGGCCATCGACACCTGGTGGGAAGTCAGCCCCCAGGCACTGACCAACGAAGAGTTCGCCCGACAACGGGGCGCTTCGGCCATTCCCTCGGAGGTCAAGTAATGCTCGGCTACCTGATGAGGCGCCTGCTGCTGATCATTCCGACGCTGCTGTGCATCCTGCTGGTCAACTTCTTCATCGTGCAGGCCGCGCCCGGCGGACCGGTCGAGCAAGCCATCGCCAAGCTGCAAGGCGTCGCGGGCGGCACCATTGGCGCAGGCCACACCGAAACCATGAACGCCGGCCAATCCCGGGCCAGTCGCGGGCTTGACCCCAAGCTGATCAAGGAAATCGAGCATCAATACGGCTTCGACAAACCCTTGCATGAGCGCTTGTGGCTGATGCTGAAGAACTACGCGCAGCTGGATTTCGGCAACAGCTTCTTTCGCGGCGCCAAGGTGACGGACCTGATCCTGCAGAAAATGCCCGTCTCTATCTCACTGGGGCTGTGGGCAACATTGATTACCTACCTGGTGTCGATCCCCCTGGGCATCCGCAAGGCGGTCAAGCACGGCAGCCACTTCGACATCTGGAGCAGCACGGCCATCATCATCGGCTACGCGATGCCGGCCTTTCTGTTCGCCATGCTGCTGGTGGTGCTGTTTGCCGGCGGCACGTCGCTGAGCTGGTTCCCGGTGCGCGGCCTGGTGTCCGAAAACTTCGATCAATTGAGCACCCTCGGCAAGATCGCCGACTACTTCTGGCACTTGGTATTGCCTGTGACGTCACTGGTGATTGGCGGCTTCGCGACGCTGACCATCCTGACCAAGAACTCCTTCCTCAACGAAGTCACCCGCCAGTATGTGGTGACCGCCCGGGCCAAAGGCCTGAGCGAGCGGCGGGTGCTTTACGGCCATGTGTTCCGCAACGCCATGTTGCTGATCGTGGCCGGCATTCCCCAGGCGTTCATCAGCGTGTTCTTTGCCGGTTCGTTGATGATCGAAGTGATCTTTTCCCTCGACGGCCTCGGCCGCATGAGTTACGAAGCCGCGGTGTCGCGGGACTACCCGGTGGTGTTCGGTTCGCTGTTCATCTTCACGCTGTTCGGGTTGCTGATAAAGCTGGTCGGGGACATCTGCTACACCCTGGTCGACCCCCGAATCGACTTCAGCGCGAGGAATGCGTGATGCGCATACTGTCTCCGGTGGCTCGCCGTCGCTTCGAGCGTTTTCGCAATAACCGCCGCGGCTGGTGGTCGCTGTGGCTGTTCTGCGGGCTGTTTGTGCTCAGCCTGTGCGGCGAACTCATCGCCAACGATAAACCCCTGGTGCTGAGTTATCAGCACGAACTGTACTTCCCCGCCTTCAAGCGCCACACCGAGCAGGAGTTCGGCGGCCAGCTGCCGTTTCAGCCGGACTACCGCAGCGATTACGTGCGCCAGCTGATCAGCAAGGGCGACGGCTGGATGCTGTTTCCGCCGATCCCGTTCAGCGATGACACCCCCAACTATGACCTGAACAAGCCCGCGCCGAGCCCGCCTTCCTCGATCAACTGGCTGGGCACCGACGATCAGGCCCGGGACGTGCTGGCCCGGGTGATTTTCGGCGCGCGGGTCTCGATTCTGTTTGCCTTGGCGCTGACCTTCATCAGTGCGCTGATTGGCATCACTGCCGGCGCATTGCAGGGCTATTACGGCGGCTGGGTGGATTTGCTCGGCCAGCGCCTGCTGGAAGTCTGGTCCGGCCTGCCGGTGCTGTACCTGCTGATCATTCTGTCGGGCTTCGTCGAGCCGAATTTCTGGTGGCTGCTGGGGATCATGGCGCTCTTTTCGTGGCTGGCGCTGGTGGACGTGGTGCGCGCCGAGTTCCTGCGCGGGCGCAATCTGGAATACGTCAAAGCGGCGCGCGCGCTGGGATTGAGTGATCGCAAGGTGATCCTGCGGCACATCCTGCCCAACGCGATGAACGCGACCCTGAGCTATCTGCCGTTCATTCTGACCGGGGCGATCTCCACGCTGACCGCGCTGGATTTCCTCGGCTTCGGTATGCCCGCCGGCAGCGCGTCCCTGGGCGAGCTGATCGCCCAGGGCAAACAGAACCTGCAGGCGCCATGGCTGGGCTTCACGGCATTTTTCACACTGGCGCTGATACTGTCGCTGCTGGTGTTCATTGGCGAGGCCCTGCGGGATGCCTTCGACCCGAGGTCCTGAGATGTCCGAAAACCTGATCGAAATCCGCGACCTCTCGGTGTCGTTCAACGGCCACACGGTGGTCAAGCACCTCAGCCTGGACATCCCGGCCGGCGAGTGCCTGGCATTGGTCGGAGAGTCGGGCTCGGGCAAATCGGTGACGGCCCACTCGATCCTGCAACTGCTGCCCCAGGCCGGCACGCTGAGCACCGGCAGCATTCGTTATCGCGGCAAGGAGCTGCTCGGCGCCGATGGCAACGTCATGCGCGAGCTGCGGGGCAATCAGATCGCGATGATCTTTCAGGAGCCGATGACATCGCTGAACCCCTTGCACACCGTGTCCCGCCAGATCGGCGAAACCTTGTTGCTGCATAAGGGGATGGCGGGCAAGGCAGCCCAGGCGCGGATTATCGAGCTGCTGGAGCTGGTCGGCATTCAGCACCCGAAGAAGCGCCTGAAGGCCTACCCCCATGAGTTGTCCGGCGGTCAACGCCAGCGAGTGATGATCGCCATGGCGCTGGCCTGCGAGCCGGAACTGCTGATTGCCGATGAGCCGACCACGGCGCTGGACGTGACGGTGCAGCGCAAGATCCTGCTGCTGCTCAAACAGCTGCAGCAACGGCTGAACATGTCGCTGTTGCTGATCAGCCACGACCTGAATCTGGTGCACAGCATCGCCCAGCGGGTGTGCGTCATGCGCGCCGGGGAAATCGTCGAGGAGTCCAATTGCCAGCTGTTGTTCAAGAACCCGCAACACCCTTACAGCCGCTTGCTGCTGGACGCGGAACCGGCGGGCGAGCCGTTGCCCCGGGACACCCGCGAGAAGGTGCTGGAGGTCGACAACCTGCGCGTCTGGTTCTCCCTCGGCGGCGGGATTTTCAACCGGCACCACGAGTACCTGAAAGCCGTCGATGACATCAGCCTGAGCATCGAGCGCGGCAAAACCCTGGGCATCGTCGGCGAATCCGGCTCGGGCAAGTCGACACTTGGTCAGGCCATCCTGCGCTTGCTGGAATCCCGTGGCAGTATCCGCTTCAAGGGTCATGGGCTGGACAGCCTGAATCAGAAGCAGATGCGCCCATGGCGCAAGCAGATGCAGGTGGTGTTTCAGGACCCTTACGGCAGCCTCAGCCCGCGCATGTCGGTGGCACAGATCATCAGCGAGGGCCTGGAAGTTCACAGCGACCTGGACAAGGTCAGCTGTGAGGCCGAAGTGATTCGCGCGCTGGAGGAAGTCGGCATCGACCCGTCGAGCCGGCACCGCTACCCCCACGAGTTTTCCGGTGGGCAGCGGCAACGTATCGCGATTGCACGCGCCCTTGTGCTCAAACCTGCCTTGATATTGCTCGACGAACCGACCTCTGCGCTGGATCGCACCGTGCAGAAGCAGGTCGTCGCGTTGTTGCGTCAGTTGCAGGAACGGCATGGCCTGACTTACCTGTTCATCAGTCACGACCTGGCGGTGGTCAAGGCGCTGGCCCATGACCTGATCGTGGTCAAGGACGGCAAGGTGGTCGAGCGCGGCGCGAGCCATGATGTGTTCGATGCGCCACAGCACCCCTACACCCGGGAATTGCTGGCGGCAGCACACCCCGGTTTCAACTGAAGCCATTTTGAATCTGTAGTCTGTGCGGCCAGATGCCGAGGAACAGTAAGGACGGAACCGCACATGAAAGACAGTGAGAGCCTGAAGGATTACCGACGCGTTCGGCGACTGGCGATTCGTTCGCTCTTCGAGATCATCGAGCAGTCCAGCGAAGGCACGGTCATCGTCGACCGCGACGCGCGCATCGTCTGGATCAATGAGCGCTACGCACGCCGCTTTGGCCTCGAAGACCCCAGCCGCGCGGTGGGTCAGCCCTGCGAACAGGTGATTCCCGGCAGCCTGCTGCGTCAGGTGGCGAGCAACGGTCAGCCGATTCTGCTGGACATGATGGACACGGCGAAGGATCCGCTGGTGGTCATGCGCCTGCCGATTCATGACGACGGCGGCGCGGTGATCGGCGCCATCGGTTTTGCGCTGTTCGATGAGCTGCACGCGCTGTCGCCGCTGCTCAAGCGCTATTCGAGCATGCAGCAGGAGCTGGCCTCGACCCGCTCCCTCCTGCGCGCCCGTCAGGCCAAATACAGTTTTGCCCACTTCATCGGCACCAGTGCCGCCAGCCTGGAAGTCAAACGCCGCGCCCGGCGCAGCGCCAGCACCGATTCGCCGGTGTTGCTGCTGGGTGAAACCGGAACCGGCAAGGAGTTGCTGGCCCACGCCGTGCACAATAGCTCGCCACGGGCGCACAAACCCTTCATCAGCATCAACAGCGCGGCCATCCCCGAAGCGTTGCTTGAGGCGGAGTTCTTCGGCACCGCCCCCGGCGCATTCACCGGCGCCGACCGCAAGGGGCGCCAGGGCAAATTGCACCTGGCCGAGGGCGGCACGCTATTTCTTGATGAGATCGGCGACATGCCCCTGCCGCTGCAGAGCAAGCTGCTGCGCGTACTGCAGGAAAAAGAGTACGAACCGGTGGGCTCCAACGAAATGATCAAAAGCGATGTGCGCCTGATCGCGGCGACCTCTACGGATCTCGAAGCGGCGATCAAGCGTGGGGAGTTTCGTGCTGACCTGTATTACCGGTTGAGCGTGTTGCCCATCCAGGTGCCGCCGTTGCGCGAGCGTCTGGATGATATTCCGGCGTTGACCGAAGCGATTCTCGAGGACCTGCGCAGCCAGCACGAACTGGCGCCTGCAGCCATGACCGCCCTCGCACAGCATGCCTGGCCGGGCAACATTCGCGAGCTGCGCAACGTGCTCGAACGTGCGGCATTGCTCAGCGACGATCTGCAGCTCAATCCCGGCGACATCCGCGCGGCCATCGGCACGCTGGTTCCCGTGACCAGTCCGCTGGCAACGGCCTCGTTGGCGTCCAATGATCAGACGTACAGCGAGGCGCGGCAGCATTTCGACCGGGAGCTGATTCAGGCGAAGCTGGCGCAGTGTGCGGGGAACGTGATTCTCGCGGCCCGGCAGCTGGGACTGGGGCGTTCGACGCTGTACAAGAAAATGGCAGCGCTGGGGATCGCCGAGTCTCAATAGAGAGACTGGCTGTCCATGATGCTGGACTGATCGATGGAAGCCTTGATACAGAGCTTTCGCCACCCAGGGCAACGGGTGGGTCACATGCCGAATTCCACAATCCTGGTCTCATTTCCTGGACGAATCCGACCCCCTGCCCTGACGCCACCGAGCAAATCTCTTAGGAATCAGCCAGTTAGCGCACTGGCATGAAAGTAGCTATACCTCCTGTTGCGCGGCCTCGCCGCACCCAAAACAAAAACAACAGGAGACACTCGATGAGTGTGATCATCGCTTTAGCGGCCCTTACGCTGCTGATGCTGGCTGCCTACCGGGGTTACAGCGTCATCCTCTTTGCCCCCATCGCGGCCCTCGGTGCCGTGCTGCTCACCGACCCCTCTGCCGTGGCGCCCGCCTTCACCGGCGTGTTCATGGACAAGATGGTCGGCTTCGTCAAACTCTACTTCCCGGTGTTTTTGCTTGGTGCCGTGTTCGGCAAGCTGATCGAGCTGTCGGGTTTTTCGCGCTCTATCGTGGCGGCAGCCATACGCCTGCTCGGCACCCGCCAGGCGATGCTGGTGATCGTGCTGGTCTGCGCGCTGCTGACCTATGGCGGTGTGTCGCTGTTTGTGGTGGTGTTTGCGGTCTACCCGTTCGCCGCCGAGATGTTCCGCCAGAGCAACATTCCCAAACGGCTGATTCCGGCGACCATCGCCCTCGGTGCGTTTTCGTTCACCATGGACGCCCTGCCCGGCACCCCGCAGATCCAGAACATCATCCCCTCGACCTTCTTCAACACCACGGCGTGGGCGGCGCCGTGGCTGGGCCTGATTGGCACGGCGTTCGTGTTCAGCGCCGGCATGCTGTTTCTGCAGCGCCAGCGCAACAAGGCCCAGCGTGCCGGCGAAGGCTACGGCACTGAGTTGCGCAACGAGCCGGACACCCCGGACGACATCGCCCTGCCCAACCCGTGGATCGCACTGGCGCCGCTGTTGCTGGTGGGGATCATGAACCTGCTGTTCACCCAGTGGATTCCCCGGTGGTACGGCAAGACTCACACCCTCGCGCTCCCGGGTATGGCGACGCCGGTGCAGACCGACATCGCCAAGATCACCGCGATCTGGGCCGTGGAAGCAGCGTTGCTGGTGGGGATTGTCTTTGTGCTGCTGTTCGCTTTTAGGACAGTGAAATCGAAGCTGGCCGAAGGCAGCAAGGGTGCGGTCAGCGGTGCACTGCTGGCGGCCATGAACACGGCGTCGGAATACGGTTTTGGCGCTGTGATTGCTTCGTTGCCCGGATTCCTGGTGCTGGCCGATGGACTGAAGAGCATTCCCAATCCGCTGGTCAACGAAGCGATTACCGTGACCTTGCTGGCGGGGATCACCGGTTCGGCGTCCGGGGGCATGAGCATTGCGCTGGCGGCGATGTCCGATAGCTTTATCGCGGCGGCCCACGCGGCGAACATTCCGCTGGAGGTGTTGCACCGCGTCGCGGCCATGGCCAGCGGCGGGATGGACACGCTGCCGCACAACGGCGCGGTCATCACCCTGCTGGCGGTCACCGGCCTGACCCACCGCGAGGCATACAAGGACATCTTCGGCATCACCCTCATCAAGACACTGGCGGTGTTCGTGGTGATCGGCGTTTTCTATGCAACCGGCATCGTATGAGGAATTGAACATGAGTCTGCAAGGCAAAACCGCACTGGTCACCGGCTCCACCAGCGGCATCGGCCTGGGCATCGCGCTGACGCTGGCCAAGGCTGGCGCAAATCTGGTGCTCAATGGCTTCGGCGATGCGTCGGCGGTGATCGACCAGGTCAAGCAGTACGGCGGGAAAGTCGGCCACCACCCGGCGGACGTCAGCGATGTCGCGCAGATCGCCGACATGATTGCCTACGCCGAGCGGGAGTTTGGCGGCGTCGACATTCTGGTCAACAACGCAGGGATTCAGCACGTCGACGCGGTGGAGGATTTCCCGGTGGAGAGCTGGGACAAGATCATTGCCATCAACCTGTCGTCGGTGTTTCACAGCACGCGGCTGTGCCTGCCGGGCATGCGTGCCAAGGGCTGGGGGCGAATCGTGAACATTGCGTCGGTGCATGGCCTGGTGGGTTCGACGGGCAAGGCGGCGTACGTGGCAGCCAAGCACGGCGTCATCGGGTTGACCAAGGTGGTCGGGCTGGAAACCGCTGCAAGCAATGTCACCTGCAACGCCATCTGCCCCGGGTGGGTGCTGACGCCACTGGTGCAGAAGCAGATCGATGATCGCGCTGCGCAGACCGGTGACCTGGAACAGGCGAAGCATGACCTGCTGGCGGAGAAGCAGCCGTCGCTGGAATTCGTGACCCCTTCGCAGCTGGGGGAGTTGACGTTGTTTCTGTGCAGCGAAGCGGGCGCGCAGGTGCGTGGCGCGGCGTGGAATATCGATGGCGGGTGGCTGGCGCGATAGCCGGGGCAAGACCAGTAGGACTGCTTTAGCCGGGAAAGCGTCGGTCGCTACACCTCGAAATGTGTGTTGCTCAAACCGGCCCATTCCCGGCTGAAGCCGGTCCCACAAGGGTACGCGGACATCAGTGGGACTGGCTTTAGCCGGGAAAGCGTCGGTCGCTACACCTCGAAATGTGTAGTGCTCAAACCGGCCTCTTCCCGGCTGAAGCCGGTCCTACAAGGGTACGCGTCGGTGATGACACCGCAAAATCATAGACGAGGAAACCTCAACTCCCCGGCTCATCCCGCTCATCCACCAGCCCCCAATCCTTCACATTCACCTGCGCAGCGGGCTGGGGCGCACGGGGCGCGGTGGCGATGGTGGATGGCCCGTCCTCACTGTGCAATTTCAACCGCAGGCGCACGTTGTTGGCGGAATCCGCATTCTTCAGGGCCTCGTCTTCCGTGATCGCACCCTCCACCGCCAAGTCATACAGCGCGTTGTCGAAGGTTTGCATGCCGAGGTTGGTGGATTTCTCCATGATGCCCTTGAGCTCGGTCAGCTCGTTGCGGTGGATCAGGTCTCGAATGGTCGGCGTGCCCAGCATCACCTCCACTGCCGCACGGCGTTTACCGTCGGTGGTCTTGACCAGCCGCTGGGAGACGAACGCCTTGAGGTTATTGCCCAGATCATGGAGCAGCTGAGGGCGGCGCTCTTCGGGGAAGAAATTGATAATGCGGTCCAGCGCCTGGTTGGCGTTGTTGGCGTGCAACGTCGAGATCGCTAGGTGGCCGGTGTCGGCAAACGCCAGGGCATGCTCCATGGTCTCGCGGTCGCGGATTTCGCCGATCAGGATCACGTCCGGCGCCTGACGCAGGGTGTTCTTCAGCGCCGCGTGGAAGCTACGCGTATCGACGCCCACTTCGCGCTGATTGATGATCGAGCGCTTGTGTTTGTGAATGAACTCCACCGGGTCTTCGATGGTGATGATGTGGCCGCTGGCGTGGCGGTTGCGGTGATCGATCAGTGCCGCCAGGGAGGTCGATTTACCCGAACCGGTGGCGCCGACAAAGAGCACCAGGCCGTGCTTTTCCATGATCACATCGAGCAGGATCGGCGGCAGGTGCAGGTCTTCGAATTTGGGGATGTCGAGCTTGATGTTGCGCGCCACGATCGACACTTCATTGCGCTGCTTGAAGATGTTGATCCGGAAACGCCCGACGCCGGACAGGGAAAACGCCAGGTTCATTTCCAGATCCCGTTCGAAATCCACGCGCTGCTCGGCGTCCATGATGCCGTTGGCGATCAGGCCGACGTCGCCGGGTTTGAACGCTTCCGTGCCCAGCGGCTTGAGCACGCCGTTGAACTTGGCGCAAGGGGGCGCGCCGGTGGACAGGTAAAGGTCCGATCCATCCTGGGTGGCAAGCACCTTCAACAACGCCGGAAAATCCATAAGGCAACACCGCACTAGAGGTTTGAGGAGACTGCAGGCCTACAGTGTGTCGACCTTCGGCCGGTTTCAACGTTCGGGCTGTTTGACTGGCCGGGTCGGGCGTGTCTCAGGTCCGATTTACACGTTCGTCCGGTCAAGGTGTGGGAAATTACCCGAAATCGCGCAGCAAAGGCATAATGCGCGGCTTTTTTATCGAGACGTCCGGACCATCATGAAAGCCCAAGCCCGCCACATTCTGGTCAAGACCGCTGAAGAAGCCGAGCAACTGAAGCAGCGCATTGCCAAGGGCGAGGCGTTCGACGTGCTGGCGAAGAAGTGTTCGACGTGCCCGAGCGGCAAGCGCGGCGGCGATCTGGGTGAGGTGCGGCCAGGCCAGATGGTCGGCGCGATTGACCAGGTGATCTTCAAAAAGCCGTTGCGGACCGTGCATGGTCCGGTCAAAAGCAAATTCGGGTATCACCTGGTGCAGGTGTTTTATCGGGATTGAGGGGCTGTCTCTGCAATTTTGTGGTGATCAGACTGGCCCCTTCCCGGCTGAAGCCGGTCCCACTAAAGCATGGCGTGCATTCAGCGGGATGGGTGGTGAGGACCAGCTGCACGCGCGCGACTCTTTAGTGGGACCGGCTTTAGCCGGGAAGAGACCGGTGGCCACACCATCTATTTCCCATTCAGACCGGCATCACGCTGCGCGGTATCAATGCCCCCGGGTGCTGAATCACCAGGCTCGCCAACTGATGCCCGGCGTTGGCCGCATCTTTTGGACCGCCACCCCGCAAACGCCGAGCCAGATAGGCAGCGCTGAACGAATCCCCCGCCGCCGTGGTGTCGATGACCTTCTGCACGGTGTGCGCCGGCACTTCATAACGCCGGTCGTCGACACTGACGAGACAGCTCTGGGCCCCGCGTTTCACCACCACCTCGCTGACACCCATGGCCCGATAGGTCTGCAGAATCTCCTCGCCGTCGCTGTAGTCGAACAGCGCCTGCTCATCCTCCTCGGTCAGCAGCGCCAGATCGACTTCGTGCATGACTGCGCGATACGCCTGCCGCGCCTGTTCGACGCTGCGCCACAAGCGCGGGCGGTAATTGTTGTCGAACACCACCCTCGCCCCTCGGTCCCGGGCATCGCCAAGGGTCGAGAGCAGCCGCGCCCTGCCCGTTTCACCCAGCACCGCCAGGGTGATGCCGCTGAAATACAGCACGTCGTAATCCGGCAGCGCGGCCAGCACCGGCTCGGCCGCCGGGGTGGTGAAGCATTCACGCACCGCCGCCTCGTTGCGCCAGTAGAGAAAACGTCGCTCCCCGTTGGCGTCGGTCTGAATGCAATACAGCCCCGGCAGCCTCCCCGGCAGACGCTGCACCCGACTCAGACCAATGCCCTCATCTGTCCAGACCTGGCACATGGCGTCGCTGAAACTGTCGTCGCCCAGCGCCGTGACGTAATCCACCTGCGCCGCCGAACCCAGCAGGCGCGACAGGTACACCGCGGTGTTCAGCGTGTCGCCGCCGAAGCTCTGCTTGAGCGTGCCGTTGGCGTGCTGTTGCAACTCGATCATGCATTCGCCGATCAGCGCGACGCGCGGATAGCTGTGACTGACCATTTCACTCATCGCAAACTCCTGTCAGAAGCAGGTATCGAAGGATTCGATGACGCACAGATCATCACCCACCAGGCAACCCGTGCGCCATTTGTCGAAGGTCAGGCACGGGTGCGAGGTGCCGAACGAAATGATATCGCCCACTTTCAATTCGCAACCGGGCGCGACGGTCATGAACGCGTGCTGGTCCATCACAGCAGTGACTTTGCACGCGCTGACGTCCTCGCCAATCGCCGGCACCGCCCCCGGCGCATAGCGCTTGATCGGGTTGGGCATGCCGGCATCGAACGCCACGTCGCGTTTGCCCATGGCGATCACCGCAAAACCCGGCTCCGGCATCGACTGCACGTGGGCCCAGACCTCCATCGCTGGCTGCAAACCCTCGCTCAGGTCGTGACGTCGATCGAGCACGCAGCACTGCGCGTCTTTGTAAATGCCGTGGTCGTGGACCACGTAACTGCCGGGGCGCAACACGCTCAGGAAACGCTCGCGCACCTGCTGTTTGTCGAATTCTTCGGCGATCAAGTCGTACCAGGCCGACCCCGACGCCGTGACGATCGGGCGATCCAGCGCAAACGCGCCCTTGTCCTGCAGCGTCACGGCCAGCCGCACCAGCGACGTGGCGAACGCGCGAATGCCGCTCACGGCTTGGTCGCCATGGATCACGCCCTCGTAGCCTTCGATGCCGGTCAGCTTCAGCGCCGGTTGCGCGGCGATGGCGTCGGCCAGGGCCATGACCTCGGCTTCACTGCGGCAACCGCAACGTCCACCGACCACGCCGTACTCGATCATCACATTCAAGTTCAGGCCCTTGGCGGCGAAGAACTCGCCCAGCGCCTTGACGTTGTCCGGGTGATCGACCATGCAGTGAAAGTCGAACATCCCGTCGGTGAGCATCTCGGCGATGATCGCCATGTTCGGCGCGCCGACCAGTTGATTGGCCATCAGCACGCGACGCACGCCATGAGCGTAGGCCGCGCGGGTCTGCACCGCCGTGGCGAGGGTCATGCCCCACGCGCCGTGCTGCAACTGCCGCAGAAACAGCGCCGGGACCATGCTGGTCTTGCCGTGGGGCGCGAGCTCGGCGCCGCTGTCACTCACGAACTTCTGCATCCAGCGCAGGTTGTGCTCCAGCGCCGTGTCGTGGATCACCAGCGCGGGCAGGCTGACGTCGCGCACCAGGTGGTCGCCGGGTTGCGTGGCGCCTTTTTCAATCGCGGCAATGCTCATCTCTGTTCTCCTGAATTTTTTGTTCGAGTGTACGTAAGGCCGACGCTATTCGATGACGCGCCGGGCCAGACCGTTGGCGGTGTCAATCAGCACGCGCCGGTAATGATCGTAATGGGCGGTGGCGTCTGCGCGCGGGGCGACGATGCACAGGGTCGCGATGCAGATGCCCTGTTTGTCCCGCACCGGCGCGGCGAAGCAATGGGTGAAGGTGTCGGCGATGCTGTCGAAGGAAAAGAAGCCGTCGTCGTGGGCCTTGCGGATCTCGGCGAGAAACGTCTCGATCGGCAGGCGCTGGCCGTCCGGCAGGATGAAGTCCTCGTCGTCGATCAGGTCGATGATCGCCTGATCGGTGAGGTGCCCGAGCAGCAGCCGCCCCGAGGCGGTCCACGGGATCGGCGCGTCCTCGCCGATGTCCGACGAAATACGAAAATGCCGCGCGCCTTCTTTCATCAGCGCGACGGTGTATTTGCGGCCGTTGAGCAGGCACATCTGCGCGGTTTCCCGGGTCTGCTCGACGATTTCACCCAAGCTGACTTCGGCCTCGCGAGTGAAGTCGAAGTGACGCAGATGCGCCTGCCCAAGGAAGTACAACTGCCGGCCCAGGTACACATGGCCATCCTTGCCGACGGTCTCGAGGACGCGCCGCTCCAGCAGCGAACTGACCAGCTCATACACCGTCGATTTCGGGCTGCCGATGCCACTGGCGATCTCGTTGGGCCGCATCGGCGTGCCGGTTTCCTTGAGAAAATCGAGAATATCGAACGCTCGGTCTAAACCACGGGCCCGGCGTTTGATGTCTTCGGTCATAAGAGCAGCTCCAGGCTAAAGGGCGCGGATGCAAAAACGCCTTTAGCCTTTAAAAATGGGGTAGGCAATTGGGCTGCAAGCTTCAAGCGGCACGTGTTGCATCAGCGCTCTACCGACTTGCAGCTTGCAGCTTAAAGCTTGCCGCTGCTCCTTACTTTTTCTTGTAGGCAATGCAATCGATCTCGACCTTGCAGTCGACCATCATGTTGGCCTGCACGCAGGCGCGGGCCGGGGCATGTTCCGGGGAAAAATACTCGCCGAAAACCTTGTTAAAGCTCCAGAAATCACGGGGGTCTTCCAGCCACACGCCAACGCGCACCACGTCTTCCAGGCCGTAACCGGCCTCGGTCAGGATGGCCACCAGGTTCTGCATGGTTTTATGGGTCTGCTCGACGATCCCGCCGTTGATGATCTCACCGTTTTCGGCCGGCACCTGCCCCGACACATGCAGCCAGCCATCGGCTTCGACGGCGCGGGCGAATGGACGTGGCTGGCCGCCACCTGCGGTACTGCCGGCACCGTAACGAGTAATGCTCATGAAAATCTCCTTTGATTGAGCGTCTTAAAAACGAATGTTCTTGAGGAATTCAGCCAGACGCGCTGACTTGGGTTGTTCGAATAATGCCTTGGGCGGGCCCTGCTCTTCGATACGGCCCTGGTTCATGAACACGATCTGATCGGACACCTCGTAGGCGAAGCGCATCTCGTGGGTCACCAGCAACATGGTCATGCCCTCTTCCGCCAGGCCCTTGATCACGCTGAGCACCTCGCCCACCAGCTCCGGGTCCAGCGCCGACGTGACCTCGTCGAACAACATCAGGCTCGGGTTCATGGCAATGGCGCGGGCAATCGCCACGCGCTGCTGCTGACCGCCGGACAACTGACCGGGAAAGTGATTGCGCCGCTCCAGCAGGCCCACGCGCTCCAGCCACTTTTCGGCCAGCGCAACGGCCTGGTCCTTGGGCAGCTTTTTTACTTTGAGCAGGCCGAGGGTAACGTTCTGCAGCGCGGTCAAGTGCGGGAACAGGTTGAACTGCTGAAACGCCATGCCGGTCATCGCCCGGTGCTGCGCGATGAGTTTTTCCGGATGACGCACGCGCTTGCCACTGACGTCGCTGTAGCCGATGTCCTGACCTTCGAGACGAATGTGCCCGCCCTGAAATTCTTCCAGCAGATTGACGCAACGCAACAGCGTGGTTTTGCCCGAGCCGCTGGAGCCGATCAGCGTCACCACGTTGCCTTTGTTCATCTTCAGGTCGACGCCCTTGAGCACTTCAACCGGGCCATAGGATTTGTGCAGCCCTTCGATGCTCAATAGAGCCGGAGCGGCAGGTGCGGTTTGAGTCTGTGTCATGGCAAGGCCACCCGTTTTTCGATTTGCCGCCCAAGAAGCTCGATGGCGTAGTTGATGACGAAGAAGAGAAAGCCGGCGAACAGGTAAAACTCGAGGGTCATGAAGTTGCGCGCGATGACCTGCTGGGTGCTGAGAAGCAGCTCGGCCACGCCGATCACCGAGAGCAGGGTCGAGGCCTTGACGATCTCGGTAGACGAATTGACCCAGGTCGGCAATATCTGCCGCAGCGCTTGAGGCAACAGCACATAACTGAGGGACTGACCGAACGTCAGGCCGATGGCCTTGCCCGCTTCCAGTTGCCCGCGCGGGATGGCCTGCAAGGCACCGCGCGCGATCTCGGCGACATGGGAGCCGCAAAACAGCGTCAGGCCCAGCGCACCGGCCTGGAACGCGCCGATCTGCCAGCCCAGCGCCGGTGCCATGTAGAAGCAGGCCAGCACCAGGACAAACACGGGCGTGCCGCGAATCAGATCGACGTAGGCGCGAAACGGCAGGCGCGCCCACCATTTCCCGTAGGTCAGGATCAGCCCGGCGAACACGCCGATCACCGTGCCGAACACGATCGCCAGTCCCGCGCACTGCACGCTGGTGAGAAACCCTGCCCACAACGCCTCCCGGGCAATCCACAATTCATGCAACCAACTGGGTTGTTCGTACATGGTCCGGGCCTCCTAGCGGCGAATCGCCAGACGCTGCTCGAGGTAACGCAGCAGCATGGCAATGAGGTAACAGGCCGCGACGTACAGCGCCGTGGTCACCAGCCAGGTTTCAATCACCCGGTAGCTCTCGACGTTGATCTTGCGCGCGTAATAGGTCAGTTCCGGCACCGCGATGGCGGCGGCCAGGGACGTGTCCTTGAACAGCGAAATGAAGTTGTTCGACAGTGCCGGCAGCACATTGCGCAGCATCACCGGGACGACGATGTAAGCGCGCACCTGCCATTCGCCGAGGCCGATCGCCAGCCCCGCTTCACGCTGGCCCTTGTGAATGCTCAGCAGCCCTGCGCGGAACACTTCGGTCAGGTACGCCCCGGCATACAGCGACAGGGTGATGATGAACGACGGGATCTTGTCCAGACGAATACCGAGCCCGGGCAAGGCGAAGTAGATCAACAGGATCAGCACCAGAATCGGCGTGTTGCGCACCACGGTGACGTAAACCGACGCCACGATGCGCAGGGCCCGATAGCGCGACAGCATCGCAAACGCGGCCATCATGCCGATCACGCACCCGATGGCGATGGAGATCAGGGCCAGTTCCAGGCCGAGCCCCAGCCCCGCCAGCAGACTGGGGAAATCCCGCCAGACCGCTGCAAAATTCAGCTGATAATTCATGGTCAGCAGTACCTGGGGCGGGACGGCACCACGGCCGTCCTCGCCCGCTTCAGTGGGCGACGCAAGCGGCGCGGGTTATTTGTATTCCATCGGGAAACCGATCGCAGGGGTCGGCAGGTCCACGCCGAACCACTTCTTGAACGACTCGGCATACGTCGGGAACTCGACCCCGGTCATGGCTTCATGCAGGGCGGTGTTGACGAAGTTCAGCCAGTCCTGATCACCACGCTTCACGGCGCAGGCGTAGGTCTGCGGGCTCCAGGCGAACGCGGGCGAGCGATAGCGACCGGGGTTCTGCACCATCAGGTATTTCACCGACGACTGATCGGTGGCCGCCGCATCGGCACGACCGGAGTTGATGGCCTGGTACATCAGGTCGACGCTGTCGTACTGATCAACCTTCGCCTTGGGCAGCGCCTGATGCACCAGCTCTTCGGCATAGACGTTTTGCAGCACGGCAACGGTGACGCCATCGCCGGCGCCTTTCAGGTCATCGATTTCCTTGTACTTGCTGTTGGTCGGCAGCAACAGCGCGACGCCTTCGCGGTAGTAAGGCAGGGTGAAGGCCACCTGCTGGGCGCGGCTGGCGGTGACGGTGATGAACTGGCAGCTCATGTCGACTTTGTCGGTCAGCAGGTTCGGGATGCGCGCGTCGGAAGACTGCACGACGAACTCGACTTTGCTCGGGTCATTGAACAGGCCCTTGGCGACGATCCGCGCGATGTCGATATCAAAACCCTGCAACTTGCCGTCTGCACCCTGGAAGTGCCAAGGGGCATTGGTGCTCCCCGTACCCACGATCAGATGGCCACGTTGCAGAACGCTGTCGAGCTTGCTGTCAGCGGCGTATGCCGTCGTCGCAAACGTCGCTGCTGTTATCAGGGCCAGTGCACAAGCTTTCAAAGAAAGGGATCCGCGCCACATGAGAGAAACTCCGCCGGTTGTATTTATTCCGCTATAGCGGAACACTGTTTGCCACAACGGAATAGACAGCAGAAATTGTGCCACAGACCTGGGCGCTAGAAGAAGGCGCAAGAATCATCGGTGTTTTCAATCACATGGGTGCAGAGGCAGGCGCGTGCAGATCGAAACCTGGCGCGGGCCGAGAGAATTCAGCGCTACGGATTACCCCACGCAGTGAGCATTGGGCCCCATCGGTGTGCGCCCCGCGCCAGAAACGGGCATCACCTCTTACCTCCGCCGACCGTTCATCGCGCCAAGGGCACGATCGCCTTGGTGTGACCCCTAAACATCGCGCCACTTCAGTAGTGGCACTTTGGGCTGTGCTGGGTCCAGCCCAGGCCGCTACAACACGCCGCCGGGCGGGTTGACGAAAAACTCCCCCCACTCTAGCTATGGTTTTGCTGTGACCGGCCGATTTATGTGGAGGTCAAGGGAACATTGGCACCGTTACTGCTTCAAACGTCTTTATGAAGCTTTTATGACAACCGCGTGAACATGCACGGACGGCAGGCGCTTTTACGGGTTGTACGGTGGAGGAACGCCAATGAAAGAACGAGCCACAGTCATTTGCCGCAGGGACAATCAGATCCTCTACGTGCGCAAATCCAAAGCTCGCTGGAACCTGCCGGGCGGCAAGGTCGAAGCCGATGAATCGCCCGCGCAGGCGGCTGCGCGAGAACTACGTGAAGAGACCGGACTGATCCTGGAAGACCTGGCGTACATCACCCGGTTTGAAGGTGGCACTGTGTTGCACCACGTGTTCGAAGTGTCGGTGACGATGATCGCCACCCCTGCCCCCCATAATGAAATTGCCGACTGCAAGTGGTTTACCACTGAAGAGCTGGGCAGCCAGAAAGTCAGGCCTTCTGCGAAGTCCATCGTGAAAGCTTTTCTGACCAACGCTATTTATTAACTGTTGTTGAGAGCTGTTCACAGGTTTTTCACATCGAGGGCGGTAGTCTTCAATTGCTCCTCCAAGACTGACTTTAAGCCCGCACCCCCCATCGCGGGCTTTTTCTTGTCCGGAATTCCTTGTCAGCGCCCTCCTTTTATCCACGCATGATCTATACACATTCTGACGACCGGGCTTAATTTCGGCATACGAACGCCGACATCAAGCAGAGGATATCCAAGGAGCGGCAGATGTTTAATTCCAAAGTCAAAAAGCAGGTGGCCACACTAAGCTCGGAGCTGGTCACGCTCAAAAATTTTCATGACGCCCTCATGCAGGAGATGCTGTCGCTGACGGTGGATTCCGACCTGCGCATCACGGACGCCAACAGCAAGTTCTGCGCAGCAATCGGTTACTCCCACGATGAACTGGTCGGCAACCCCATGGCGGCATTTATCCCTTCCTACGTGGCGACCATGCCATGCTTTCGCAACTTCAAGGCCGCAGCCACCAGCGGCACGGCAGTGACCGACGACTACCGCTTCGTCAGCAAAGGCGGTTCGCTGATCTGGCTTCACGCCACCTGGTCGCCATTGAAAGATGAGCAAGGTCGCCTCGTCGCCTTCAAATGTCTGGCCACCAACGTCACCGCCGAAGTCAACAAGGCCCGGGAAAACGAGTCGTTCATCAATGCCCTGCTGCGGTCGACAGCGGTCATCGAATTCGACCTCGGCGGCCACGTGCTGAAGGCTAACCAGTCCTTCCTCCAGGAAATGGGCTACAGCCAGGATCAGATTCTCGGCAAGCACCACAGCCTGTTCTGTGACCCGAAATTCGCCGCCACCGAAGATTACAAAACCTTCTGGAAACGCCTGAACAACGGTGAGTTCGTGGCAGACCGGTTCAAACGCTTGAACAGCCGTGGCGATGAAGTCTGGCTGGAAGCGACGTACAACCCGGTCCACGACACCCAGGGCAAACTTTACAAAGTGGTGAAATTCGCCACTGTCATTACTGATCAGGTACATCGCGAAGCGGAAATCAGCGTCGCGGCGGGCACTGCCTTCGAAATCTCCCAGCGCACCGATGTCTCGGCCCAGCGTGGAGCAGCGGTGATCAACAACACTGTGGAAACCATGAACGGCATTGCCGACCAGATGCTTTCCGCCTCCCATGGCATGGAAGCGCTGGGCAAGCAATCGCTGCTGATCAGCACCATCGTGCAAACCATCGGTGGCATCGCCCAGCAGACCAACTTGCTGGCCCTCAATGCCGCCATCGAAGCGGCCCGCGCCGGTGAACAAGGGCGTGGCTTTGCCGTCGTGGCGGATGAAGTGCGTCAGTTGGCCGGGCGCACCAGCACGGCCACCGAGGAAATTGTCGCGGTGGTGCAACAGAACCAGAAACTGGTGGATGACGTGGTCAAGGACATGGGCAGCACGCGGGTTCAGGCCGAACAGGGCCTGTCGCTGGCCAACCAGGCGGGCAGCGTGATCGTGGAAATTCAGGAGGGCGCGCGGCAGGTCGTGGGGGCGGTGCAGCGATTTACCCACCAGCTCTGACGGACTCGGCTGCATCTTTTCGACGATCGGCCCCATGGCAAATGGTCGCAGAGAGCCGAGGGGGAGGATACGGGTGCAGCACAAGATGCTAATCTGCGCGACGTACATGCCCCGGCCGGTACGCCACTACACATCGATATGGAGCCTACAATGGCTTTGGATTCCCTGCTCTGCCCGGATTTGCTGACCATTGCCGAGCGTTCGGCGATCGCCGAGGTTGAGGCCACGACGAACATCCTCAGACTCGTGACCCGGCTGACCGGCATGCGTTTTGCGGGCATCGCCAAGTTCACCGACGCCGAGTGGGTCGCCTGCGCGGTCTATGACGAGATTCACATCGGTATCCAGGAAGGCGAAGTCCTGGAGCTGGAAACGACCCTGTGTAACGAGCTGATCGAAAACCCGAAGGCGCTGATCATCCCCAGCATCAGCAAAAGCGAGCGCTATGCCGGTCGCCCGGTGGTCAAGCGTTACGCCATCGAAAGCTACATCGGCGTACCGATCTCCCTGCCCGACGGCCAACTCTTCGGCGCGCTTTGCCTGCTCGACTCCAAGGCCAGCACCTTCGAGAACCCCGACCTCGTCGAAACCCTGGGCCTCTTCTCCCGTCTGATCGGCTGCATCGTGTTTTCCCATTACTCCACGGTGAACAAAGTCAGAACGCAGGTCGAGCACGCTTGATCAGGTGATCCTCACCGGCGAGCGGCGGTAGGTGGATAACCAAGACGGTGTTACACTGCCGCGCCTTGAATTCGCATGCGCCGCCTGAGCCTATCGCGGGGTCTCAGCGCACTGCCCGAACCTGTGCGTCTGCTGCCGTACAGCAAGCGTGGCCGATGCATGTCGGTCCCCCGCTGAACCCGTATCGGACGCTGCTCCCGTTCACCCATCTTCATCAGGTCATGTCCCCGACACGGGTGACGTGCAGGCTGCTGGTTGGATCACGAGCAATCGCCACCAGGCGTCGAAGGCCATCGCCAATCAGCCCCCTTGTAAACAATCCAGGATAAGCAATTGATTTCCACAGCTAACATCACCATGCAGTTTGGCGCCAAGCCGCTGTTCGAGAACGTTTCGGTCAAATTCGGCGGTGGCAATCGCTATGGCCTCATCGGCGCCAATGGCTGTGGCAAGTCCACCTTCATGAAGATCCTCGGCGGCGATCTGGAGCCGTCTGGCGGCCAGGTGATGCTTGAGCCGAACGTGCGTCTGGGTAAATTGCGCCAGGACCAGTTCGCCTACGAAGACTTCACCGTTATCGACACCGTGATCATGGGCCACGAAGAGCTGTGGAAGGTCAAGGCCGAGCGCGATCGCATCTACTCCCTGCCGGAAATGACCGAAGAAGACGGCATGGCTGTCGCCGAGCTGGAAACCGAATTCGCTGAAATGGACGGCTACACCGCCGAATCCCGTGCCGGTGAGCTGTTGCTCGGTCTGGGCATTGGCATCGAGCAGCACAACGGGCCGATGAGCGAAGTGTCGCCGGGCTGGAAGCTGCGCGTGTTGCTGGCCCAGGCGCTGTTCTCCGATCCTGAAGTGCTGTTGCTCGACGAACCGACCAACCACCTGGACATCAACACCATTCGCTGGCTGGAAAACATCCTGACCCAGCGTTCCAGCCTGATGATCATCATTTCTCACGACCGTCACTTCCTCAACAGCGTGTGCACCCACATGGCTGACCTGGATTACGGCGAGCTGCGCCTGTTCCCGGGCAACTACGACGAGTACATGACCGTGGCGACCCAGTCCCGCGAGCAGTTGCTGTCGGACAACGCCAAGAAGAAAGCCCAGATCTCCGAGTTGCAGTCGTTCGTCAGCCGCTTCTCGGCCAACGCCTCGAAAGCCAAGCAGGCCACGTCCCGCGCCAAGGCGATCGACAAGATCCAGCTGGCCGAGGTCAAGCCGTCGAGCCGCGTCAGCCCGTTCATCCGCTTCGATCAGAACAAGAAGCTGCACCGTCAGGCGGTCATCATTGACCAAATGGCCAAAGGCTTCGACGGCAAGACGCTGTTCAAGAACTTCAGCTTCCAGGTTGAAGCCGGCGAGCGCGTTGCGATCATCGGCCCGAACGGTATCGGTAAAACCACTCTGCTGCGCACCCTGGTCAATGAGCTGACCCCGGATGCCGGCACGATCAAGTGGACCGATGCGGCGGAGCTGGGTTACTACGCCCAGGACCACGCCCACGACTTCGAAGACGATGTCACCCTGTTCGACTGGATGGGGCAATGGACTCAAGGTGAGCAAGTCATTCGTGGCACCCTGGGCCGGATGCTGTTCTCCAACGACGAGATCCTCAAGTCGGTCAAGGTGATTTCAGGTGGTGAGCAAGGCCGCATGCTGTTCGGCAAGCTGATCCTGCAGAAGCCGAACGTGCTGATCATGGACGAACCGACCAACCACCTGGACATGGAGTCGATCGAGGCGCTGAACCTGGCGCTGGAGAACTACCCGGGCACGCTGATCTTCGTCAGCCACGACCGCGAGTTCGTCTCGTCCCTGGCCACCCGCATCATCGAGCTGAGCCCAAGTGGCGTGACCGACTTCAGCGGCACCTACGACGATTACCTGCGCAGCCAGGGCGTCGCGTTCTGATCAGGGTCATGCACTGACAGAGCCATGCTGAAAACAAGAAGCCCCGTCCATCGTGACGGGGCTTTTTTGTGACAGCAGGACCGGCCGGGAAAGGGCGAGTCCGGGTGTCCTCTGATTCCGGAGAAAAACCGTTAGCCAGCTTTCATTTCCTGACACCACGGGCGATGATGCGGCACTCCCACCGCTCCAGCGAAGAGTCCCCATGCCTGCCGCCCTGCCGCCCGATGCGCCTGCCCATTCCCCCACCCATGACGCCAGTTCGATGGCGATCACGCTGCAAATCGTCTCCATCGTCGTCTACACCTTCATCGCCTTCCTGTGCATTGGTTTGCCCATCGCGGTGATGCCTGGCTACGTGCACAACCAGCTGGGCTTCAGCGCGGTGGTCGCGGGGCTGGTGATCGGCGCCCAGTACCTGGCGACGCTGTTGAGTCGTCCAGTGGCCGGACGCATCTGCGACACCATCGGCACCAAGCGCGCCATCGTTTACGGGCTGTCGGGCATCGCGTTGAGCGGCGTGCTGACGTTGGCAGCAATCCTTCTGGAGCGTTTCGCCGGAGTCAGTCTGACCATCCTGATCATCGCTCGCTTGTTCCTCGGTGCGTCCCAGGGCTTGATCGGCGTCGGCACCATCAGCTGGTGCATCGGCCAGGTCGGTTCGGAGCACACCGCCCGCTCTATCTCGTGGAACGGCATCGCGTCCTACGGCGCCATTGCGATCGGCGCGCCGCTGGGGGTGGTGATGGTCGGCGCGCTGGGCTTTGCCAGCCTGGGCGTGGTGCTGTTCGTGCTGGCCGCCGGGGCACTGTTGTTGATCCGCAACAAGCCGGCGATCCCTGTGGTGCGCGGCGAGCGCCTGCCGTTCTTCTCGGTGTTCGGCCGGGTGGCGCCGTTCGGCCTGAGCCTGACCCTGTCCTCTATCGGCTACGGCACACTGACCACGTTCATCACCCTGTTTTACCTGGCCCGTGGCTGGGAAGGCGCGGCCTGGTGCCTGACCGTGTTCGGCGTCTGCTTCATCTTGGCGCGGTTGCTGTTCATCAATGCGATCAACCGCTTCGGCGGCTTTCGCTCGGCGATCGTCTGCATCTCGGTGGAAACCCTGGGGCTGTTGCTGCTGTGGCTGGCACCCGATACCACTTTCGCCCTGATCGGCGCGGGGCTGACCGGTTTTGGTTTGTCGCTGGTGTACCCGGCACTGGGCGTGGAAGCCATCAAGCAGGTGCCCAACAGCAGTCGCGGCGCGGGGCTCAGCGCCTATGCGGTGTTCTTCGACCTGGCCCTGGCCATTGCCGGACCGCTGATGGGCGCGGTGGCGCTGGGCATGGGCTACGGCTGGATTTTCTTCTTCGCGGCGTTGTTGTCGGTGGCGGCGTTGACGCTGGCAGTGGTGCTGTCGCGCAGGGCGCCGGTCGACACGCGGGTGTAGCGAGCGCAGCGTCTCAAAGCTTCCCGGCTGAAGCCGGTCCTACAGAGGGAAGAGGCCGGCGACTCTGCAACAGCGCTCACTCGCTGTTGAAATCCCCCGGCCACAGCCCGTCCCACCTAAAAGCTGAACTGCCGCCTCGCGTCCCGGTCCGAATAGCACATCCCCCGAACAGGAGTGAGGGCGTGACCCCCGATCCCGCTGGCTCGAACGCTACCCCTCCGGACCCGGCCACGTTGCGCGAAGTCCACAAACTGCGCGTGCTGACCGTGAACACCCACAAGGGCTTCACCGCCCTGAACCGGCGTTTCATACTGCCGGAGTTGCGTGAAGCCGTGCGCAGCACCGGTGCCGACCTGGTGTTTCTCCAGGAAGTCCTCGGCGGCCATGACCGCCACGCCGCCAAGTACGAAGACTGGCCCGACACGCCGCACTACGAATTCCTCGCCGACAGTATGTGGACGGACTTCGCCTACGGCCGCAACGCGGTCTACCCGGACGGCCATCACGGCAACGCGCTGCTGTCCAAATACCCGATCCTGCATTACCGCAATCTGGACATCTCGATCACCGGGCCGGAACGCCGCGGCTTGCTGCATTGCGTGCTGCAAGTGCCAGGGCATGCCGAGGTACACGCGATTTGCGTGCACCTCAGCCTGCTGGAAAGCCATCGCCAGTTGCAGCTGAACCTGCTCTGCGACCTGCTCGACTCCCTGCCCGAGGATGCACCGGTGGTGATCGCCGGCGACTTCAACGACTGGCAGCTGCAGGGCAACAAGCGCCTGCAGCGCTGCGGCTACCTGCATGAGGCCTTCGAGCGCAGTCAGGGGCGGCTGGCGAAGACCTACCCGGCTCGCTTCCCGATGCTGCGTCTGGACCGCATCTACCTGCGCAACGCCACCAGCCACCAGCCGAAAATCCTCGGCACGCGGCCGTGGACCCATCTGTCCGATCACCTGCCGCTGACCGTCGAAGTGCACATGTAACAGCGGGCATTACTCGTCACCGCCGTTGGTCTGCCAGTCAAGCGACGGGTTAAACCATTGCGTGAACGCCCCCTCACAGCTAAGGCGAGGTACTTGTCTCGCCTTCTCAATAACAAGAGGTCTGCGATCATGGCTAACACCGGAAAGTCGAACCCTGGCAATTTTGCGAACGATAAAGAGAAAGCGTCCGAAGCCGGCAAGAAAGGCGGACAGGCTTCAGGCAGCGGCAATGCCGGAAGCGATATGAAGAAAGAATCGGGTGCAGGCGCGAGCGGCACCGGCAAGAAAGGCGGCTCAGGCGGCAAGTCGTAACGACGTGCGGGTGAGTGAAGCGAGCGAGGGCCAAGGCTCTCGCTCTTTTGTTTGAGCATCAGTCAAAAAAGCAATGTACGCCTCATAGCAAGCACACGTGTCAGCGGCACCCTCCTCCCTCATTTATCCGGATCGATCAGCGGCACCGTCGCGTCCCGATCAAACTGTGAACCCGGGTCTTCGTTGCCCGGATCCATGTCGGCGTCAAATCCTGTCTCTTCGTCACCCGGCTGGGGAGCGGGGCGCGGCGGAACGGGTGCAGCGTCAGGTGTATGGGATTGCATGGCAGTCACCTCTCATTTCAATGTGGCCAATAATAGAGTCAGAGGGCTCGACAACGACCGGGTTCAATGGATCGAGCTTAGCTGGCGCTGACGGTCCAGTGCACGGCGTCTTCGGCAAACTGCAATTGCTCGACACGATGGGCAATGCCGCACGCCAGCGAATCTTCGGCGCGGATCACCTTCTCCTCCGCTGACAGGCAGCGCCCGATGTCCAGCGGGTGCACGGCGCTCACGGTCTCGCTCTGATAGATATTTACGTAGCGCTGCAGGTCGTTGTCCAGGCTGCGCAGGTATTCGCGCATGCGTGAGTGGTCCACCGAGCTCTGGTTGAAGTACCAGCTCATGGGGTGGATCAGAAACCGCGAGTGGGGGCAGACGATCCGCTCCTGAGCCGCCAGGTAGATGACGATGCCCATGGATTCGATGTTGCCGCTGTTCAACGCACGGATCGGCACTTTCAGGGATTTCAGGAAGTTGTACAGCGTGAATCCCAGTGCGGTGCTGCCGCCGGCGGTCGACAGATTCAGCAGCAATCCGGTCGCGCCCTTGCCGAGGGCTTCGAGGCAGCGATCGCGAAAATGCTCGGTGCTGGCCTGATCGACACCGCAGTGGAAATGAATGATGTGCTCGCTCATCGGCGGCCTCGCTGGTCATGGATGGCGTACTCACGGGCCTCTTCCCGGCTAAAGCCGGTCCTACCAAGAATCCCGGCGCCTTCGTAGGACCGGCTTCAGCCGGGAAGGCGTCGGACGCCACTCCGCAAATACAGGCTATGGGCAATCCTCAAATCTGTGCCGTCGACGGATCTATCTGAAATGTTGAAATTCGCACGCGTGGCTAAAGTCGCATGGGATGAGGATAGCCGCTCGCCGAGCATGTGAAAGCACACGCTCGCCCATTCCGAAGAACCCCTGCGGCAATCAACAGTCAGTAAAGAAGCTTCGCCGGTTTCATCGTGCTCGATCCGGGCCATGAACCGCGCGCCATCCAACACGCCCCACCGCACAGGACACCCCCCCAATGAGTCTGCACGACAAGATCATCGGCCGCCTCGGCTTCGGCTCCGCGCCGCTGGGCAACATGTTCCGCACCATCGACGAAGAGGAAGCAGCGGCCACCGTTCAATCCGCCTGGGACCAGGGCATTCGCTATTTCGACACCGCGCCCATCTACGGCGCCGGCTTGTCCGAGCAGCGCCTGGGCAGGGCCCTCGCCGGCGTCCCCCGCGACCAGTACACCCTGAGCACCAAAGTCGGCCGGCTGATTTCCGACGAGATCGACACCGAGACCCGCAGCGGCCCGTTCGCCGAGGGCCTGAAAAACAAGATCGTCACCGACTATTCCGCCGACGCCACGCTGCGTTCCATTGAAGCGAGCCTGGAGCGGTTGAACACTGATCGTCTGGATATCGTGTTTGTCCACGACGTCGCGCAGGACGCCCACGGCGATGCCTGGACCGAGCATTTCAACATCGCCCGCACCGGCGCTTTCCGTGCCCTCACCCGCCTGCGCGAAGAAGGCGTGATCAAGGCCTGGGGCCTGGGCGTCAACCGCGTCGAGCCGTGCGAACTGACGCTGGATCTGGAAGAAGCCCAGCCCGATGGTTTCCTGCTCGCCGGCCGCTATTCGCTGCTCGATCACGACCAACCGCTGCAACGGCTGTTCGACAAGGCCCGTCAGCACAACGCCGAGTTCGTCGTCGGCGGGCCTTACAGCTCCGGCGTGTTGGTGGGCGGCAAGCATTTCGAGTATCAGGAGGCGTCGCCAGCGATGCTGGACAAGGTGGCGCACATCCAGGAGATCGCCCGTCAGTACCAAGTGGACATCAAGTCCGCAGCGCTGCAATTTGTCCTTGCCAACCCCCTGGTGGCGGCGGTGATTCCGGGTGCCAGCCGCCCGTCGCGGATCATCGAGGACGTCACCGCGCTTAACGCACAGGTGCCGGATGGTTTCTGGCAGGCCATGCGCGATCAGGGCTTCATCGCCCTGCAGGCGCCCGTGCCGATGAAAGACTGATATCGTGGGCAACGACGCCGGGCCAGACGCCCGGCCTTGTTTTCTGCGCGAGATCTGTCCATGCGAATTCTGATCGTCAACGTCAACACCACCGAATCCATGACCGAGACCATTGCCGAGCAGGCCCGCAGCGTGGCCTCGCCTGGCACCGAGATCATCGGCCTGACCCCGCGCTTCGGCGCCGAGTCGGTGGAAGGCAATTTCGAAAGTTACCTCGCGGCCATCGCGGTGATGGACCGGGTGATGTCCTACGAAGGGCCCTATGACGCCGTGATTCAAGCGGGTTACGGCGAACACGGCCGCGAGGGTTTGCAGGAGTTGCTCGAGGTGCCGGTGGTGGACATCACCGAAGCGGCGGCCAGCCTGGCGATGCTGCTGGGGCATAAATACGCGGTGGTCACCACGCTGGACCGCACCGTGCCGCTGATTGAAGACCGTCTAAAGCTGGCCGGCGTGTACGAACGCTGCGCCTCGGTGCGGGCCAGCGGCATGAGCGTACTGGAGCTGGAGGAATCGCCGGAGCGTGCGGTCGAGGCCATCGTCGAGCAGGCCATGGAAGCGGTGAGTCGGGACAAGGCCGAGGTGATTTGCCTGGGCTGCGGCGGCATGGCCGGCCTGGATCAACTCATCCGTGACCGCGCCGGCGTGCCCGTGGTGGATGGCGTGACCGCTGCGGTGGCACTGGCGGAATCACTGGTGCGTCTGGGGTTGAAGACCTCGAAAGTGCGGACCTATGCGACGCCACGGCCGAAGAAGATCGTGGGTTGGCCGTTTAAGCCGCTGGTCTGAAGATCGTTGGTTGGCCGTTCAAGCCGCTGGACCAACGACGCCCGTGCGGCCAACGCAAAACCCCTGTAGGAGTGAGCTTGCTCGCGAAGACTGAATTCCAGCCGCCGAAGATTTAGCGAAAGTTCGGGCATCTTCGTGAGCAAGCTCACTCCCACAGGTTTTGCATCTGCTTCAGGCGCTGCATCTCCTTCAGCTTTTGCATCTCCCGCAGGTTTAGTGCTGCTGCCGCTACTGCAAGGTGTTTAGCCGCGCTCCGGCGCACGGCCTCCGCATTAGCCTCCACCCGCCGAATCGTTTAGTATCCCCGCCGCCGGTTTCCGCTCGGAATTAATAGGGAATCCCCAGGCGCGTGCTGCGCGCTGAAAGGGAACTGTCCCCGCAACTGTAGGCGCTGAGCCCTGCTTCCTGTTTGCCACTGGGTGACCCCGGGAAGGCCGAAGCACGGCGATGAAGCGCCAGTCAGGAGACCTGCCGGCCAGCATATTCATTCACCGGCGGGGTGTCCGGGGAAGGACTCCCGTTCGTGCGTCGTTCGCGCGCGCTGTGCTCGCCCTCATCGTAGGAGCGCCTGTCGGGATGGACTTTCCAGTGCCTGCTTCGCCAAGCATTCAGGCTATCTGGAGATCGCTTTCATGCCGCTGCGCCGCCTCGCCGCCCTGCTCGTCACCCTGACCTTGCCCACTGCCGCCCTCGCGGCGTCGACGGTTTACCCCTTGACCGTGGACAACTGCGGCCAAGCGCTGACCTTCACCCACGCCCCGCAGAAAACCGTGACCATCGGCCAGGCGGCCACCGAGATGCTCTATGCCCTCGGACTGGGCCCGAACGTCGTCGGCACGTCGCTGTGGTTCAACCCCGTCCTGGCCCAGTACCAAACCCTCAACAACGGCATCGCTCGGCTCGCGGATAACGCGCCGAGTTTTGAATCGGTGATCGGCAAACGCCCGGATTTCGTTCCGGTGCAGTTCGAGTGGATGGTCGGGCCACAGGGCGCCGTTGGCACCCGCGAGCAGTTTCGCGACCTGGGCATCCCGACCTACATCCTGCCGTCCGATTGCGAGGGCAAGAACAACCGGGTCGGCGCCGACGGCACGCGCCTCGAAGCCTTCCGCATCGACACGCTGTACAAAAGCCTGCGGCAGCTGGCGCAGATTTTCGACGTGCAGGACCGTGGCGAACGGCTGATCGCGGATTACCAGGCGCGGCTGGCCCGGGCCGTTGCACAGGCGAACGCCCATGCCAACCCGCCCGTCTCGGCGGTGTTCTGGTTTTCCAGCCCGGACATCAACGTCGACCCCTACGTCGCCGGACGCAAGGGCATTCCCAACTTCATGCTCGACACCCTCGGCATGCGTAACGTCATCGACTCCGACGAGGAATGGCCGACCGTGGGCTGGGAAACCATCGCCAAGGCCAACCCGACGGTGCTGGTCATCGCGCGGATGGACCGCCGCCGCTTCCCGGCCGACGATCACGAGAAGAAGCTGGCCTTCCTCCGCTCGGACCCGGTCACACGGAATATGGATGCGGTGAAAAACAATCGCATCGTAGTCATGGACGCCAGCGCCATGGAGTCCAGCGTGCGGCTGTTTGACGGCATCGAACAACTGGCTCAGGCCACTCATCCGCAATGATGCCGCTCCGTATTCCTCGCTCAAGCATCGTCCGAATGTTCGGCCACGGCGCTTGGGCGACCGCGTTGCTGGCGCTGGCGGTGCTGGCGGGCGTGGCGATCGGCGAGACGTCGATCGGCCTGCCGGTGATCGTTCAGGTGCTGGCGAACAAGCTGTGGGCCGCGGGCTATCCCCTCGACCCCATCGACGAGGGCATCGTCTGGAATTACCGCCTGACCCGGGCCATCGTGGCCGCCACTTGCGGCGCAGGGCTGGCGGTGTCGGGCTTGGTCTTGCAATCGCTACTGCGCAACCCGCTGGCCGATCCCTACTTGCTGGGCATTTCCGCCGGGGCTTCGACCGGCGCAGTGCTGGTGGCGATCATCGGCATCGGTGCCGGGACGATTTCCCTGTCCACCGGCGCGTTTGCCGGCGCAATCGCCGCCTTCGCGCTGGTCGCCCTGCTCGCCCGCTCCTCTCGGGGCCAGACCGCTGCCGGCCAGATCATCCTGGCGGGCATTGCCGGGTCCCAGCTGTTCAACGCCCTGACCTCCTTCCTGATCACCAAGTCGGCCAATGCCGAGCAGGCCCGCGGGATTATGTTCTGGTTGCTGGGCAATCTCAGCGGCGTGCGCTGGTCGTCGGTGGCGCTGTCGGTGCCGGTCGTGGTGCTCGGCTTGCTGGTGTGCCTGTGGCATCGGCGCGCGCTGGATGCGTTCACGTTCGGCAGCGATTCAGCGGCGTCCCTGGGCATTCCGGTGCGCCGGGTGCAGGCCGTGCTGATTCTCACCGCCGCGCTGATGACGGCGGTGATGGTGTCGATCGTCGGGTCCATCGGCTTCGTCGGTCTGGTGATTCCCCACGCGGTGCGCCTGATGGCCGGGGTACGTCATGCCCGCTTGTTGCCCTTGAGCGCCCTGATTGGCGCGCTGTTCATGATTGCCGCCGATGTGCTGTCGCGCACCTTGATCAAGGGTCAGGTGTTGCCGATCGGGGTCATCACGGCGCTGGTGGGCGCGCCGGTTTTTGCCATGATTCTGGTCCGCGGGAATCGTCCTCGATGAACGCCCGTGAGGAGGTGCCCGGCACCATGCTGGAAGGGAGTGACCTGAGTTATTCGGTCAAGGGCGCGCAACTGCTCAGTGGGGTGAGCCTGGCGATTCGGCCGGGGGAAAACCTGGGGATCGTCGGGCCGAATGGCTCGGGGAAGTCGACGCTGCTGAAGCTGCTGGCGGGGATTCAAAAGCCGTCTCGGGGCGACGTTCACTTGGGCGGGAGGCGCTTGTCGTCGCTGAGCCGGCGGGACATTGCGCGGCAGGTGGCGGTGGTGGAGCAGCACGCGCAGACGGGGGATTCGATCAGTCTGTTGCAGGCGGTTGAGTTGGGCCGTACGCCGTGGCTGTCGGCGCTGGCGCCGTGGGGCGCGGACGATGACCGGATTGTGGCGCAGGCGCTGGCGGATGTGAGTTTGCAGCACTTGGGGCATCGGGCGTGGCATACGTTGTCGGGTGGGGAGCAGCAGCGGGGTCATATTGCGCGGGCTTTGGCGCAGCGGCCGCAGGTGTTGTTGCTGGATGAGCCAACGAATCATCTGGATATTCAGCAGCAGTTGTCGATTTTGCGGTTGGTGCAGGATTTGCCGGTGACGACGGTGGTGGCGTTGCATGATTTGAATCAGGCGCTGGGGTGTGATCGTCTGGCGGTGATGGACGGCGGGCGGTTGGTGGCGTTGGGTTCGCCCTTTGATGTGTTGTCGCCGGAGTTATTGGGTGAGGTTTTCGGGGTGCGGGGGCATTGGTTGGTTGATCCGTTTGACGGGGCTCGTCTATTGCGGTTGCGGGCGGGTTCCCCTTAAAGATCAAGATACTTGAGATCAAGGGCGTCCGCCTGGGGCGGACTGTTTCGCCTTCGGCGAGTTACTTGGAAAAGCACCCCAAGTAACCAAGGGTGCCTGCTCCTGGTTGGGCCCTTCGTTCCTCAGGGTTCCTTCACTCCGGTCTCGCTCCGTGGGCCCGCGCCGAACGGACATCCATGTCCTGACGGCGCTCTTGCCGCATCCATGCGGCTCGGCCCACTCCGCGAGACCTCCGTTCAGCCTGCACCCAAGTCGCGTTTTGCGGTGTTTGAGCCTTTTGGGTATGAAGATCAAGAGCAGATCAAAGGCTTCCCGGCTGAAGCCGGTCCTACAGTGAGGTCACGCGTCCCTCACTGGCTGGACGCGGTCTCGTAGGACTGGCTTTAGCCGGGAAGAGGCCAGTTCAGGCGCTGAAGGATCTTCGGACTGAATGGTATTTGTGGGAGCGAGCTTGCTCGCGAATGCGGTATCCCAAACGGCGCCGTTCGTGCAGCCCCACCCCCCAACCTCAATACCTCGGCTTCACCGCCTTCCACTCCGGTTTGTATTTCTGCATTTGCCGCACATCATCCCGCTGGCGAATTCCGCACGTCAGGAATTGGTCATTGAGTTTGCCCAGCTGGTCGTAGTCCAGTTCAAGCCCCAACCCAGGTTCGCGGGTGAGGTGGACGCACCCGTCGATGATGGGCAGTTTGCCGCCTTTGATGACTTCTTCGTCCGGTTCTTGCCACGGGTAGTGGGTGTCGCAGGCGAAGTCGAGGTTGGGGACGGCGGCGGCGACGTGGGTCATGGCCATGAGGCTGATGCCCAGGTGGGAGTTGGAGTGCATGGAGACGCCGAGGCCGAAGGTGTCGCACATTTTTGCCAGCGCCTGGGTGTCGCGCAGGCCACCCCAGTAATGGTGGTCGGCGAGGACGATCTGCACGCTGTTCAGCGCGACGCTGCGGCGGAATTCGTCGAAGTCGGTGACGACCATGTTGGTCGCCAGCGGCATGCCGGTGCGTGTATGCAGTTCGGCCATGCCTTCCAGCCCCGGCGTCGGGTCTTCGTAGTATTGCAGGTCATCGCCGAGCAGTTCGGCCATGCGGATCGAGGTTTCCAGCGACCAGTTGCCGTTGGGGTCGATGCGCAGTGGGTAGCCCGGGAAGGCCTTTTTCAACGCTTTGATGCAGGACACTTCGTGTTCCGGGTCCAGGGCGCCGGCTTTGAGTTTGATGCTTTTGAAGCCGTAGGCTTCGATCATCCGCCGCGCCTGGGCGACGATCTGCTCTTCGCTCAGCGCTTCACCCCAGCTGTCGGGCGCGTAGGGCGAATCGGCGTGCTGGGCGTATTTGAAGAACAGGTACGCACTGAACGGCACGCGGTCGCGAACGGCACCGCCCAGCAGGTCAACCAATGGCAGATTCATGGAACGTGCCTGCACATCCAGAAACGCCACTTCAAACGCCGAATAGGCATTGCTCACCGCTTTGCTGGCATGGGAACCCGGCGCCAATTCGGCACCCGCTACCGAAGTGGGTTTGTTCGCCGCCACCGTCGCTTTGACCACCGCCCGCAGCTGGTTGAGGTTGAACGGGTCCATGCCGATCAACTGGCTCTGCAACTGCTGCTGGATCGCCAGGGCCGGGGCATCGCCGTAGCTTTCTCCCAGGCCGAGGTAGCCGTTGTCGGTTTCGACTTCGATGATCGAGCGCAGGGCGAAGGGCTCGTGGATGCCGCTGGCGTTGAGCAACGGCGGATCGCGGAAGGCAATCGGGGTGACGGTGACGCGTGTGATTTTCAAATGACTTCTCCCGGTCAATCAGGGTGTGAGGCTAGGGTTTGACGCTGGACGGTGAGCTGAGCGACGCGGCTGCTTGCAGTGGCGCAGCGTCTTCAAGCTTTGGGCGGTGTGGGTCGCCTTTCGGTGTGGTACGGGCGAAAAAGATCACCACGGCCGCCACCAATGAGGTGAGTGCCAGGCCGTACATGCCGCCTTGAATGGAGCCGGTTTTCTGCTCCAGAAAGCCGAACGCGGTGGGCGCCACGAAGCCGCCGAGGTTGCCGATCGAGTTGATCAGCGCGATCACCGCCGCTGCGATGCGCGCGTCCAGATAGCCTTGGGGAATCGGCCAGAACAGCGCCGAAGCCGCCTTGAAACCGATGGCCGCGAAGCAGATGGCGACGAAGGCGAAGATCGGCCCGCCGACGGTGGACATGAACATCCCGCACGCGGCAATCACGAGGGTGACCGCGACCCACGCCTGTTGGTGCTTGAAGCGGGCCGCCAGCGCGGCGAAGCCGTACATGGCGATGATCGAGATGATCCACGGAATCGAGTTGAACAGGCCGACTTCGAAATCGCTGAGGCTGCCCATCTTCTTGATCATGCTCGGCAGCCAGAAGGTCGCGCCGTAGATGGTCAGGGCCACGGAAAAGTAGATGAAGCAAAAGAGCATGATCTGCCGGTCGGCGAGCAGCTTGAAGATCGACGGCTTGATCACTTGCGCCGCTTCACGGGCGCGCTGTTCCGCGTCGATGGCGCTGATCAGTGCGCCCTTCTCTTCTTCGCTCAGCCATTTCGCCTCGCGGGGATGGGACTGCAGCCAGAACCAGACAAAGCCGCACAGGGCGATGGAGGCGAAGCCTTCGATGATGAACATCCACTGCCAGCCGTGCAGGTTCATGCCGCTGACGCCGAGCAACGCCCCGGACACCGGCCCGGAAATCACCGAGGCAATGGCCGAGCCGCTGAGGAAGATGGCCATGGCCTTGCCGCGTTCGCTGGAAGGCAGCCACTGGGTGAAGTAATAAATAATGCCGGGGAAGAACCCCGCTTCCGCCGCGCCGAGGATGAAGCGCAGCACATAGAAACTGGTTTCGCCGCGCACGAAGGCCATGGCCATCGCCGCTGCGCCCCAGGTGAACATGATGCGCGTCAGCCAGGCGCGGGCGCCGAAGCGTTGCAGAAGCATGTTCGACGGGACTTCGAACAGCGCGTAGCCGACGAAAAACAGCCCGGCGCCGAGCCCGTAGGCAGCGGCGCCGATGCCCAGGTCGGTTTCCATGTGGCTGCGGACGAAGCCGATGTTGACCCGGTCGATGTAGTTGACGATGAACATGATCACGAACAACGGCAACACATGACGCTTCACTTTCGCGGCCGCGCGGGCCAGAACAGTGGGATCGGCGTTATGAGTGGGTTCACTAATGGGAACGGTGCGGTTCAAGGTGCGACTCCCGGTCTTTGTATTTTTTTTGGGATGAGCGTGGGAAATGCAGGTGATGAGCCGATCATGGACCGCCGCATTGTTCCCGTCTAATCTAGATTGACTGTTGATTGATACCCGGAATAGATCAATGTTCGAGCTTGCCCAGCTACGCTGCTTCACCACCGTCGCCACCGAACTCAATTTCCGGCGGGCTGCCGAACGGCTGAACATGACCCAGCCGCCGCTGAGCCGGCAGATCCAGCTGCTTGAGCATTCGCTGGGGGTTCAGCTGTTCAACCGCAACACCCGCAGCGTCGCCTTGACCGCGGCGGGCCGGGCATTTTTCATCGAAGCCCAGACGCTGCTGGAACGTGCGCATCAGGCGGCCATCGCGGCGCGGCGCTTTGCCGAGGGCGACATCGGCTCGGTGACCATCAGCTTCGTCGGCAGCGCGGTGTACGAGTTTCTGCCACGGGTGATCGCCGAAGCGCGGCAGAACCAGCCCCACGTGAAAATCTCCCTGACCGAGCTCAACACCTACCAGCAACACGAAGCCCTGCGCGCCCGGCGCATCGATCTGGGCATCGTGCGGGCGCCGCTGCTGCAGCCCGGTTATGAGACTGAATGCCTGGTCCGCGAGCCATTCGTGCTGGCGGTGCCCAGCTGTCATCCGCTGGCCAACGCCCGGAGCATCAGCGTGCAGGACCTCGATGCCCAGCCCTTCCTGATGTACTCCCACTCGGCGTACCCGCCGTTCAACGAACTGCTCACCGGCATGTTTCGCTCGGCGCAAGTGGCGCCGGAGTACGTGCAGTGGCTGGGTTCGTCGCTGACCATTCTGGCGCTGGTGAATGCCGGCATGGGCCTGGCGCTGGTGCCCCGCTGCGCCGCCAATGTGGTGTTCAAGGGTGTGACGTTCCGCGACATCGATCTCGGCGAGGGGGTGCAGAGCGAGCTGCACCTGGTCTGGCGCTCGGACAACGACAACCCGGCGTGCCAGATGCTGTTGGAGGCGATTCGCGCGGCGGTGAAAGCCGAAGGGGTGTGAAGCGGATGCGGCCGGGAACGCGTCAATCACACCGCGAACGTGAGGGTGCCTGCGCCGGCCTCTTCCCGGCTAAAGCCGGCCCCACTAAACCATCCGCGTGCATTCAATGGGACTTGCTGGAACGACGACTTGTGGGACCGGCTTCAGCCGGGAAAGCGTCGGTGGTTACACCGCAAAGGTGGCGGTGCCTGCACTGGCCTCTTCCCGGCTAAAGCCGGTCCCACTAAACCACCGCGTGCATTCAATGGGACTGGCTGGAACGCCGACTTGTGGGACCGGCTTTAGCCGGGAATGCGTTAGTGGTCACACCGCAATAGTAATGCCCACATCCGGCCTAACACTCAGGTGCGCTGGGCGACTGCAGATGCATCCAGCGGCGCGGCATCCTCCGGCGTCGTGGAAAACGGCTCGATCTTGCCGACGATGAACAGGTAGCTGAACGCCCCCAGCAGCGCAAACGCCCCGGCGGTGAGCAGCGGCGCGGTGAACGAGCCGTTGCCGATCACCAGCATGAAGCCGGTGAAGGTGGTGATGAAGATGCCGGCGGTGTTCGACGCAAAGTTCTGAATGCCGCCAATCGACGCCACATGGGCCGGGGTCGGCGCGACGTCAGCCGGCAGGCACCAGATGCTCGCGCCGGCAAACGCCAGGCTCGCATAGGCCAGGCTGAAAAAGCCGAGCATCGCGTAGGTGCCATCGACGAACACCGACAGGGAAATGCTCGACGACATCAGCATGCCGCCGACGATGCAGGTCTTGCGCGCAGCGGTCAGGCTCCAGCCACGACGGTACAGCGCGTCGGAGGTGAGTCCGCCGATCCAGCCGCCGACGATGGATGCGATTGCCGGAATGGTGCCGAGCGTTCCGAGGGATTTCAGCGAGAAACCGCGTTCGGTGACCAGGTAGGTGGGGAACCAGGTGATGAAGAAATAGATCACGAAGTTCAGGCAGAAGAAGCCCAGCATCATCCCCCACAGGGTGCGGTGACGAAACAGCGACGCCCATTTCACTTTCGGCCGTGCGGCGAGAGTCGCCGCCTTGCCCGCCTCATGCTGCTCGATGGCCGCAACGGCCTGGGGCTCCTTGTAGATCAGGAACCAGCCCACGACCCAGATCAAACCCACTGCGCCGGTGATGATGAACGACGCGCGCCAGCCCCACAGCTCGATGATCAGCGCCACCAGCGGGATGGACAGCGCCGAGCCGACCCGCGAGCCGCTGTCGAAGATGCTGGTGGCAAAGCCGCGTTCCTTGACGTCGAACCACTGGCTGACGATTTTCGCGCAGGACGGATACGCCCCCGCCTCCCCCACGCCGAGCATCAGCCGGCAACCGAACATCGCCGCCAGGCTCCCGGCCGCCGCCGTGGCCGCCGTGAACAGCGACCACCAGGCCACTGCGAGGGGCAGCGCGATGCGCGCGCCGATCTTGTCGACGAACCAGCCAAACGGCATTTGCATGAGTGCGTAGGTCCAGAAGAAGCCGCTGAGCAGCAGGCCCATTTGCCCTGAGCCCAAATCGAGCTCTTTCTGGATGTAGGGGGCGGCAACCGCGAGGTTGGCCCTGTCGATGTAGTTGATGGCCACCGCGAGGAAGCACAGAAAAATTACCAACCAGCGCCCTTTCTGCATGGCGAGTCCTCCTAATTATTTTTATGAGTAAGACGTCGTTAGAGCTTCGTCTAGCGCCCGGGCCCTGATTCACACGCTGTTTACCGAGGGATAAAGCATCCTTCGGGAATCGCAGAATTGGCCTGACCAAATATCCGAATGCAGCCGATACTAGACCCGCAATCCGGGTTATGGAAATCGAAAAGGCGATTTATTTGCCGATTTATGGCTCGACGGTCGGGATTTGCATAATTTGGCCTGACCAATCTATGCTGCTGCGCACGCCACGCTCCGGCCGGCTTCAATGAAGCACAGGCGGTCTTGAGCGGCCCGCTCCCCATAACAACAAGGACTGCGCAATGAAGATGACCTTCCGTTGGTACGGCGACAGCGATCCCGTCACCCTGCCCTATATTCGTCAGATCCCCGGCATGACCGGCGTGGTCTCCGCCATCTACGACATCCCGGTGGGCGAGGTCTGGCCGCTGGAGAAAATCGCCGCCCTGAAAGCCACGGTGAATGCCCACGGCCTTGAGCTGGAGGTCATCGAGAGCGTGCCGGTCCACGAAGACATCAAGCGTGGCTTGCCTTCCCGCGATCAGTTGATCGACAACTACGGCCAGACCCTGCGCAACCTGGCCGCCTGCGGAATCAAGGTGGTCTGCTACAACTTCATGCCGGTGTTCGACTGGACCCGCTCGACCCTGGCCATGGAGCTGCCGGACGGTTCGACCACCCTGGCGTTCGACGTGGCGGTGATCGAGCAGGCGAATCTCGACAACGGCATCAGCCTGCCCGGCTGGGACGTCAGCTACGAGCCGGAAGTCCTGCGCGCGCTGATCAACGAATACGCGCAGGTCGACGAGGCCACTTTGCGCGAGCGACTGGCGTATTTTCTCGAGCGGATCATTCCGGTGGCGAAAGACGCGGGCATCAAGATGGCCCTGCACCCGGACGACCCGCCGCGCTCAATGTTCGGCATGCCACGGGTGGTGAAGAACCGCGAGGACCTGGCGCACATTCTGGCGATGGTCGATGACCCGGCCAATGGCCTGACGCTGTGTTCAGGCTCCCTCGGCGCCGATCTGGGCAATGACATCCCGTCGCTGGTCCGGGAATTCGGCGGTCAGGGACGCATTCACTTCGCCCATCTGCGCAATGTGAAGGTCAACGAAGCCGGTGATTTCTACGAGACCGCCCACCGCTCGGAAGACGGCTCGCTGGACATGGCGGAGATCGTCAAGGCCTACGTCGAGACCGGCTTCGAGGGTTATTACCGCCCCGACCACGGGCGGATGATCTGGGGTGAAACCGGCAAACCGGGCTACGGCCTGTACGACCGGGCGCTGGGCGCGGTGTACCTGAATGGCTTGTGGGAAGGGATTCGCAAGACCATGGCGTGAGGCTGAGGACCTTTGAACAGCACCGCCTTGCGGCGGGCGACTGTTAACGCAACTCCGCGTCCATCCCGTCCAGCCAGCGCGCTTCGGACCGGCGCAGGTGTTCGCGCATGGCGGTCTGGGCGCCGATCAGGTCGCGGGTCTGCACGGCGTGCAGGATGGCTTCGTGCTCAGCCACCGCCATGGCCCAGGTTTCGCGGGTTTCGGAGTGTTCGCTGACGTGGGCGGTAAGCGGGCTGTACCGCTCTTCGAACAGGGACGTGATGATGCGCACCAAGGTCGAGTTGCCGCTCATTTTCGCCAGGCGCTGATGGAATTTGCGGTCGTCGTCCAGCGCCGGCACGCCTTTGAGCGCACCCTCGCGCATCTTGTCGATGCACCCCTGCAGGTAGCGAAAGTCAGCCTTGCTGCCGTGCAGACAGGCCAGCATCACGCTCTCGCCTTCGATCAACGCCCGGGCCTGCATCAGCTCCGACGGGCTCTCGCCCAGGGTGCGGGTTTTGCCTTTGACGCCCAGCAGGTGCTCACAGACGTAGATGCCGGAACCCATGCGAATCTCGACGCTGCCTTCGATTTCCAGGGCAATCAGGGCTTCGCGCAAGGACGGCCGAGAGACCCCGAGCAACTGCGCCAGATCGCGCTCCGGCGGCAGACGCGCGCCGGGGGCGATGCCATGCTTGCGAATGTGCTCGCGCAATCGGTCGGCGGTGATCTGGTAAAGGCGGCGTTCGGGGGCTGGGCTTGGCGCGGTCATCAATCACGTTCCATCAGGATGCGCCGGAGGATATCACAGGCGTTGGGGCGCCTTGTCAGGTGGCCTTGCGGGCGGTGAGCCACTTCAATTTTGCGGTGTGGCTACCGACGCTTTCCCGGCTAAAGCCGGTCCCACTGTTTAGTGCGCGGCATGATAGTTGATTGTTCCCACGCTCCGCGTGGGAACACACCCCATGACGCTCTGCGTCACCGCCACGGAGGCGAGCTTTAGTGGGACCGGCTTTAGCCGGGAAGAGGCCAGTGCGTTCACCCTCAATTTTGCGTTGTGCCAATTGACGCCTTCCCGGCTGAAGCCGGTCCCACTATGGAATCTCGGGGTGTCAGGTGGGAATCAATCCGCCAGCGCACCCTTGAGCTTCGGCTGTTCCAAATCTGCAATCCCCCGCCCCATCTCCACCACCGGCAAGAACCTGCGGCGTTTCTTCTCATCGTGATTCTGCGCGATGTCGGCAATCCTGTGCTGCAAAAACGGGTTCAAAAAACGATCGCGAACGCTGGCCAGATAATCCTGCGCCTGATCCCCTTGGCCCTTCGCCGCAAATACCGGCAGCACCTCCTGCTCCCAAAGATCCTCCAGGCTCCCGCGCAGCAGCGGGTCGTTCATCGCCTGAAACACGATTTCGTCGGACGGCCTGCCATCTTTCAACCAACGCTCGGCCAGCCAGGTGTGCCCGAGGTTGAGCATGAACAATTTGAACTGCTCGTACTGCTCAAGCTGATCCGTCACTACCACGCAAGGGTGCGTACACGGCAGCACCAGCCCCGGCTGACGCTCAATGGCCCAGATCGCGTACGGCTCGGCGATGGCACCCACTGGCTGAATCGGCTGCGAGACGATGCGATCAACCAACGAATTCGCCCAGCGACAGGTGTCGCGCAGGTAGTGGGCAAACCCGCTATCGATGCCCCACTCCGCCGCCAGCGCAATGATCAGGTCGCGCAGAACATCGCCGTTGCGCGAGACCAACTCACAGGGGAACAGCGACAACGGCGCCTCAGGATTCGCCTGCCAGCGGTCATGGAGCAACACCAGCAATTTGGCCGGAAAACTGCGGGGTGTCGGCGCCTCGGCGGCCAGGCAAGACGCCGTGTCCGCCGCGTCCAGCACGTAGCCTGTGTCGCCGGTGTTGGAGATGACCACCTGCACGTCGTGCCGTATCGCCTGACGAATCAACGCCCAGTCGGGACCGGCTTGCAGCGCGCCGGCAATCGATGTCGACCAATGCTCCTCATCCACCGTGCGACCGTTTTCCGCGCCCTGAATGCGCACCGGATAACCCGTGCCACCGGCCAGCGCCGCAACCCGCTGGGCGCTGTCGGCGCTGCCGGTGGTTTGCACGACGGTGATTCTGCCCAGCGCTTCGCCCTTCTCCAGGGCCTGGGAAATGAACAGGTCAGCATGGGCCTGAAGAAAACGGCTGGTGCCGAACTGCAGAATGGGGGTGAACGGGGTCGCGTGCATGGCCGCGCCTCCTAGCATTCGACGATGGCTTTGACGACCCGCTGGGCAGGGTCGAGCAGCGTGGTGAAGCGTTCGGTCACTTCGCTCAGGGCCATGCGGTGGGTGTTGAGCGCTGCGTCGGGGATCAGGCCGTCGCGCAGGCATTGCTCGACGTAGCGGAAGTCTTCGACGGTGGCGTTGCGGCTGCCCATCAGGGTCGCTTCGCGCTTGTGAAATTCGGGATCGGAGAAGCTGATGGTGTCGCGAACGATGGACACCAGCACGTATTTGCCGCCGTGGGCAATGAACTCGAAACCGCGCTCCATGGCCTTGGCGTTGCCGGTGGCGTCGTACACCACATCGAAAAACTCGCCCTGGGTCAGTTGCTCCAGTTGCTGCTTGTCGTCTGCGCCGATCAGCACGGCCGAATCGATCTGCAGGTGCTGCTTGCAGAACGTCAGGCGGTCCTCGCGGGTGTCGAGCACAGTGACTTTCGCCCCACGCAGGCGGGAGAAAATCGCCACCGCCATGCCGATCGGGCCAGTGCCGACCACCAGGGCTCGCTGGCCGGATTTCACGTCCGAGCGACGCACCGCATGGGCGCCAATGGACAGAAACTCGATCATGGCCGCCTGATCCAGCGTCACGCCGTCAGCCTTGAGTACGAAGCCGTGGGGCAGGCTCAGGTATTCAGTGAACGCGCCGTCGCGGTGGACGCCCAGCACTTGAATGCGCACGCAGCAATTGGTCTTGCCCTGGCGACAGGCGATGCAGTCGCCACAGGACAGGTACGGCATCACATAGACCACGTCGCCGGGCTCAAGGCCACTGCCCGCCTCGCTTTGCTCGACGATGCCGGAGAACTCGTGGCCCATGACCCGGGGGTATTCAAGGAACGGCTGATTGCCGTTGAAGATGTGCAAATCAGTACCGCAAACCCCGACCCGCTTGATGCGAACCAGCGTCTCGCCGGGTGCGCGTTCGGGTTTCGGACGGTCGAGGGCCAGCAGGGAACCGGGTTTTTCGCAGACGACGGTGAGCATCTTCTCTCTCCAGACCAGGCACGCCGGCGTCGCTGAAACGGCCAGAGCCGCAGGTTACCGGGCAGTGATCTTGTTGTTGTGAGGTGGTGAATGGATTCTGGAAGCGCGGGCCGCAGTTGCAGTGGCTTGGGCGGTGACAAGTGCGGCGCTGCAGGAAAAAACTACACAGCCGCCCGACCATTGGCAAGACCAATTAGATAATCAAGCTATTGGCCTTACCAAATTAGCCCTTCAAGTTTTCGGCGCGATTGCCCGTGCCACAGCTATAAATCCCCTCCACCCATGGTTATGATCGGAGCCCATGAATTCCCCATTGCCGATCCGCTCGCCCTGCCCGCCCGGCGCCTGTCAATGCAACCGCGACCGCCTGTTGGAGCTGGAGGGTGCGGACGTGCGCATCCTTCGCCTGACCCGGCAGGAAGAGAAACGCCTGCTCGACCGACTGGAAAATATCGCCAGCCTGGAAGATCTGCAGCGCCTGCAACAGCGGATGTTCGAGCAACTCGGCATCCGCCTGGATATCGCTCCCGGCTTCAATGAAGTGCGCAGCATGCGCGGCATGGTCATCGACATTGCCGAATTGCCCGGCATGTGCCGCAAGACCCGCGCCGCGATCCCTGCGGCCATACGCCGGGGCCTCGAAAAGAACCCCGAAATCGCCTGGCGCCTGCTCAACGCCCACGACTTGTTGCGGGATGCCTGAACGCGGTGACAGGCCCGCAGGGTCAGTCACCGGAAAACCAGCATCCCAACCGCCTTACTTGTCCCAGTCAGCCTTGTCGATCTTCAACCCGTGCAAGCCGTTGTAGGCCGCGCGTTTGGGCTGCTCCCAGCCCTGGAGCAACGCCGCATCAATGTCGTAGATTTCTACGCCCAACGGCCGGCACACGGTCAGCGGATCCTGGGCATCCGGGCCCCACATTGGCAATGAAAGGTCGCCGCCGGGGCACGTCGACAACGCGCAAAGCAGGTCGATTTCGGCGAAGAACTCAAGGTAATCGCCCTGTTTGGCCGGGCAGGCTTTCATGAAATAAAGATCGTCGTGATTCAAGCCGGTGCACTGGAAGATGTTCAGCACGTCGTGCACGTCGAATTCGGTCAGGCCGTGGGGCAACACGGCGCGGGTCAGGTTCGAATGGCAGTGATGGTGAAAGTCTTCGCCGGTGAGCATCTTGTTGACGTAGGGATCGCAGCGGGTGCCGAGCAGGTCATGCAGCCGACCGCCATGTTCGTCGATGCCATAGCTGGCGAGGCTATCGTCGGTGATGGTGACCATCGGCCGCAGGAACGGCAGGTTCGACCACAGACGGTCGTGTGTAGTGACGTGGGCGCCCTGCAATTGCCGGGTGCGCGCGGCCCACATGCGTTCGCGCGGGTCATCGGCGCTCCAGACATTGAAGTCGCCCACTTGCGGGCCCACCGGTGTGGTCACACGGAACACCTGCCCGGCCTTGACCTTCCACGCCCGCCCGGTGCGGATCGGCACTTCGAACTGCTCGACCAGGGTGCGGCTGTCCTGCGCCTCACGGATGCGTTGATAAAACGCCGTGTCGACCTGCAGCGCCGAGCCTTTGCTGACCTGATAAGCAGCGGGATAGTCTTTGAACATGGGTGCTCCTGGCGAGTGATTGACTTCTAAAGGATTTGAGCACAGCACAGCCCGTGCCAAGGGCTTTCAGAGATTAAAGAACGCAGCTGATTTGGAATTTAATTTCCATCTGTACAAGCAATAGAACTGCGATTAGCATTGCGACAGCCTCACCGAGGCCCCGAATCGACCTCAACAAGACCTCATCGAGAGGCTTCAGGGGATTCACATGCTCGACCGCGCCAGACGTTTTTCCATCAAGCAGATCGCAACCCAGGCCGGCGTGAGCAAGGCGACGGTCGATCGCGTCCTGCATCAGCGCGGCAGCGTGCATTACCAGACCCACCGCCGCATTCATCAAGCCCTCGAGGAACTCGAAGCCCAGGAAAAATCCGGGCCTGCGGTGGGCCGCACCTTCCATATCGACGTCATCCTGCACACGCCCAAGCGCTTCAGCGACGCGGTGCAGGAGGCGATTCTCGCCCAGCTCGGCAGTCTGGCGCCGTTTCGGATCTTTCCGCGCTTTCACCTGTATCAGTCCATCGGCACGCAGCAGATGCACGACCTGATTCTGCGTTGCGTCGAGAAAGGCAGTCAGGGCCTGATCATCAAGGCGGCGGATGAATTGCCGATCAACGAAGCGGTGAATCAGGCCACGGCGGCGGGTGTGCCGGTGGTGACCTTTGTTTCCGATCTGCCCCAGAGTGAGCGCATCGGTTACATCGGCATGGACAATCGCACTGCCGGGCAAACCGCGGCTTACCTGATGTCGCGCTGGCTGGACGATGCCGCCCAGGACGTGGCCGTGGTGATCAGCAGTGAGCTGTTTCGTGGCGAGGAAGAGCGAGAAATGGGTTTCCGCACTTGGCTGCGCAGCCGTGCGGCGCATCTGCGCGTCGTCGACGTCACCGGAGGGTTCGGGGTGCATGAGCCGACTTTCGAGAAAGTGACCCGAGCGCTGCAGGACAATCCGTCGATCAAGGCCATTTACAGCGTCGGCGGCGGCAACCGCGCGATCGTCGATGCCTTCGCCGCCCTGGATCGCCCCCTTGAGGTGTTCATCGGCCACGACCTCGATCAGGAAAACCGCCAACTGCTGGCGGAAGAAAAGATTGCCGCGATCATCGATCACAACCTGCAGGTCGACGCCCGCAACGCGTTTCTGCACATCCTGCAGTTTCATCGCTTGTGGAAGGCGCTGCCGATTCCCGTTTCCCACGTGCAGGTGGTCACGCCGTTCAACCTGACGCACTGATGTGCAGCCGCACCCGTTACGCCGATCACCCCATAACAACAATCCCGGAGATCCCCCCATGCTACGCATTGCTGTTCTCGGCGCAGGCCGTATCGCCAACATTCACGCAGCCAACGTGGCCGCCAATCCCAACGTGCAACTCACGGTGATCGCTGACCCCTGGCGCGAAGGGGTTGACACCCTCGCCGGAAAGCTGGGTTGCGCAGCGGCCTATGATTGTGCCGAAGCCATCGCCCGGGATGATGTGGACGCAATTGTCATCGGCACGCCCACCGACACCCACATCGACCTGATGCTGCGGGCGGTCAAGCTAGGCAAACCCGTACTGTGCGAGAAACCCATTGATCTGGATTTCGCCAAAGCCGCCCGCGCGGTGGAAGAGATCGAGCGCCTGAACGGCAAAGTGATGCTCGGTTTCAACCGCCGCTTCGACCCCGACACCCTGCAGATGCGCAAGTCCATTGCCCGCGGGGACATCGGCGAGGTGCGCCAGGTGGTCATCACCAGCCGGGATCCGGGTCTGGCGCCGGTAGAATACCTGACCCACTCCGGCGGCATCTTCCGCGACATGACCATCCATGATTTCGACACCGCGCGCACGCTGCTAGGCGAAGAACCCACCGAAGTCATCGCCATCGCCAGCCGACTGGTGGAGCCCGCACTGGCGCAAATCGACGACTACGACAGCGTGATGGTGCTGCTGCGCACCGCGTCCGGCAAACAGTGCCACATCAATTGCTGCCGCGAAGCCGTGTACGGCTATGACCAGCGCCTGGAAGTGTTCGGCTCCAAGGGGATGATCCTCAACGACAACCATCGCCCGAGCACCGTGCGCAGCTACAGCGCCACGCACACCGAAGTGCGTGAGCCGCTGGAGAATTTCTTTCTCGAGCGTTATGCCGCTTCGTATCGCATCGAGCTCAACCAGTTCATCGACGCGGTGCGGGGCAACGAAACCCTGCCCACCAATGCCCGCGACGGCTTGAGAGCCTTGCATCTGGCCAACTGCGCCATCGAATCCATCAAGACCGGGCGGGCGGTGAAGGTGGAGATCTGAGTCGCGGAGAAACGCGTCGCCCGAACTCAGGATCGGGCAGGTGAACATTTTGTGGGGAATTGCCCGTCGTCAAGACGCCACGGTATCGCGCAGCAGATGCGGTCCATGTGGGAGTGAGCTTGCTCACGAAGACAGCATTCCAGTCGCCAAAGATTCTGCGGATGGACGGCCCTTTTCGCGAGCAAGCTCGCTCCCACATTGTTGATCACCGGTAACTCGGCAATCACGTCATGTTCGACGTTTCCCTGCGCATCACTTGAAATCCCGGCTGCGCACATCAAGCCCGGTGAGCATCGGCGTGAGGTCGAACAATCGCTGGGCGATGACGTGACGCACGCCCTTCTGGAATTCGAACTTGCCGAACACCTGCATCAACTGCGACCCCACCAGTACCTTGCGTTGACGCTCGGCCAGATCACGCCAGACCACGACGTTGATCATTCCGTGTTCGTCTTCCATCGTCACAAAGGTCACGCCACTGGCGGTGCCGGGCCGTTGTCGACCGACGACAAGCCCGGCGACGCTGAAACTGCGGCCATGCTCTTCATCGAGCAAATCCTTGGAACTGCGAAAACGCTTCGCCGCCAGTTTATGGCGCAGCAAAGCCAACGGGTGTGGCCCGAGTGTGGTGCCGAGGGTGTCGTAATCGGCAGCAAGGTTTTGGGCGACACTCGGCAGCGGCAGCGCGACCTGGGCCTCTTCGCCAAAACAGTCGTCGCCGAACAACGGCCGTTGCATCTCGACGCCGGCGATCTCCCAGCGCGCCCGATGCCGATGCCCCACCAGCCCGCGCAGGGCGCCGGAATCCGCCAGCGCAGCACGGGCCCGGTTGTCCAGTTCGGCGCGAATGCACAGGTCGGCCACGTCCTTGAAATCTCGGACACCACGGGCCTGTTCGATGCGCGTGGCGTCCTCCTGGCGGAACCCCTTGATCATGCGCAGGCCCATGCGAATGGCCAGATTCTGGTTGTATTCGCGGCCGGCAACCGGCTCGAGCGAACAGTCCCAGTCGCTGTAACGCACGTCCACCGGGTGCACGTCGATCTGGTGGCGGCGGGCGTCCTGCAGCAATTGATCCGGGCTGTAAAAGCCCATGGGCCAGCTGTTGATCAGCGCGCAGGTAAAGGCTGCCGGTTCGTGGCATTTGAGCCAGCAACTGGCGTAGGTCAGGAGGGCGAAACTGGCGGCGTGGGATTCCGGAAAGCCGTAGCTGCCGAAGCCCTTGATCTGCTCGAAAATGCGCTGGATGAACTCGTCCGGGTAACCCTTTTCCTTCATGCGCTCGCTCAAGCGGATCCGATGGGGCTCAAGACCGCCGTGGCGCTTCCAGGCGGCCATGGAACGTCTCAGTTGATCCGCCTCGCCGGGGGAATAATCAGCAGCGACGATCGCCAGTTGCATGACCTGTTCCTGAAAAAGGGGCACGCCCAATGTGCGTTCGAACACCACTTTCAGTTCATCGGACGGGTAGGTCACCTCCTCTTCTCCGTTCTTGCGGCGCAGATACGGGTGGACCATACCGCCCTGAATCGGCCCGGGGCGGACGATGGCGACCTCGATCACCAGGTCATAGAAGGTGTTGGGTTTCAAGCGCGGCAGCATGGACATCTGCGCCCGCGACTCGATCTGGAACACGCCGATGGTGTCGGCGCGGGTGATCATGTCGTAGGTCGGTTTGTCCTCGGCGGGGATCGTCGCAAGGGTCAGGTCGTAACCGCGATAACCTCTGACCAGATCGAATGTCCGGCGCAGGGCGCTGAGCATGCCCAGGGCGAGGATATCGACTTTGAGCAGGCCCACCAGATCGAGGTCGTCCTTGTCCCACTGAATGATGGTGCGGTCCGCCATGGCGGCGTTTTCCACGGGCACCAGGGTTTCCAACGGATGCTCGGAAATCACAAAGCCGCCGGGGTGCTGGGACAGATGCCGGGGGAAGCCGATGAGTTCGCCGGTCAGCGTCAGTACCCGCCGCAGGATCGGGCTGTCGGGTTCGAAACCGCATTCGCGCAGGCGTTCGGCGGGCGGCATGCTGTCGCTCCAGCGGCTGAAGCAGTCGGCCAGGGCGTTGATCTGGTCGGGCGGCAATCCGAGGACCCTCGCCACATCCCGGACGGCCCCCGCACCGTGGTAGGTACTGGCAACGGCGGTGAGCGCCGCCCTGCCCCGGCCGTACCGACGGAACACGTATTGCAGCACTTCCTCGCGCCGTTCGTGCTCGAAATCGACGTCGATGTCCGGGGGCTCGTCGCGCTCTTCGGAGATGAAACGCTCGAACAGCAGATTGCTTTTTGACGGGTCCAGCTCGGTGATGCCCAGGGCGAAACACACCGTGGAGTTGGCCGCCGAGCCCCGTCCCTGACAGAGGATGTGCTGGTCGCGGGCGAAGCTGACGATGTCGTGCACCGTGAGGAAGTAACTCTCGTAACGCTTGGCCGCGATGACCTTCAGCTCTTTTTCGATGTTGCTGCGGGCGACGTCTGGCACGCCCTGAGGCCAGCGACGGCTGGCGCCCTGCTCGGTCAGATGCCGCAACCAACTGCTGGGGGACTGGTCAGGCGGCACCAGCTCATGGGGGTATTCGTAGCGCAACTCACTCAGGTCGAAGGTGCAGCGCCGGGCGATGTTCACGGTTTCAATCAGCAGGCTCGACGGATACAGCTCGCCCAGCACCGTCAGCGGTCGCAAATGCCGCTCGCCGTTGGCAAACAGCCGATGCCCTGCCTCCGCCACGGTGGTGTGATGGCGAACGGCGCTCATGGTGTCCTGCAAGGCCCGACGACCGCGGGCGTGCATGTGCACGTCGCCACTGGCAACGGCAGGAATCGCCATGGCCCGTGCCATGCCGAGCAAGGTATTGAGGCGCTTTCGATCATCCGGACCGCAATGCAACTCGACACTCAGCCACAGATTCTGCTGAAAAATCCCACGCAACCAGTCGCCTTGTTCCCGCCGGGTCGGGACGTCCTGTTCAAGATCCGGCAGCCACAGCGCCAAAAGCCCCGAGAGCGGCGGCTGGAAGTCCTCGCGCAGCAAGCGGTATTCGCCTTTCTTGCTACGGCGCCGACCCTGGGTGATCAAGCGACACAAGGCCTGGTAACCGGCGAGGTTCTCCACCAGCAAGACGATTTTCGGGCCGTTCTCGACGGTGATTTCGCTGCCGATGATCAGCGGCAGCTCACATTCCTTCGCCGCCTGCCATGCCCGCACAATGCCCGCCAGGGTGCATTCATCGGTGATCGCCAGCGCCTGATACCCATGGAGCTTTGCCCGCTCGAACAGCTCTTTCGCACTTGACGCCCCGCGCTGAAAGCTGAAGTTCGACAGGCAATGCAGCTCGGCGTATCCCCCGCTCATGCGAACCAGCCGTGCAGCAACAGGCTGCTGTCGCCGACGCTGCGGTACGCCCAGCCGCGCTGGCCATTGCGGGTTTCGACGAGGTAATAGTCGCGGCGCACGTCGCCGCCGTCCCACCAGCCCGACTCGATGCGCTCCGGCCCGGCCAGCACGCGCACGCCCGGCTCGGTCAGTAACTCGGGCTCGGGCAACAGCCAGCCGGGGCGCGGCACTTTATGGGTCAGCGCCAGTGGCTTGTTCGGGCAAGCGGGCAGCGAGGCGTGTTCCGGACGATGGTCGGCATTGAAGCCCAGGCCGGCGACCGCTTCATCCCCAAGCCGTGCGCGCAAACGCTCGCGCAGTTGCTCCCAGGGCATGGTCTGCTGCGGACGGTCGTCGAACAGCTCGCGGTGAGTGGGCACGAACGCCGGCAGATCCTTGGCCTGCAATCGCAACGCGCGCACCGGCGACGGCACTTCGACTTGCTCCAGACGGCCCCGCGCCAGCTCGAACAGCATGTTGGCTTCGCGCTCGGCACTGAGCAGGCCGACGGGAATCTGTGTGTCCGGGGCCACGCTGCCGACGCTTGGCACGTGTTCCAGATGAATCACGAAACGCTGAACGCCGCTGTCGCGCCCGGCCAGAAATACCGCCAGATCGGCAATCATGCGCTTGAGCGGGAACAGCAGCGCCTGATGGGACTCGACGTCGAAGTTGAGCTCGATACGGGTATCGAAACGGTCCGGCGGCACATAACACTCCAGCCCCATGGGCCGGCGCCCGAACAGCGTGTCGAGGTGTTGCAGCACCGCCGCCGGGAAACGCCGGGCCAGGGTGTCACGGGGCAACGCCTGAACCTGTCGTACGCGATTCAGGCCCATGCGCGCCAGGGCCGTGGCGACTTCGGTTGGCAGGCCGATGCGGTTGACCGGCATCTGTGCCAGCACCTCATGCAGTGCCTCGCCATCCGTCACGGCCAGACCGTCATGGGCGTTGGCGAGCATGCGGGCCGCCAGAGGATTGGGCGCCGCGACGATGCGATGGGTGAAGCCCAGCTCGGTGAGTTCCTGACGCAGACGCGCTTCGAACACCGGCCACGGCCCGAACAGGCCGAAGCTGGATTCGACCTCCATCAACAGTACGCGCGGGTACTTGAGGCTGACGTGTGAACTGAAACGGTAGGCCCAGGCGGCCAGCAAACGGTGCCAGCGCTCGGTTTCGTCGGGGTCGTATTCAACCGTGGCGAACTCACGGGTCATGGCATGGGCTGCGGTCAACGACTGGCCGGCACGCAGGCCCATTGCCCGGGCCGCCGGGTTGACCGTCTGCAGCACCCGGCGCTGCGCCGTGCCGCTGATCAGCGCCAGCGGTTCTTCAGGGTTTTCGCAACGACGCATGACGCCGTCCAGCGCCAGCTGCGGCAGGAGGACACAAGCCCAGAGCATGGCAACCTCAAGCGTCAGCAGTGAACGGAACGGGGGAAGCAGGCGCCAGCCCGCCGCGACACTTGAGCACCCGCAACTGACTGGGGCGCGCGTCGATGGCAATGCGCAGCGCGGCCGGTGACGGATTGGCGGCCGCCTCATGCCCGCGACAGGCAAAGGCCAGGGTTTCACCGGTTTCGGCGGCCACCTGCAACCGACGCAGGGCGCGGTCGTCGACCTTGGTGGGCCAGCACAACACCGCGCCGCAACTGCCCGAGCGCAGGCATTGCTCCACCGCCCATAAGGCATCGCGCTCGTTGGCGTGGATGATCGACAACTGCCTCAGGTCGATGCCCGCCATCTGCCAGGCCTGGGCATACGGGAGGTAGGGAGGCGCAACCAGCACGATGCGTTCGCCGCTGTCAGCAAGCCGCGCCAGGGTCGGCCACATCAGCCGCAGTTCACCACTGCCGTTGGCCGTCACCAGCACTTCGGTCATCGCCGCAGGGGGCCAGCCTCCCATGGGCAATGCCGCGTCGAGGGCCGCATGGCCGGTGGGCTGGGCGGCAACCGAAGCTGTCTGCTGACGCCCCTTCCAGACGCGCCGCTCGTCCAGCAGCGCGTCGAGGCTGACCACCGCGCCCATCATTCCCGGCGCACCAGGCCACAGAACACGCCTTCGATGGCGAAGTCCTGGTCGGGCCGAACAATGATGGGTTGATACGCAGGGTTGCGCGGCAGCAAGCGCAGCTGATCATCGCCGCGCTCCAGGCGCTTGATGGTCACTTCGCCGTCCAGCCGGGCCACGATGATCTGCCCGTCGCGGGCGTCGGCGCTTTGCAGGATGCCCACCAGATCGCCGTCAAAGATGCCGTCGTCGATCATCGAATCTCCGCTCACCCGCAACAGGTAATCCGGGACGCGCATGAAGGTGCGGCTGTCCAGCGTGAAGGTGTCGTGGTTATCGAGGTCGGGGCCGATGGGCGCACCGGCGGCTACCCGCCCGAGGACGGGAATGTCGAGCATCTGCGGCCGCGGACGGGTGTCCACCAGCCGAATGCCGCGGGCCTGATTGGCGATGACTTCGATCAGGCCGGCGTCGGTCAGGGCCACGATGTGCTTGCGCGCGACACTGCGGGAAGCAAATCCGAAGGCTTCGGAAATTTCGGCCAGGCTGGGAGGCTGGCCATTCTGGGCGATGCGATCTCGAATGAACGTGAGGATGGCAGCGCGTTTTGGGGATAGGGTCGTCATGGAGCACATTTGTACTCTTCTCGACTAAACCTGACTAGCGCCTCTTGTCGATCCGGCTGCAATTTTTGTAACAGAGCGGCGAATCGCGGGAATCGCCACCCTGCTCAAAAGTCCTGCCTAGCGCTCAAACAGCGCTTGAATCTGCGGATACGCGAGGCTGGTCTCGATGACCGTTTCCGAGCGCCCTTCCTCCAGAAAGCCCCGTGCCAGTTGCTCGGCCTGTCCCCACAAGGTCTGAGCGATGCTGGATCCGGCGCTCAACCGGCGAACGCCCAATGCGGCCAACGCATCGGCGGCGGGCAGTCCCTGTCGCGCCAGCAGATTGAGGGGCAGACTGATGCCTGCAACGACGGCTTTGATCTGCTCGACATCCACCAGGGCCGCGACGAACAGGCCGTCCGCACCCGCCTCCCTGTAAAGCTGGCCGCGCTTCAGGGTTTCCTCCAAGCGCAACTCATCAGCGACCAGACTCGCCAGGTAAACGTCCGTGCGGGCATTGATAAAGACGTCCAGCCCGTTGCGGGCCGCCATGCTTTTGATCGCCTCGATCTTGCGGGCCAGCAGATCCGGCGCGTCGGAACCGTCCTCGATATTGATGCCGACCGCCCCGACGTCCAGCACCCGCTTGACGTTCTCCGCAACGGTTTGCGGGTCGTCCGAATAGCCGTTTTCCATGTCCACCGACAGCGGCACCTTGACCAACCGCGCGATGCTGGCCGCGGCGCTGACTGCAATGTCGACCGGAAACACACGGCCATCGGCATAGCCCTGGGCCCAGGCGATCCCGGCGCTGGTGGTGGCAATGGCCGTGGCACCGAGGCTTTCGAAAAGCCGCGCGCTGCCCGCATCCCAGGCATTGGGCAGGCGCAAAACGGTGGATTGGTGGTGCAGGGAGCGAAACGTCTGAGCGGAACCGGGCATGATCATCTCCATTGATTTAAGGGTCGGCCGTTGCGTACGTTTTCAAGCGGCGTGTTGCGTGAAGCTTTGCGTAAACCGTGAAGCGATTGATTCAGAACAGTGACGCCTGGGTCGAAGCCACCGCCATGACGCGCCTTCCCCGCTGTACCGGCTGATACCCCTCCAGGGTCAGCAGCAGGTGCTTGGCGTCGAGGCCGCCCGCAAAACCGGTCAGTGCACCGGAGCTGCCGATCACCCGATGACAGGGGGCGATGATCGAGATGGGGTTTTTGCCGTTGGCGGCTCCGACCGCGCGCACGGCGGCGGGGTTGCCGATCTGCAGGGCAATGTCTAGATAACTGCGGGTTTCGCCGAAGGGAATATTCAGCAAGGCCTGCCAGACTTTCTGCTGAAAATCCGTCCCATGGAATTCGAGTTCAAGCTCGAAGCGCTGACGGCGACCTGCAAAGTATTCGGCGAGCTGGCGTTCGGTCCGGTCAAGAATATCGCTGCCGTCATCTTCGCTCATGGCTCCGAGCAGCACGCGGTTCGGGCGGTCGTTTTCCCACAGCACGGCGGCCAGACGCGGGCCCTTGGCGATCAGTTTCAGCTGCCCAACCGGGGAATCGATGAAACGGTAGGTGAAGGTCATCGTCTGGCTCCTGCTCTGGTTTTTACTCTCGATACGGGCGCGCCGGGATTATCTGGAATCGTCCGGGCATCGTCCGTACGCCGACATACTACTCGCGCGCCCTTCCCGAACCACCCGGTTCTTGCGCTCGAACTCGCCGGTCAGCCGCCCTTCTGCTTGCCCGCCGCATCCGCTGCGGAATTCCAGATGTGCATCGCCGCATACGCGCGCCAGGGTTTCCAGGCGTCGGCCCGCGCCTTGTGCTGTGGCAGGCGCAGCAGGCTCGGCTCCTGCAGGGTCATGAGATTCATCAGCACCAGATCGGCGGCGGGCCAGGCGTCCGGGTCACGCCAGGCGCGCATGGCGATGTATTCCACGGTCCAGGGGCCGATGCCGGGCATGGCCAGCAACTGTCGCCGCACATCGCCGAGGTCGCCATGGCGCACGTCAAGGGACAGCTCGCCACTGGCCACCGCTGCGGCGAGACGCTGCAGGGTGTCGACGCGCTTGCCGGGCATGCCGATCTTGTCCAGGTTGGCCTGCGCCAGGGCATCCGGCGTCGGGAATCGCCACCCCAGCTGTTCATGCAGACCCTCGCTGACCTGAGCCCCGGCGCGCTGCACCAGGCGACCGACAATCGTGGTTGCACCCTTGACGCTGACCTGCTGCCCGACGACCGTGCGCACCGCCAGCTCGAACCCGGAAAACGACCCCGGCACGCGCAGCCCCGGGCGACGCTGCACCAGCGATGCCAGCCACGGGTCTTGCGACAGGGCGTGGTCGATGATCTGAGGTTCGGCGTACAGATCGAACATGTGCGACACCGGCACGATCAGCTCATCAATGTGCTGACTCACCTCGCCGTGGGCGGTCGCCAGCAGATGTTGCCCGTCCGACGCCAGTGCGACCGACAAAGCACCCTGGCTGCCCTTGAAATCGATGTTGCGCAGGTACACCCCATCGACCACCGCCTCCACGCCCGCCGTCATCCGCGCCGCGAAGAAATCGAGCATGCGCTGCCAGTCGAACGGTGGGTGAAAGGGTATCAGGCGCGAGACGTGGGGCTGGAGAGGTTGAAGCATGGGGGAACTGCCGGCAGTCAGGGTCGGCTGACGCTAGCGTAATCACTGGAGGCGCACAAACTTTTCGGTCGGGAACGCATAGTGAGGGTGAGCACACTGGCCTCTTCCCGGCTGAAGCCGGTCCTACAGGGCATCGTGTTCTACGACGGATCCCGTGCATCTCTGTCAGCTCGGGCAGCCCACAGCACCGCCGTCAAGGTTCTGCTTGTAGTTTTCATACTGCAGCGTGGCTTTGCCGTCGTTCCATTTGAGGGTCAGCACCAGCACGGAATCGAAGTCCTCGGCGACCCAGTCGTTGACCAGTTTGACCTTCTCGCCAGACGCTTCCTCGGCGACCTTGTTGATCAGCTCCGGCAGGTAGCCGTGGGACCAGGCGGTGTAGATAGTGGAGTCGTGGTATTTGTCGCGCATCAGCTCATCGGCCAGATCACCGGTGTCGTTGGCGGCGAAATCGATATTGACCGGCAGGCCCAGCTTGATGGCACTTGGGCCAACGGTCATCAGTGGGCGAAGGTAGCTGTAGGAATGATCGTGCTCGCCCTCTTCCACATGACGGCTCGGGTTGGCCGCGAAGATGAAGTCGGCTTTGCCGAAGGTATTCGGCAGCACCGTGGACAGGTCGATGGCCCGATTGAGGCCCTGGCAGTTCAGCTGACCCAGGCCGGTTTCGGGCTTCTCGGCGTGGCGCAGAAACACCAGAGTCTGGGTGCCGTTCTTGGCCTCGGCATGAACCCCCTTACCGGCGGCGAACCAGAAAATGGCGGAAGCGATGAGGAGGGTCGGAAACAGAAAATAGGTCATGCGCTGCATCGCGCGGGACCACAGAGGAGGTGTTGAAAGGCTCATATCGGCATGGAGTTCTGATGGCTCGTGATGGGCGTGACGCCCGATGCAACGTCCTTGTCAGCGTGCGGCTCGGTGCAGTATGGCGAGCAAATATTTCCGTATAACGAATGCCCATCAGATCAGAAAACGCTCAAGAGGTTGCACGCAAGCACCTGATTTTCCGAATTAATCGCCGAACGGTCAGAGGGTGTTGTTTTGAGGCACCGGTTTGTATCGACTGCAAACCACCGCGCTGAGCAGCACGGCGACGCCCGCTGTGGTGTAAATCCATGCAGGGGACGCCCACGGCAGCAACACCCCGGCGAGCAGCGGCCCGACGCCTGCACCGACGTCGCGCCACACCGCATTGCCCGCCAGCGCCTGAACCCTGCCCGGCCCCGGATTGCGTTCGGCGACCAGGGTCGTCACCAATGGCAATTGCAACGCCCGCAGGATCAGAATCGCGCCGGCCCCGACGATCAGCCAGTGAAAGCCGAACGCCGTCAACGCCAGTGCGGTCGCGGCGGAAAGCACCACCAGCATGCGCACAGCGCCGAAGCTGTCAGCCGCGCGCCCGCCCAACGGGCTGAGAAGCATCTCCGAGGCGTAGCGCAGGGCCAGCAACACACCGGCGATAAAGACCGCATTGCCGCCGAGCACTGTCTGCGCCTGAAGCGACAACCCGAAGATGAACAGCCCGTCCAGCGCCACGCCTTCGACGAACGACCACAGCGCCACACTGTCCGGCCGCTTGAAACGCCGCCCGGTTGCATTGGACAGAGAATGCGGCGCAGCGGGCAGCCCCCGCGCAAACCACACCGCTCCAAGGGAACACAGCGCGAGGATGAAAAAGATAAGCCGCGGACCGTAATGCAGGCTGATCAGCGCGCCGATGGGCAGCGCCAGCATAGGGCCGATGGCGATGATCGCGCGGGATCGTCCGGCCCGACGTGCCGCTCCGCCCGGCTCCGAGGTCGCCAATGCCTGGGTCGACAGGTTCAGCGCTGCGTAACTCAGGCCCCAGCCCAGTCGCAGGATCAGCAACCACCAGAAACCGCTGATGAAGCTGTTGCCAAACGCACAGACCGCCGACACCAGCGCCGCCAGCGTAAAGGCCGCGCGGTCGCCCCGCGCGGCGTAGAAACGTACGACATAGCTGTAGCCGAAAATCCGGACCAGCCGGTTGGCCGCCAGCAGGATCCCCGCCTGGGCGAGGCTGATGCCGAAGGCCCCGGCGTTCATCGGCAGCAACAGATACAGAAGCACGTCGCTGCGCAGGCACAAACTGAGAATGATCGCAGAACGGCGCGATGCGGAATCGGCGGAACGGGCAGTGACGGCGGACATGCTCGGAGAGGCCCTGTTGCAACGGTGGAGCGCCAGCATGCGGTTCTGCGCGTCGGCTGACAACCCGCACCGCTGCGCAGCGTGCTCAGTCTTCGGACAGCAGAAATCGCCGCTGTTTGCCCAGCAACAGTCGATCAGCAGACTGTTGCATCGGTAGCACTTTCCCACTTGCCCGTCCCCGCAAACACAGGAAATGGGCGGCGCCTCGCCAATGGCACAAAGCCTGCAATATTCCAATCAAGCAGATCGATTCGCTCCGACTGCTGATTTCGTCATAAGCAGCCGTGCGCAGCTTCCGCCCCTTGACTGGACACTCACCCATGACCGCACTTCCCCGTCTGCCGACTTCCTTCAAACTACTCGCCGGCGCCCTCGCACTGACGTTACAGCCACTGGCCCAGGCTGCCGAAGCGCCACCGGCCGAGGTGCACCTGGATTACGCCTACTACTCGCCGGTCAGTCTGGTGCTCAAGCATTTCGGCTGGCTGGAAAAAGCGCTGCCCCAAAGCAAAGTCAGCTGGGTGTTCAGCCAGGGCAGCAACCGCTCGCTGGAATACCTCAACAGCGGCGGCGTCGACTTCGCCTCCTCCGCCAGTCTCTCGGCGGTGCTGGCGCGGGCCAACGGCAGCCCGATCAAATCGGTTTATGTCTACAGCCGCGCCGAGTGGACCGCGCTGGTGGTGCGCAAGGACTCGACCCTGCAGAGCGTTGCCGATCTCAAGGGCAAGAAAATCGCCGCTACCAAAGGCACCGACCCTTACCTGTTTACCCTGCGCGCCTTGCAGCAGGCGAAGCTGACCAAGGACGACGTCGAACTCTTGCATCTGCAACACCCGGACGGCCGTATTGCGCTGGAAAAAGGCGACGTCGACGCCTGGGCCGGGCTCGATCCGCACATGGCCGCGAGCGAAATACAGGCCGGCTCGCGCTTGCTGTATCGCAACAAGGACTTCAACAGCTTCGGCGTGGTCAGCGTGACCGAGCGCTATGCGAAGGAACACCCTGAAGCGATCAAAACCGTCCTTGGCGCGTACGAAAAAGCCCGGGAATGGTCGCTGAAAAATCCGGACGAGCTGGCCCAATTGCTCGCCACCGAGTCAGGCCTGCCGCTGGATGTCGCCAAATTGCAGTTGACCCGCACTGACCTCGGCAGCCCGCTGCTGACCGACAAAGACGTGACCGCGTCGAAGGCCGCCGCGCCGATTCTGGTTTCCGAAGCGCTGGTGCGCAAAGGGACGAACGTTGACCAGGTCATCGACCAGTTGATCGACCCGAGCTTCGGCAACGCGGTCGTCGCCAAGCCATGAGCAACGCGCGGGGCAGCGAAGTCAGTGGCGGCGGTATCGGAAGCAGCGTCAGCCCCAGGGCTCAGGTGTTGAAGGACGAGGCGTTGGACGCGCAACCGGTTGTGCGGCGTGCACATGGGAATGGGCGAACCCGCCTGAAGGGGCTTGCCGTGCCGGTGGCCATTTTGCTGCTGCTGGAAATTGCCGTCCGCATCGGCTGGGTACAGTCCTACCAGATGCCGGCGCCCAGCGAGATCGCCACGACGCTGACGGATCTGGCCGACGGCGCGCTGTGGAAACACATCGGCGCCAGTTTGACGCGGGTGCTGTCGGGGTTCGTGATCGGCGCTGGCCTGGCACTGGTGTTCGCGGCGTGGGTCGGGCTCAGTCGCGAGGCGGAAGCATATCTGGAGCCGACGTTCGCGGGGCTGCGGTCAATTCCGAGCCTGGCCTGGGTGCCGCTGTTGCTGTTGTGGCTGGGGATTGGCGAGACTTCCAAGATCGTGCTGATCGCCATCGGCGCGTTTTTTCCGGTGTACCTGAACGGCGTGGCGGCGATTCGCAACATCGATCGCAAGCTGGTGGAGGTCGGGCAGATATTTCGCTTCAGTCAGCGGCAGATGATTGTGCATGTATTTTTACCCGCCGCCCTGCCCGGTCTGTTTACCGGGTTACGCTCGGGGTTGAGTCTGGCGTGGATGTTTCTGGTGGCGGCGGAGTTGATCGCCGCGACGAAGGGGCTGGGTTATTTGCTCAGTGACGGGCGCGAGACGTCGAGGCCCGATATTGTGCTGGCGGCGATCATTGTGCTGGCGGTGTTGGGCAAGTTGACCGATGGGGTGTTGGCGATGCTGGAAAGGCGGTTTTTGGCCTGGCGGGATACTTTCAAGGGCTAAGATCAAGATCAAGATCAAGATCTAGGGCGTCTGCCTGGGGGCAGACTGTTTCGCCTTCGGCGAGTTACTTGGAAAAGCACCCCAAGTAACCAAAGGTGCTTGCTCTCGGTTGGGCCCTTCGTTCCTCAGGGTTCCTTCACTCCGGTCCCGCTCCGTGGGCCCGCTGCCATCCGCCATCCATGGCGGGGGGCAGCTCTCGCCGCATCCATGCGGCTCGGCCCACTCCACGAGACCTCCGTTCAGCCTGCACCAAAGTCGCGTTTCGCGGTGACCGGACTTTTTGTGTACGAAAATCAAAAGCAGATCAAAAGCAGATCAAGGGTAGATCAGTCGCCATGGACTTGTGGGAGTGAGCTTGCTCACGAAGGGGTCGGTACATTCAACGGATATCTGGTGTTTGAGATAAAGCATTCGCGAGCAAGCTCGCTCCCACAGGGAGGGCGTGCTATCAGCAAAAATGTCGTCGCCTGAGCTGGCCTCTTCCCGGCTAAAGCCGGTCCTACAGGGCGTACGCGGTGCTTTTGTAGGACCGGCTTCAGCCGGTAATCCGTTGCTCTGCTTTTGATCTGCTTTTGATCTGCTTTTGATCTGCTTTTGATCTTCATGCACAAAAAGCCCAGTCACCGCCAAACGCGACTTGGGTGCAGGCTGAACGCAGGTCTCGCGCAGTGGGCCGAGCCGCATGGATGCGGCGAGAGCGCCGTCAGGACAGGGATGTCCGTTCGGCGCGGGCCCACGGAGCGAGACCGGAGTGAAGGAACCCCGACGCAGGAGGGGCCCAACCAGGAGCAAGCACCCTTGGTTACTTGGGGATGGTGCGACTTTCGACTTTTCCAAGTAACTCGCCGAAGGCGAAACGATCTGCCGTTAGGCAGATGCCCTTGACCACGTATTGACGCCCACAAAGATCTAGTGTCTCCTGAAACCGGTTTCAGAGCCCAACCGCTCTCCCCATAAGCCTGCTGATAAATCCAATAAGGTCCAGGCCGTGAACAGCATCTCCACCCCGAGGCGCACCCGCGTCACCATGAACGACGTCGCCGACCTCGCCGGCGTCTCCAAGGCCAGTGTCTCGCGCTTCATCGGCGATGACCGGCAACTGCTGTCCGATGCCATCGCCAAACGCATCGAACACGCCATCGACACCCTCGGCTATCGCCCCAACCAAATGGCCCGCGGCCTCAAACGCGGCCGCACCCGCCTGATCGGCATGCTCGTCGCCGACATCCGCAACCCCTACTCCATCGCCGTCATGCACGGCGTCGAAACGGCCTGCCGCAAACACGGCTACAGCCTCGTCGTCTGCAACACCGACCGCGACGACGAACAGGAACGCCTGCACCTCGCCGCCCTGCGCTCCTACAACATCGAAGGCCTGATCGTGAACACCCTCGGCCATCACCTCGACGAACTGCGCGAACTGCACCGCGAACTGCCGATGGTGCTGGTGGACCGCAAGGTCGATGAACTGCACAGCGACCTCGTCGGCCTCGACAACGTCACGGCAGTCCGGCAGGCGCTGGACCATCTGCATGACGCCGGTTATCGCGATGTACTCATGGTCACCGAACCCCAGGACGGCACCAGTTCGCGGATCGAGCGGATGGACGCCTTCAAGAAACAGATCGCCGAGCGAACCGACATGCATGGGCAGGTCTGCGAAACCGGCGAATCATTACGCGATCGGTTGCGCCACTTCCTCGCGCAAGAAGGCCCCGGCCCCAAAGCGCTGTTCACCGCCAACGGCGTCGCAACCCTGATCACCACCCGCCAATTGCATGAGCTGGGCTGTCACTTGTTCAACGACATCGGCTTGATCGCCCTCGACGAGCTGGACTGGTACCCGCTGGTCGGCAGCGGCATCACGTCGCTGGCCCAACCTACCCATGAGATGGGCATCACCGCCTTCGAATGCCTGCTCAATCGCCTGCGTGGCGATCAGGAGCCGGTGCGGCTGTACGACTTCCCCGCGCAGTTGATCGCGCGGGGCTCGACCCGACGACAGACCTGACATCCCCACACAGATACCGCAGGTCAGACCCTGCACGCCGACGCGAACTTTTACCCGGTTCGCTCGTTCGAACAAAAATGTAACCGGTTTCAGAGGACAATAATAATGACCCTACCATCCGTTGCCATCAGCCTCGGCGCCTTCGGTGCCGATCATGTACGTGCCCAAGGCCAGGCCAGTTTCATCCCGCTACTGGTTGATGCCGGCGTCAAGCGTATCGAGCTGCGCGAAGAGCTGTTCAGCCCCGGCGTGCATGACCAGGACTTCCCTGCCCTTGCCCGCGCCATTCAGGCTCAAGGCCTGGAGTGTCTGTACTCGGCGCCCCTTGAGTTGTGGCTCGAAGGCGACACGCAACCGAACCCCGAATTGAAACCGACCCTGGAGCGCGCCACCGCGTGCGGTGCGTTCTGGCTCAAAGTGTCGCTGGGGCATTTTGGCGAGCACTGCGACGTCGCCGCGCTGGCTGATCGCCTGGCGCCCTACGACGTTCACTTGCTGGTGGAAAACGACCAGACCGAACAGGGCGGCCGCATCGAGCCCTTCGTGCACTTCTTCGCGCAGATCACCGCGCTGCAAATGCCCATCGGCATGACCTTCGACATCGGTAACTGGCGCTGGCAGGAGCAGTCGGCCCGCGACGCTGCCCAGCAGTTGGGCCGATACGTCGAATATCTGCACTGCAAGGCAATCTCCCGCAGCGCGTCAGGCAAGCTCATCGCCGTGCCGCCTGCTTCAATCGACCTGCAACAGTGGGAATTGCTCATTCAGCACATGCCGGTGAACCTGCCCCGCGCCATCGAGTACCCGCTGCTAGGCGACGACTTGCTTCAGGTGACCCGAGATCAGGTTGCCCTGCTCGCCCGCCTCGGCCAGTCGCAATCAGCGCAGTTCCACCCCAAGGAAAGGGAGGCGCTGAGCCATGTCTGAGATCGATATTCTCTCCTTCGGCGAAACCATGACCATGCTGGTGGCCGAGCAAACCGGAGATCTGGCGCAGGTTCGCCATTTCGAGAAACGCATCGCCGGTGCCGACAGCAATGTGGCGATCGGCCTCTCGCGGCTGGGCTTCAAAGTGGCGTGGCTGAGCCGGGTCGGCAACGATTCCATGGGCCGCTTCGTCACCGACAGCCTGCAACAGGAAGGCGTCGACTGCGCTCACGTCACCGTGGACGCCGCGCACCCCACCGGTTTTCAGTTCAAATCCCTGGAGCTGGAAGGCGCAGATCCGGTGGTCGAGTATTTCCGTCGCGGCTCGGCGGCCAGTCACCTGTCGGTCAACGACATCGTTCCCGAGCTGCTGAAAGCGCGGCATCTGCACGCCACCGGCATTCCGGCGGCGCTGTCCGACACCTGCCGGGAGCTTTCCCACGTGCTGATGACGCAAATGCGCGAGGCCGGTCGCAGCGTTTCGTTCGACCCCAATCTGCGGCCTTCGCTGTGGTCGAGCCAGGCGACGATGATCCGCGAAGTCAATCACCTTGCCAGTCACGCCCACTGGGTCATGCCGGGGCTGGCCGAGGGTGAATTGCTCACCGGTTTCGACACCCCGGCGGACATCGCCCGTTTCTACCTGGACATGGGCGTCGAGGCGGTGATCATCAAACTCGGCGCCAAGGGCGCGTATTACCGCACCCAGCTGAATGAGGCGTTCTTGCCCGGCGTGCCGGTGGCCAACGTGGTCGACACCGTGGGCGCAGGCGATGGCTTCGCCGTCGGGGTGATCAGTGCGCTGCTGGAAAACCTCGGGTTCGAGCAAGCCACTGCCCGGGGCAACTGGGTCGGCAGCCAGGCCGTGCAAAGCCGTGGCGACATGGAAGGCCTGCCCACCCGCGCCGCACTCGATGCCGCCAACGTCTCGGCAGGCGCCCGACGACAGAGCGCCTGAACCCTTGGTTTCACACACACCGAACCTCCATCACCTGCTGCGACAAAAACAACATGCTCAGGGAGCCTGAAATGGAAAAGCTGCTCGAATCCGTGAAACACGCCGGCCTCAAACGTCGCTGGCTGTTGATCATGCCCATTGTCTTCATCACCTACAGCCTGGCGTACCTGGACCGCGCCAACTATGGCTTCGCCGCCGCGTCGGGGATGGCCGAAGACCTGCACATCACCCCGGGCATGTCGTCCTTGCTGGGGGCGTTGTTCTTCCTCGGTTACTTTTTCTTCCAAGTGCCCGGCGCCATTTACGCGCAGAAGAAGAGCGTCAAGAAACTCATCTTCGTCAGCCTGATCCTGTGGGGGGGCCTGGCAACACTGACCGGCATCGTCTCTAACGCCTACATGCTGATCGGCATCCGCTTTATGCTCGGGGTGGTCGAAGCGGCGGTGATGCCGGCCATGCTGGTGTACCTCTGCTACTGGTTCACCAAGGCCGAACGTTCCCGCGCCAATACCGTGCTGATCCTCGGCAACCCGGTGACGATGCTGTGGATGTCGGTGGTGTCCGGTTATCTGGTCGCACACTTCAGCTGGCGCTGGATGTTCATCGTCGAAGGCCTGCCGGCGGTGATCTGGGCGTTTATCTGGTGGCGTCTGGTGGACGAGCGTCCGGCCCAGGCCAAGTGGCTGACCGCTGAAGAAAAGACCGAACTGCAAGCGCGCCTCGACGCCGAACAGGTCGGCATCAAACCGGTGAAAAACTACGCCGAGGCGTTCCGCTCCCCGCGCGTCCTGCTGCTGGCCGCGCAGTACTTCTGCTGGAGCATCGGCGTGTACGGCTTCGTGCTGTGGCTGCCGACCATCATCAAGAAAGGCATGCAGATGGACATGGTCGAAGCCGGCTGGCTCTCGGCCCTGCCGTATCTGGCGGCGGTGATCGGCATGGTGCTGGTGTCGTGGGCGTCGGATAAAACCCAGAAGCGCAAAGCCTTCGTCTGGCCGCCGCTGCTGCTGGCTGCCGTCGCGTTTTACGGCTCCTACGCGCTGGGAACCGAGCACTTCTGGTGGTCCTACTCGCTGCTGGTCATTGCCGGCGCCTGCATGTACGCGCCTTATGGTCCGTTTTTCGCGATCGTCCCGGAAATCCTCCCGGCCAACGTCGCGGGCGGCGCCATGGCACTGATCAACAGCCTTGGTGCGCTGGGATCGTTCGCCGGTTCCTACCTCGTCGGCTACCTCAACGGCGTCACCGGCACCTTGAGCGCGTCGTACCTGTTCATGAGCGGCGCGCTGCTGGTCTCGGTGGTGCTGACGCTGCTGCTCAAGCCGGACAGCAAGGCCCGGCCGCTGAGCGACAAGCCTGGCGTTGGTCCTGCGCCTGCCCACTCCTGATCGGGAACTCTTTAGATGACTCACCATGTTGTGCTCTACAAAAAACTCTCGGCGCCATTGATGGAGCGCCTGCAAGCCCAGGCCGAGGTCACGCTGATCGATGATCCGAAATCCAGCAACGGCCTGGCCCGCCTGCGCGACGCCCTGCCCCACGCCGATGCCTTGTTGGGCGCGAGCGTGAAGCTGGACGCCGAACTGCTGGACCTGGCGCCAAAGCTGAAAGCGGTGTCCAGCGTCTCGGTGGGGGTCGATAACTACGACATCGAGTACCTGACGCGGCGCGGCATTCTGCTGACCAACACCCCGGATGTGCTCACCGAAACCACCGCCGACACCGGTTTCGCGCTGATCATGGCCACGGCACGTAGGGTAGTGGAGCTGGCGAATAGGGTCCGCGACGGCCAGTGGAAGCAGAACATCGGGCCGCAGCACTTTGGTTCCGACGTGCATGGCAAGACGCTGGGCATCATCGGCATGGGCCGGATTGGCGAAGCGGTGGCGCAACGGGGGCATTTCGGGTTCGGGATGCCGGTGATTTATCACAGTCACTCACCCAAGCCGGCGGTGGAAGCGCGCTTTGATGCCCGCTATCGCAGCCTCGGAGAACTGCTGCGCGAAGCGGATTTCGTTTGCCTGACCGTGCCGCTGACCGCCGAAACCGAGGGGCTGATCGGTACCGAGCAGTTTGCGCAGATGCGGCCGGCGACGATCTTCATCAACATCGCCCGGGGCAAGGTGGTGGACGAGCAGGCCCTGATTGCCGCGCTGCAGAACGGCCAGATTCGCGCGGCCGGTCTGGATGTCTTTGAGCAGGAGCCCGTGAATCCGGACTCGCCGCTGTTGCAGATGGACAACGTGGTGGCTACCCCGCACATGGGCTCGGCGACCCACGAGACCCGCGAGGCCATGGCCCGCTGTGCCGTGGATAATCTGCTGGCGGCCTTGGCGGGCGAGCGACCGAAGGATCTGGTCAATCCCGCTGCGTGGAATGGCTGATAGATACTCTGTGGGATATGGGAATGCTTGCGATATCACCCAGTTCCCAGGACCTCTGGGGGTGACCGGGGTGAACTCAGGATCTTGGGCACGCCGCAGGACGTGTAGGAGTGAGCTTGCTCGCGAAGACTGAGGTTGGTCCGCTGGAGATCTAGCGGCTTTGCCACTCTATTCGCGAGCAAGCTCGCTCCCACAGAATTGAGGTGAACTCAAGATTTCGGGCACGCCTCAGGACTTGTGGGAGTGAGCTTGCTCACGAAGACTGTGGCACAGCCGCCAGGGATTCAGCGGCAGTGCCCCCCCTTCGCGAGCAAGCTCGGCTCCCACAGGATCTGGTTAGTCCTTCAGGCTTGCGCGCCCCGAGCACAACAAACCGCTTAAATCACAAACTTAGCCACCATTGCTTTCAGATCAACCGCCAGTCGCGACAGCTCATGGCTGGCCGCGCTGGTCTGGTTTGCGCCCGCTGCTGTTTGCGCGGCGAGGTCGCGGATGTTGACCAGATTGCGGTCCACTTCCCTCGATACCTGTGCCTGCTCCTCCGATGCACTGGCGATCACCAGATTGCGCTCGTTGATCTGCGCAATGGCTTCGGTGATCAACTCCAGCGCATCGCCCGCCGAACTCGCCAGGTTCAGCGTCGTGCGGGTGCTGTCGGTGTTGCGCGACATGGAGTGCACCGCCTCGCCGGTACGCGTCTGGATGCCGGCGACCATCTGTTCGATTTCCGTGGTCGACTGCGCGGTTCGGTGGGCCAGCGCGCGAACCTCGTCGGCGACCACGGCAAACCCGCGACCCGCCTCCCCCGCACGCGCAGCCTCGATGGCGGCGTTGAGCGCCAACAGGTTGGTCTGCTCGGCGATCGAGCGAATCACGTCGAGCACCTTGCCAATATCACGGCCCTGGGCCGCCAGGCCTTCGACCAACCCGGAAGTGGCCTGGATCTGCTGGGTCATGTCCTGAATAGACTTCACCGTCTCGATCACCCGATCACGCCCCTGACGTGCGGCCTGATTGGACTGCTGTGACGCTTCGGACGTCGACACCGCGTTGCGCGCGACCTCCTCAACGGCGGCAGTCATCTCGTTGACGGCCGTTGCCGCCTGCTCGATCTCGTTGTTCTGCTGCTGCAAACCGCGCGAGGACTCTTCTGTCACCGCGCTCAGTTCCTCGGCCGCCGACGCCAGCTGCGTGGACGAGCCGGAAATCAGCTCGATGGTCTGGCGCAGATTGCGCTGCATCGTTGCCAGAGCGCGCAACAACTGAGTCGCTTCGTCCTTGCCGTCGACCTCGATGGGGCGGGTCAGATCGCCCGATGAGATCTCTTCTGCGGCGCGTACTGCTCGGGTCATCGGGTTGACGATACTTCGGGTGAGCAACCACGCCAACATGATGGTGAGCAGGACGGCAACCACTGAAACAGCAATCATGCTCAGGTTGGCGCTGTCATATTCCGCTCTGGAAATCTCTCCCGCTTCAGTGGCGCTCTTCGTGTTCAGGGCGATCAACTGGTTGATCTGCACACCCATGAGGTCAGTGGCTTCTTTCATGCGGGTATTGATCAATGCACGCATGTCCTCAACCTTATCTTGATGCGACAAGTCCAGCACTTTGGCCTGAATGTCGAGGAACGTTGCCAGCGTCGCTTCAAACTGGTTGTACACGGTCAGCTCATCAGCCTCGGCCGGGAGCGAGGCGTAGGCTTTTTTGGCTGTCTGCAACTTACCAATCAGTTCGGCGATCCGCGCATCGGTTTCGCGTAGCGATGCCGGTTCTCGGTTTACCAGCGTGCGAAACGAGGTGATGCGCAAGCGCAGGCTGTTCTCCAGCATCCCACTTAAATGGCCAATACTCGGCAGTTGATTGGACTCCATGTCGATGGCGGTCTGGCGTATCTGCGCCATCCTGTGAACCGAGAAAACGCTCAAGCCAATGACCAGTGCGGCAATGAACGCGAATCCCAGGAATGCGCGAGGCGCAATATTCATGTTTCTTATCGACATGGATGATCTCTCTGGAAGGCTGATGCTGCGTCGATTCTTTTAATTGACGCTCGCCTTGCTATCGGCCGCCCATCAACTTTCATGCGGGCGCCTTGAGCGTTTGGAGATATATATTTCTTCCACCTAACTCGTTAACGATGCTTTCAGATCGCTATAACGATTCAGCGCTGGTTCAAGCATGCATCCGCATATAAGCGATTCATGATAAAGATCAACGAAACATGAAATTCTCAATTGTGTAGGATTTATTTCCCGACACTGTCAGAACTCGGTGCTACCTTTACCTGACTCGTGGTCTGCGGGCCAGGCTTCCTCACGCGACGTGTCGATCGCTGCCGAAGCCTGAACAGACCTGCCGTTTTCCTACCCTGCGGAGCTTGTGAAGTGCTCGATTGAACGAGGTGGGTCCATGAACAAAGTGACATTCCCGAACGCCTGCCAGCTGATGCGCTGGCATTTTCATCCGGTGGGCTTCGAAGCCAACATGGATGCGCCCGGCAGTATGGTCGCCCGTCTTTTTGACCGGGCCAGCGGCGAGACCGTGATCGCCATCGCCGCCATTCCCTGCGCCACCGTGATGAACGCGACGGACGTGGAGCGCATCATCGAGGCCATTGAACTGGAGGTCGAAACCTTCATTCCAAGGCGCTCTCTGTACCTCAATCGGGCCTGACCACCTGGGCGTACTGCCCCTGTTCGACGGATGCGCCGAGTGGAGTGGCGAGTGCCGCAGCCCCTCGGCGATCGTCGAAAAATGCCTTGTCGCCTGCAACCCGTGCCGAGGCGCGCGGCATGTTCCCGTCGTCATTGCCCGCAGCGTCGATGAACCAGTAGCAGTGGCGAACGGCGCGGGTGATCGCCACATAGGCCAGGCGTAACACCTCATCTTTCTGCGCGTTGTCGAACGCTTCCAGATCCCCTTCCCGCCCCAGACCGGCCAGCTGATAGACCTGATTCTTGTACGGCGACTGCGTCAGATGCTGACAATCCCCGAGCAGAAACACGGCGTCGGCCTGTAGGCCCTTGGCGCTGTGATAGGTCAGTTGCTTCAGACGACGTTCCTGGGGCGGCAGCCTGTAATCGGCATCGGCAAGGTCATGCAAGGCTTCCGGCAAGCGGCTGCGTTCGCTGCCTTTGCGGTATAGCAGCAGCACCGAGTCGCCGGCGTGGTAATGCTCGGTCAGGCTCGCGAGCAATCGGTCATCGTCGCGGTCCAGCACGGTCACCGGCAGCAGCTCCTGCACCGGGCCGCTGGCGCGGGCCTTCTTGCCGCTGATCGCCGGCGCGGCACGCACGATGTGTTCGGCGGCGTCGATGATGTGCTGGTGGCTGCGGAAGTTGTCGCTGAGCATGACCTTGGTGGTCGAGGGCGAGGAAAACTCCTTGGGGAACTCCATGAAGAATTTCGGCGAACTGCCGCGCCAGCCGTAGATCGACTGCCAGTCATCGCCGACGCACAGCAGCGATGAACGCTGGGCACCGCGGCCCACATGCAGCGCCGGGCCGCGACTGCGAATCTCCCGCAGACTGGCGCGGATCCACGAGACGATCTGCGGCGAGACGTCCTGAAACTCATCGATCATCAGATGCGACAGCGGACGCAGCCCTGCATCGCTGACCAGCTTGAGGTTCTCCGGCGAGTTTTCACCGAACAGCGAGAACATCCGGTTGTAGGTCATCACCGGCGGTGATTGATCCAGCAGGTGGTTCTCGAAGGCCTTCCAGAACAGGCTTAGCGCTTCGAAGAAAAACCGGTCGGGGTCCTGATCGGAAAAGCTCATCTGCGCCACGGCGTCCGGCACGTCCAGCCCGAGATTTTCGATGAAGCTGGCGGCCGCGACGAAACAGTCCAGCAACGGCGCCGCGCTCAGCTCGCCTTTGACTTTGTAATCGAACCCCGGCCCCGCCACGGCCGCGCCGGACAACGACTGCATCATCCCGCGCGATGCCTGGTAGTTTTCCAGCCAGATGACCGGCTTGCGGCAAAACGCCTGAAACAAGGTGCGCTTGATCACCCACTCGGCCCACACCGGCAACTTGGCGTCCGGACGGCGCAGGTGCTGGTCTTCGCTCGGGTCGAAACCCAGGACGATCCACGCATCCAGCTCGGCCGCATAGCCGTGGACGTGGAAGGTCAGGCCGCTGACTTCGACGGTCTGGCGCATCGGCTCGACGCCCTGAATCGGCCACGCGCCGGCGCGAATCCACAGGTCTTCAATGACGTCGCACAGCTCTTCGTCGCGCTTGGACGACAGGCCCATCACGGTGATGCGCTTCTGCACGTCCGGGTGATCGCGGTCCAGTTCCTTGAGTTGCAGCGACTGCCGGTACAAGGGCGCCATGACCTCGCGAAAACGCGGATTGGCGGCGTACAAATCCCGGTAGCACAGGTTTAGCTGTTGGCGCTGGGCGTCATTGATGCGCAAGTCGAAAGGGTTGCTGTCGGCGCTGTCGTCGAACAGCTGGCCGGACTGACTGCTGAGGTTCTCGAAGGCCTGCAATTGCTCGAAACCCGGCAGGCTGCGCACCAGCGGCAGGATCCGCGAATGGAAAGTGCGCACCACCTCGCGGGCCTGACGCAGGGTCAGCTCATGGCCCCACAGCGCCATGATCTCGATGAGTTTGTTGATGAAATCCTTGCGTGACTCGCGGGTGAAGGTCACCACGGTCATCGAGTCCAGCTCGAAGCCCAGGTAGTGGTTCAGCAGCAGCACGCGCAACACCAGCGACGTCGACTTGCCCGCCCCGGCGCCGGCAATCACGTAGGTCGATGGCGTGTCGCTGAAAATCATCTTCCACTGGGCGGTGGTGGGTTGCGCGTGTGCGGGCAGCTTCTCGGCGACGTCGGCCTTGATGCGCTTTTTCAGTTCGTTGGTCAGCGGCAGGCGCCAGTCGTCGAACAGGTGGTCGTCAACCCTCGGGCCACGATGCTCAAGGGGCCGGGTGTCGCGAATCACCAGCACCTGACGGCCTTCTTCAATGCCATCCAGGTGACCTTCCGCGTAACCCTCGTTCATGCCCTCGGCATGACCGTTGAGGTAGCCATCGGCGTGGCCCTGGTGCCACGACGGCACGTGCTGCGCCTGGATGCGCGACAAACCCCTCCCCATCACGCGGGCAAAGAGCCGCTTTAAGAACGGCAAGCGTTCAGGGGTATTCAGGTCGGGAGGCAGTTGGTTTGGCTCGTTGGGTAGCTCGGCGGAAAAATCGTGCGGCACGCAGGCTCCGGGTATCGGCGTTTTCGACAGGGCGCCTATGGTCGCCCCATTCGTGTTTCAGCTCCAGTGAAATGCTTTGCGGTCAGGGAGTTAGCCGATAAAGGGCAGCGTGTTTCTAGGCCCCATGATGGCCTACGTATCGAATTAACCGATCGCATTCATGCAGAACTTACGCTTTTTATCGATATTTAGTTGATAGATCATTGCTCCATCGACTGACAAGTCATCACCAGCGGCGCCCTGCCACAGGCCCGGCCCTGCTACGGAGGAACTGATCATGCTGCAACTTCGACCTTTCAAATCCCTTGGCAGCGCAGACCACGGCTGGCTGAATGCCCATCACCATTTCTCGTTCGCCAGTTACTACGACGAGAGCCGCATGAACTGGGGCCAGCTGCGGGTGTGGAACGATGACGTGATCGAGGCTGGCACCGGCTTCCCGCGTCACCCGCACCGGGACATGGAGATCATTACCTATGTTCGTGAGGGCGCAATCACTCACGAGGACAGCCTGGGCAACCGTGGCCGTACCGAAGCGGGCGATGTGCAGGTGATGAGTGCCGGCACGGGCGTGGCCCACAGTGAATACAATCTGGAGTCGAAGGAGACGCGGATTTTCCAGATCTGGATCATGCCGGACGAGGTCGGTGCTCCGCCTTCGTGGGGTGCCAAGCCATTCCCGAAAGGCGACCGCGAGGGTTTTGTGACCCTGGCGAGTGGCAAGGCGGACGATGATATCGAGCTGCGGATTCGGGCCAATGCCAGGTTGGTGGCGGCCAATCTGAAGGCCGGTGAGACGGCTGAGTACGTGCTGGATGCAGGCCGTCGGGCGTATCTGGTGCCTGCGACGGGTGTTATCGAGGTCAACGGCCTGCGTGCCGAGGCGCGCGACGGTGTGGCGGTTGAGGATGAGCGTGTGGTGCGGGTGACGGCCCTCGAAGACAGCGAGATCGTCCTCGTGGATGTGGCTTGAAAAGCCGTGAATCAAGATCAAGAGCGTGTGGCTGAGGGCAGACGTTTCGCCTTCGGCGAGTTACTTGATAAAGCCCCAAGTAACCAAGGGCTTGTGCTCCTGGTTGGGCCCGACTTCGTCGGGTTCCTTCACTCCGGTCGCGATAGGTGTCGTCTGGAATTCTTGTGGATGAAGATCAAGAGCAGATCAAGGGCTTCCCAGCTAAAGCCGGTCCCACAAAAGCAACGCGTGCAATCAGTGGAATTAGCGCTGACTGTAGGACCGGCTTTAGCCGGGAAGCTTTTGCTTTTGCTGTTGCTGTTGCTGTTGCTGTTGCTGTTGCTGTTGCTGTTGATCTTCTACGCGGTAGTCCATACAGCACAAATCGCGACTTGGGTGCAGGCCGAGCGCAGACGACGCGGAGTGGGCCGAGCCGCATGGATGCGGCGAGAGCGCCGTTGCGGACATGGATGTCCGTTCGGCGCGGGCCCACGGAGTGTCGTCGAAGTGAGGGTATTCCGACGAAGGAGGAACCTAACCAGGAGCAAGCACCCTTGGTTACTTGGGGTGCTTTTCCAAGTAACTCGCCGAAGGCGAAATGTCTGCCGTTAGGCAGACTCTCTCGGCCGCACCACGAGCTCAGGCTCGACGCAAAAGCGTCAAGGCGCTATCGCGCCGTCAACAAGCACCTGCGCCTCAGCCACCAGACGCTTCAGATGCTCCTCACCTTTGAAGCTCTCCGCATAGATCTTGTAGATATCCTCAGTCCCCGACGGACGCGCAGCGAACCAGCCGTTCTCGGTAATGACCTTCAAGCCACCAATCGCCTGATCATTGCCCGGCGCCTTGCTTAGGATGCTCTCAATCTTCTCCCCAGCCAGCTCCGTCGACGTGACCTGCTCCGGCGACAGCTTGCTCAACAGCGCCTTCTGCTCGAAGTTGGCCTTCGCCTCGACGCGGGTCGACACTGGTTCGCCCAACTCATTGGTCAACGCCTTGTACATCTCGCTCGGGTCGCGGCCTTTGCGCGCGCGGATCTCCGCGGCCAGCAGTGCCGGAATCAAACCATCCTTGTCTGTCGTCCAGACCGTCCCGTCGCGACGCAGGAACGACGCACCGGCACTCTCCTCACCGCCAAAGCCCAGCGAACCCTCGTACAACCCTTCGGCGAAGAACTTGAAGCCCACCGGCACTTCGTACAGGCGGCGGCCCAGACGTTGGGTCACGCGATCGATCATCCCGCTGCTGACCACGGTCTTGCCGACGGCCGCATCGGCGCGCCAGTCGGGACGGTTTTGAAACAGGTAATCGATCGACACCGCCAGGTAATTGTTCGGCGCCAGCAGGCCGCCGGTCGGCGTCACGATGCCGTGACGGTCGTGGTCCGGGTCGCAGGCGAAGGCCACCTGGAAGCGGTCTTTCAGACCGATCAGGCTCTGCATCGCGAAATTGGACGACGGGTCCATGCGGATCTTGCCGTCCCAGTCCACGCTCATGAACCGGAAGGTCGGATCGACGAACTTGTTCACCACTTCCAGATTCAGGCCGTAGTGCTCACCAATCGCCGACCAGTAACGCACACCCGCCCCGCCCAGCGGGTCAACGCCCAAGTGCAGGTTCGCGCCACGAATGGCGTCCATGTCGATGACGTTTTTCAGGTCAGCCACGTACGTGTTGATGTAGTCATGGCGATGGGTGGTGTCGGCGCGCAGGGCCTTTTCGTGGGTGATGCGCTGGACGTTGACGAGGCGTTCGGCGAGCAATTCGTTGGCTTTGTTCTCGATCCATTTGGTGATGTGCGAGTCAGCCGGGCCGCCGTTGGTGGGGTTGTACTTGAAACCGCCGCTTTCCGGCGGATTGTGCGAAGGCGTGATGACGATGCCGTCGGCCAGACCGGTCGTGCGCCCGCGGTTGTAGCAGATGATGGCGTGGGAGATCGCCGGCGTCGGGGTGTATTCGTCACCCTCGGAGATCATCACGTTGACGCCGTTGGCTGCCAGCACTTCCAGCGCCGAAGCGGCCGCCGGGGTCGATAGCGCGTGGGTGTCGGCGCCGAGGAACAGCGGGCCGTCGATGCCGTTGGCCTGGCGGTACAGGCAGATCGCCTGACTGATGGCCAGCACGTGCCACTCGTTGAAGCTCAATTCGAAAGAGCTGCCGCGGTGCCCGGAGGTACCGAAGGCAACACGCTGGGTCGCCACCGACGCGTCGGGCTGGCCGGTGTAATAGGCCGTCACCAGACGAGGAAGATCGACCAGCAATTCTGCAGGCGCCAGTTTGCCCGCGAATGGACTGATACTCATGCGAAACCTCCGTGGATGAAAAATAGGGAAAAGACAAAAAAGAAAAGGGCTCGACCAGGCGGGAAACGCCCTGAAACTTCGCCTGAAATGCCATCAGCGCGGCAGTTTACTGGCAGTTGGACCGTGGCGCTCGGCTATCGATCCGTAACGCCTTGAGACAATTAGCTGCCCCCCATCATAGCTGCCACCACACCGGTAACAGTTGCTGGATCTTGCGCTCGGCGAAGCGATCGTCGATCAGCACCACCACGCCGCGATCCTCAACACCCCGAATCACACGGCCGGCGGCCTGCACCACTTTCTGCATGCCGGGGTACAAATAGGTGTAGTCGTAACCGGCGCCGAACAACAGGCTCATGCGCTGTTTGAGTTGCTCGTTGACCGGGTTGATCTGCGCCAGGCCCAGGGTGGCGATGAACGCACCGATCAACCGAGCCCCCGGCAGGTCGATGCCCTCGCCGAACGCCCCGCCCAGCACCGCAAAACCGATGCCCTGACTGGCCGGGGTAAAGCGATCGAGAAAGGCCTGCCGTTCGGCCTCGGCCATGCCCCGGGATTGTTTCCAGACAGGAACAGCCGAGTGGCTGCGCTCCATCAACTCGGCGACTTGCTGGAGATAATCGAAGCTGCTGAAAAACGCCAGATAATTGCCCGGTCGCGCCTCGAACTGCCGCGCCATCAGCTCGACGATGGGCGCCAGCGACGCCTGCCGGTGGGTGTAGCGGGTGGAAATGCGGCTGACGATTTCCACGTCCAGCTGCGACCGTTGGAACGGCGACTCGACGTCGACCCATGCCGTGGTGTCGGGCAGGCCCAGCAAGTCGCGGTAGAAATGCCGTGGATTGAGGGTCGCGGAAAACAGCACCGCACTGATCGCGGCGGTCAGGCGCGGACGCACAAACCCCGCCGGGACGACATTGCGCAGGCACACCCGGGACAGCGACTTGCTGCCCAGTTCACGCTTGCTGATATCGAACAGGAAATGCTCGTCGAACAGCTCGGCGATGCGACCGAACTGGATCGCCTCGAAGTAGAAACTCTGCAGCTCGCCGTTGGCCGCATGGGGGTGCTCGTTGAAATAATCACCGAACGCGGTGATGCACAGATTGAGGCTGTTGAGAAACTTGGCCGGCGTGGCGGCGTAGGCCTGGTAAGGGGCGACTTGTTCCTTGTGCAGGGCATTCCAGTCGCGGTTGAGCCGCTGCAAGGCCTTTTTCACCGGCTCCGGCGCGCTCTGCCGCACCTGATTCATGCTGTGCTGATCGAGGGTCGCGCTGTACATCGACCGCGCCCGCTCAACCATGTTGTGCGCCTCATCCACCAGCACTGCGACCCGCCACTGATTGAACTGACTGAGCCCGAACAGCATGCCGCTGAGGTCGAAATAGTAGTTGTAGTCGGCGATCACCACGTCCGACCAGCGCGCCAGCTCCTGGCTCAGGTAATACGGGCAGACCTGATGGCCCAGCGCGACCTCACGCACGCCCGCCTGATCGAGCCACGGCTTGATCATCGCCTCGCTGCGCGCCGCCGGCAGCCGGTCGTAAAAACCTTTGGCGAGCGGGCATGAGTCCCCGTTGCATGCTTTGTCCGGGTATTCGCAGGCCTTGTCCCGGGCGACCATCTCCAGCACACGCAGGCTCAGCTCCGGCGCGCTTCGACCAATCACACTCAGGGCATCCAGCGCCAGTTTGCGTCCCGGGGTCTTGGCGGTGAGGAAAAACACCTTGTCCAGCTTGCGTGTCGGCGCGGCCTTGAGCATCGGGAACACCGTGCCGATGGTCTTGCCAATGCCGGTGGGCGCCTGGGCCATCAAACAGCGTCCGGTGCTGACCGCCTTGTACACCGACTCGGCCAAAACACGCTGCCCGGTGCGGAAATCGGCGTGGGGAAACTTCAGAGCGCCGAGCCCATGGTCGCGGGCGTCGCGGTGGGCCAGCTCCTGCCGCGCCCACTGCAGAAAGATTCCGGCCTGAGTTTCGAAAAACCCCTGTAACTCGGCCGCCGTGAAGCGCTGCTGAATGAGGGTTTCCTGCTCACTGATGATGTTGAAATACACCAGGGCAAGGTTGACCTCGGCCAGCTGCAACTGCTGGCACAGCAGCCAGCCATAGACCTTCGCCTGCGCCCAGTGCAGCTGCCGGTGATTGGCGGGCAGGCTGCTCAGGTCGCCGCGATAGGTCTTGACCTCCTCGAGCTGGTTCAGCCCAGCATCGTAGCCATCCGCCCTGCCCCGAATCCTCAGCTCATGAAACACCCCGCTCAACGCCACCTCAGCCTGATACTGCGGCCCCCGCCGTGCTGCCACCGTCCGATGCCCGGCAATCCCCTCCTGCGCCGTGGGCGACGGCGTAAAGCGCAAATCCAGATCCCCCGCCTTCGCCGTAAACTCACACAACTCCCGCACCGCCATCCGGTAACCCGTTTCCGGATCGACAGCCGCCACCGCCACAGGCTCGACAGGAGCTGCGCGGGTATCGGGGGGAACAGCGGAAATGGAAGTCACTGAAAAGGCTGGCCGTCGATCGGAACACTGGACGGACGTACAGATAACAGCTCAATGCCGTCGAGGCAAACGGAAATGGATTGGCGGACAGATTTCGGCGCAGAGCGCCAGGGGATGCATACCCACGCAGAGCGTGGGGACGATCTAAAGCAGCGCGTGTAGTCAGTGAGAGTCGCGATAGCCCTAGACCGTAGGACTGGCTTCAGCCGGGAAGCCTTTGATCTTGCACTTGATCTGCTTTTGCCCTCCAAACACAAAAGGTCCAGACACCGCCAAACGCGACTTGGGTGCAGGCCGAACGCAGACGACGCGCAGTGGGCCGAGCGGCATGGATGCCGCGAGAGCGCCGTCAGGACATGGATGTCCGTTCGGCGCGGGCCCACGGAGCGTCGTCGGAGTGAGGGTATTCCGACGAAGGAGGAACCCAACCAGGAGCAAGCACCCTTGGTTACTTGGGGATGGTGGGGGGTGTCAGAAATTTTGTGTTCGGGCATAACATGAGTAAGAGGTGCATGTATGCCAACCAAAAAGAAACCTGCGTTACGCGAGCTACCCAAAATCCCTAAAGAGCTGCT